>JBBACY010000128.1:0-2508 GCA_041656735.1 Bacteroidales bacterium | reverse complement strand
CGTTCCAAATTCGTAATGTAGAGGATATGGTTGCATCTTCTATAAAAAAGTTCAAAACATTTCGATTGTTAGTGTTTAGCCGTTCGAAAGATGTGCCACAATGGTTGATGTTGTTGATAGCCATAAACAGGCTGGTTTCGAAAACTATAAATCAATATTTTTCGAACTTAAATTAGAGTTTTTCAGAGTGCTTAGTGTTATGGTTATCCTTTTGTTTTAGCTAGGGTGTTTATATATCGGTAATTCTAATTTCAGTTCTACGGTTTTCGGCTCTGCCATCCTCTGTGGCATTATTGCCAATGGGTTTGGTTAAACCGTACCCTTTCCAAGTAATTCGTGATGAGTTTACGCCCTTATTTACAAGAAATTGGGCAACCGAGTTGGCTCGGTTTTCAGATAGTGTGAAGTTGTAACTCTCACTGCCAACATTGTCGGTGTGCCCGCCCACTTCAATTTTAAGCGTTGGGTTTAGGTTTAGCAACTCGGTAAGCTTGTTAAGCTCCGATTCCGATTCGCCCCTAAGTTGGTACGAGTCGGTATCGAAAAATATGTTGCGCATAACCATTGTGCTTCCAATGCGAATGCGGGTAAGTTCAATATCCTTGCGGTAGGGTTCGTTTGCGCTAAATATGCCCGATAGGTCGAAATGTTCCGAATGGTATAAGTACTCGGGTGCCGATGCAAAAAGTGCGTAGCTACGGTTGGTGGGGATGGTGAGCAGGAACGAACCATTTTTTGATGCCTGCGACTCCATTATGATGCTGTCGTTGGCAATATCAACAAGGCTAAAGTTGGCCATTATAGGCCACCCCGTGCGCGCATCGGTAATAGTTCCGGAAATGTACGAGGTTGGGGTTGGACGAATATCTTGAGGTATTTCAAACTTATATATATCGCGGCCCATGGCAGTATCCACAGCCGAGGAGTAGTAGGCCATAGTTCCCTTGGCGTTTACAATTAGCCCATCCTCATCCTGATGCGTATTTATTGGGTAACCTAAATTTTTGGGGGTTGTCCACGTTGTGTCATCAACCATTTGCGACATAAATATATCGAGTTTTCCCATACCAGCCCTTCCGTTTGAAGAGAAGTATAACGTTCGGTTATCAAAATGAATAAAAGGCGATTGCTCGTTGTATATTGTATTAATACTATCGCCTAGGTTTTCAGGGTCGCTCCACTGTTTATCGTCAAGCTTGTGTGTTCTCCATATATCAAAGTTGCCTAATCCATCCGTTCGGTTGCTAACAAAATACAGGGTTTTTCCGTTGGGCGAAATAGAGGGTTGCTTTTCGCTTGAGTAGGGCAGGTTTATGTTTTTTGGTAACGATATTGGCCGTTGCCAGTTGCCCTGCTCATCGCGCTCGCTATAGTATAGGTTGCATAATCCACGACAAATGGTAAAGTACATTTTTTGCCCGTCGGCTGTGAGCGATTGCGCCCCCTCGTTAAACTGGGGCGTGTTTATAGGGTGGCCAATGTCTTCAACTGGCTGCCATTCGCCTGTTTCGTCTGTATAGGTAATGTAAAAATCTTCCTGAAATAGCTGCCTGCCATTCTCTTCTGGTGGGTCTATTGGTCTTTTTACGGTTATAACCAGCGTATTTTCAGCGGCCGACAGGCTAGGCCAGTACTCATCGAGGTTACTATTAACGTTTGGACCTAGGTTAACAGGTGCGAATGGTACAGGGTTGTTTAGTGCGTTAATGGCAAATTTGCAGTTGTTAATATAAAGTTGGGCTAGGTTGAGAATGTTTTTCCTTATATTTTTGTATTGGGTAAATTTTACTAGGTATTGCTGTGCCTTTTCGTAGTTTGGTAACTCTAAATACAATGTGCCGAGGCTAAAATAAAGCATAGGAAAAACATTGGGGTTAATGGCGATTGCTCTCTCTGCATAAAATATTGCTTTCTCTGTTCTATTCACGGTTTGGTATACCTGCGATAGGAAAATATGGGCTTCAATAAAGTTGGCATCAATATCAATTGCTTTAATAAGTGCTTGCTCTGCCTCAGCAAAGGCATAACGGTCGTATGCCTTCATCGATATTTCATAAAGTTTGGCTGCCTTTTTTTTCTTGGTGCTTAGCTCGGGCATTTGCGCCGATAGGCCTGTGCATATTAGCACAAAGGCAAATAATAATGTAGAAAGCTTAAGGTTACTTAATTTCATAATTGGTTTTTTTATGCAGGTATTATAACCCCGAAACGGTTTGTTGTTCTTCCCCAAAAGTATAAAATTTCATTGGTATCTAGCTTGTGTACTCGTAATGCGTATTTCTTACCCATAGTTTTTTATGAAGTAACGTGTGATTAAAGAATATTGTTTTACCTTAGTGTAGGTGACTGGTTAAAAATATGGCTAAAAGAGGCGGGGGAGAGTTGTTCGCCACAAACTATAATAGCCGATTGGTAAATAAACATTTTTCTGTATGGTTGAAATACTAGTGGGTATTGCTATATTTGAGTTAGGCTTAATTGCGACGGACGGCCCAAAAACCCTTCTCA
>JBBACY010000127.1:0-2546 GCA_041656735.1 Bacteroidales bacterium | reverse complement strand
GGACCAGGAAGATGGTAATCGTCCGGTGAAGTGCATCTTCCGCGTTTTCCCATTTATTGAGACAATCCCGCCGTGGCACGAGACGGAGGAGAGGTGCGATGGCGGAAATGAGTCGGGAGGCATTTTGGCGGGGGCATGTGGAACGGTGGCGTGCAAGCGGGGACTCGATTCGGGGGTATTGCCGTGGGCAGGGGATTTCGGAGCCGGGGTTTCATTTCTGGAAACGGGAGCTCCAGCGCCGTGATGCGCGTCGCGCGGCGCGGGAACAGGGCCCCGCGTTCGCGGAGGTGCGGTTGACGGCTTCGCCGGAGGCGCTGCTCGAGGTGGTGTGCGATACGCCGCGGCGCATCCTGGTACATCCGGGGTTCGATGCGGAAACGCTGGCGCGTGTGGTCGCGGCGCTTGAGGGCGGCGGTGCGCCGGGGGCATGCCCGTGTTGAGGTGGCCTTCGGCGGTTCGGGTGTTTGTGTGTTTGTATCCGGTGGACATGCGGCGTTCGTTTGACGGCCTGGCGGCGGAGGCGGAGCACGTGATGCGGCTGGATCCGTTGTCGGGTCATCTGTTTGTGTTTCGCGGCAAGCGGGGCGACCGGGTGAAGATTCTGTATTGGGATCGCGACGGATACGCGCTGTGGTACAAGCGGCTCGAGGCGGGGGTGGTGAGATTTCCCGAGGGGACGTCGGCGAGCCGGGAGGTGAGCGCGGCGGAACTGGCGTGCATGCTCGAGGGTCTGGACCTGACGCGGGCGAAGCGGCGCAAGCGCTACGCGCGGTAAGCGAACCGGCAATACGCGTGTAACGTTTGGCGTGATCGGTTGTATCTATAGCAGCAACCTGGGGAAGGACGCTGCACCGCCGATGAAACCCGCCGATGTGACCGCGAACCTGCCGAACGATATCGCGCAATGCCACGCGCTGATTACGCATCTCGACGCGCACAATCGCGAGCTCTCGTCCACCCTTCAGGAACAGCAGCGGCTCACGGCGCGACTCCAACAGCAGGTCGAGGTATTGCTGCGGCGGATATACGGTCCGCGCTCGGAACGCGTCGACCCCGGCCAACTGGTATTGTTCGGCGAAGAAGTCGCGGCGGCGCAGGAAACCGAGGCGGTTCCCGAAGACGATGCGGCTTCTGTGAAACCGGCGGCAAAGAAAGGCCACGGCCGCAAACCGCTTCCCAAGGAACTCCCGCGCAAACGCATCGTGCACGACGTGCCCGCCGAAGACAAGCTGTGCCCCGAGTGCGGCGCGGAGAAGAAACGCATCGGCGAAGACGTGAGCGAACAGCTCGAGTATGTGCCGGCGTCGTTCCTCATCCTCGAACACGTACGCCCCAAATACGCGTGCCCCTGCTGCCAGGAGCACGTGTCGGTGGCGGAAAAGCCCCCCAAGGTGATCGCGAAAGGTTTGCCGGGGCCGGGGCTCATCGCGCACATCCTCACGAGCAAATACTGCGACCACCTGCCGCTGTACCGGCAGGAGTTCATGCTGGCGCGCCACGGCGTCGACCTTTCCCGCAAGACCCTGTGCGGCTGGGTGCTCACGATGGCGGACAAACTCGAGCCGCTGGCCGAGGCGATGAAGCGCGAGGTGCTCGCCTCGAAGGTGATTCACACCGACGAC
Organism: Bacteroidales bacterium; assembly: GCA_041656735.1. Taxonomy (GTDB): domain Bacteria; phylum Bacteroidota; class Bacteroidia; order Bacteroidales; family Tenuifilaceae; genus Perlabentimonas. The sequence goes on along the minus strand of JBBACY010000127.1, from coordinate 924 downwards.
ACGCCCGTGCGCGTGCAGGGCGACGGCAAGGACGGCCCGTTCACGGGACGCTTCTGGGTCTACGCGGGAGACGACGCGCATCCGTACACGGTCTACCACTACACGCCCAGCCGCAAACGCGACGGCCCGGCGGCATTTCTGGACAAGTACAAGGGCTACCTGCAAGCGGACGCCTTTGGTGGGTACGACGGAATTTATGCCAGCGGCGACGTGATCGAAGTCGCGTGCTGGGCGCACGCCCGGCGCAAATTCTACGACGTGCGCTCGACCGACCCCGATCGCGCTCACCGCGCCCTCGCGTGGATTCGCCAGCTCTACGACATCGAGAAAGACGCCAGGAAACTCGACGCCGACGAACGCCGCGCGTTACGCCAGGAGAAATCCAAACCGGTCTTCGAAGGGACCGAAGACGCCACGGGGTTCAAGATCTGGCTTGATGAGGAACGGTCCCGCGTCTTACCCAAGAGTCCCATCGGCGAAGCCGTGAACTACGCGCTGAACAACTGGACCGCGCTCACCCGCTACCTCGACGACGGCGATCTCGACATCGACAACAACACCGCCGAACAGGCTCTGCGAGGAATCGCTATTGGCCGCAAAAACTGGCTCTTCCTGGGAAACGACCGCGGAGGCCGCGCCGCCGCCATCCACTACACCCTTATCCAGAGCGCCAAACGCCACGGCATCGACCCCTTCGCCTACCTCCGCGATGCGCTCCTTCGAATCACCACCGAACCCGACGTCGACCCGCGCCAACTCCTCCCCGATCGCTGGAAGGCCTCCCTGAAATCCTGACACCCGTTCCCTGCGCGCCGTCAACCACCTGTGCTTCACCGGACGCTTACAAACGAACGCCGCATGTCCACCGGATACAAACACACAAACACCCGAACCGCCGAAGGCCACCTCAACACGGGCATGCCC
>JBBACY010000126.1:0-2640 GCA_041656735.1 Bacteroidales bacterium | reverse complement strand
GCCCGTCCCGAAAACACAAAACTATCTGTAATTTCACTAACAATGTATTCCGGGAATTGAATGCTCCCAAATTGAAATACAGATGCATTCCAGCTATCTTTTTTATACTGAGCTATTTTATGCCAATTTTTCCCTTTGTTTTTTGATATATAAAGATTTGAATACTTTTCAGTATTAATCTTAGAAGGCTCAATAGTTGACGACAAATATACAAAATCTCCCACCTGACCTGCATAAATACAGCTGCCATTAATTTCACATAGATCTTCTATCTGTAAAGTTGCCCTGTCAATTTTTTTTATCTTATTTTTTATGTACTGGGAATCTGTGGCATAAATAATATGTTGCTCAAAGAAAGCCAAGTTACAGGTTCTGAATTTCTGTCCACCACTAAAAATTTTTTTGAAAGTTTTAAATTCATTGTCTGTATAGCCTATTATAATTTCATCCCTTCTATCTCCGGTAACAACCCAAATAAAATTAGTATATGGGTCATGAAAAATACCATGTATATGGTTGATACTTCCTTTAGGAAAGGTGTAAACTATATCCCAACTTGTACCAAAGTCGTCAGACTTGTATATGTGAACCTCATTTTGTTCAGCATTAGAAAAATATTCTCCAAAATAGATCTTGTTTTCTGGTGTAATGCATATATTCAAAGGTCTTGATCCCTTGGTTATATTAAAGCACTTCTTAAAAATTTTACTCTCTTTTTCTCTTTTAAAAATTCCCTTTTTAGCAATTAGCAAATCAGCTCCATTTGCGAGATGGTACAATCTGGTTATTTCTGCCCTAAAAAACCGTTTTACAAGTGGGAATTTTGCCAGAAATCCATATGTATAATCATCTACTTTATAGAGTTTCTTCAGTCTTCTATCCTGAAAACAATATTTATAAATATGGTAGCCACGCGCACCTAAAATAAAATCGTCATGAATAGAAAGAGCTCTGAACCTCTTTATAATTGTAGCTTCGTGCATATCTTCTTTATCTTACTCACTCCATACTACTCTCTTAACATAGTCCACATAGCTCACTATTATCCGTACAACCTTATCGCTCACATTGGACATGCTATAATCAGCAACTTGTCGGAAGTTGCGTTCAGTGCCTATCTTTTGGTATTGTAATTGCGCCAGTCCTTGCAAAATCCGTTCAGGACACAGACCCACCATCATGACCGAGGCTTCTTCCATGGCTTCAGGACGTTCGTGGGCTTCCCGGATGTTCAGTGCGCGGAAGTTCAGAATGGAACTTTCTTCGCTTATGGTTCCGCTATCGGAAAGGACTGCAAAAGAGTTTACTTGCAACGCATTATAATCGGTAAAACCCAGGGGTTTTAAAAATTGAACCAATGAGTTTACCGTTACTTTTTTTTCTTCTAACATCTTTCGGGTACGTGGATGGGTGCTTACAATGACCGGGTAGCCGTATTTTTCAGCAATAACATTCAATGTTTCAATCAAACCTGTGAAGTTCTTTGGGTTGTTGATGTTTTCTTCTCTGTGGGCCGATACCACAAAGTACTCTCCTTTTTTAAGATTGAGCCTGTGCAGTATATCAGATTTCTCAATGGCCGGCAGGTACTTTGTCAGTACCTCAAACATGGGACTTCCGGTCTTAATAATTCTGTCGGCCGGTAAGCCTTCACGTAGCAAGTATTCACGTGCTATACTGCTATAGGTAAGATTAATATCGGCAATATGGTCCACAATCTTTCGGTTGCTTTCTTCCGGGACCCTTTGATCAAAGCAGCGGTTACCCGCCTCCATGTGAAATATCGGAATGTGGCGCTTTTTAGCTGCAATGGCACAGAGACAAGAATTGGTATCGCCCAGGACCAAGAAGGCATCCGGCTGCACCTGTTCCAGCACCGAGTCAATTTTAATAAGAATCTGCCCTGCTGTTTCTGTGGCATTCTTACCTGCCGCTTCTAAAAAGAAATCGGGCTTGCGAAGCCCTAAATCCTCAAAGAATATTTCGTTTAACTCGTAGTCATAATTCTGACCGGTATGCACCAACGTGTGGTCAATAGCTTCCGATGTATCCAGCTTCTGCAATACACAAGCAAGACGGATAATCTCGGGACGCGTACCGACTACGGTCATCACTTTTAATTTCTTCATATTTTTACTTTTTCAAAATACGTATCCGGGTTGGTGGGGTCAAACGATTCATTGGCCCACATTATGGTAACCATGTCTGTGTTACCCAGGTTTTCTATATTGTGGGTATATCCAACGGGTATATCTACAACCTCTAATTTATCACCGGAAACAAAATATTCTAGTATTTCTCCTTCATCTATAATCTTTCTAAACCTGATAACACCTTTGCCACTTACTACCAAAAATTTCTCGTTCTTGGTATGATGCCAGTGCTCCCCCTTGGTAATCCCCGGCTTGGAAATATTCACAGAAACCTGGCCTCGTTCCGGGCTTTTCAAAAACTCTGTAAATGAACCGCGCTGGTCTGTATGCATGGTTAGAGGGTAAGAGAAAGCATCAGTTGGTATGTAGCTCAGAAATGTTGAATAAAGCTTCTTTACAAAAGGATCTGCCAAATTAGGTACGAATAAATTCTCACGGCTTTCTTTAAAGCTGTAGAGTAGCTCCGCTATCTTACCTAGTTCAACCT
>JBBACY010000125.1:0-2768 GCA_041656735.1 Bacteroidales bacterium | reverse complement strand
CTCATTTTTACGTTCCTTCATTATTATTATTTTTTCGTGTTCATCTTAATTTTTCACATCACCACATCATCAAATCAGCACATCACCACATCACCACATCAATACTCATAAGCCATAATATATTTCAACTTAGCCATCTCAATCTGATATTGTACTTCTGCAGTGGCTTTCATTTGTTCGTATTTCAGCAGTTGTTGTTGCATGCGCAAAACTTCCTCAAATTGCTCTCCCGAATTGCTGTAGGCACTAAACAAGAGATTAAGTGCCTGCTTCGATACCCGCGTTTGCTGGTCGTATAGTTCAATCAATTGTTGTTGGCGCTGGAGTTCGAACCAGGTTGTTTCGTAATTAGAGATAAGCAGATTTGCGGTTTCCTCTTTTTGCAGAGAGTAACTTTCCTGCATCAGTTGCGCCTCTTTTTCGGCCGCTTTGTATTTCTTCCTGAAAATGGGAATGCTCACTGAAACCATTGGCATCAGCACATCTTTTCCGTTGTCGGTCATACCGCCGTTGGAGTTTTTGTCCATGAACATATATTCCAGACCAACACCCAATTTGGGCAAGCCTTGTTTTTGCGCTGCTATTTCGCTTGCCTTGCTTGCCTGCACTTTCAATTCAAGCGCATCTAAAAGTGGGTTTTCCGCCAGCAGAGAATCCTTCCGGATTTTGTTCTCCACGAATTCAATTTTCAGGGAATCGGCAATTTCAACTTCTGCACTTTCGTCTCTGTTAAGCAGTTTGTTGAAAGTGGCAACCAGAGGTTTTTCTTTCTGGTTGAGGATTTCGAGATTAGTCGCGGCGTCTTTCAGCATAATATCCACGCGTAAAACATCGACCATGGGAGCCATCCCGTTTTTGAATTTTGTGTTGGCAACGGATTTGTAAGCTTCCAGAATTTCGATGTTTTCCCGCTCAATCCGCTGCCAGCGGTTCAACTCGAAGAGAGGATAGAATGCGGCTGAAACTTGAAAAAACAGTTGATTCCGGGCATCTAAAAACGCCTGGTATTTAGCTTCTGCCATTAAAGCCGCGGCATCGCCCTGCGCTTCCAAAGTCCCAAACCAGGGAAACATCTGACTGACAGACAGTGTTGCCCGTTGCGAGCCCATTTTCGGAATAAAATAGCCGAACGAAAAAGTGGGATCGAGAAGGGAACTCACCTGCGGCACTTTTTGCATGGCTGCTTCAAACTCCTTGAATTTGGCTTGCAGACCGGGGTTGTTTTGAGAAGCTATTTTAAAATAATCTTGCAAAGACTGGGCATTCCCCTCGTAACCTGAGATCAGGGAAATAAATAGAAATAGGTTGAGATATAGCGTTTTCATTTGTTTTGTGCATTTTTATAAGTTACCGAAATAAAATTGTTTAATTTTATTTCCAGAGAATCATGTATTTGTTTTAGCTCGTCAAAAGTTGCCACATCAATTATTTTTCGTTCCAGCATTAATTCAGCCCAATGCTGAATTGCTTCAGATAAAGAACCCCGGGAAAAATGATAGAAACGTATCTTTTCCAGATAATGAAATCTAGCGTATCCTTCAGCTATGTTGGCACCAATAGAATCTGTTGCCCTTAGAAACTGATCTCCAATTATTTTCTTTTGTTCAAAAGTTAGATTGGAAAAGATGTTCCATGCAATGGTTGATAGTTGTCGAGCCATTTGATAAACAACCAGACCTTTAAGCGGAATAAATTTAGACGTCTTCATTTTTTAGAAATTTTAAGTTATAGAAGATCTCCTTAAGTTAAATAAAATCAACCTAATGATTGGGATCTCCATATTTCAACTTATTATCAAAATATTTCCATTGTATTTTCTTTATTTTTCCTTCCCAATCTTCCCCTCTTCCCTCCAGCTATAAAGCACCGGCACGATAAAATAGGTGATTGCTGCAAAAATCATCCCTCCAAAAGCCGGAATTGCCATAGGAATCATGATGTCTGCACCCCGTCCGGTAGAGGTAAGGATGGGTAGCAGCGCGATGATGGTTGTTGCCGAGGTCATTGCGGCAGGCCGGATTCTACGGTAGCCCGCTTCCACCACAGCCGCCCGTATTCCTTTCAGGTTATCGGCTTTATTTCGGGCGAAGCTTTGATCCAAGTAAGTAGCCATTAAAACACCGTCATCGGTAGCTATGCCGAAGAGGGCGATAAAGCCGACCCAAACTGCCACGCTCAGATTTATTGTGTGCATTTGGAACAGCTCCCGCATGTTGGTGCCAAAGATGGAAAAATCCACAAACCAGCCCTGCCCGTAGAGCCATATCATCATAAAACCTCCGCTAAAAGCCATTGCAATGCCTGAAAAAACCATCAGCGAAGTGGAGACTGACTTAAACTGGAAGTAGAGAATCAGAAACACAATAAACAAAACCAACGGTACAATTATGGAGAGACGCTTTTCAGCACGCACCTGATTTTCGTAACTTCCCGAGAACTTGTAACTCACTCCGGCAGGTACGTTTAAATCGCCGGAATCGATACGGGCTTGTATCGCAACCCGTGCATCGTTGACCACGGTTACTTCTGAAAAACCCTCCCGCTTGTCGAATAAAACGTAACCCACCAAGAATGTCTCCTCACTTTTAATAGCCTGCGGTCCCCTAACGTACTCGAAATCGACAATTTGGGAGATAGGAATCTGAGCTCCGGTTGGTGTTGGAATCAGAATTTCGCCCAGCGTTTCGGGGTCGTCCCTAAGTTCGCGCGGGTAGCGCACCCGTACCGGAAAACGTTCACGGCCTTCAACCGTAGAGGTGATTTTCATC
>JBBACY010000124.1:0-2784 GCA_041656735.1 Bacteroidales bacterium | reverse complement strand
GAAATTCCGAAAGTTCACGCCGGTCAAAACCATCTCCATGCATGGCAGCCCCATGTCGCCCCACGACAACCGTGAAATCTGGAAAAAATACGACTACAAAAAGCTGGGCATCATTGCAGAGCCTTATTTCGATATCAATTTCAACCAATTATATTACATTACAGACACCGGCCGCCGATGGGACGGTCACCTCTACAATGTTAGGGATAAGGCCACAAAGGAAAACCCTGTAACCAATCCGGGCTTTCTAAAGATGCACTACCATTCTACACAGGATATCATAGAGGCAGTTAATCAAGGCGTATTTCCAAAACAGGTTATGCTTAACTTTCATCCTCAGCGTTGGAATGATGCTTTTATTCCGTGGGTGAAGGAGCTGGTGTGGCAGAACGCAAAGAATCAAGTGAAAAGGGTGCTTGTTAGAAGGTCGAGGTAAAGGAGAAACACGACTTTTGGTTTATGGTAAAGTCCCGAGAGCTTGCGATTCGGGATGAAGAATCAGGGGAAAGGAATTCTATTAACAATCAGGAAATAACTATTATAATACTTGATGTTTCTACCAATTTAGGTTTTTGTTAATATTTGGATCAACAGAATAGACATCACCGAGGTAATTAAAGTGGTACATAAGATACCAAAGATTTACGATCGATAAGTAATGGTTCAAAAGATTTGTTAAATCCCTTAGTGAAAAGTGCTTGAAAATGAATTTTTGCGTTAGCTTTGTCGTAGTATAAAAAGTATGAACACTAATCTACATCAGGAAAAATTGCCAAACGCACCCTTGCAAGAGGTTGTTTTCGAGCTGTTGTGGGAGCTGGGAAGTGATGAACAAGGCTTCCCGCATGATGAGGATTTTGATTTTGCCCAGGGAGTTTTTGCTGACCTTACTAAAGATAAATTTCCTTTTAGAAAAAAAACACCCTTTAATAACGCACCCTTCAGGGCATACCCGGTTCCGGTTCACCAATTTTGGAAAGCCGAAAATGTATGGCCGGTGCTGCAAATAGGCCATGGTTTATTGGTAGTGAACGATGTTGAGGCTAACTATACCTGGAAAAACTATAAAAAACTAATTCACGAGGTGATTAAACTTTTGATGAAAGCTTATCAAAAAGAACTGACTTTTAAAACAATAAAGTTAAAGTACATTGATGCCTATGAAACAGGTGACGAAAATAGGATCGATTTCATTAACAAAAATTTTAATTTAAAGCTTGTTAATAATTTCCTTGACAATGATAGCCCCGAAAACATTAACCTGAGCCAGACCTTTAGGCTTGAAAATGCAGACTTTCTGGAGACGACTCTTTCCACGGGCTACAGTCCGGCCAATAAACCTGCTATTATATGGCAATCAACAGTTTATCGTGAGGACAAATTAACAAAAGATCAGTTGTTTTCATGGCTTGATAATGCCCATGAAACTGCCAGCAGACATTTCAAAACATTTGTAACAAAAGATTTTTATGCAAAGTTTACTGAGAAAAAATAAAGTGGAAATGCCTGATACAAGTTGGTACCTGCAAACTAACAAGGCATACAGCATGGGTTCAAGCAGCTTGTTTAGCTGCGTTACGGCCATCACTGTGCGCGATGCTAATAGCATTTCACGTGCAAATCGTGAGGAAATTGCCAATATCAAATCCTTTATCCACCTTAGTGATAATTGGGATGGTTATGAAGCTGCTCCCATTAGCCGGGATGCGATGGAACAGGCGATATCCTTTATTCACGACATCAATAAATATGATATTGATGTTTACCTAAGCTCACCAGGCCCAAACGGAGAAGTGATGATTCAACTAAAGTTAGGCCGCAAGGAAATCGAGTTTATATTTTATAGCAACAAATCCAAGTATGTTTTATTTTCTAACAATGAATTCCAAAGTCAGGCTGTCTATATCCCTGGTTTATTAACGGAATTAGTTGAATGGTTAATAGCAGATGCAACAAGGTGATCAAATTTCAGCCGACGAAATCCTGCTAAGAAGGATTTACCGGCACGACAAGCGCTACATAGACAAAAAGACCGGGAGGCCAACTTCCCGTGCTTTTGTCCCCAGGCCTAAAGACAATGGCAAGCTGTCAGTCGATATTAAACGTTTAACAAGTTTTTATTGTGCAATAGATGATCAAACCAAATACCTTCTATTCAGCATTTTATCAAAACTTGTATATGATTTGGGTCTTTCGTGCATCTACAAGCCCTTAGAAGGCAATTTAGCTCATGCACTTATTGTTGGCTTCGATCCAGAGGATGAGAGTGTACCAGGCATATTAGCCCGGGCTTCAAAAAAAGAAGCAGAGGATTTCTAAACCGAGTTTCATAGTGCGGTGTTAAACAATTGTTAGATTAAGGTTAAGAATCCCCAACACACACCCCCCCTTAACGTCAAATCTTTGAATTACTCCCAATTTCCCATTTTTCGTGAGCCTTACTTCTTCCTCAATTTCAACCAAGCCTTCTATCTTATCGATACCGGTCGCCGCTGGGATGGCCACCTCTACAACGTCCGCGACAAAGCCACCAAAGAAAACCCGGTTACCAATCCGGAATTCCTTAAACTGAGTTACCATACCACAAAAAATATCATCAAAGCAATTGAAAATGGGACATTCCCAAAACAGGCCATGCTTAATTTCCATCCACAAAGATGGAATGATGCGTTTTGGCCATGGGCGAAAGAACTTATTTGGCAAAACATTAAAAACCAGGGGAAAAGGGTTTTGCTGAAGCTGCGTGGGTGAAGGCATGAGATTGCTTCTCCGCCTGCTGGCGGA
>JBBACY010000123.1:0-2784 GCA_041656735.1 Bacteroidales bacterium | reverse complement strand
TTACGTGCTGTAATTTGGAAGCAATGGAAGCGGGTAAGAACGCGCTTGCGCAATCTTATAAAGCTTGGCTTGCCCAAATCCAAAGCGTGGGAATATGCCAATACGAGGAAAAGTTACTGGCATACAGTCAATAGCCCTATCCTTAAACGTTCTATTACTAACGATCGTTTATGCCTCTCTGGTTATGCCTTCTTCTCGAATCGTTACAGTTTGGTCTACGGTGTAAATTGAAGAACCGCCGTGTACCGAACGGTACGCACGGTGGTGGGAGAGGACAGGTAGGGAATTAATCCCTACCTTCCTACTCGATTGTATTATACTTGTTTTATCCTCTAACTTTTTGCTTATCGAGCACATCGTATATGGAATTATTGCTAATGTATTCGGGCACAATTTCCTTCATTTTTGCAACAAGTTCAAATACATTGGCATCAATTATAAGGTGAGTTAGGTCGTCGAAACTTTTGTCGATAAACTCTTTGTTGTAATCCCTTACCTTAGCCTTTAATATTTTTGGATGATATGTGGGCAGGGTGTTTTCTTGGTTGTTCAGAAGCTCTTCGAATAGTTTTTCTCCTGGACGAAGCCCAATTTCTTTAATCTTTATTTGTTTGTTAAGTTCCAAGCCTGAAAGTTTAATCATTTTACATGCTAAATCGTAAATTTTCACAGGCTGTCCCATATCAAATACAAATATTTCACCACCGTTACCCATGGCTCCTGCTTCGAGAACCAAGTTACATGCTTCGGGTATGGTCATAAAGAAGCGAGTAATTTCTTTGTGTGTTACAGTTACGGGGCCTCCATTCTCTATCTGCTTGCGGAAAAGAGGCACTACCGAGCCATTTGAATCTAAAACATTGCCGAAACGTGTTGTTATAAATTGGGTTTCGCCATTGCTCGAAGCCTGCGTGTATATTTCGGCAATTCGTTTTGATGCACCCATTACGTTGGTTGGGTTAACGGCCTTGTCGGTTGAAATCATCACGAATTTTTTAACTTTATGCTTTACTGCTAAATCGGCTAAAGTTCGCGTGCCAAAAACGTTAACCAGCAACGCTTCATACGGATTGTTCTCCATTAAGGGAACATGCTTGTATGCTGCGGCATGGAAAATGATGTCGGGTTTATAACGATCAAATATTTGGTTAATACGGAATTTATCTTTTATGTTGGCAATAACGTATTCGGCTAAGTGGCTATAAGGCACTAAGGCTTCGGAATTATTTATTTCGGTTTGTAAGTCATAAATTTCCGACTCGGCCTGATCGAGAAGAATTAACTTAGCTGGCCTATAGGTAAGAATTTGCCTTACAAGCCCCGACCCAATTGACCCTGCAGCTCCTGTAATTAGTACCGATTTACCATATATGTACCTAGATACATTGCTGCTGTCCATTTTTATGGGCTCGCGTTGCAACAGATCTTCAATTTTAACCTTACGAATTTGCTCCGAACTTAGCTGTCCGTTAATCCATTTTTCAATGGCTGGTACAACCTTTACCTCAAGGTTTAACTCAAGCGCCTCTTCAACTATGGAGCGTTGCTTGTCTTTGCTAATGTTCTGAATAGAAATAATTAGTTGATCAACGCCAACTCTACTGATGTACTCAGCGTTTAACCCCTGTTCGGGAGGAAGGATGCGAACACCTTCGAGCATCTTACCAACTTTTCCATGGTTCTCATCAATAAATGCTGCTATATTGTATGAAATATATACATCTTGAAGTATTGCATTTCGTGTAAGAATACCGGATGATCCTGCGCCGTATATTAAAACTGTTTTATTATCTCTTTTTCGAGAACCAGCAAAAGCATGATATATTGTTTTAACAATTATCCGTGCGCCCATCATTAGGAAGTATGCAAGCAGGAAGTGTATTACCAGAACCCCAAACGACACCTCGTTTGCTAATTCACTATTTGTTAACTTAAAACCTAATGATACTAGAACTATAACTATGAAAGCTGCACCGTTTGCCTGAAGAATTTTTAGGGTGTCGGTAAAACCGGTGTGCCGTATTATGCCTGAGTACGATCTGAAAATTATAAAACTAACAGAGTAGAGATATGTTATGATAATTGCATGAACCGAAAGGCTAGAAAAATCTAAAAGCACCACGTTAAAATTAAGCCTTATGGTGTAGGCAATGAAATAGGCGATGAAAACAACGAGTACATCAAAGGCAAAAACGTACCAACTTGGTACGAAACGATGTGAGAATTTTTTTATAATTCCACGAACCCAAGTTTCATTAACTGTAAATAAACCCATTTTGTAGAGTTTTTTGTTGGATAATACAAATCTAAACTTTTTGATTCAATAATCAACAGATTAGATTTAATTTATTTCTTCGCCACAGTTCAAAAGTAGGAAGTTAAGTTTAAACTATCAAATTTTGTACCAACTTTAGTTTTGGCTTTTGGCTATTGGAGTTTCTCGGAGTACACTCGGGCACCCACACGTTCAACTTTCCCCTTATATGAATTTTTCACTCATAAAAAGATCGCTTCGTCGCAAAGTACGCTTCTCTCTATGACGGGAATACTGCTCACTGTTTTTTTTGTCCACGGATTACACAGATTAACACAGATTGTTTTGTGGTTTCACGTTCTATGTTTTAAGTTCGGCGTTTTGCGTTTTGCATCGACTATTCGGGTGTGCAAACTCTTAACCAGCAACCCGTAACCCGCAACTTCCTGCTCACTGTTTTTGTCCACAGATTCCACAGATTAACACAGATTGTTTTGGGGTTTCACGTTCTACGTTTTGGGTTGTGCGAT
>JBBACY010000122.1:0-2807 GCA_041656735.1 Bacteroidales bacterium | reverse complement strand
GAAATTGGTGCCGAAACCCAAACGCCGGTTATTCCCCAAAAAGTTGGGAAAATCAATAGAATTGGTATTAAAACAATTACCTGCCGAAGCAATGAAATGAAAGCCGATATTAAAGCCTTTCCAGTTGATTGAAAGAAATTTCCGGCAATTATCTGAAATCCAACTATCGGCAATGCCATCATATAAATACGCAACCCTCTCTTGCCAATTCTAAGTAGTTCAGCATCCGAAGAGTTAAAAATCTTTATAAAAAAACCTGGAAATAGTTCCATTACCAGAAATCCACCAATGGAAATTATTATAGCGGCTTTTAAACTAAGAAACAGAGTTTGTTTTACCCGAACAAAATTGCCCGCTCCGTAATTAAAACCATATATGGGCTGCGATGCCATATTAATGGCAATTATGGTCATTACAACTAGCATGGCTATACTATTTATAATACCCATGGCGCCCACTGCCAAATCGCCACCGTACTTAATTAACTGTACATTAAATAATCCATGAACAAAACTTGCTGCAAACTGCATTGAGAACGGTGAAAAGCCAATTGTAATAATTGATAGAACAACACCCCACTTAATTGAAAAATATTTGGCCTTTAACTTTACAATAGAATTTGTTGATAAAAAATGCCGAATTACCCATATACAAAGTATAAACTGTGAAATGATAGTTGCAATAGCAGCCCCTTTAACGCCCATACCAAGAGCGAAAATGAAAATTGGGTCAAGTGCAATATTTATCCCTGCACTAATGAGCATTGAGTGCATGGCAATTTTAGCATTTCCCTCGGAACGAATTAAATTGTTTAAAGAAAAACCTATCATATTGAATGGCACACCCAGTAGAATAATGTTTAGATACTGGTTAGCATAATCAATGGTATCGGGGCCTGCGCCGAACATTCTTAGCATTGGGTCTTTAATCAAAAACCCTACTCCCGACATTACTACAGATACAATTATGAGCAGAATAAAAGCATTACCCAAAACGCGCTCAGCTAAATTGTACTGTTTCTTTCCCAAATGAATAGATATGCGAACCCCTGCCCCAATGCCAATAAGCATCCCAAAGGCCATCATAATAACCATAATGGGAAAAACAACACTAAGTCCTGTTAATGCAAGGGCTCCAACGCCTTGTCCAACAAAAATACGGTCAACTATATTATAAAGCGAATTTGCCACCACACCAGTAAAGGCAGGTAAAAAGAACTTCCAAAGCACCTTTCGTATGGGTGCATCGGCAAGTAGCATTATATTGTTATGGTGTGCTTCCAAATGCGCAAAATTTTTAACGCACAAAGGTATAAATAATGATGCTTAGGAAAGAATTTAATACAATGATATGGAACAAGATAATGTAAAAAACCAATATTACATTAGCAAAAAAAGGGAAAGCCCTTAGGGTTTCCCTTTTATACAAGTTTTAATGAATGACAATGCCTACTTAAATTTTTCAAGATCACAAATCTCTATTTCCACTGTTGACTTGTTAGCCATGTTGTCAGAAATAGGACAACGATGCTCAATCTCTTCAAGGTATGAGTTCTTCTCCTCCTCTTTCATATCTGCATCAATCTTAACGCATGTACGTACCGCTGTGAAGCCAGCCCTACCATCTTTAGTCTGCCCCATTAGGAAACCCTTATCGATATCACCTTCTACAATAACCTCAACTCCTTTGAGGTTAATATTGCGTTGCATAGCAATAATCCGCGCCAAGGCAGAAATACACCCAGCAAGTGATGTCAAATAAACCTCAAGAGGATTTGGTCCCTCATCTGTACCACCCGAAGCTTTTGGTTGATCAATTATAAACGGATGCGAGCATTGTACTTCTGTTCTGAAGCCAGCGCCCATTTTTGAACTTACTTTAATTGTTGAAATCATAGTAGTATCTTTTTTAGTTTGTATTATCTTTTATTATAAGTAAACAGAGAACTATTAATTTTGTTGACATAATTTTCACAAAAAAATCACCAAATATTTATTATACACTGATTTACAAGCCTATATTTTAAATTATTTTTTGTTCTACCCTTACAAACCCAGTAATTACCAATAATTTCACTAATTTTAGTAAGTTCTCTAGTAAGTACAAAGCAGTTTATATAGTTTTATGCTTTTTTACTTCGTGCATAGAAACTTTTTTTTGTAATTTGTAGAAATTATAAAAACAACAGCCAACCAATCAAAAATAAGCAATGGAGCGTATTAGCTTAAAACTCGATAATTTGGGAGAAATTTTTCCCGACAATTGGACACAAGAACAAGTATCAAAAGGTAAAACAACCTTTTTAAAACGCTTGTCAGAACTTACTCATAAGCATTACAGCGGAAAAATACAGGTGGTTCCAAAGGTACCCGTGCCCGGTTTTAACTGGTTTAATGTATGGTACACGCCGGGCGTTTCAAAAGTGTCAACTAATATCCGCGATAATAACGACACCTCATTCGATCTATCAAACCGAGGCAACCTAGTTGCTGTTGTAAGCGATTCGACCCGTGTTTTGGGCGATGGCGACTGTACCCCTCCGGGTGGGCTTGGTGTTATGGAAGGCAAAGCTTTTTTAATGAAATACCTAGGAGGTATTGATGCTGTGGCTCTGTGTATTGACAGCAAGAACAAGGATGGGGAAAACGATCCCGAGAAAATTATCGACTTCGTAAAAATGTGCCAGCACAGCTTTGGTGCGGTTAATCTCGAAGATATTTCGCAACCCAACTGTTTTAAAGTGCTTGATGTACTCCGTGAGGAGTGCGATATACCTGTATGGCACGACGATGCCCAAGGAACGGCCT
>JBBACY010000121.1:0-2852 GCA_041656735.1 Bacteroidales bacterium | reverse complement strand
AATACTGTGCGTACTTGCCGCGACTCCCACGAGAGTTGTGATAAAAGTATCTTTCCGAGTAAAAGCGGCTGTCTCTGGGCTGGTTGCCGTAATCTGCCATCAAAAGCAGGGAAAGGCCAAAGCCCCGTTGCCCAAGCGCACGATCTTCAAATAAATCAAAATACGCCCAACTGAGTTTGTATCCAAAGGTAACCAAGATATTTTTTAACAGTAAATGCCTGTTTTTCAGCACCCTCTCACCCTCTCTAGTAAGAGTTAAAGCATTGCCTCGCTTTTTAATAAGTCCGCCCATTTCTGCCAAAAGCCTGGTCAAAGGCACTGTGTACCAATCGGTTTCCTTCCGCAGCCGTGCCATATTTTTCTCAAAATATTGATCCCGAATGCCGATTTTATAAATCTCATGTACCACGGCCCTCGGAAGGTTGCCTATAGCTGTGAGTTTGAGTGTTTTCGCTGCCCTTACGGCTTCGCACAGGTAGGAAACCTGCCTGAACAGAGGAATCTGCATATAGTCCTCATCGTCTATACGCTTCAAAACAATTGGGCCGCCCTCCAAAAAGGTTTTATGCTCAATCAGTTCCATGATATGCGGTTGATACAACCAATCATCCAATATAGAATCAATATATTCTTTCATACTCAAAATAAATGTTTTTCCGCAAAATGCCGATACCCACCAAATTTATTTTGGCGTTTTGCCGATGTGCACCATATTCGTGCCACCTCCCCCTCCCGCCTCATCTTAAATACATCTGAAATCTTAGGCGAAAACTGCTCTTCAAGAGTGGATTTACAAACCTCTTTTCATTGGTACTGCTCATAACTATATTGCTAGTTATTACACCTCCTTCAACAAACTCTCTACCGCATTCCTCCAACCAAAGATTGTTGCATTACTCCGAATACTATTTGCGACACCTCCGTAAATTAGAAAAGGAGCAGCCTTCGAGTTTAATTTACGGTAATATTTAAGTCCTTTAAAAAAATCGGAAGAAATAGTAGTGCCTGATTTTATTTCTACACATTTTATTTCGCTTCCCGTATCAATCAAGCAATCTATTTCATTGCCGGCAGAATCTCGCCAAAAATAGAGAGAAGGTCTTTTGCCCTGGTTTAGGAAGCCTTTCATAAGATCGGCAATTATCATATTTTCAAACAATGCTCCTTTACTCCAATGGCCGGTCAATTCTTCTTTTTTACGTATTCCAAGCAAGCTGCATACCAACCCTATATCGTGAAAATATAGCTTAGGAGTTTTTATAATCCGTTTTGAGAAATTCTCAAAATGTGGAGGCAGAAAAAACACAATAAAACTACTCTCCAAGATTGAAAACCATGATTTTATTGTTTTTAAATCAACACCTACTTCGTTTGCTATATTATTATAATTGATCAATTGCCCTACTCGTCCTGCTGCAATTCGTAGAAATTTCTGAAAGAGAAAAAGATTCGACACATTTACTATCTGTCGTACATCACGCTCAACATAAGTGTGAATATACGAAGGAAAAAACATCTCCGGTTCTATATTCATCTTATGAATACGCGGATAAAACCCGTGAAATAAAGTAGCATCCATATCTTCCGTCTTCACTAAATCGGCTCTTTCCAGTTCACTAATGCTCAAAGGCAGCAGATGCGATACAAATACCCGACCGGCCAAACTCTGAGATATTTTTTCAGACAACAAAAAGTTTTCAGAACCTGTCAATATAAACTCACCGGGCCTATTTCGCTCATCACTTATTGTTTGAATATACGAAAACAGAGAAGGCAATCGCTGAACTTCATCTATAATTATTCCCTTCTTAAACTGTGATAAGAACAAACACGGGTCATCCTTGGCCGCCTCGTACATATCAGGATTTTCCAGATTAACATAGTTGTATTCCGGAAAACACATCCTAGCCAAGGTGGTTTTACCGGATTGCCGAGGCCCCGTTATAGAAATAACCGGCATTTTCTCTGCCATTTTCACCAATACATTTCCAATTTCTCTATGAATCATGCACAAAGATACTAAAAAATCTTAATTCCTTGCAAATATGGAATCCAATTCCATATTTGCAAGCATTGTTGAAGTGCCCAGATCAGATCTGGCACCAGTAACACACTAGAAAATATGGGTGCAACTCTTGCTGTAGCTCTTGCCCTAACTCCTCACCCAGAATCACTTTACAAAGCTTTTCTGCAACGTATCCTCAATTTGTTTGCTGTGATCTTTATTGACATCCGCCATTTTTGCGTATGTTGTCCATTGAGCAACCACTCCGGTTATGTGTTCAATTATATCTGTAACGTTCCGTATATCCGTTTTTTTACCTACGGTAATCAAATCATCTTGCGTAAAATTATCACGCTTACCATTCAAAGACAGTTGGTGTTGATTTGTCCATTTACCGGACGGCGAATAGGAATAACATAGATCGTAGGCAGGTGCCAACGACCATTCTCCCTCCCGATTCATGATAAATGAGTGGTTTTTGGTATGATCATCGTGGTTGAAGGCAATCACATTAAACACCATGCGCCGGTACATCTGTTCCATATCTGAATAAGAAAGGTGCAATTGGCGCATTATCCGGAAGAGTTGTTCGTAGGAGTACCTGTCATCTCTGTCGTAATGAGCCATAGCACAAAATGTCTGGGTATGGAATTTATCACCATTGTCACTTCTATCAAAGCGTTTGGTCATAAAATGCGCTTTATCATTTTCATGCAAAATTTGGCATTCAGTCATCTGAATGCCGCAATCAACAGCCATTTTGTGGTACGCATACTCAATCCTGCCAATACCGGTTGGGTTATCCTTTATCATACCACCCTCCATTCCATCAAATTTCAATATCCAG
>JBBACY010000120.1:0-2908 GCA_041656735.1 Bacteroidales bacterium | reverse complement strand
CTTGGTATAGCTTGGCTGCATTGTTAAGTCCAACTCCGCCATCAACCTCAATTAACGTGCTACATCCAGCCTTGTTAATCATTTCTCTTAGTCGTATAATTTTTGATATGCTATTCTCAATAAAACGTTGTCCTCCAAACCCTGGATTTACGCTCATAATCAGAACCAAATCTAGCTCGGGGAGAATATCGCTCAAAAATTCAACGGGGGTATGCGGATTTAACGAAACGCCCGCTTTCATACCCAGTCTTTTTATCTCGGCAACTGTTCGGTGCAGGTGTTTGCAGGCTTCCCAATGTACCGTAAGTATATTTGCCCCAGCATCTCTAAACCTTTCGAGGTATCGGTCAGGGTCAATAATCATTAGGTGAACATCCAGCGGTTTTTTTGCTAGTTTGGCAATATGTTCAACCACGGGGAAACCGTATGACATATTCGGAACGAATACTCCATCCATTATGTCAAGGTGAAACCAATCGGCCTCGCTTTGGTTAACCATTTCAATGTCTCGACCCAAATTGTTAAAGTCGGCCGATAGAAGCGAAGGGGCAATGTATCGTATCATAAGCAAATCCTTTTCGCAAATGTAGGTAAAATATTTTGCATTGACTTTAGGTAGATGCGACTCTAAAGTACCCAATTCAATGTCAAACTATCCCCTTGTGTAAAGCTTAACTTTTACTAATTTTGTAAATTACTTACCGAAAATTAAAAAAAGGATATGGAAGAGAAAGTAGTAAAAACATATGAGTTTTTGGAGAATTACGAGTTTTGGCTTCAAGGCCTGGGGTTAAGTGTCGATTTAGCCCAGTTTGCTAAGGTTGCATCATCAGTTTTAGCCATAATTCTTCTCTCGATTATAGCAAACTTTATTGCTAAAAAAATAATAGTTGTAGGGCTAACAGCCATTACTAAGCATACTAAAAACACTTGGGACGATTTTTTGATACAAAGAAGGGTTTTCCATAAGCTCTCGCACCTTGCACCCGCATTGGTAATTCAGTTTACTATCGGAATTGCCCTATACGATTACAATCCATCTCTTACAGATATAATCGAAAAATTCACCTATATATACATCGCTACTGTGTGGATGCTTGTAATAAGTTCGTTACTAAGCGCATTGCACGATATTTATTTAACGCTCGAGGTATCTAAAACCAGACCTATTAATGGGTATGTACAATTAGTAAAAATAATATTGTACACGCTAGGTGGTATTGTTATTATTTCAATTTTAATTAATAAAAGCCCTGCAAAGCTGCTTTATGGAATGGGAGCTTCGGCTGCTATTTTGATGCTGGTTTTTAAAGATACAATTTTGGGTTTGGTAGCCTCGGTTCAGGTGTCGGCAAACAATATGGTTAAACCGGGCGATTGGATTGAGATGCCCAGTCGTGGTGCCGATGGTGCAGTGCTAGAAATAACGCTGAATACTGTGAAGGTTCAAAATTGGGACAGAACAATTAGCACTTTCCCAACCTATGCCCTTGTGTCGGAGAGTATTACCAACTGGAAGGGGATGGAGGAATCCAATGGGCGGAGGATTAAGCGATCGGTATATATTGATATGAGCAGTGTGAAATTCTGCTCTCCTGAACTGTTGGAAAAACTTAAGCGAATTCACCTGATTAAGGATTATATTGAACAGCGTACCAAGGAAATAGAGGAGTTTAATAAGAAGATGGGGTTTGATACAAGTTTGCCAATCAACGGAAGGAGGATGACAAATCTTGGAGTTTTTAGGCAATATTTACAGTCGTACCTAAAAATGAATCCAAGTATCAACTCCGAAGCAACTCAAATGGTTAGGCAGCTTCAACCCACTGAAAAGGGTATTCCTGTTGAGATATACTGTTTTTCTGCCGAAAAAGCATGGGTAATTTATGAGGGAGTTCAGGCCGATCTTTTCGACCATGTGTTAGCCAGCGTTCCGCAGTTTGAACTTAGGATATTCCAAAATCCATCAGGTAATGATTTTCAAAATCTATCAAAACCCTCAATCTCATAAACTACTTATAGTTAGTTGTTTATTGCAATATTAAGAAAGAGAGTTGTGCCGATTGGTTAGAGGAACTAGTATGAATTAGGGCTTTAATTTGGATAGAGTGCTTGACAAAAACAAAGAATTGATTGTTCGAGAAAAAGCCACAGCCATAATTTTAGCTGGTGGAAAAAGTTTGCGAATGGGCGAAGATAAATACCTTTTACCCATTAACGGTATACCCCTTATTCAGCATATTATTAACCAGCTTCAAGGGCATTTTGACGAGCTAATTATTGGTGCAAACGATCCACAACGGTTCGCTTTTACAGGCCTAAAGGTTGTTCCTGATTTAGAAAGAGACAAGGGCCCACTCATGGGCATATACTCATGCCTTTTGGCTTCCTCAAACGACGTGAATTTTATTACGGCAGGTGATATTCCTGAGATGAATATTATGCTTATTCGTAGTATGATAAGCCTAGCCAGTGATTATGATATTGTTGTACCCGTTACAGAAAACGGATACTACGAGCCTTTGTACGCTATTTACCAAAAAAGAATGCATAAAAAAGCCCAACAATTACTTAGCAGTAACAGTCGGCGTATTATTGATCTTATCAATGGTGCAAATACAAAAAAAATAGATTTTAAGGATAGCGATTGGCTCCAGAATTTAAATAAAAAGGAAGATTACTTACATTATCTAAAATCTCGAGCAAATGGTAATTGCACCGAATGTAACTCCTAGCATTTATGATACAATAATTTTCACGGGTATTGAAATTTTGCCGTTTTGCAGTAGGCATATTTATTAGTTGGCAACAATTACCAAAATGGGAAAAGGCTTTGTAAAGTAGGTTTCTATGCCTTTCCTTGAATCAGTAAAGTTCTCGCCCTCCCTCGCTTGAGCAGTGCCAAATT
>JBBACY010000119.1:0-3024 GCA_041656735.1 Bacteroidales bacterium | reverse complement strand
GTGGACTCTTGGGGGAGATAAGCCTGTTATCCCCGGGGTAGCTTTTATCCGTTGAGCGATGGCCCTTCCACTCGGTACCACCGGATCACTAAGTCCAACTTTCGTTTCTGCTCCACTTGTTGGTGTCGCAGTTAAGCTTCCTTTTGCCTTTGCACTCTTCGCACGATTTCCGACCGTGCTGAGGAAACCTTTGAGCGCCTCCGTTACTCTTTAGGAGGCGACCGCCCCAGTCAAACTGCCCAACTGACAGTGTCCCTATACCAGGTTCATGGTACAAGGTTAGAATTCCAGCATCACAAGAGTGGTATCCCAAGCTTGACTCCACTAAGACTGGCGCCCTAGTTTCTTAGTCTCCCACCTATCCTGTACATGTAATGCCAAAATCCAATGTCAGCCTGCAGTAAAGCTCCACGGGGTCTTTCCGTCCTGTCGCGGGTAATACGCATCTTCACGTATACTACAATTTCACCGGATCCTTTGTTGAGACAGTGCCCAAATCGTTACACCTTTCGTGCGGGTCGGAACTTACCCGACAAGGAATTTCGCTACCTTAGGACCGTTATAGTTACGGCCGCCGTTTACTGGGGCTTAAGTTCTAAGCTTCGCACCAAAGTGCTAACTCTTCCCCTTAACCTTCCAGCACCGGGCAGGTGTCAGCCCCTATACTTCGTCTTTCGACTTAGCAGAGACTTATGTTTTTGGTAAACAGTCGCTTGGGCCTATTCACTGCGGCCAGATGATCTTTCGATTGTTCAATCTATCCTTCTCTGGCACCCCTTCTCCCGAAGTTACGGGGTCATTTTGCCGAGTTCCTTAACAAAGGTTCTTCCGCTCGTCTTAGGATTCTCTCCTCGCCTACCTGTGTCGGTTTGCGGTACGGGTAGTAAATATGCTCAATAGAGGCTTTTCTTGGCAGTGTGGAGTCGGTTGCTTCTCTACTTGTTTTTCGATCCCCATCGTATCTCGGTGTTTGTTTAAGAGAACGGATTTGCCTATTCTCTCCACCTACTTACTTAGACGCACTCGACCAACGGTGCGCTCAACTTATCCTCCTGCGTCTCCCCTTCTTTCAAACGCATTTTACTAGTACAGGAATTATAACCTGTTGTCCATCGCCTACGCTTTTCAGCCTGGGCTTAGGTCCCGACTTACCCTGAGTGGACGAGCCTTCCTCAGGAATCCTTAGGCTTTCGACGGGTGAGATTCTCACTCACCTCTCGCTACTTATGCCAGCATTCTCTCTTGTATATAGTCCACCACTCCTTTCGGTATGGCTTCTACCCATATACAATGCTCCTCTACCACAGTACGATTAACGTACTGTCCACAGCTTCGGTACCAAATTTAAGCCCCGGAAATCTTCGGCGCAAACTCTCTCGACCAGTGAGCTATTACGCACTCTTTAAATGTGTGGCTGCTTCTAAGCCAACATCCTGGTTGTCTGGGAAAGATCACATCCTTTTACACTTAATTTGGATTTGGGGACCTTAGCTGGTGGGCTGGGTTGTTTCCCTTTCGACTGTGAAGCTTATCCCACACAGTCTGACTCCCAAGTATTATGATTATGGCATTCGGAGTTTGATAGGTTTTGGTAACACTTATGTGCCCCTAGACCAATCAGTGCTCTACCTCCATTTCACTCTTACTTGAGGCTAGCCCTAAAGCTATTTCGAGGAGAACCAGCTATCTCCGAGTTCGTTTGGCTTTTCACCCCTATCCACAGGTCATCCCACAATTTTTAAACATTGACGGGTTCGAGCCTCCATTGAATTTTACTTCAACTTCACTCTGCCCATGGATAGATCACTCGGTTTCGGGTCTACGGCATATAACTATTTCGCCCTATTAAGACTTGGTTTCCCTACGGCTTCGTAACTTAATTACTTAACCTTGCTATACACCATAACTCGCTGGCCCGTTCTACAAAAAGTACGTGGTTACACATTAAAAGTGCTTCCACTGCTTGTAAGCATAGGGTTTCAGATTCTTTTTCACTCCCCTCCCGGGGTTCTTTTCACCTTTCCCTCACGGTACTTATTCACTATCGGTCACCAAGGAGTATTTAGCCTTAGGAGGTGGTCCTCCTATCTTCCTACAGGATTTCTCGTGTCCCGTAGTACTCTGGATGCAAAACTTGTATAAGTTTAGTTTAAATTACAGGACTATCACCTTCTTCGGTGAGACTTTCCAGTCTTCTTCTTCTACTAAACTTATATCTTTGTGTTTTGTCCTAACCTCTGGCACTCAATTTTACTCATAAAGATGTATACTGTTTTGTATTCTTGAAATTAAATGTCTTCTTGACTGTCCTTGTTTTATTTTACTTTCTCTTGCCATTGCATCTTTATGGGATTTAAAGGCTTCATAGTAAACTAATTCCGGATTTCTTCCTTTTGTTGACTGTACTTGATTTAATCTATGCTGGTTGTACCTAGCCTTTAAATCTTTTGTATAGCCTATATAGGTAGTCTTATCTTCTAACAACAATACATATACATAGTACACTATCTATCACTCCTTATTAGTAAAATTGAGTGCCAGATTTGGGCTCTTTCCCGTTCGCTCGCCGCTACTTAGGAAATCGAATTTTTCTTTCTTTTCCTCAGGGTAATTAGATGTTTCAGTTCCCCTGGTATTCCCCTTACAAGCTATGTATTCACTTGTAAGTACTTAGAGTTTGTCTAAGTGGGTTTCCCCATTCGGATATCTCCGGATCTATGCATATTTGCTGCTCCCCGGAGCATTTCGGTGCTTATCCCGTCCTTCTTCGGCTCTTGGTGCCAAGGCATTCGCCCTATGCTCTTAATAACTTGACCTAATTTTAATTCTTTATTTCGAATTATGTTTTTTCATATTGCTTTTTAGTTTTCAAGGTTCTTTGCCCAAGTTTCCTTGAGGCTTTAGAATGAAAAAAGACTTATAGTCTTTTTGTCTTCCTAATTTATATAAAAAAATAGTGTGAGAGTTTTGCTCCTTAGAAAGGAGGTGATCCAGCCGCACCTTCCGATACGGCTACCTTGTTAC
>JBBACY010000118.1:0-3028 GCA_041656735.1 Bacteroidales bacterium | reverse complement strand
GCAAGCAGGTGTCGGGCTTAAAAAAAAATATGGGGCAATCCGTCATCTTGACCTCAGGTACAGTGGTTAGCCCTGGGTAGTTTTTGTTAATGCAAATAATTTTCATCTATCTATTTAACTGTTTTTTGAACTTACAGAACATCCGTTATATAGTCATCTCCGTATATATTGAAACTGTTGCCCCGTTATTTATTTCGTGTCAAAAGTATTGCATCTTCAATTAAAAACCAATTTGCATAAAAAAGAATTTACGCAAGTGTGTTTTTTCAATAAAAACAGTACATTTGATAAACAAAAATTCAAAAGCTATGAGGTTAACAATACGAATTATAGCAGTTCTTGCGCTGGGTTTATCCATAAACAACTCCTTTTCGCAAGATAAGATCGAAACGGTACCTGAGGAAAAAGTGAAAACCGGGTGGAATCTTGGAGGACTTCCAGTCGTGTCATTCGATTCTGACCTAGGCTTTCAGTATGGTGCGCTCCTTAACCTTTTTAACTATGGCGATGGCAGCAATTACCCCGATTTTAACCATAATCTATACCTCGAGTGGTCCCGGTTTACCAAGGGAAGTGGCATAAATCGTATTTTTTTTGATACTAAGCAGCTAATTCCCGGTATTCGGGTTACTACCGATTTAAGCTACCTAACCGATAGGATGTACGATTTTTTCGGGTATAACGGGTATGAGTCGGTATATAATGCTCCTTGGACTGATAGTGAAGACCCCGATTACCAATCACGTGCTTTTTATAAACACGACCGCAAACTTTTCCGTTTTGCCCTAGATTTACAAGGTAAACTACCCATTGAAAATTTAGGATGGGCCGCTGGCATTTGGCTTCTAAACTACAAAGTTGGTCCTGTTAATATTGGTGATCTTAACGAGGGCAAAGATGAGGCGGATATGTTGCCCAATGCAAGGAGTCTTTATGATCATTACGTGGGTGCAAATATTATTTCGAGCGAGGAGGCTGCTGGCAGCTTTGTATCCTACGTAAAAGCGGGTGTTGTTTATGATACGCGCGACAACGAGCCAAACCCAAATAGGGGAATGTGGACTGAAGCTGTATTTACCTATGCACCCTCGTTTATGGGCATTGGTAGCAACTATCAGCATATGAAATTTACCCTAACCCACCGTCAGTATTTTACGCTTTCTCCTAACCGTCTCACATTTGCTTACCGTTTGGGCTATCAAGGAACGGTATTTGGCGATGTACCCTTTTACCTAAAACCCAATATCACTACCCTAATCCTGCGTGGCTCTACTTCCGAAGGGTTGGGTGGAGGAAAATCGCTCAGGGGCGTTATCCGTAACCGGGTAATTGGCGATGGCATTGCTTGGGCAAATTTAGAGTTACGCTGGAAGTTTATTAAGTTCCAGTTTATTGGCCAAAATTTTTACCTCTCGCTCAATGGGTTTGTTGATGGCGGTATGGTTGTATCCCCAGTATCCTTTAGTAAAAACAATGATTATTGGAGTAATATAACATGGGATGCTGAGGAAATACTCTTTACCCAATCAAATATATTTAGTTCAGATAAAGAATCGCTACATATGAGTTACGGTGCAGGGTTAAGAATAGTGATGAACCAAAACTTTATTATTGCCATAGACCATGGGCGTCCGTTTGACGAGCGCGACGGAACCAGCGGCACTTATATAGGACTAAATTTCTTGTTTTAGCTATTTGACATCTCTATATTTTCTGTTTTAAAATGCCAAGGTTTACCCAATATGGATAACCTTGGCATCTGTTTTTTTTATCACTAATGGTTTTGGCCTAATATCCTCGTAGCTTTTTACTGCAAATTACTAGGTACCGAGTGCATTCTGTTTTTGTGACTAGAGTAAAACAATCCCTTTGTAATTATAAATTACTGTAATTCTATCCGTTAGTATAATTAAACAGCCTCAAGGTTTTTTTTTATTTGTTGCTTCGTTGCTATTATTGAAATCAATTCAGGCAAAATGCCCGGATGGTTGGAGTGATTACTGCGACTTTGGGTATAATTATTTAAACCTCTTTAGAGGGCTTTAGTAGCTGAAGAATTAAGTTGAATATTAGCATCAAGAGGCCTCGCAGACCTATTTGTTATATTTCCTGAAATATATGCCTAAAGGGTGCATTTTGTTTTGAAGTTAGCCAGATAATCAAGTTTTAGCTAACCTAAATATGTTCTGCGAATGAACTTGTTGGTAATGATTAGCTGAAAGTTATCCTCGTTTAGTTTAGTCAGTTGCGATTGTTTCATTCTGTTCGTAATTTTAATGGTTTTTATAATCATAGGGTGGCGTTTCTAACCCTTTTCCGACACCCTCCTCATATTTTTTTAATTTTTGGTGCTACTAAGAACCATTTAATCACCATTTCTACCCATGGTTTTAGCTCAAATTCCCAATTAAAATAGATTCTATCTATATTTTAAAATGATAAAAACATAAATATTTATTTTTTTTTCTTAAAAAAAAATTAAGCTTCATTTTTTACGAGATTTAAATTTTGACCAATTAGTATAGGGTTTCTTATACTATTGTAGTTAATCTTCCTTGCCTCAAAATTTTAAGTTAACATGAAGAAATATGACGATTGTCATAAATTTCCATTTTTCTCATAGTAGTTTTTCGAAAAAATCATTGACTCGTATTTACGCATTTCATATATTGCTTATGTTTTTAAGTATTATTAGCTCAAATTTTGTTAACCTAAAATTTATTCTATGAAAAAACTATTTGTATTCCTTGCATGTGTTGTGTTTGTGGGAGTAAACTTCCTTCAAGCGCAAACAGTGCAAATTACTGGTAATGTTACCAGTTCTGAGGATGGGATGCCCATACCTGGGGTGTCGGTACAAGTTAAGGGAACTACCATCGGAGTTGCATCCGACGTTGATGGTAAGTACTCATTATCTGTTCCTCAAAATGCAACTACCTTAATCTATACTTTTTTGGGTTTTAAAAATCAGGAAATAGTGATAGGTGGGAGAACAGTCATTAATGTTGTTCTGGAGTCTGATATGCTT
>JBBACY010000117.1:0-3064 GCA_041656735.1 Bacteroidales bacterium | reverse complement strand
CCTCGGCATTGGTTGCGTAGGCACGTACGTGGTAGGTTGTATTCTCGGTTAAGCCTGTAATACTACTGGTGAAAGTGCCAGTACCAGAGCCATCGGTAGTAATACCCGTGTTATTAGCGATTGTTGGATTTGCAGTAGTACCCCACACCACCCCACGGGCTGTAATAGAACTGCCACCATCGGCAAATACATTCCCGCCAGAGGTTGCAGTAGTTGTGGTAATATCTGAAACAACGTGGGTTGAAACAGCAAGTGCGTTCGATTCGCCACCATCGGTAATTATCCAATTATTAGTTGTTCCTGCGAGAACGGCTCGGGCATCAGTCGCTGCACCGGGCGAGTACTTGCTATTTCCGCCACTAAAAACAACTCCGTTTTTAACGGTTTGAGCTGCCCAGCCAATAAGCAAGCTATTATAGTTGGCGGTTGAGAGGGTAACTTCTGCAAACATATCTGTCATATTGGTAACAGAAGTTACATTCCACGAGCCCAAATCCTGATTAAATGCAGTGGCATTAGAGAACATACTCGGCATCTCTAAAACCTTGCTCACATCCCAACCGCTAATGTCCTGGTTAAATGCAGTGGCCCCTCTAAACATATAGTTCATATTGTAAACCTTGCTCACATCCCAACCGCTAATGTCCTGGTTAAATGCAGTGGCCCCTCTAAACATATAGTCCATAGAGGTCACTTTGCCTACATTCCAGCTGCCGATGTTCTGATTAAAAGAGGTTGCCCAATCAAACATGGAAGACATGCTATAAGCCTTGCTCACGTCCCAATTGCCAATATCCTGGTTAAATGCAGTGGCGTTAAAAAACATATAGTCCATATTGCCAACGTTGCTCACATCCCAATTGCTAATATCCTGATTAAAGGAGGATGCACCACGAAATAGACCTCTCATATTGAAAACATTGCTTACATCCCACCCACTAATATCTAAATTAAAGTTAATGGCCTCACGAAATGTGAATTCAAGGGCATTAACGGATGAGGGCAGCTGCGTAGGCACTTCCACTAAATTAACAGCGTTATGAAAAGCATGGTCAAGAGAGTAAAGGCCAATATCGCCAAAGCTGGTTACCTTAACCAGTTTATCGGCATTGGGGTAATTATGTTGCCCAAATTGCGTGAGGCTACCCGAAATTTCTACGGTATAGGTACCCTCTGTTGCGTAGGTATGGTCTTGGTTCCCTGCTTCGGTGTAAGTGTTGCTACTGCCATCGCCCCAGTTAACGGTTACGTTAACAGTTCTGTAAAGAGGAAGCGTAATAGTTGTACCATCCGATTTATTGGTATCGAACTGTAGCACCATCTGTGCGCTGGCACCTAAGCTGAGCATAAGTGCTGTTAATAAAATGAGTAGTTGCTTTTTCATGTTTAATTTATTTCGAGTTTATTGATTATTTCTTTTTTTAAAACCTAACAGGCTGGCATTAGATTCAAATGCCTAACCTGCTAGGTTGTTTTTTATCTTGTAACTTGTTGCTTTTAACTTTTAGTTTTTAACTTTTAACTTTTAACTTTTAACTTATCACTTACTACTTATTTAATATCCTGCGCTCCATACCCTTTTATGGCTCCAAAAAGATCAAATGCTTTGTCGAATGGATAGCGATTGCCATACATAGAAACGCGTACGGTTTCGGTACCCTGCATGTTCATGCCCAACGCTGCACGGAATGTGTTTAATGATGAGTTGGGGTTGAACGATGAGGTTTGTGTGCCAGTTATTCCTATAAATCCTTTTAGGTAAGGAGCATCTATTTTTTTACTCAACGCCTTTGCTTCTGCTTCGTTCATCTCACGGTTGCCTTCGTATTTCACAAGTTGCTCTGCATCTTCAAAGTTTTTTGCCAGAACGTAAGTCCATCCGCCGCCACCCGATGGCAATACTAAATCGCCATTGCGATTACCAAAAAACAGGTTGTCATATGCCGAGGTTACGCGTTTGGCTTCTTTCGATTTATCGGAATCGATATAGGTTCGGTCGAGTGCGCCATAGTTGCTACAGCCAAATATATTGTTGTATACATCGGCATCCATACCTGTCATATAGCGAAACCCGTAGCCCATATCTTCCATGTGCTTCGTGCGACACCAAGTAAATAGCACTGTGTTGTTGTGAAATTCAAGTTTTGAAGTATTGGGTAGCGCCAATCCGTGGCTTATTTGGCAGGCAGACATACGGTTTGCTACAAATACGTTATTATTTATATCTATGTGCCCGCCTTTTAATGTCATTTGTATGGCATAATGGTAGCCGTTGAGAAACACACAATTGCGTATGGTTAATTTGCCTTCGGCTTCACCGCTAATCAATTGAAATGCACTTTTCATTCCTTCGGGCTGAACCATTGGTACGCCCTGTGGCGATTCGCCTACACCCACGATACGCCCTGTTTCGCAACCTTCGGGAGCAGAGGCTACCGGATTGTCGTACGCCGGAATTACGTATGCATTTATCTGTCCACGGTCGAAGATGATACCGTCTATCCATATTACTCCGTCACGTTTTCCTACCACACGAATATCCAAAACGCCCTGATTGCCCGAAGTCATTTTCTGCTCAACCCCCGGGCGCATGGTGGTGCGGTACTTTAGTGGGTCGCGCTGCGAAAAATCATCGGAGTAGCCGCCTACAATGGAGACATACTTGTTTAGCTTTACCCAGCCTTGGTCTAAATTGCCCAGATAATTGCCTTCGGCAACACGAATAACGGCTCCTTCGGGAGCTTTATCAATGGCCTTTTGCAAGTCCTTTATCGGTGCTGCCTGGCTGCCGTCGTTGCGGTTGCCGCCTCGGCTTACCGATACATACAAGGTTTCTGTTCCTGTAGGAATTTCACCTGCTGCTGTTGCTTCAGCTAATTTTTCATTTTCGCTCATCTCTTTGTGTTTAGGTTGTGAATTGTTGCTACTATAACCACCTAGGGTTAAGCCTGCAACCAAGAAAGTAAATAGAATTGATTTTTTCATTTTGGTTTTTTTTTGGTAATTAAATGTGTTAGTTGGTATTATAAAGGTGGTGGAACCGATCCAAACAACTGAGATAGGA
>JBBACY010000116.1:0-3141 GCA_041656735.1 Bacteroidales bacterium | reverse complement strand
ATGAAAAAGAGGTGTAATAAAATTACCAACCGTTGTCGGCATTTTATCCCAAGAGTTCCGCTATAAGTTTTGCGCTTTTATTCTCAAGGTTCTGAAATAGCTCTTTTTCAAATTCTTCAAACTCATTTTTCTCCTTGCTAAAGAGAATCTTCCCCCCTTCAAGGAAATGGATATAATCGCATAAATTGGTCAGCGTTTCAATAATATGGGATGTAATAATTATGGTTTTCCCTTTTTCTTTCAACCCCAAAAGTATTGTGCGAATAATTCGGCAGGTCTCAATATCTAAACCGTTAAATGGCTCATCAAGAATAATTATTGGCTTATCCTGTTTTAATACACTCAGAATTGCCAACTTTTTCTTCATCCCTGTGGAGTATTCGTCAATAATCTGGTTAAGGGGCAAATGGAATAGTTCATTCCATTTATTCGTATCAAAACTACTGTTTTTGAATAGGCTAAGGTACTCGTTACCCGTTATGTTTGAGTAAAAGAATGGCTCTGTTACTAGGTACGAAATTACTTTTTTCGTTATCTTTTCACCTTGCCACTTTATTGTTCCCGATTCAACCGATTTTAATCCATATATTGCATTAAGTAGCGTCGTTTTGCCCGAACCATTCAGCCCCACTACCCCATTAATTGTATTCTCTGAAATAACTAAATCCAGTGAATCAATCACACGCTTTGTCTTGCCATACGATAAGTTCAACTTTTCAATGGAAATCATTTAGATAGAAGTTTAAATTATTTTTCGCTTTAAAATAGAAACGAAACGTGAGCAAAATTACGAGTGGCGCAAAAATGGGTGCAAAAAAACCTACTAATCCGACAACTACAAATATTTGGGCAGCTGACGATTTGCTATTCGGCTCGTAAAAAGAGTACTTTACAAAAGTTGCATAAGCCTGTAAAATACAGAATATTAAAAGTATAAGTAGCGGAATATACCATAATTGATAATGAAAAACGAGAAAACTAAAAATTAACGGAGCATAAACTATCGTCAGTAGAACTACCTGCTGCCTAATTTTAAGGTGTAAAAATTGGCTTGGGGCTTTTTCATACGCAACTACCATTTGGTAGGGCTCCCCTTTTTCTGAAAAACTTAAAGAAATTACTCCTAAAACCACCATTGCGGTCGGTACACTACCAACATAAAACGAAAAGATAAACCCTATTAACCAAGTACATAGGATTAATATAAACGAATTCCGTATGCCGCTTCTCCATTCAAAGCACTCGTTGGGTATCCAATTTTGTATTCTCGTATTGTAGTTAAATCGAGTAGTCTTAAAATCAAACTGCACAATAATTCCTAGAGCCAACAACAAAAGCAAGGCCAAGCACCAATGGCTGTGTATTATAAGAAATGCGAGAAATACGAGTGTAGCCAGAGTATATTCAGCAAAATAAATCCATTTATAGCTCTTGAAGTTAATTCTAAGGAAATATTTATCTCCTCTTTTTATATGTAGCATAAACAATAACAACAAAATTATTATCGATGCATACACTGCATTGGAAAACTGGCTCACTTGCATAAACAGGAAAATGAAAAACATAATAGCTAACACCAGCAGGACAGCTATCCTAAGTAATCCTATTTTCAGGATTTCACGATAAATTTGCTTAATTCTTATGCCTAACAGAAGTGTAATCATTTGCAATACATTAAGTACTCTAGCCTGAATCAAAATTAATTACTAATCCAGAGCACTTTATATTTAACCCAAATTTATCATTTATTATGCGAGTTTTTAATTTTAATTTGGCTGTTGTATTGAAACAGTAGGAAGAAATACTAATTCCAAACCAAAATAAAAAAACCAAACCTGACGCAACCTTTTGCGAGCAATTAACATCTATGGGGTGAAAGTCGATAAAACTTTTTAAGATTTTAAATACTCCAGCCTTTAACAAAAAACTCGCCGAAAGGATAATCCACGGCGAGTTTTTTTTATCATTATCTAACTACGGATTGTATCGCGCTGCATTTAAAATATGCTGATAGTCCGTTTCGTTCATTAGCTGCTCAAGCGAGTAGTCCTTGTTTCTATCCATAAATTGCCGTACAATACGGTACCCCAGCCACACCGAAGCTTTTCCAGGCGATTCGGGTGGAAATCCCTTAGTAAATGGCGCCTCGCCAACAAATTGGTTTATGGTAAAAGTTTCGGTATCAAAAAGCAGCTTGTGCTCAACCAAATAGGACCACATATGTAATTCGTTGTTTTTACACCATTTCATTTGTTCGGGTGTAAAGCCAAAAAGTAAGCTATCGGACTGCGTGGGCAATAGTTTTTTTGTTGCATACATCAATGCACCCTCGTAAATCATATTATTTACAAGATTATCGATGGAGTCGTTAAAAGTAAATTCACCAAACAGCCAAGTGTGCACAATATCCGATGAAACTTTTTTAGCGTGCATATTATACTGTAAATACATTGGTATGCCGAGCATTGAGTAGTACTCACACGTACGCCCTAAATAGCGGTCGAACCCAAAGGCCACAAGGCTATCGGCAATAATTACCGAGTTATTGAAACCCGAAATAAATCCGTAAACTTGGGGTACTAGCTTATCAGGAAAATAGTATTTATAGCGTTTAAAAGCATTAGTAACTTCGGTATTAAGCCATTCTATATTATTAAACGCATCATTTACCTGCGCATAAGTTTCAGAAACCGTTTCATCGGTAATAAAAGCTTTTAAATACGACGAAAAGCTAGGGTCATCGGTACTACCAATGCCAATTATCCCATCGGTAAACAGGCTGAAAAACTTGGGATATTCGTTATTTAAACGCACAACCTCCGTATTTACACTATCTAAATTGATGGAAAACAACGATTTATCAAACCTTTGTATTTCAACATCAACATCAATACTATCGAGGGGTATTTTGTCGCCCCTATTGCATCCGTAAAATGCAAGCAGCCATAGTAAGGCAACTGCAACAATTCGTGTTCTATTCATAATTATTCGTGCAATATTTTGCGCAAAAATATACTATTTATATCTATCAAGACCCTTAACAATAAGTAATTCTCAATAAATTATTTATCCAATCGAAATATTCAACTGTTTACCCAATCCTATTTCAACCAATTTGTAATATGTTGAAATCTGAATATC
>JBBACY010000115.1:0-3200 GCA_041656735.1 Bacteroidales bacterium | reverse complement strand
TAGGCTTAATAACGCGTTTAATATATATCTCCAAAAGGATCGTGTTTAAGAATTTCTCTTGGGAATCTTCATCGGCCATTGTATAAGCATTCCATAAGCAAGTGACCCCGTAAGAAGTTACTACACTATTTACACCCGCCTCGGTAAGTTGTTCCAAGGCAGCCAATTTAGCTGGAGTCCCGTAGTTGTTGATTACCCCATTATGCCCACCAATTAACCCATAGGTTAACCCCGATGAAGATATCCAGGGTTTAGAGTTATATTGGTTAACAATCCTAGCCCCAACAAATACAGATTCCGGAATATTAACTACCCCAGTATCGCTAGCAACTTTTAAGCCCCCATGAGTAAGAACAGAATACTTCCCATTGCTTATTGTAAGACTTTCTGCATAGGCTACAGAAGCAGCCCAATCTAATTCCCACGGAACAGAGGCAACCATTACCATATCCTCCCTCCCTGCAACATAGGCTGAAACTTTTTCTGCCAGTAGTTTTTTCTCGGCATGATCACTCATCTCATCTGGGAATACCATAACAACCCCATCATCATATTCATCAAAAGAGGCAAAAGTATTAGAGGAATAGGCTGTTGAATCCGTCTCAGCTCCATCTACCCCCAAAATTTGGGGAGTAACTGGTTCATCGGTAAGTAAAATTGTTAATGGGAGATCCCCTTCCTCGATTGTTATATAATCGACATCAACTAATGTACTTTTCTCTTGTATCTCGGCCAGGTAATCCACGTAAGTTTCTAGAGTCAATGGAGATGGGATACTATAAATTTCTTTAATATCTCTCCAATTAATAGTAAGTTGAACATGCCCTACGGTATCGGGAGTATCTTCGGATATTGTAGCAGTCATGGTATTAAAAGCAGTTCCAGGAAGTTTAGCTATTAACTTAAATATACCAACCGGGGATTCCGGGCTACCACCATTAAGGGTTATTTGAGCACTTTCCATGTCAATAGTAGAAACTCTAGCAACCCTAACCATTACCCCGGCATCTAAAACTTTCTCCACCATAAGGTTAAAATTACTTCCAATAATCCCTGTACCAAACTCTTTTCGGAACTGGGTTTTATTAATGATAAGAGAACTCGGGTCGTTAAACTGGCCAAGTTCAGTCGGGCCTGCCAAGTACATTACCCCCAACCCGGGAGTGTTAGTCGAAACTGCTTGGTTTATTGTTTTAAACAGTACTTTTGATGCGTTTTTCATGCCTATAAAGTTTTATTGATTTATTCCTAAATGGGTTTGGATTTCAAAATTTATTTCTGTGATCGGAACTGAGTTAAACCCAAC
This sequence comes from Bacteroidales bacterium, assembly GCA_041656735.1. GTDB lineage: Bacteria > Bacteroidota > Bacteroidia > Bacteroidales > Tenuifilaceae > Perlabentimonas. The sequence continues at coordinate 1,894 of JBBACY010000115.1, read as the reverse complement.
TGATAAAGGTGAGTCTGGGTTTATATCCGGGACATTGTATACATATATAAATTCTTGGGTGTCTAAAGTAGGGTCAACCAAGTCCGTATATGAAAGGAATCTTACAAAGAAACTGTTGGTTGGATCTGAGTAATAGGGGACATAACTTAGAGGGGGTAAGGTCTGTAATACAGTTTGGTTTAATACCCGCTCTTGTATTGTATCCTTAACCACAACCCGGCAAATAAAATTCATTTCAAGCGAGACTAAACCATCCCGGTAATATTTATAAGAACCTTCTTCCAATTTAGGGTAGGGGGTTCCATCACTACCCCACTCTCCCGGGAAAACTGCCCCATATTCTAAGGATATACGGGGTACTTTTTTTAACCCCTTTCCTCTAGGGCTACTTTGGTTAAAAATCTCTGCTGCAAACCCCTTTGCTTGTTTTATATCGGCAAGGGCTGTATTATAGTCTTGAAAACCCTCGGGAGTGTTAACAAAAGTAGTAATATCTGGGGTATATCCTAAACCTACCAAATTTAACCTTAAGGCCTCAAAAACGGACCTTTGAATAAGTTTTCTAAAGGTATCTAACATGGTTAATGGTAGCGTATATATAAGTTAACATCCCGTTCTATTTTCATGGTTAATTTACTAAAACCCCCGACTTTCCTAAAAGCGGGATCCCAAAGAGGTCGAGCTTTTATATTTCGTCCGGCATGACCGTACTCCATTATATTTGCATATTTAGCAAGAGAGAGACCGCCCCTCCTAGATTTAGTATGTAAAGATCCCCGAACAAATCCAAATTTTACAAGGTATTGGTTAGGTTGAGTTACTTGGAGTTTTTGAAGTTGGACTAAGTAATTCGAAGAAGCATATAATAAATCACTCCGAGAAGTTCCGTAAACTCTTTCTTTATAATCCCCATATTTTGGAGATACAGGTTCCCATTGTACCCCTACCGATGATCCATCTGTTAAAAGCCCGGTTATTAAAGCCGTTTTATAACTCCGAGCAAACCTTTTAGTAGAATTAACTACAATCCTAATTAATCGATCTTTACCCCGGAACTTGTCCAATAAATTAAAAGCCCTTTGCCATTCTCCGAATTTGGTTATTTCTAACCTATTATCGATCATCGAGATAGGTCTCCAGTATTTATGGGTTCTCTTGATAAAATTACCATGTATAGCCCGGCCTCCGAAAAAATTTGGCCAACGGGTGTATCCCCCTGAGGGTAATAGGTTATCCCATTAAGGATAAAAACATCGTGACCCGGATCAAAATCAAAATTATTATTTGGACTAAGGTATCCTAGCTCAGATAACAGATCTATGTTAAACAGGATATAGAAATTTTCCATATCCCCAACCCCGGCGGGCGATGCAAAATTTATAGGCCAACTCCTAAAATAATTATATGCAACGATGGCCTTTAATGGGATATCCTCAAACTGTTTTCCAGTACCCTCCCCATACCGATCGATATTTGAAACTAACCTTCGCCAGATTACTGTTGTACCGGCAATAGCATCAAAATGTTGTCTTTGTTGGGCTTTAAAAACCCCCCAATCAGCTTGAGTTATCATTATAGTTTAACTACTCTTGGCGTAATAGTAGTATTTGAGGGTTGGCCACAAAACGATAAATAAATTCCTAAACTACTGGCTAAAGTACAACCCGCGGTTGAGATATTATCGAACATACCATCGGTTAAAAAGGCCTTCTGGTAACTGGTAATTGTTGATTCTTTATCGGATTCCCCAAAATACTCAGTTTCTAAAGGTCCGGATACAATTTTCTTAATAGCTCCGGCAGCTCCGGTTGTATTGGATCCAGTAGTGGTATTTGTATATGAAACACCCATACCATTCAAAAAATCTTGGGCAATCTTTAATAAGAAATCCCGT
>JBBACY010000114.1:0-3413 GCA_041656735.1 Bacteroidales bacterium | reverse complement strand
GTGGGGTGTAAAAAATCAGTTTCTCAATTTTTGACTTGATAAAGACGCATAATCCACCAGCAAGGTTATCAAATCAATTTAAAAGTACAATGTTTTTTACAATTCACTTTAAAAAATCATCATTTTACACCAAAAAATAACTCATACACAGCTAATTATAGCATATAATATTCAATTTCTTTACTTGTTCGTATCTAAACAGGGAGACTAAATTTTTTTTGTATAAAATCTGTAATATAAAAAACTCAGGATTTCTTGACTATTTAATGAGCGTTTTTCTGATTAATGCTAATTAATGCTAGTGCTTTATTGTCCTCAACCCTAGTAATATTTGCCATTAAGCAGTTGCTGTTAATGCGTTGGAGTTTATGTATACAGGAGTCGCCATAAAACCCTTCTGCCAGGTAGTTTACATCTATACAGCATATTGGGTTCTCTTTGTATTCCCTATGTGGCATAAGGTTTAGCGCCCATTCGGTATACTTAACGTTGTTTATGTGGCCATTCACATCTAAATCGCAAACTCCAACTTTATGTTGGGTTTCAGCAATTGCTTGTCCTTGGGATACAATAATTTTGGGGGCATTGGTTTGGGTTGCCCTAATATCGGTGTATATGGGCATAGTGCTTTTGTATGTGTCGGGGCGTTTTGGCCTGCGTAACGTGGCATCAACAATTAGCCAACTTGATGTTGCTTTAATCAGCGTTTCGCCAGTTTCATTACTGAAAACAAAATCTCTAAGCGCAAAGGGACCCTCAATACCACTTGGCCAAGTTGTTAGAGTAACACCATCAGTCCATTTAGGAAGTTTCTCAATTTCAATATGTATTCGTGAGAGCACCCAGAACGAGTTATGCAATTTTAAATCGTTAAACCCAAAGCCGTTTTGTGTTGCGTGTTCCCACGCAATTTCTTGAAAGAAAGCAAAAATTGATGGTATGGCAAGCTTGCCATTCAAATCCGAATGGTATGAGTTTACCATTACCTGTTTTGTTAAGGCGTAACGACTATCGGGTAGTGTTAATTTATTCATTTAGATTGAATTATGCTGTTACGGATTAATTTTATTAAGTAGATATTCCAAACCGTTTAGCTTAATCTCATACATTGTGCCCAACAAAATTCCCAGCTTACCCTGCGGAAACCCTTTGCGGTTATACCATACCAAGTAGTATTCAGGTAAAGTGTAAATTTTTCTACCCTTATACTTGCCAAAGGGCATTGCCGTTGTTTTTAGCTCTCTTAATATATTGGCATTTAGCTCAGTGGGATTTACATCTTCCATTATCAAAAAGGTTTCTTACGTAATTCTTTCTTAATGGCTTTATAGCGTTTTTTCTCCATTCTTTTTTCATTTGATGCTTTGGTTGGTTTAGTTGGCTTTCGTTTTTTGGGCTGAGTAAGGTTCTCTTTCAGAATCGAATAAAACTTCTCAACACATTGTAACTTATTACGTAGCTGCGAGCGCTCGGTTTGCGAAACAATAATAAGTTCTCCTTCTGCAGTAATTTTATTCTTCAGTTTCCTTAAAAGCAGCTCCTTTTCGCTATCGGTTAAAAGTTGCGATTGGGTAACCGAAAACCTAAGCTCAACCTTGGTGTTCACCTTATTCACATTCTGCCCACCAGCACCACCGCTGCGCGATGCTGTGAACCGAAACTCACTAGAAAAATCTTTGTTATGGTTTGTTTTGTCAGTCATACTGGTTTACTTTCCAATGCAGAATTTACTAAATATCGACCCTAAAATCTCTTCTGTAGAAATATTGCCAGTTATAAGTCCAATATAATGAAGCACTTGCCTAATATCAAGGGCAAGAAGATCTGTAGGGATTTGATTGTTTATACCTTCTTTTGCCCTCTCTAAATTTTCCATTGCTTTATGAAGCGATTCGTAATGACGGGCATTGGTAATAATTACTCCATCGTCACTGCTGGTCGATTTAAGGTAATCGGTTACCAATTCATTTGTTAGTAGGTCAATATTGTCTCCCCGTTTGGCCGACATAGTAATAATAGTGTTGTTTGTAAAGGTATTTTTGAGTGAGGTTGTGAGCGTTTCAAGTTCCTCAAAACTAACCATATCGGCTTTATTTACTATAATAATAAGGCGTTGGTCGTTATTTAACCGTTCGTTAACCGATGTAATTTCGCTGGTGCAATTCTCAGCCGTTTCTCGAGCATCAATTAGCATTAGTATCACTAGGGCTTGCGATATTTTAGTATACGCTCTCTCTATTCCAATTATCTCAACCGAGTCGGTTGTATGCCTAAGCCCCGCTGTGTCTATAAACCGAAAAGCAATGCCCTTAATAGAAATTGTATCTTCAATTGCGTCGCGGGTGGTTCCAGCAATGTCTGAAACAATGGCCTTCTCTTCGTTTAAAATTTTGTTTAGCAGGGTTGATTTTCCAACGTTTGGTTTTCCTGCAATGGTAACGGGTATGCCTGTTTTAATAACATTCCCAAGTTTAAAAGAATTGAGCAGCTGGTTTGTTTGTTCCGCTATGCTATCAACCACAGCTAGCAGCTGCTTTCTGTCGGCGAACTCTACATCCTCCTCACTAAAATCGAGTTCCAACTCAATTAGCGAAATAAAATGGAGGAGTTTCTCTCTGAGTTCGGCTAGCTTACCAGAAAAACCACCCCTTACTTGGTTCATTGCAACTTTTCTGGCCACTTCGCTGCTCGAGGCAATTAGGTCGGCAACACCCTCAGCTTGCGATAAATCCATTTTCCCGTTCAGAAAAGCCCTCAGCGTAAATTCGCCTGCTTGGGCTGGCGTTGCACCGCTTCTGATTAATACTTCAAGTATTTGCTGCTGAATAAGCGTTGACCCATGGCACGATATTTCTATCATATCTTCGCCAGTGTATGATTGCGGTGCTCTAAATATGCTAACCAAAACTTGGTCTATAATTTTGTTTCCATCAACAATACTACCATGGTGTATGGTGTAGGGAGGCTGTTTTGATAATATTTTATCTTGTTTTGTTGGTGTAAATACTTGCTCACAAATGTTTATGGCATCCTTCCCGCTGAGTCTTAACATAGCAATGGCACCAACTCCAGGCGGAGTTGAAATGGCTGCAATGGTTGTATCTGTATTCATTATTCTTGTATAAATCGTTTTGCTCCTTATAATACGGATTAGTATTCCGTTTTCCCTTCAAAATCAGCCCATTTTTCAAACCCAACTATTGCTTCATTCCGAATGAGTTGCGCTGTTTTAATTGACCTTTTACTGCTTGGTAGGGCTATCTCATCGTAAATAAACGAATCGTCGAAACCAATATTTTTAGCATCTAGCTTGGTATTACCGTAAAAAATCTGATCAATTCTTGCCCAGTATATTGCAGCTAGGCACATAGGGCAAGGCTCGCACGAGGTGTAAATTGTACACCCGCTCAGGT
>JBBACY010000113.1:0-3469 GCA_041656735.1 Bacteroidales bacterium | reverse complement strand
GAATAAATCTAATAACTTAAAAAGTATAAAAATGCGAAATTCAAGAGTTTTCATCGTGGTATTTCTTTCGCTAATTCCACTTCTTGTATCTAGTCAGGTTACTGTTGAGGATTATCAGCGTGCCGATAAATTTTTACGGCAAAAATTGGACAAAAACATATACCATAGTTGGGTATCACCCGTTTGGCAGTCCAATGAGAATGCATTTGTGTATAGTATTAATACCCGAAATGGTAAGGAGTTTTTTGGTGTTGACCTTAAGACTAAGCACAAATACCCCGCATTTGACCATGAAAAATTGGCAAAAATACTTAGCGATAGCCTTAACAAGGAGGTGAAACCTTACGAACTCCCAATTTCCAGATTGAAATATGTGGGGGTTAATGAGTTTTCGTTCTGGGTAAATAAAAATCAATGGACTTACTATTCAGATAAAAATTTGTTGCAGTCTAAAGAAAAAGACCAACAATTTTCTAGTAAGGAGTCCCAATCGCCTAATGGAAAATGGATTGCATTTATTGATAATGGAAACCTATTTTTAAGAGAAAAGAATACAGGTGAAAAATTTCAGCTTACTACGAATGGCAGCCCCGAAAATGGATATGGGCACACCCTTAACTGGAATCTTACCCGCAACGATAGCAAGGGAGAGAAAAATGATTATAACATTGAGGCTTACTGGAGCGATGATTCACAAAAACTAATCGTACCAAAGTTAGACCGAAGGAATACTCGCCGGCTACAACTTTTTAAGGTTGATGTTGATGGATACCAGAGCGAGATTGTATCGTACGAACGTAGCTTGGCGGGTGATAGCGTTGTAACCATGGCCGATTTTTATCTTTTTGATGTAAATACGAAGAAAACCACCAGAATTGATTTGCCTGAAAATCCCTCATTTTTGGGAACAGGAATTTACACCTTTAAGGATAATCCCAAGGCATACCACGTAAGGTACTATAGAGGATACAAAACGCGCGAACTGTTCGAGATTGATTTAGAAACAGGTAATGCACGCTCGGTTTTAACCGAAAGTTATCCCAAAACTTTTGTCGACATATACACCGAGACATTGGAGGTTGATTACAAAAATAATGAATTTATTTGGCGCTCCGAGCAAGATGGTTGGAGCCATTTATATCGTTACAATCTAGCTACTGGAAAAATAAAAAATCAAATAACTAAGGGTGATTTTTATGTTTATGGTGTTGAATATTTCGATAGCAAAAGCGGTACTGTTTGGTTTATGGCTGGAGGCGTCGATTCTAGCAGAGATCCTTATCAGAAATATCTCTATTCTGTTGATATTAAAGGCAAAAACCTAAGGCTACTAACTTCGGAAGAGGCTACACATGATGTTAGCATATCTCCAAACAAAAAGTATTTTATTGATAATTTCTCTTCGCACAAAAATCCGAATATTGCCGTGGTGCGTAACCTGAAAAATGGTGAAATTTTGATGGAGGTTGAGAAAACGGATATTGATGATTTGCTTAAGATGGGGTGGAAACCAGCCGAAACGTTTAGTATGCTTGCCGATGATGGAAAAACTACACTTTACGGAACGATTATCAAGCCCACCAATTTCGACCCAACCAAAAAATATCCTGTGATTGATGGAACATACACTGGCCCGCACACCATTCAGGCACCTAAAACTTTTTCTCGAAGTGTGCTCAATATGGATTTATCGCTTGCCGAGTTGGGCTTTGTTGTTGTTAATATCGATGGTCGAGGCTCAGCGTACCGCTCAAAAGCATTTCACGATGTGTCGTATGCGCGGCTTGGGTATGGATTGGTTGATCATGTTTACGTAATTAAAAAATTAGCCGAGAAATACTCCTATATTGATGCCGATAGAGTCGGAATTTATGGTCATTCGGCTGGTGGCTACGATGCCACAAGGGCGCTGTTACTTTTTCCCGATTTTTACAAGGTGGGCGTATCGTCAGCAGCCGATCATGATCATCGAATGGAAAAAGTTTGGTGGCCAGAACTTTACCAGGGCTTTCCTGTCGATTCTCAGTACCATAACCAGTCGAATGTAACCAACGCAAGTAAACTCAAAGGTAATTTGTTGATTGCTACTGGCGATTTAGATAATAATGTGAATCCATCGGCAACGTATAAACTTGCAGCTGAACTGGTAAAAGCCAATAAGGATTTTGAACTCATTATTTTACCTAATAATAATCACGATACCTGCTACTGGAACAAATATTTTTTGCGTAAACGTTGGGATTTCTTTGTTAAGCATTTGCTTGGTGTGGAGCATCCCAAGGAGTATGAAATAGAGTAGCTTTACCTTAGGGTATATTTACCAATGTGAAGTAAAAGATAAAAGCTATAAAAATAAAAAGCGCTATAAACATTTGGTTTATAGCGCTTTAATTATTTATCAAAAATTAGCCGATAGTTTGGTACCAAAGGCACATTCCAAAAAATTTCTATATTTCGTTTTTTTTAAAACAGCAACGAAAGGCAGGTTAATCCGCCATCCATCTTTCTAAACTCCGACATATCTAGCTCTATAATGTTGTATCCTAAGCTAACTATTTGGCTCTTTGATTTTGGGAAACCTTTGGGTATTATCAAATTGTCGTTTACCCTAAGGCAATTTGCCGAGTATTCTTCATCCTGCTCAACCTTTATCATATTTTTTCCTTGGGCAATTCCTCTTAGCTCATCAACCCCAATAAAGTTATCATTACCAAGGTAGGCAATGCCTGTTTTTAGGTGGAGTATATCTTTTACCGGAACCTGTGTTGCGTTATAACCGTATTTTGATAAAAACTGGGCAAGTTGCTTTGCTCCCTCAACATTGGTTCGTTTAGTAATCCCTATGTAGAAGTTTTTTTCTACTCGTAAAATATCACCTCCCTCAAGGTTTCCAGGAGCCGTAATTCTTTCAATTTTTTTTAATTTAGAAATAGTTTGAAGTATGCTCTCCTCCTCGCCAAGCCTCGATGGGTCACCGGGTCGAGTAATAATGGCTGCCTCGTTTGTAACAACGGCAGTATCTTCAACAAAGCAACCATCGGGGTAGCGCTCATCTGCCTCAAGCACAATAACATCTATGCCGCATTGTTTTAGCGCCTCACGGTATGCAGCGTGCTGCTCAAGAGCCAATTCGAATGATGGTTTTCCTAAGTTTGAAGTGGAAATTCCGTTTGCAAAGTTTTTACCGGGTTTCCTTACAATGGCTTTCGTAAGTTTACTCATAGTATTATCCTTTCTTTATATTTTTAATTGCTTCAGTCGGATTTTCTGCTTTAAAAACAGCATTGCCTGCCACGAGCACGTTCGCTCCGGCTTGGTATAGCTTGGCTGCATTGTTAAGTCCAACTCCGCCATCAACCTCAATTAACGTGCTACATCCAGCCTTGTTAATCATTTCTCTTAGTCGTATAATTTTTGATATGCTATTCTCAATAAAACTTTGTCCTCCAAACCCTGGATTTACGCTCAT
>JBBACY010000112.1:0-3556 GCA_041656735.1 Bacteroidales bacterium | reverse complement strand
AGCATTATTTACGCATTAACAAACGGTATCAATAGGATTATTTGCGCATAAAATAATTGCACTAAACTATTGTTCAGCACTATGTAAATACAAGTAGGGGCAAGTTGAAAGTGAAAAACTAAAAGTTAAAAACTAAAAGTGAGAAGTGAGAAGTTAAAAGTTGCGGGTTACGGGTTGCGGGTTACGGGTTGCGGGTTGCGGGTTGCGGGTTGTGGGTTGTGGGTTAAATTCAATAATTTAACAATTAGAGAAATAGCTGTGATTATATAAAATTTAGGCTAAGTGCAATTTTGCTGCAATTGGCTTTACTCCAGAGTCGACATCTTTTGATAGTGAGATGGTGATACTCCGAATTCCTTTTTGAATGCGCGTGAAAAATAGCTGGTGTCATAAAATCCGCAAGCATCGGATACGTCGGCAACAGGTATGTTGTCATCGGCAAGCATCTTTTTCGCTTTGTTGAGTTTAAGCTGCAATACGTACGATATGGTAGAATAACCTGTAATGCCATTAATTTTTCTGCTAAGCTGTGAAATGCTCATAGCCATTTTATCGGCAAGAAAAGTTGAGTTTAATTCGGGGTTGTTAATTTCTGAATGGATTATATTGGAGATTGTTTGCAGAAATTTTAGGTTGGCATCGTTGTCCAATTTATTCTCCGACCCACTGCGGGTGATGGCGCTCATATATTTCTCTTTGAGAACACGCCTATTTTCGAGAATATTTTCAACACGAACAAGAAGTTCTTCCTGCTGAAACGGCTTTGTAATATATGCTTCCACACCGCAACGCAAACCCTTTATGCGATCCTCATCGGAAGTTTTCGCAGTAAGCATAATAACAGGAATGTGGTCGAGGAGCCTGTTTTGTTTCATATCGCAAGCAAATTGGTAGCCATCTTTCACGGGCATCATCAAATCTGTGATAACCAAATCAGGAACACTTTTTTCTGCTACATCCAATCCTTCCTCACCGTTGTGTGCCGTAATAACATTATAGCGCTCTACTAGAAGTGATTTAAGGTATAAAGCAATATCTCTGTTATCTTCTACTATCAAAATAAGGGGTTGCAAGCCGTATGATTCTTTTTCTGATGATTCCAGCTGCTCTTCGGTTTGGTGCGCTATTTTTTGCTTTTCGGTTAAAATAGAAAGCAATTCTTCATCTTCTTGGAGAGGTAGAATATGAGATAATTGCCTGTTTTTTAATGGTATGGTAATAGTAAAAGTACTTCCATGTCCCAATTGGCTTTCTACCTCTATCTTTCCATTCATTTTTTCAACCATCATTTGGGTGAAGGCCAAACCTATACCTGTTCCAGATGCATTTTTGGCTTGCGGGCTCTGGTAAAAGAAATCGAATATACGTTCTAGGTCTTCTTGCGGAATACCTTCGCCTGTATCGGTTATACGAATGGCGATGGTTTCGGGGCGTCGTCCCTTGCTTAAAATAAAATCTATTTTACCCCCTGGTTCAGTATGCTTAATGGCATTGGAGAGCAAGTTGCATAAAATTTTATCAATATATGATGGAATAAAATCCATTTCGTTAACATCGATATCACTGTAAAACATTAAGTTAACCTCTTTTTCACCAGCATACAAGCGGAATGCTTCTGCAGTCATTTGCAAGTATGATACTAAATTGCCCCTCTTCCACTGTGCCTCATCTGAACCTCGTTTCAGTTTTGCAACATCTAATAATTGGTTCACCAAATTAAGTAGGTTGTTGCTTTGTCGGTCTATGGCTGCCCTAAAAGCTATTTTTTCTTTCTCAGAAAGGTTTTCTTTTTGCTGCATCTGGCGATTCAGCCCCTGTATCACCGTAAGAGGCGTACGAAACTCATGGGTAATGTTGGTAAAAAAATCGGTTCGGGTTTGCTCTAATTTTTTTAGTATTTTATTACTGCGTGTACGCTGGCGGTATGCATAGTAAAGCAATGCCATAATTATAAATGAGACTATAAAAATTAACCACGACATGTATATAACAAATTGTTTTTCTTGCTGCTCCATCTTACTTGCTGCTTCCATTTGTTGAAATCGTAGCGCATTCTTGTTCTGCTCATATCCAAGGCGTATATCCATATAACGATTTGCCTTCTGTATGCCCTGCACACTATCTTGCATTGCTTTGTGCTGTTTATAGTGCTGAAGAGCCAGCTGATGATTGCCTTTCCTGATATCGTAATCGTGTTTGAGTAAATATACCGAGGCAAGATGTTCGGGTGATTTAATTTGATTTGCGGTGTTTTCTGCCAATTGGATATACCGATTAAATTCGGCAATGTTCCCAGTGATTAGATGGATGCGAGCAATGGACAAACATGCTTCGAGCCAATGCCATTTGTCCGAAATTTGAGCCATCAATTCATACGCTTTTTGATATTCAGCTTTTGCTAACTCGTACCTTTGCTCCTTCTCATAGATTTCGCCAAGGTGAATAAGGCATAATCCAATTCCCATTTCTGATTTGGCAATCTTATTTTGTTCAAGCGATTTTTGAAAGTAAAAATATGCCGAGTCGTATTGTTGGTTTATTTCGAAAATAGCCCCCAGATTGGCATAATTAATTGCTTGACCTATAGGGCTATTAAGCACAATCTCGTCTTTAAGTGCCTCGCGAAAGTGTTTTTCGGCTTCGTTGTAGTAACCTAGCGTAAGGCTAACATTTCCGATTCCGCTTAAAGACACAACGCGGTTTTTAGTGCCCACTGGTGTATTTAAACCCGACCAAGATTCGGCATAATGCAATGCCTGATAGTGATATTGTGATGCTTCGCTTTGTGCCCCTATGCGACGGAAATTAGTGCCGAGGTTATTCATAGCTTGCACTATCTCGATGGTATCCTTCAACTTTAGTGCAATTTCGAGCCCTTGCTGATGGCTGCTGATGGCATCGGAAAAACGGGAACTTTCACGCTGACGAGAACCTAACCGTTTATAGCAAATCATCTTACCAAAGTCGTCATTATCAGCAATATACTGCTGTAAGGCGACTTGAAGTGAATCCTCGTTTCGGATTTTATAAAGTTTTGAGGAAAGTTCTTTCTGATATTTTGTCACTTCCTCTGGACAAGTTTCAGGTGGGGTGCACTGACTCAGCATTGTAATCACAGCAAACAGAATACCAAACTTTTGAGTAATCATACGGGCATTAAAAAAAACCTGACTCATCTTTCGAAAATATTATTTTTGTTTTTTTATTTTATGCTTCCCCCTCTTCGAACTTTAAATATAGTAACAAAATTTGGATTCCAAATTTAAAGTAGTCAAAATTGTTTAAGAATCGCATATACAGCTTTTTAATAAGGTATTCATTGTGAGTGTTTTTATGTAAATACATATTAAGTTGTATTCGCCAACACCCAAGCCCCCTTAGTAACGAAACTGTTTTGCAAAAGCTAGTTGCCAAGCTATTCCATCACACATCGAGTAGGAAGGTAGGGATTAATTCCCTACCTGTCCTCTCCCACCACCGTGCGTACCGTTCGGTACACGGCGGTTCTTCAATTTACACCGTAGACCAAACTGTAACGATTCGAGAAGAAGACATA
>JBBACY010000111.1:0-3582 GCA_041656735.1 Bacteroidales bacterium | reverse complement strand
CGTAGATATAACATCAGCGTCGGAAATGATAAACACGCGGACGCTTTCAAAGGAAGTAACTAAATATTTTCTGTGCTATACTAAATAGGGTTTACGCTTTCTCGTTATTATTTGTTAGTTTTGCCCCAAATTAATATAAGCTAGTATGAATTTTACGGCAAAGCAAATTGCTGAATACTTAAGCGGCGAAGTTGAAGGAGACTCTCAGATTGAGGTACACACCGTGGCCAAGATTGAAGAAGGTTTTTCGGGCGCCCTATCATTTTTGGCAAACCCAAAATACTCAAAATATATATATACCACCCAATCGTCTATTGTTTTGGTTAGCAAGAGCGCTATATTCGAGGGTGAGTTAACCCCAACTCTTATTCGGGTCGAAAACCCGTATGAGTCGTTTGCACAGCTACTCAACCTAGTTGAAGCTTCCAAACGGCCCCAGCCAAAAGTACATCCGCAAGCCTTTATTGAAGACTCAGCCGTTGTGGGGAGCGATTTATTTGTTGGGGCCTTTGCCTATATTGGTAAGAATGCAAAAATAGGCGATAATGTGTTAGTTTACCCTCAGGCTTATATTGGCAACAATGTAACAATTGGTAGCAACACCACAATAAATGCAGGGGTTAAAATTTACGACGATTGTAAAATAGGTGAAAATTGCATACTACATGCAGGTGCTGTTATAGGCGCCGATGGCTTTGGATTTGCTCCTCAAAATGATGGGTCGTATACAAAAATACCCCAAATAGGTAACGTCATTATTGAGGATAACGTTGAAATTGGTGCCAACACCGCCGTTGATAGGGCTACAATGGGTTCTACAATAATTCGTAAAGGGGTAAAACTCGACAACCTAATACAGGTAGCGCATAATGTTGAAATAGGCGAAAACACAGTAATCGCAGCCCAAACAGGCGTGGCAGGATCAACTAAAATTGGAAGAAACTGTATGTTTGGCGGACAGGTTGGTATTTCGGGCCATATAACCATAGCCGATGGGGTTAAGCTTTCAGCCCAAACAGGTGTGCCTAATACGTTAAAAGAGCCTAATGAAATTTTCATAGGATCTCCAGCTATGCCATCGCGCAAATTTAGCCGCTCTTTCGTTGTATTTAAGCAACTTCCTGAAATGAAACGCGAACTTGATAGTATTAAGAAGATGTTAGATAATAAATAGTATGTTCCGAGATTTTATTTTTTAAACAAACATATGCATATGCTTGAAAATCAGACCACATTAAAAGGTGAAATTAGTTTAACTGGTAAAGGTTTACACACAGGTGTTGATGTTAAACTAAATATTTGCCCTGCGCCAGAGAATACAGGCTACGTTTTTGTTAGAACCGACCTCGAAGGCGAACCAACAATAGATGCCATTGCCGATAATGTTATTGACACATCCCGCGGTACTACAATTGAGCAAAACGGAAACAGGGTTAGCACCGTTGAACACGTGCTAGCTTCATTATCGGGTATGGGAGTTGATAATGCATTCATTAAAATTGACGGGCCAGAGGTTCCTATTCTCGATGGTAGCGCTAAGCGCTTTGTTGAAGAGATTCAGAAGGTTGGTATTCAAGAGCAAGAGGCCGAGAGAGGGTTTTATGTTATTAAGGAAAAACTAGTATACACCGATGTTGAAAGAGGAATTGAAATAGCAGCCTATCCCGATGATTCGTTCAGTATAGACGTGCTAATTGACTATAACTCGAAAGTGTTAGGTAACCAGTATGCCCAGCTAAGTAACTTAAGCGACTTTGCAGAGCAGGTTGCACCCTGTCGTACATTCGTATTCTTCCATGAGTTGGAAATTCTTTTAAAGAACAATCTAATTAAAGGGGGCGATTTGCAGAATGCTATAGTTATTATGGAGCAAGAGATTAAGCAGGAGGAGCTCGATCGTATTGCCGACCTGTTTAACAAGCCCCGCGTGCATGTTAAGCCCGAAGGAATTCTTAATAACGTTGATTTGCGTTTCCACAACGAGCCCGCTAGGCATAAACTACTTGATATAGTTGGTGACCTTGCTTTGGTTGGTCGCAGAATAAAAGGGAAAATTATTGCCAAGCGCCCAGGGCACCTTGCTAACACTGAGTTAGCAAAAATTATTCGTAAAATGGCTCGTAAAGAGGCAATGAAACCGAATGTTCCAAAAATTGATTTTAGCCAAACTCCACTATACGACATAAATCAGATTCGTAATATTCTTCCTCACCGCCCCCCATTTTTGCTAATAGATAAAATAATGCAAATGGATAATAACACGATTGTGGGGATTAAGAATGTTACAATGAATGAGGATTTTTTTGTGGGTCATTTCCCCGAGGAACCTGTTATGCCCGGAGTACTACAAATTGAGGCAATGGCTCAAGTAGGTGGTATTTTTGTTCTAAATACTGTTCCCGATCCAGAGAACTATACCACATATTTTCTAAAAATAGACAGGGTGAAATTTAAGCGTAAGGTAGTCCCTGGTGATACATTGGTTTTCCGTCTTGAACTTCTTGAGCCAATCCGCAGAGGAATAGCAAATATGTTTGGACAGGCTTTTGTTGGAGAAAACCTTGTAATGGAAGGCGAACTTTTAGCACAAATCGTAAAACAGAAATAAATGAGATCAGCACAAGCATACATACACCCCGAAGCTAAAATCGGCAATAACGTTATTATTGAGCCATTTGCGTACATTAGTAAAGATGTTGTAATTGGCGATGGGACATGGGTTGGCCCGCATGCAACTATTATGGATGGTGCTCGAATAGGAGCAAATTGTAAAATTTTTCCGGGAGCTGTAGTTTCAGCAATACCTCAGGATTTAAAGTTTAAAGGTGAGGTTACAACGGCTATTATTGGAGATAATACCGTTTTGCGCGAATGTGTAACCATAAACAGGGGGACCATTGCACGCGAGTATACAAAAGTAGGTTCAAACTGTTTACTTATGGCCTATGTACATGTTGCTCACGACTGTGTTATAGGAGATAATGTTATACTAGGTAATGCCGTTCAGCTGGCCGGTGAGGTTGAAATTGACGATTTTGCTATTTTATCTGGAGGATGTTTGGTGCATCAGTTTGAACGTATTGGGGCGCATGTTATGATACAGGGAGGCTCGAAGGTAAATAAGGATGTTCCGCCCTACGCTCTTGCTGGTCGTGATCCGCTTAGCTACGTTGGAATAAATGTTATAGGATTAAAACGCAGAAACTTCAACGCTGAGAAGGTGAACGAGATTCAGCAGATTTTTAGAACTTTATATAGCGAGGGGCTAAATGTTTCGCAGGCTATTACCGAAATTGAGGTTACTATGGCTTCTACCCCCGAGCGTGATGAAATTTTGGATTTTATTAAGGGATCTAAAAGGGGTATTATCCGAACAGGTTTAATAAAAACGACAAATCAAGAGGATTAGTAAGTTGTTTTTTTATATAAAAAGGGAGGCCATAGCCTCCCTTTTCTTGTTGTGTGCCGTGCATGGCAATTATCTAGGTGGTGAAAGTCCACTATGGGGGTTTGTAATCACTAACCATTAGCTGAAGGCAAGGGTGTCCATCGTGAGGTGGAATCTGAAGGAAGCCGTAGGCA
>JBBACY010000110.1:0-3592 GCA_041656735.1 Bacteroidales bacterium | reverse complement strand
ATCTTCGAAAAACGGTGGTACCCTCGGAAAAATAGCAGTTGGAATAAAGGTTACCAATCTAAATGGTAATAGAATCTCATTTGCCCAAGCCACAGGTCGATACTTTGCACGTATTATATCAAATATAACCCTACTAGTTGGTTATATTATGGCAGGTTTTACCTTGAAAAAACAGGCCCTACACGATATGATATCCAACTGTCTTGTTGTTAAAAAGAGCCTATAACAACGGCTTACGAAGTGAACAAAATAGCAATAAGACTGGATAGTAACCATAAATCAATTTACTAATGGACAAGGAAAATAAAGGTTACTCCAATTCAGACATAACTCTTTTTTGGACACCCTCCGAATGTATACATGCAACCACCTGTTACACAAAACTTTCATCCGTTTTTAATCCGCAAAACAGGCCCTGGATTGATATGGCTGGCGCACATACGGAGCAAATTATTGACATTATAAACCAATGTCCCACAAAAGCATTAACATTTAAGTGGAAGGATTTGCAAAAGAATATGGCCGAGCAATCGCACAAAGTAGTTAAGGAAGGGAATGAGCCCAAAATACATTCCGATGAAGCACAACCCTTGTCAATTCAAGTAATGAGAAATGGCCCCATACTTTTTTCTGGAAAATTTAAACTACTCGATGATAAAGGAAATGAGATTAAGGCTATGCAAATGATTTCGTTATGCAGATGCGGACACACAAACAATCCTCCTTATTGCGATGGAACCCATTTTAAACAAGGCTTTAAAGATCCTCAGGAATAATTATGGACAACAATAATTCAGAGAGAACCCAGGTCCAGCTCATAAAGAATGGCCCGATTAAAGTAACGGGAAGTTATATCATTACAGATACTAACGGAAATAAGCTACCTGCAAAAAACGACACCCTATACCTTTGCGCCTGCGGAAGATCTAAAAACAAGCCTTTTTGCGACGGCTCACATCATAGATAAGAACCTGACCACAAGATCTATTCGCTAATACTGTGCAAGTTTACACTGTAAACTTTGCCCTTTTAATTAAACTAAACCCTACTCAACTCTTATAATAAATTGCACCTTAGCTCGCAGGCAACCTCATCCTTTTAAGACTTAGGTGTGCTGGTTATTTCAATTTTATAATGTTTCAGCTTTATGCATTTGGTAAAATGTATATCTTTGCGCCATTATTTAAGGGATTCGTTTTGTCGCTTATTTTCAAAACTTTTTAGGATGCAAGACAAAAACATAATCCTTTTTAAGAATGGAGAAAGCCATATTCTTCATCATTTTACTAAATTGTTTTTAACAAAAAAATTACTGCCGATTATTTAAAAATCAGCGTTAATTATAAAGCCTAAGTCAAAATCAAATCAACTAAACCAAAAAATCGTTTTATTCGCTTCTTGCTTGTGGCAGCTGGCATTATATCAGTGGCTCTAGGCATAATAGGCATTGTGGTTCCCATACTACCCACCACTCCGTTTCTACTTCTCGCTGCTTTCCTTTTCGTGCGCAGTTCAACCCGCTTATACCGATGGTTGCTTACCCACAAGATACTAGGAAACTATATAAGGAATTACATACATCATAGATCCATAGATCGGAACATAAAAATCTTTACGCTACTTCTTCTCTGGGGAACAATACTATTTAGCGTATACATAACAAGGAATACCCCATGGGTGCAAGTTCTATTAATCGTAATTGCAATTGGGGTTTCAATACACATACTAACCCTAAACACAACCCCAAAGCAAAAAAAAGATTAGCGCAGGTAGCTTTGTTTGTTTTGTCCATCGAACAAACCCTAATACACAGTATATTTACAACATCAATCTATTGGAAGCTGGCACAACATGCCGCTTAACACTTTAAATTATTGATAGTTTTGTTTTAAAGGTGATTATATTTGTAAGGCTATCACAAAAAAGATTATAACTAATAAAAATACCTATGAGTGGCAAGATTAATATTTGCGTAAATTCGGAAATTGGAGAATTGCAGGGGGTAATTATACATACCCCAGGTGAAGAGGTTGAAAACATGACGCCAGTTAATGCTCACCGAGCGCTATATAGTGATATTCTAAATTTGGATGTTGCAAAAAAAGAGTACTCCCAACTTAGCGGGGTATTATCAAAAATCACCAAAACGTTTCAGGTTAGCGACTTGCTATACGAGGTAATTAGTAAGCCTAGCGCAAGAGAAGAACTTATTAGAACTATCTGTCAGCGCGAAAATGCGCTGCATTTATATGATGAACTTGCATCTATTCCACCAAAACAGCTAGGTTCATTACTAATTAAAGGGCTTCCGTTAATAAAAGATACGCTAACCAATTTCCTAAGCAACGAACGTTACGTTTTACCCCCGCTCTATAATTTTTACTTTACCCGCGATGCGTCAATTTCAATGTTCAACAAGGTGCTAATAGGTAAAATGGCAAGCCCTGTTCGCAATCGTGAAACAATTATTATGGAAGCTATTTTCAACCAGTCAGACACGTTTGAAACCAGCACCATAAACCCCATCTCAAGCATTATGCAAGGTGATATCTCAATTGAAGGAGGTGACGTTCTTATCGCTCGCGAAGATATTTTAATAATTGGCAATGGCACAAGAACCACATCTCAAGGTATCGATTTTATTGCCCAGCAAATATGCTCGTTAAACCTCGATAAGGAATTTCACATAATTGTGCAAGAACTTCCCTCAACGCCCGAATCATTCATCCATCTCGATATGGTTTTTACCTGTCTTGATGTTGATTCGTGTATGGTTTTTGAACCAGTAATACTTAAA
Source organism: Bacteroidales bacterium (assembly GCA_041656735.1). Lineage (GTDB taxonomy): Bacteria > Bacteroidota > Bacteroidia > Bacteroidales > Tenuifilaceae > Perlabentimonas. The sequence continues at coordinate 795 of JBBACY010000110.1, read as the reverse complement.
CCTAACAATTATCATACAGTTTTAATCACTATTGAAGGCGGTAAGGTAAAGAAAATAAGGAATGTGGAGAACATACCTGTTGCACTTAAAGGGTTAGGGATGGATTTAAAACCAATATATTGCGGAGGAACAAATGACATGTGGACTCAGGAACGTGAGCAATGGCACAGCGGTGCAAACTTTTTCTCTGTAGGTCCCGGCAAAGTAATTGGCTATGCCCGTAATACAAACACTCTAGAGCAGATGAACAAGAATGGCTTCAATATAATACGAGCCAAAGACGTTGTTAGCAACAAGGTAGACCTAACCAGCTTTGACAAGTACGTTATCGCACTCGACGGAAGCGAACTTGCTCGTGGAGGCGGCGGCGCTAGGTGTATGACAATGCCAGTTAGCAGAAAGCCGGTAAACTGGTAACCGAACAAATTTCTTTCATAGCTGTTTCAATGTAAACTATAAAACAGATGTGCTATGAAATCAAATGTAGGAAAAACCGATAAGGTTATTAGAGTAATAATTGCTCTTTTAATTGCAGCACTGGGCGTATACTATAAAAGCTGGTGGGGATTAGTTGCCATAATCCCGTTGGCAACAGCAATGTTTAGTTTCTGTGGATTATATACACTGCTTGGCATTAATACTTGCCCCGTAAAGGAAAAGGAGAAATAAAAATCGAGTAGGAAGGTAGGGATTAATTCCCTACCTGTCCTCTCCCACCACCGTGCGTACCGTTCGGTACACGGCGGTTCTTCAATTTACACCGTAGACCAAACTGTAACGATTCGAGAAGAAGAC
>JBBACY010000109.1:0-3604 GCA_041656735.1 Bacteroidales bacterium | reverse complement strand
TTCCTTCAGATTCCACCTCACGATGGACACCCTTGCCTTCAGCTAATGGTTAGTGATTACAAACCCCCATAGTGGACTTTCACCACCTAGATAATTGCCATGCACGGCACACAACAAAAAAAGCATCACCCTATTAAAAGTGATGCTTTTGGTATCTTAACCAGCCTAGACGTTTTCAGGAAAAGGAATCAGAAGGGGAACTACTACATATCATTATTCATAAACCCTTGTTTATGAAGCACATCTAAAAGAACTTTAGAGAATGCGACATTATCTTTTTTAGAGTACCTGTTATCGGTAAAAATTTGGGCTAGGGTTTCCTTTTTGTTCTCCTCCAGCAGTATTTTAGTTTGTGGCAATGCCTCTCTGGCGGCATATATTTGGTCAATATCGCCCTCGGAATATTCTTGGTATATCTCACGATGTAAGATGGTAGCCAGAGGGAGGCGATCGGTTAGCTCGGGCTTTTCATCGGGGTAACCAACAACAACTGTTGTGATGGGCACAACGCCTTTAGGCAACTTTAGAATTTCGATAATTTTATCGGCTGTGTAGGTTGTTGTTCCTAAATAGCAAATACCCAACCCTTTATCTTCGGCAGCAATACAAACGTTTTGTGCAGCCAAAAGCGCATCTGTAGCAGCAGTTATAAAAGAAAGAAAATTGTCGTAACCAGGAACTGCATTCCGCTGTAGGCACCATTTATTAAACCGATTAAAATCTGCACAAAAAGTTAGCACAACGGGTGCCTGAGTAACCATACCTTGGCCAAAATGGCAGGGCAGTAACTGCTCCTTAATACTCTGGTCTTTGGTTACAATTATACTATAAACCTGCATATTGCCCGTTGTGGAAGCACGGCTACCTGCGTGAAGAATATCGTTAAGCAACGACTCGTCAATAGGTGTATCTTTAAACTTACGAATTGAACGGTGACTTAGAATGGCATTCATTTGTATATAGTTTACAAGTTTACAATCAGAATTAAAAAAAACTATCAAGCACTACACAAACAACTATACTACAATATCTTGCGTTTTAGCGAATACTAAGTGATTAACATAGCAAAGGAACAAGAATTAGTGAAAAAATCAATTAAAATTGCGGTGTTCTACAACACTTAAGATGTATGGCTTGTGCTAAATAGTCAGATTTCATCATATTTACCCGTGTTTGAAAAGATAATATGCTAATGAGAAAATCACAACCCAACCTGACAGAATACCATTACAAATAATTTACCTGATTTTAATTGTTAAAGAGATTTCAAACCAAAAGGGAACGCCAAGGGTTACAGCACCAAAGCGCCACTCTCGGCAATAAAGTAACAGGTAAGATTCATTTCTAAAGCCAGCTTCTTTATACGTTCAACCTGCCATTGGGCAACAGTTTGATCGATAACGAATATACTGGGGTTAAAAATACTCGCTATTTTTGAAAAATATGTGGCTGAACCCTTACTTACCAAAACCATATCTACACGCATAGGCTTTTGTGCCGAGTAAAAACTTACCGCCTCAGGATTTGGGATGGCTATAAGCCTACCATTAAAATAGAGCCATTGACCTAGCCGATTTTGAGAAAGCTCGTAAATTTTAGTCTTGCTTGTGGGATGCAACTTACTAACCGATTGGATGGCTATATCATTTTTAACCCCCACCCTATTTAAATACCCACCTAGTGCAAAATCGTAATCTCTTGCGCTACAATTTAACGTATCGGTAGAAAAAAGGGCAAGTTCTGACCCTTTCCTAAAGCCTAATATTGACTGATGACTGTCGGCAAAAAACACTGTCTCGCTGGTTTTACCGCGCAAAACATACCGTGCTGATCGCTCGGTAAAAATAATTAGGAAACAAGCTAACGTAACGAATAAATACAGTTTTTTACGATGCTGCAACAAGAGCGCAAGCGATAGGATGGCTATGGTTAGGACAATAACCTGAGTTGTTGAAATGAAGATTCCCTCGCTGGTGGAGTACGGAATATTTTCGGTAAAATGAACCAGATAGGTTAAACCCGAAAGTACTTGTTTGAGCACCCACCCCACCAAAGAGCTTAAAAACGGAATAAACGAACTCAAAACAAGCGCCACCGAGAGGTAAATTATAATCGCTGCCAAAGGTATGGCATATAAATTTGTGAACAGAAACAAGTTTGAGAACTGGTTAAAATAGAATAAACCTAGCGCAAAAGTACCCAGCTGTGCCGCAAGTGAAACGGATAATAACTCCCAAACGCTATTAAGAAAACGATTCTTCACATAGAAAACCTTGTAAATATGAGGATGAAAAAAGACTATGGCCAGCACCGCGCTATACGACAGCTGAAATCCGACCTCGGTAATAAGCATTGGGTTTAACACCAGAATTACAAAAGCCGATGCACTTAACGTGTTGTAGATATTCGTTTTACGACTAAATGCTGTACCAATGGTTACCAGGCTAAACATTAGTGCTGCCCTTACAACCGAAGGCGATAAGCCAGTGAAATAGGCATAGAGCCAAAGAAACGCAATGAGTATTAGTGCTTTTAAAACCCTTCCTTTTCTAAATTTATTTAAAAAGAAGAGAAAGGCTGATAGGGTTGCAAATAAAATGCCTACGTGCAAGCCCGAAACAGCCAAAATATGCATTGCGCCCGAAGATGAGAAGGCCTTTCGAGTTTCTTGGTCGAGCAAACTTTTATAGCCCATAGTAAGAGCCGTTAGAACCGCAAGGTTTTGATCCTCAATGCCTGCCTTAGTGTAAAGGGAAATCAATGAATTTCTGAGCTTAAGCGAGAGCGCGTATGCTTTTTTTGGTTTACTATCTACCCTAAACCAGCTGCCACTTGACACAAAAGCAGTTCTGTAAATATTTTTCTTCTCGAGATACGCTTTGTAGCTAAACTGAAAGGGATTCTGCTCTCCTGGAGGAGACCTAAACTGAGCCTTTACCGCAACTATATCGCCATAAACAAGGTTTTTTGAAAGTGAATCGGCAGAAGAAAAGTACAGTAGTACCTTTTCATTTACCTGTTTCCACTCATCGTTTCGCTGTACCATTGATACCTCAGCTGTAACCCTTGTGCTAGTTACCCTAACTTCGGGTATATCAATAAGCCTGACTATGGCACTTAGCTCTGCATCGTTTTCGATACAGCTAACCGACTGCTCCTGTTTTGTGAGGAAAGCACCCGATACAAGAAAAAAGAGGAAGGTTGTGAGGCCAAAAATCCACCTGTAGTTCCAATGAATTTTAGCATACTGCCAAAGCACTAGACAAGCAACAAAAGCAGCGAAAACAATAAGCAAAAGAAAAAATGAAGGAGTTAAGTCTAGGTATATATTTGCCGCTATACCAAGCACGAAAGGTAGCAGAAACTTAAAAAAGGGGGCTTGGCTATTGGGCATAAGTTTTAAGGTGTAAATCGAAATTACGAAACCCTTAGAAACTTTACAAAATTTAATACCAGTTTTTTATGAATAACATATTATTTTTCACTGTTGTCCGATAAAAAATTAAGAGCAGGAAGATAGTAATATCTTCCTTGCTCTTTTTGTAGTTTTGTTTTTCACCACAAAAAATAAACTACATGGATAAAAGTACACATTTTTTTGGAA
>JBBACY010000108.1:0-3693 GCA_041656735.1 Bacteroidales bacterium | reverse complement strand
GTGCATAAGGATAAGTTGGTAAGCGACAAAACTACTACCGATTATCAGCAAGCTTTTGGCCAAATTGGTATGCAGATTAATACTGCCAGATCATTCAACGATTGGACTGCCATTTACCGAACGCTAACGCAATGGAGCCTTCAGCTTACTGAATCAAAAGATCCGGGCATTGCCGAATTGCTCACAATGCAGCTTACGGAGGCCAATAACGAGTTTGGCAAATTTATCAAATCTAACTATCTGAGTTGGTTCGATCCAAACGAAAGTGATAAACCGATGATGTCGCACAATGTGCTACGAAATCAGGTTTTCCCTGCGGTTGATAGCGGAACAAATGTACTTTTGGTTGTTATCGATAACTTTAGGTTCGACCAGTGGTTGGCAGTACAAGACCTGCTTTCGCCCTACTGGAGGGTTGAGAAAGAGTTGATTTACACCAGTATACTACCAACAGCAACTCAGTATGCACGAAATGCCCTTTTTTCGGGTTTGATGCCCTTAGAGATACAGCAGAAATATCCTAAGTATTGGGTTTTTGATGAGGAGGAAGAGGGGAAAAATCTTTTTGAGCAAGAACTGCTCCAGCAGCAAATACAAAGGCTTGGGAAAGACTACAGCATTAGCTACCAGAAGTGCAGCAGCATTAAGCAAACATCACCCCTTGGTTCAAACCTAAAGCAGGTGCTTAGTAATAACCTAAGCGTGCTGGTTTATAATTTTGTTGATGTTATGTCGCATGCCCGTACTGAGATGGAGATGATGCGCCAGCTGGCTTCCGACGAGGCAGCCTACCTTTCGCTTACCCGCAGCTGGTTTAAGCACTCCGATTTGTTCACACTAATAAAGGAGGCCGCCAAAGAAAAGGTTAAGCTGATAATTACCACCGATCACGGAACTATTAGGGTACAAAATCCGGTAAAGGTTGTGGGCGATAAGGCTACATCAACAAACCTAAGGTATAAGCTGGGTCGAAACCTTAGCTATAACCCAAAGCATGTATTTGAGATACGTAAACCCGAGGATGCACACCTTCCAAAGCCCAATGTTAGCTCATCATTTATTTTTGCGCTAAACAACGATTTTCTTGTGTATCCCAACAACTACAACTATTACGCAAACTACTACCGCGATACCTTTCAGCATGGAGGAATATCTATTGAGGAGATGCTTATACCCTATGTTGAGCTAAAACCGCACGAATAAGCTATGATATCGGTACATGTAGAGAATTTAGATAAGCTCGATTGGGCTGCACAACAAATTTTAGATAATCTAAACCCAAACCGTATTGTGTGTTTCTATGGCTCAATGGGCTCTGGCAAAACAACCCTCATAAAATCAATATGTAAAGTTTTGGGGGTAACCGATACGGTTGTTAGCCCAACATTTGCGCTTATTAACGAGTACACAACGGGCAAGGGTATTCCGGTTTACCATTTCGATTTTTATCGCATTAACAAGATTGAAGAGGTGTACGACTTTGGCTACGAAGAGTATTTTTACTCCAATTCGGGGATATGCCTTATAGAGTGGCCCGAACTTATTGAGGAACTTCTGCCAACCGAAGGGGTTATTAAGTATAAAATAGATGTTAACCCCGACAATAGCAGAACCATTGTATTGGCCCCATAAATCATCGGACTAAGTTATAGATAAAAATCTGTAATTTTATGACGATGAAAAAGCGCACATTTAGTAAAGAGGAGAAGCTTCAAATAATAAAAGAAGCATCCATTCATGGAGTTCAAGTAACTCTTGATAAATATGGTGTATACCCAGCATCCTATTATTCTTGGAAAAAGAAAATGGAGGAGATGGGTGAAGAGGGATTTCATCACGGTATGAGTCCTCGGCATTTAAAACGCATACGGGATCTTGAAAAAGAGAACTCTACCCTTAAGCAGCTATTAGCTGAGAAAGAACTTGAGAACAAGCTTAAGGGTGATTTGCTAAAAAAGAAATTGGCCTTGGAGAAAAGAAAGAGATTGTGACTCGCTACATCTACCAAGGCCTAAAACGAGATCTGGTTTTACGTATTGCTGGAGTAACAAAGCATCAATACTATTATTGCCCCCGTTCTGGCAAGCGGGGCAGACCATCGTCACGTTTCACCGTTAAGATTGAGGATGCAGAGCCTAAAACAGTCTCCAATGCCAAAGTCGTTGATGAGATGAAAACCATCTCAGAAGATCCTGATACGGATTATGGTTATCGGAAAATGACCTATGCCTTAATGCTATTGGGCTATATCATCAACCATAAGAAAGTTTATCGATTAATGCATGAGCATCATTTGTTAAAAGAGAAGCATAAGAGAGCCCCTCGTCCGTACGTGAAGTTTCGCAGAGTAATGCCCACCAGTCCACTTCAAGTGCTTGAAATGGATATTAAGCTTGTTTGGGTGGAGGAACATAGGCGGCATGCTTTTATCCTAACCATAATAGACACTTTTACGCGCACTTTACTCGGGCGCAAAACCGCATATAGCATTAAGCAAACTATCGTGAAACAATTATGGGAAGAGGTGATTGAAAATTTTTTACAGCCGTATGATTGCCTTGCAAAACGAATAGAAATAGAAATCCGAAACGACAACGACTCGAGATTTATAGCGCATGCCGTACAAAAGTTTTTTAGAGAAAACAAGCTCAATCAGGTCTTTACTCATCCATACACACCCCAGGAGAATGGGCATATTGAGAGTTTCCATGCTATTCTTTCAAAGAAACTTAATAGATATAGCTTCTGGTCACTTGAGGATTTAGAGCAATGCCTGACGCTATTCTATGACAAATACAATAACCAGAGACTACACGGTTCAACCCTATATCTTCCTCCAATGGTCTTTTGGCAGCTGTGGGAGGCAGGAAATGTTAAAATACTAATCAATGAAAAAGAGCGAAAAACCAAATTTAAACTAGCCATTCCATACCATCAACTATCGGGTAATATGAGCCTGAGGTCTGTTCCTTGCCCTCAGGCGAAACCCCTCAATGGGGTTGAGAATGAGTCGAAAAACGAAATGCACGGCGCCGTAACATTTCTACAACCATCGGTATAAAAATCACCATCGGTTGTTCCTTGCCAATGCAAATATGAGGAAAAAATGTAAGTTTGTATAACAGTCTGTAACGATTGTCCGATTAATAGGGGGCTAAACCATTGTGTTTAACGGTAAAATAGTTGCCGTTAAACATTATGTATGTAATATATTTTATTTTTCCGACAATATTTAACATTAGTTCCCATTAGTCTTAACGCATTTATCATATTTCTAGCTGTTTTTTCGCAACAATTAAACTTGATACAAATATCTTTTGGAGACTTAATTCTCTTTTTGTCTATTAATTCTTGCAAATATTCTAGCCTTTTTGAATAAGTTATATAATCCATAAGTAGAATCGTTTATGACGTAGTTCAACCTTGCTGCCAACGGTTGGCGGTATGAAATCGTTGGGGATTGCGGGCTACTTTCTTGTCCAGTTACACTGAACTTGATGCGTGGTAGAAAGTTTAAATAACCACCTAAGCCCCAATGTTTTATACCGCGTGTTGGCAAATCGTTATTTTTTAAATTTATCTCTCATTCCTAAAATATGTTTCATTTTCATTTCATTCCATTCAATTTTTTCCTCACTTAATCCGTAATCTGCCATTAAGGATAAGAAATCCAATCTTGTCTGAAATATATGC
>JBBACY010000107.1:0-3700 GCA_041656735.1 Bacteroidales bacterium | reverse complement strand
TTAATATCTATTTCGCTACCTACATTTTCAAAGAATGATAAATTATTGTGTAAAATTTGAATTAACCTTTTATCAATATTGTTTTTAGCAAGATATTTCTCCACAAATAATAATGCCTTTTTTAATATTTGATTTTCCTCACAATCAATTGTGAAAATTTGAAAATTACAAAATGTTTTTTCAAATCTAAAATTTCTGTGGTTTTCCTTTGTAGTCTTATTTTGCAGAATTTTTCCTTTAACTTTTGAAGTTATATTTTGATTTATATTTACATATCCTTTTTTAAGTCCTTTTTTAACAATGGATTTTACAACTTGCAAAAAATGAACAATTAGCAATGGTGTTAATTCAAATATATTTGAAGGAAGTTCGATAGAGGGTTCATCAAAATATATTTTGTAAGTTTTATTCAAATGTATTGAAACTTCTTCGTGATTAAAACACGACATGAACATTTCTAAATAATCAATCTTTTCAATTTTTGGTTCTATAATTAATGTTTCAACGTTTTCTATAAGCCAACAAGCACCGATGTAATAACCCGTTTTTGTTATTTGTTTGTGATTTTCGGTATCATACTGATAATGTAAACCCAAAAAGTTTTCAGGGTCAGAAAAATAATTTAGTTTTTCTCTGACAATATCATTAGTAATTTCAATATTTTGATGTTCTTTTGTAAACATTATAATTTCAACTTTTCAATTTCATCGGATATTTTAACGATGTTCTTATCAATTAAAATTCCGTCTTTTGCATATTCTCGCAAAATAGGTTTAATCTCATATTCTAATTTTAAATTTAGTTTTTCTAATGTATCTGAGAGGAAATAACTATGTCCTATCATAACGTCATCTTTATTGTAATCTGGTGCGACATTATTAAAAAATAGTCTTTCAACTTGCTCAAATAACAGAACTGCTTGTTTGTATGTTGCTAAAAACATATTTTTGATAATATTCTTGTCTGCTTTCAAAGTAACAAATGCAAATCTACGTCTTATCGCATAATCAATATTTCCAACACTTCTATCGGCTGTATTCATTGTTCCGATTATAAAAAGATTTTCTGGTAATTTGATTTTGGCGATTTCGGTCTGACCATGCCAGCCTTTTCGGTTGAAACGGTGCCACTCTAAAAGATGCACAATTATACAAAAAATTTAGTTCACATTTTTTAAAATTCCCTTTCTCATCGATTCTCCTTTCAGGTCAATCCGGTGCGAAGAGTTGACAATTCTGTCCAGGATTGCGTCTGCAATTGTTCCTTCCCCGATGATGTCATACCAAACAGAAACCGGAATCTGCGACACGATGATTGTGGATGCCTGATTATACCTGTCGTCAATAATATCCATCAGTGCTTCCCGGCAGTGGTTATCCAGCGGGTGAAGCCCGAAGTCGTCGAGAATCAGCAAATTTGTTTTTTGAAGTTTTTTTAATTCTTTGAGGTAAGTACCATCTGTTTTTGAGAGCCTTAACCGCGTAAACAAACGGGCAGTGTTTGAGTAAAACACCTTCAATCCATTTAAACAAGCCTGATGCCCGAGTGCCTGTGCCAGATAGCTTTTCCCCACACCCGAAGCACCGGTAGCAATAAGATTCTCTTTGCGTCGGATAAAATCTAGGGTTGCAAGACGTGAGAACATGTTTCTGTCAAGGTTCCGGGCAGGTGAAAAATCCACCTCTTCCACACTTGCCTTTTGCCGGAAAGCTGCCTGTCTTAAAAGCCTTTCGGTTTTTTGGTTTTGCCTGCTTTCCCATTCATGGTCGGTTAGCAGGCCCAGGTACTCATCGGGAGTACAACTGTCCATTGTGTTGTTTTTTACATGCTGCAGGTGCAGTTCGGCCATTGCGCCAATACGCATCTGCCTTAGTTTTTCAACTGTCTGATTGTTGTTCATAAAATAATTTTTAAAATGTTAATTATAAGCTCCTGAGCCACGTATATTAGCGTGCTCCGGAATATGTGGTGTGTTTTCATCTTCAGTGGTTATAGGTTCTTTATCCAGATTGTTTTTAAGAATATTGCTGATGCGTTTATAGGAACTGGTACCAGCATGCAATGCTCTCTGGCAGGCATCGTTCAGCCTTTGGGAACCATACGCCCGGTGGAGTTGGATGATGCCCATAGCCCGCTTATAACCGGTTTCCGGGTAATCACATTCTTTAAGGACATTTTCAACTACTGCCAGAACGTTTTCACCGTGCCGGGATGCCTTGTTCTTAAAATACCCCGGGCTCCAGTCGGAATAGGCTTTGTGGGTGCTGCTTAAATGGTCTTTGTTGGTGTTGTAGCTCCCTGTTGCCGGATTACGTTTGTGCAGGGCAATACGCTGGCGGTTGTAATACACCTCTACCATCGATTTGGTATAGTGAATAAGCGTATGCTGCCCGATATAGCGGTACGGGACACTGTAATAACTTTTGTCGGGGGAGAAATAAACATACCCGATTTTTTGCACCTTCGCTCTGCGGTAATCTTTAAGCTGATAGGTTGTTTCAGGAAGTGGCTTTAAGTAGCCGCGTTCTACTGACTGGAAAAGCTCCCTGCGGCTTGCTTGCCTGCGCTGAAAAAGTAAATTATTATATCCTTCCAGTAACTTTCTTATCTCGCGGTTTAAATCGGCAAGTGAGAAAAAGGTCATGTTCCGCATGGGATAGTAAATACGCTGATAAGCGAGGTGGACGGCATTTTCGACCAGAGCTTTGTCCTGCGGCGAATAGCTGCGCGTGGGGTTGATAACACAACCATAATGGCGGGCAAAGTCTTTGAACGTGCGGTTGATGTCCGGTTCGTATTTGCTTGCCCTGGTTACTGCCGATTTTAAATTGTCGGAAACAATGGCCTTGGGCACACCGCCGAAAAAGGAGAGTGCACCAGCCATACAGGTTACCAAATCCTCGCGTTTCTGGCTCACGCAGGCTTCCACGTATGTGTACTGGCTATTGGGAAGAATAGCAATAAAAACCTCAACCTGAACCAGTTCCCCTGTCTCTCTGTTGGTGATATGCAGCTTTTTACCCGCAAAATCAATATAAACTTCTTTCCCTGCTTCATGCTCCAGTTTCATCGAACCTTCTGCTTTGCTGTACTTGCGGTTGTAATGCTCCATAAACTGGGTGTAGCTGTAGGGGTTGGAAACTTCCTGTCGGTATTCCAGGTAATGGTAACTGAATGTAAAACCGGGATGATTGCGCTGCTGGTTTATACGGTCAAAGTAAACCATTAATTGGTTGTAGCGGTCATTTACAATCGTTGTGTGGGCTGTGAAAAGCTCCTCCAGACTGCTACTGTCCATTGCCAGCAGTTCTTCCGGGCTGTGGTCGCTGCCCATCACCTGTTTGATATAACTGTTGACTGTATTGCGGGATATACCCAGCAACTGGCCAATCTGTCGGTTGCTAACGCCATCTTTGTGCAGTGTAATAATTTGTTTCAAATCCATCGAATCAAGTTTATTTGCCATATCGCTAAAATTTTTGTGCGATATAGTCTTATTTTCCTGATCTCTCAAAGTGGCACAAAACGAACCGTTAATGTAACCGACCGGCCATGAATGGCACAAATCGAACCGGAAAATCTTATACCATTTAATTAAATAATGGCACAGTTTGGACCGGAATCACTGGCACTAACAACTCCGAAAACACTGGCACAAATCGAACCGAAATAGCCAAACAAAGGATTCAACTAAAATAAC
>JBBACY010000106.1:0-3706 GCA_041656735.1 Bacteroidales bacterium | reverse complement strand
GACACATTCTCAAAAATGTATTTTTGGAGAACTAAACAACAGCAAGAGATTGATTTAGTGGAGGAGAGTAGTGGTCAAATATTTGGATATCAATTCAAATGGAATAGTAAAAAAGCAAATTTCCCTAAAACATTTACAGAAACATACAATGCGGAAACATCCTTGATAAATAAGGAGAATTTTCGTGATTTTGTAAAGATATAAATGCTAGTGCCAGCATACGGTATATTTTACACACCACTTTTTACCCAATTAGGTAGCTATTCGTTTCAATTTGGCTTTTTAACGTGGGATGAATAACTTGCGTAGCTTGTCGGGATGCAAATGTACCGTCACCCAATTAACCTCAACAATTAGCAATACAATTGCACCTATATAGAATTGACGTTGTTAAACAGCCCTAGTTCTATCTTTTAACCACCCCTTAACCTCTGGTTTTACAAAAGGTGCTAACTTTTCGTAAACCATGCTATGGTATGAGTTTAGCCAATTGCGTTCATCTGCTTGAAGTGTCTCAACATCAATCGGTTTTGTATCAATGGGGCAAAGTGTAATGGTGTCAAAGCCTAAAAATGTGCCAAATTCGTTTTCAGTGGTTCTTTTGCAGGCAATAAGGTTTTCTATTCTTATCCCGTGTTTGCCAGCGCGGTAAATACCTGGTTCGTTCGATTGTACCATGCCGGGTTCAATGGTTACAGGATTTTCACTTGGTCTTATCGATTGGGGTCCTTCATGCACATTTAAAAATGCCCCAATACCATGCCCTGTGCCATGCCCAAAGTTTATACCTTTGTTCCACATAGCCATTCGGGCTAGTGTATCTAGCTGCGAACCTCTTGTTCCCACCGGAAACTGAATCATTGAAAGTTGAATCATCCCTTTTAGTACGAGGGTGTAGTCTTGCTTCTCCTCGTTATTGGGCGTGCCCAAATGAATGGTTCGTGTAATATCAGTTGTTCCTTGTAGGTATTGTGCACCCGAATCGACTAGCAAAAAACCACCCGATTCTATTTCCGATGCTGTTTCGGGGGTTGCGCTATAGTGAACAATGGCGCCATGCTCTTTATACCCAGCAATTGTTTCAAAACTTTCGCTTACAAAACCTTCCTGCTCACTTCTATATTCAACAAGTTTTTCGGCTATGGTTAGTTCCGTAATCTTTTCTTTCCCAACGTGGGTTTCGAGCCAGTACAAAAAGTTGCACATTGCAATGCCATCCAAAACTAGGCTTTGTTTAATATTCTCTAGCTCCACAGCATTTTTTACAGCCTTTAATTTTGTGGGTATACTAATACTATCAGCGGTTTTAATCTCTTTAGGAATTAAACTAGCTAGGGTATGGTTAAGTTTTGTTTCATCTATGGAAATAGTTAGGTTGTGAGGCAGCTCCGATATAAATTTATCTGAGTCGTTGTAATCGAATAGTTCAACCCCTTGTTCCTCTAGATGTGTGGTAAGTTTATCGTCCAGTTTGTCAAGATCTATAAAAAGGATGGCCTCATCCATTGAGATGTAACCAAACGAAAGTACCACCGGGTTGTAATCCACATCGTTCCCCCTTATGTTAAAGGTCCACGCCACATCGTCGAGGGCTGAAATTATGCAAGCATCGGAATGCTGTTTACCAAGGTTCTTACGAATTTCTGCAATTTTTTCTGATACGGTAAGTCCAGCGTACCTTAGCTTATGCTCAAAAGCCTTTCCATTGGGTGCGCTAGGCCTGTTAGTCCAAACAGCTGGAATAATATCAATATCCGAAACCACCTTTAGCCCATTTTTACTTAGGTTTGCAACTAGTAATTTTGCCGCAGCGTGCGCAAAGAGTTTTCCGTTAAAGCCAACGGTTTCGTTTGCGCTCAGCGTTTCGGTAAGCCACTCTTCTATGCTTGGAGTGTTGGGTAATCCCATTCTGCATAGTTCAATGGTGCTTCCTTCGAGTTCTTTTTCGGCTTGCAAAAAGTATCGTGAGTCGGTCCAGAGTGCAGCCTTGTTTTTGCCAACTACAAGCGTTCCTGCTGAGCCGGTAAACCCCGAAGCCCAGGCTCTGAACTTCCAGCAATCGGGTAAGTACTCGCTTAGGTGTGGGTCGCTGCTGGGAATAATATATGCCGATATGTTTTTTGAGTCGAAGCTCTCTCTTACTCTTTTTAACTTATCAATAGTATTCATTTGTAGTTGTTTTTGGTTACTAACTTTAGCAAAAATAGTAAAATATTCTAACAGTGTTTTAGGATAGTAACATATAACCAAAATCTTCTCAACTAAATTTTACCACTCTGTACCTCACTTTAAAATAAAAATGGAGTGCTAAGGGTAATTTGTTTTTTGATGCTAAACATAAGGGTGCGTAACTACTCGGTTTCTATGTTTGCTTATTGAAAAGGCACTAAGCATTAGTTTTTTTTAATTTTTTGGTTAAATTTGTATGTTGTGGCTTTTGATATTAGTAAAAACTAATCAAATAGATCTCTTATGAAAACCCTCAAGATATCTAAGAATCGAGTACGCGATTACCTGTCAGAAAAAATAGCTAAAAGCATTATCCAGTCATCTCTTGAGGACTTAGTTTCGGTGTTGCGATACAATGCGTTGGGCGGATATGAGCACCTTGATGATTTCGATTTATATGAAAATTTGGTTGCTGCTTTGCCCGAACTCGAGCTTATGTTTTTAGCCGAAACAGATGAACATTTCCTATATGTTGCTGTTAAGCCAGATTACAAAGGCGAGGAGGAAGAAATTTTAATTGATGTGCGAAAGGTAATTCAGGTTATTGTTTAGGCTTCTCTTAAATTTACAATCTAACAAATTTTTTATGTCGAAATTTTTCAAGTTATTGGCCTCACCCGTTCTGATGGCCATTCTAATTATTGCATTCGCCGTATCTAGCGCAATAGCCACTTTTATCGAAAATGATTTTGGCACATTGGCAGCCAGAACGTTAATTTATAACGCTTGGTGGTTTGAGTTTATAATGTTTTTGCTTTGCGTAAATTTTATTGTATCAATTTTTCACCGAAAGTTGTACAGCTCGGGTAAGTTTGCAATTATGCTATTCCACTTGGGCTTTGTTGTTATTATTCTTGGTGCTGGCATTACTCGATATATTGGGCAGGAGGGGATGCTGCATATTAGGGAGGGGGATACTGCCGATGGGTTTAAATCGTCCGATAGCTATTTTAGGGTAACCGATGGAGAGAATGAACTTATGGAATCTAGGGTTAATTTTACCCGTGTTTCGGCCAACAGATTCAAAAAAACATTACGTGTAAATGGCGAGTCTGTTAAGATAGGGCTAACCAAATATATACCCAATGCGCATGAGTCAGTTGTAGAGCAAGCGAATGGCTATCCAGTTGTAAATTTAGTTGTTCTCGATAGTTTGGGCTCGCAACAGGTTTACGTTAGGCCCGGCAAAACTATCCCTGCTGGCATTAATGGCATAGGTTTTATCGAAGGCAAAAAGAGTAAGGATATAGAATTGTTCCTGTCGGACTCTGGTGTCGTTGCCCGTTCGGCGTTTCCCGTTACTCTCCGACAAATGACAGCCGATGAGAATACGGTTATTGAACCACAGCAGTGGTTTAAGCTTAAACCGCAAGCATTCTACAGTACAAGTCATGTTCGGTTTGCCTATAGAGGGCATTGGCCAAAGGCTAAGGTTGAAATGGTGCCTAATAAGGAATCAGAACCTGACGGGGTTGAT
>JBBACY010000105.1:0-3710 GCA_041656735.1 Bacteroidales bacterium | reverse complement strand
CGGCAATGCGTGCCTAAAGAAGCGAATAAAGGAAACATCACAAAATTGTTTATTTCTTATAATATGTTGTGCATGCATGTTATTTAAAATGAAGTTTGGTATCAGTTCACTAATTCTTATACTAAGTGATGTCTATAACTGCGAATAGACGCTGTCTGTTTTTCAATCGAAGACAGTTCTAAAAATTCGATAATCCGCGCGAATGCTGATTAAACGGGTCCTGAATATAAATACGTTAACTTAAAACATCGTTTCCAAGGAAATATTCTTCTATTAACTTCCATCTATATTCATTATTTTCTAAATTTAGGAAGAAATGGGTCATAATATTCTTAGCATTTTCATGTCTATTTCTAATCTTGGTCAACGTACTCGAATCATAAAAAGGTTTGGTCATTTTAACTAATTCTGACTCATTGTTAATACGGATAAAAAACTCTGGTCGATCTCCCGACTTAATTTTATATGTCGTAAGCCCAATTAATTCAAATATTTGTGCAACAATGAGAATTAGGTTTCTTTTAAGATCATTTTTGTTGGTGCTTTGTTCTAAAAAATGGTGTTTCTTTTTGTCAAAAACACTTTTGAATGATCTTATGGCAGAGTTCATTAAAATTTCCTTCTTTTTTTTGTATATAATACTTGTGACTTCATATAGATCAGTATTCGCGTTATGTTTAAGAAAACCATTTCTAAAAAAATTGTCTAAAATAAAAGAATTAAGCAAAAATAGAACACTACTAGAAATTAATTCGCTTTGAGTTTGCATTTTAATGTTCATGTTGCCTTTGTCATATAGCTTTTTAGCAAAATCTTTTATCTTTCATGTGATCCCTCCTGCATACACTAATATTGTATCAAAGTACAGGTTTTTGGTATCAGTTCATTTCATTGACAAAATATGCTGAGTCATAAACACACAACAAAAAAACAGGTTTTCCAACCTGTAATTCTGATATTAAATTAAAGTTCGTTTGTTCGTCTCTTTTTGATGGTATAGAAGAACGTTGCCACTATCCCCGCTAATGCTAGTCCTGCTAGGAGGGTAAATGCCGAAGAGGCTGGGTCATTCAGTAAGGGCTGGCGAGCAGGATCAGCAAGTTGAAGACCACTAATAAAGGCATGTAATTCATATTGTTCGATAATGATAACATAGCGGGCAAGTGCTTCTTCTATTTCATTGCCATGACCATTTGGTGTCGCTCTCGTAATTATTGTTTTTGCCTCGTCATTAAGCGCAGTATAACTTGTTGATGCTTGGGCCCAAATAGATTCAAGTTGGGTGAAATTAGCATTGCTACAACCTTCACTAGTCAATGACAAGAAATCAACAGCCCAGTTAGTTGCTTCTTGAGAAGGTGTGATTGGAGTGGCTTCTTCACCATAATGGATAATGACTTCGACGAGCGCTGTGCGTTTATCCGTTGAGATAGTCACTTCACTAGCAGGACTATCAAACTCCACGACATACGCACTTCCTGTTGATGGGTTCGAATGTTGAGTGCCGATACTGCCGTTTTTAGCACTTTTTTGTGGTTTGTTACCGCTGAGACCAATCGTATTATTACCCGTTCCAGCATCATTAAAAATCACTTCGACCTTATAGGCATGGTAATTTTCATTAAGCACCAGCGTCATTGAACCAGCGTTTTTGGAGCTGCCTAGCGCTAAGCCACCGCTCCGTGGATAATAAGCCTGTGTCACATCTTTGAGTGAGGATACGACAGTAGCCCCACCAAATCCTATAGCACCCACATCAGTGATCCCCTGATTGAGATTGGCCGTTGTGACGCCATTTTCTCCACCAGAATTAGCGGTATTTGTATTATAAAAAGTACCACGTATTGATGTAACTGCCGGCTGCTCAGTAACAGTCAGTGTCAGTGTGTCGCTAAATCCACCATCTAGGGTCGTCACGCTAATCGTTGTTGTACCTAAACTATGTCCGGTCACTAAACCCGCACTAGAAACAGTGGCTATCGCGTTATTCCCACTAGTCCAATTCAAGCGTTTATCACTGGCACTAGAGGGTAAAACGCTAGCACTTAAAGTCAAAGATTTCCCAAGCGTTAATGAGGCACTACTTCGTTCTAAACTAACACCAGTAACAGGAATTGGATCGTTTGTGACTGTGATGGTGCTAGAAGCCTTAACACTACTATCAAGCGTTGAAGTGGCTGTGATTGTTGTCACACCCACAGTTAACGGGCTAACGAGTCCGTTATTGACTGTGGCAACACTAGGATGACTTGAAGTCCAAATCACATCTTTACTCGCACTCGTTGGCGACACTGAAAGAGTCAGTGTTTGTGTAGTCCCAACATTAACTGTCGCACTACTTGGACTGAGACTCATCGTATCGGGTGCAACACTATACTGAGCGCAAATACTTTGTGTATTGCTATTTGTGTCCCCCCAGATTCGACAAGCTAGATAAGGGTCATCGATAAAAGGATTACGGTTATAGTCAAGCGAAAGATCAAGCGTTTCATTACGAATAATTTCTGTTTGATCAACAGGATATTGAAAGTTCCATTTTAAGAGATCGCCTAATTTGCCCATCTTATTGCCAGTCCCACTCGCTTGGCCACGGCCAACATCTTCAAGAATAAGACCTGAAGAAGCGCCAATGGTTGCACCATAAAAAATAATACGTGCTGATATCCCACGATACTTTGGATTATCAAATTCAGCCGGATCCCATCCTGGGTTTGGTGATTGCGCATAATACATATTGCCACGCGCGGAGTTTTCACTTGTTAAGGTTGGACGAATGACATGCGGGTCATTATCAATTTTATCGCCACCATGACTTTTCGGCCAGGTGTGTTCTTTATTCATGCCAGAATAGCCTTTTACTGGTGTACCAGAATAGAAACTAACAATATAGCCATCATGTGGACGAGCAGGATCAACATCAGTATAAGGAAATACCGCTGTTTGATGAGACCCATAAGAAAAGGAGCGTTTTCTTTCCGCCTTTAAAAGTGACTCCAACGACGACTTAAGCGTGTTGCCTGTTGCGGTTGGGCTAATTGAACTGTAATAGCTATCAATATAACTTTGACTAGAACGCGTCGTGATTACTGTTTCAGCGCTCGCCCTAACAGTGGGTCTAGCGTTAATGTGTAAGAGTGTAGTAAGTGCAAGTAGACCAATAAAAAAAGTACTGGTCAATCTAATGATGTGTTTATTCATATAAATCCCCTTGATTTTAGTATGTGCAAGTTAAATTTTAACATAGTAAAATCAATAGTCAAGTGCGAACATGCTCAAGTCATACAATCAGATTATTTATTTTTCTAATATTTGAGCAAAAAAGACCACTTTAAGCACATTTATGGGCTGAATTGATGTTGACTAAATTTGTCAATAATTTGCACTAAAAAAGACAAGCCCTGCCTGCTTGTCTTATTCATCAAATTGATCAGTTGCCACAATATTTACATCAGTGTCAAGGACATGAGGGATGAGGATATCGCCAACCTTAACTGGATGATCAATGACAACTTTTCTTAGGGCTGCAATCACATCAAATTGAAGTGGCTTTCAATTGGTTTATCCGTTTTGACGGATATTCTTCTTCTGATGGTTGAATTCGTTGCCACGGTCGAAGTCACCATCCGTTTAGGATCTTTAATTTCTTGAAGGGCATATTGATAACCACGTGGACAGCGGTTCCCGGTGATGGTGTTGCCGTCCACCATTAA
>JBBACY010000104.1:0-3795 GCA_041656735.1 Bacteroidales bacterium | reverse complement strand
AATAGCTGTCCGTTAGCCAATTCTGTCAAAATATTCTTGTTTCAGCTTGCTTTGGGGTAAAATTTTCTTGATTTTTCTTTCAGCACATTGGAGTTATCGTGTTTGTTTTTTGTACTTGCGCCCAACGTTTGGCGGTAGAAGCAGTGGGGGAATTCGTGGCTCATCGTCCTCATCCGCCGCTAAAAACCACCCAATGCGAGTTATGCTGACCCGAAGTCGTCACATCCCCCACATTGCTTTTACCGCGTGTTGGGCGCTGGTACTTAGTCTTTCATTTCTGTTTCCAAACGGTATATTATCCAATATAAAAAAGCGATTCGAGTTCTTTCTTTTCCAACCGCTATCCAAAACTAGTGAAATTATTTATTTTGCGAATGCTTTCCTCGTTTTTTTTATTCTCTTTTTCCTAAGTAGGAGCGCAGCGACTACTTTCTGTCTTTTTTATGTGTCAATCCGTTACAAAACGCTGGAAATTACCCCATTCAGTTGATGCTATCCAATTTAGGTGTATTTTCCACAAACCCAACCAATTCACTATCCCACGAAGCGATTGGTTTCCTGCCGTTTCTTTTAATTTCAACCCGATGCGAAAACCTATGATGTTTTCCTTCCCATCGAAGGCTTTACTAATTTTCTATTCTTAAGTAGGAGCGCAGCGACTACTTTTTTTTTATCTTCATCTGCTTGACCGCTGTCCAAAACTTTAAAACGCTCTGCTTCCTTAATTTTTAAATGGAGAATAGCTGTCCGTTAGCCAATTCTGTCAAAATATTCTTGTTTCAGCTTGCTTTGGGGTAAAATTTTCTTGATTTTTCTTTCAGCACATTGGAGTTATCGTGTTTGTTTTTTGTACTTGCGCCCAACGGATGGCGGTATGTTTTGCGCCCCGTCGAGCGTGGATGGGATTTGTCCACCGTTACCCGTTGAATTGAAACTAAATGTTGCGTTATCAGCGGAACAGTGGGGCGTAAAATATACCGCGTGTTAGCAACTGGGTTTTGATTTTGTGTGGTGGAAATCCTAATAGCCCCTTAGGGCTAGGTGCGTGGGAAGATTGTAAGCTTATTGGCAAGCCTTGGTCAAGGGTGGGCTTGTGCGGCTTGCCAATGTGCTTACAATGTGCGGTGGGTTTCCTTAACTCTTCACAATTTTCCCTAACGCTTCGAGTAGCTGGGGTTTTTCTTCTAACCCTATCTTTGCTACGGCATAGAATTCACTCATCCAGTCGTCAATTTTTGCAAATGCGGCATCTTTGGCTTTGGTGGCATCCTGCGATTCGCCTTTTTCTCTTAAATATTCGGCTCGTGCCTTTTCGAGCTCTGTTACCTTGGTGTTTGTGGCTGTTATATCCTCTGGGGTAATCTTTAGGCGGGCGAGCTTGCCCTGTATTTCGGTGTTGGTGGTAGCTACGGAGTAGAATTTCTTAACCGTTTCTATCCATTTTACATACGATTTTTGTAGAGAGCCATCGAGGGCAAGCTGTTTTAGTGTTACGGGGTCCTTACGGAAAACTACTTTTGCTTTCTTGCGATGCAGGGAGTAAATGGTCTCTAGGTCTTTCTTTCTATTAGAAAAATCGGCGTAGGCTACCGAGGTTTCGTCATCTTCGGTTTTGTTAAAGTCGAAAATGTTGCGGGTTTGTTCTAACAATTGTTTCCCTTCGGTAATTAATGCACTATCATAGCCTAGTTCTGCCATAACGGTTGCAATTTCTGGCTGCTCTTGTACGTTCTCGAGCGCTACTCTGTAAAGTTCGAGCGTGCCTGCTTCGGTTGATTTTAAGTTTGATGCCATAATTTGTTGATTTTAGGGTTACTAATTAATGCAAACTATTTGTTGTGTGTTGCGTTTGAATTTTTCCCTGTTACATCTTCATTCCTACCCGCTGCATTTGCGTTCCTACTCGTCACTTGTCTATTCCTACCTGTTGCTTATGCGTTCCTACTCGTCACTTGTCTATTCCTACCCGTTGCTTATGCGTTCCTACTGGTTACTTGTCTGTTCCTACTCATTGCTTATGCGCCCCTACTGGTTGCTTGTCTATTCTTACTCGTTGCTTATGTGCTCCTACTGGTTATTTCTGTCTATTTCTTGTATGAAGGTAATAAATGTAATGAATATACCTTACTGTTCAATACTTTAACTTTATTACTATGCTTTTGTACCTTCAACTATCCTAATTTCCTTGTCGGTTAATCCATATAATTCATAAACCATTCTGTCTATTTCGTTGACAGTTTTTTCAATCTCTGATTGAAGTTGATTAATTTCAGATTTGTATGTATTGAAATAGTCTTCCCATTCGTCTTGTTGCGAAAGTGAGAGTTGAATTTTTAGTTTTGAAAGTTCTTTAAGCAACGTTTTAAAATCGTTGTCTGCAAAATTCTGAATACCAGAATTTATCTTGTCAATATTGAAATTATCCGTCAACCGCTTTAAAAACCTGTTTCTTTTTTGTTTCAGTTCTGTTTTAAATTTCAACATAGTATCTGCAAGTAGAATAAAAGCTTGTTGGTCTTTTAGTGGAATGTTTTTAATTGGTATTTCTGAAAGTGGTTTATTGAAATATTCCCTCGCATTGCCTTTTGCTTTACCAATAAAACCATAAAACCAATCAAGTAACTTTGAATTTAGCAAAGGAAGTAGATATTTTATTGAAAACTGGACATCTTGTTTTAATGCAAGAATCCGAATATCACCACCATCATTAAAGAATTGTTGATTATCATAAGCAAAACGATTACGAGTTGCACGATAAGGAACAATTAGTTTTTCAGGAGAATCAAAAAGTTGTTTATTTCGAGGTCGCTCCAGCCTAAACCAACTATACAATCCTTTGGATGCTTCATTACGTGATGATAACTCTTCTTTAAATTGATTAAGATAAGATGATATTTTCGGATAATCATCCATGTTTGTATTATTGTCAGTGTAAATAAGATAAAAGCCTCGTTCTGTAAATGTATAACTATCTATATCCCCATTTTTGACATTCTTACGAAGTAATTCTTTTTCTAAATATTGATTTTCAGCAAATTCATAAGAAATAGTGAAGATACTATTCTTACCCGATGTTGAACCTTTTTCAATTTCACATATTTCATTAAGTAAAGTAGCATCAATATGTATTTTATCTATTATGTTTTGGTTTTGATTATTTGCAATAAGCCACTTATTAGATTGTTTGTTTCTTTCTAATTCACAGAAAGTATATCCTAAACTTAAATCCACCATTCTTAGAGGATTATTTGCAGTGTAGGTGTAGAACTGCATTAATTTGTTGTGAGTTTCTTTCTTTGCGAAAACAAGTGTTGTATGAACATTCGCATCCTCAAAAACGAGAGTCTTTTCAAAATTCACAATGGTTTCTACATGCTTATTTAAGAAAAGGCGCAATTTATCTGCATAATCATTACCAATAAAATAGTTGGACGTAATCACACCATAAAGACCAGAAGTTTTTAGAATATCAATTCCTTTGAATAAAAAATAATACATTAAGTCATTATAGCCAGTATGAATTTCTGTGTATTTATTTTTTAGAAATTCATGGATTTCAGGCATAGTATTGATATTCACGTATGGCGGATTCCCAATTACTACGTCAAAACCCCCGTTGGCAAATATCTCAGGAAATTCGTTTTGCCAATTGAAGGCTTTCTCGCCAACCACCTCGGGGTCGTCAATTAGGGAGTTTCCGCACTTAATGTTGTTGTTTAGCCTGTTTAGCTTTCTGCCTTTTTGGGCGGTGCGTAGCCACAGGGAGAGCTTGGCAATTTCGATTGACTCCTCGTT
>JBBACY010000103.1:0-3861 GCA_041656735.1 Bacteroidales bacterium | reverse complement strand
CAGGTTTACACCTCAACGTATAACTAAAAAAATATACGTAATGTTGGTACGCCTCAATAATCAATTTTGTAACTCTGAAAGTAAAACCTAGGGGACATTAAACAAGGTTTAATAACAGTCTGCCTTTCGTTAAAAGCATGACAAAAGTATACAATCAATTTAATATCGCAAATTTTTTAGCAGAAATAACCACAATATTTTCAAACAAAATACTTACTGCCTGTTATACAAAGTCATAGCATTACCTCACAAAATTGAAATAAGACCCTATATACTGGGTTTCCTTTAAACCAATGTTTTATATGGCGTTAAGCAGTATACTTTCAACTCGCTCGGGAGTTATAGTTTTCATTTCGCCCAACTTCCATTTTCTTTGCTTAAACCTCTCGAAAATTGGTAATAGTTGCTCCTTTGTAATACCATAGTCTGATAGTTTAGTCTTTATTCCCATTGATTGAAAGAACTTTTCGGTTTTATCAATCGCTTCGTCAACCTTTCTGTCTTCGCTTCCCACCTCTATGCCCCATACTCGTTGTCCGTATTGAAGGAGTTTTTGTTTTTTCTCGCTCTTGGTTTCACGGAGCAATGAGGGCAAAATTATGGCCAGGGTTACTGCATGGTCGAGTCCAAAAAACGCTGTGAGTTCATGGCCAATCATATGTGTAGCCCAATCGGTTGGCACGCCAACCGAAATAAAGCCATTTAAAGCCATTGTGCAACTCCACATCAAATTGGCTCTTACATCATAGTTTAGTGGGTTGCCCAATGTTTGTGGACCAATTTCGGTAAGAGTTTGCAATATCCCCTCGGCCCATCGATCCTGAACATACGCCTTAACCGGGTAGGTTAAGTACTGCTCGGTAACGTGCACAAACGCATCGACCACACCATTGGCAATTTGGTTTACAGGCAATGAGTATGTTGTTGTGGGATCCAGCACAGAGAACTTCGGAAATAGCAAAGGGCTACCGAAAGAATATTTTTCTTTAGTTGATTCACGAGTAATAACTGCCCCCGAATTCATTTCGGAGCCGGTTGCAGAAAGGGTTAAAACGGATGCCAATGGAATTGCCTTGGTAATGGGGGCATCCTTTGGATTTACGATAATATCCCAAGGGTCGCCAGTAAAAGTTGCTGCAGCGGCAATAAACTTAGTTCCATCAATAACCGAGCCGCCACCAACAGCTAAAAGAAAGTCGATATTCTTTGTCTTAACAATCTCAACAGCCTTCATCAAGTTTTCGTACTTCGGATTGGGTTCAATGCCTCCAAACTCAGTAATATCATACCCTTTTAATGCGCTTATAACCTGATCGTACACGCCATTACGCTTTATGCTTCCTCCGCCATAAGTAATTAAAACCTTAGCGTTTTTGGGTATTTCATTTGAAATATCGGCAATTTTCCCTTGTCCGAATAGAATTTTTACGGGATTATAGAAATCAAAATTCATCATAATATCAGTTTTTTAGAAAATTTCATTTGCTTACTTCACTGTCAATCGTTTTACTATTATACCACGCAAAAAAACTTAGCGATAGCAATGCCGCTATCAGGAAGTAAATCCACGTAGGAATTGGAATGGGGTCACCTCCTGCATAGCTATGCAAACCAGATAGGTAGTAGTTTACACCAAAATAGGTCATTAGCACTGAGCCCAAACCGATAATTGACCCAAAATTAAAGGAGAAAGCAGATTTAAAAGAGGGTATTAATCGCATATGCAGAAGAAAAGCGTAAACCAGTATGGTTATTAAAGCCCATGTTTCCTTTGGATCCCATCCCCAATATCTGCCCCACGACTCATTTGCCCAAACCGCGCCCAAAAACGAGCCGATGGTTAAAAGGTAAAGTCCTAACGTTAACGTTAGCTCATTTATGGTTGTAATGCTCGCTATCTGGGTATCCATTTCGCTCTTGTTGCGACTATTTTTTAGCGACATTAACCCGAGGTTAAAAAGTCCAAGAATTGCACCCAAGCCTAAAAAGCCATAGCTAGCCGTAATAACGGCAACGTGAATTGTAAGCCAATACGATTTGAGTACGGGAACAAGGTTGGTTATTTCGGGATCCATCCATGAAAGATGCGCTACAAATAGCGTGAGCGTGCTAAGCAATGCTGTTGCCGGCATAACCACCCTACTGCGTTTAGCAAAAAGAAACCCTGCGAGCATGGCAGCCCAAGCCACGTATACCATAGACTCGAATCCATTGCTTAGCGGCGCCCTTTGGGCAATATACCATCGAAGCCCGATGGCTACGGTATGGAATATAAAACCCAGAAATAAAGCTACCGTTAAAACCTTGTATAGGTTATTAAATAAATTAGATTTATAGAATAGCCCAGCGAATACTAATATTAATAGTGCAAGTCCAGTTATTCCATAAATTGGAATAAGCCTCTCGAAAGGTAAAAACCTGTTTGAGAGGTTTTCGGCAATAATACGCTTACGCGAAGGAACAATATGCGACCCAAGTTCTTCCTGTGATATTTTCAAACTATCCATTAACTCGCTCGATTTTTCCCATTTGTTACTTTTAGTGGCTTCTCGTACACTTAAAATATACCTAGCGTATAAGTTGGATAGAGGTTCAACAGAGGTCGAATCGGCTGTTTCTGTAGCCTCAACCATAGATAGCCACTGATTATTAGGATGATCTGGTACTGGAAAAATTCGAGCCATTTGGCCAGAAAACACCATATAGAGAACATTAATCTTTTCATCAACTTTAATAATGTCCTTTTGTAAGGCTGACCTTTGTGAGGGTTTAACAGCAAACGCTTCTTGCACTAAATTACTTAGTTTATAAGTTGATCCAGCCTGATGATTAAAAAAGTCGACAAAAGGAACCATCTCTTCCTTTACGCCAAGTAATCCTCTTAAGTCCTTGTTGCTTACCTTAATAATGGGTGCACCTTGCCAATAATCGGGGAATGCCGATAAAGCCAAGTAGACCTGCTCAGGGGTGTAACCCTGAAACTTTGTTGACCTGTTAAGTTTACGCAGCACTTCTCCGGCAAGCGTGCCGATAGGTTTTATTCGCCCTCCCTTATCCTGCATCAGTAGTTCCGAAAACTCTTTGGCGTGGGCCTTTGTTGGAGCTGGCAATTGTTGCGAAAAAGAACTTGACGATGCCACTAGCATTAAGATTGCTAAAATTGGTATGCTTGGCTTCTTTATCAGCTTTCTAAATCGGCTAGCGGGGGCAAACAACGACCAAACTATTCCGATAATCAATATTAAATAGCCAAAATACGTTACCGCAGTGCCCCAAAAATCGTTATTAACCGAAAGGTAAGTACCCCTCTCATCGGGATCATAGGAACTTTGGTAAAAACGATAACCCTTAAACGTTAGAATATTATTCATGTATATACTAAAGGGTTTAATAGCGCTTCCATCTTTATCGAGTACCTCAACATTCGAAATGAATGACGATGGGCTGTCGGAACCAGGATAGCGTTCCAGCTCAAAACTATTTAGCTTAATTTTAAAGGGCAAACTAATATTTTTGGGTCCATACGTAAAATCAAAATCTAAACCATTAATATCCTTAGTAACCGTTTGACTACTGTTCGTAACAGGAATAAACACTTGGGTGGATTTTGAACCAACATCTACCGAAAAAGCCAACACATCAACCCCGTCAGGTTCTGATTCCTTATTAGGCACCATTTCAACCTTAGCCATTGGCCAATGCCCTCTATAGGCAAACCGAACGTGACTTGTACTATAGAATGCTTGCGGTTTAAGCTTAAACCACTGCTGTGGTTCAATAACCGTATTCTCATCGGCTGTCATTTGTCGGAGAGTAACGGGAAACGCCGAACGGGCAACGACACCAGAGTCCGACAGGAAC
>JBBACY010000102.1:0-3890 GCA_041656735.1 Bacteroidales bacterium | reverse complement strand
ATGCCCCATTACCGGAGCCTATTAATATCCAGTTTATCAAAGAGATTGAAAACTTAGATGGGAATGAACGCCTGCGAAGAATTTTTGATGAACAGGCCGATTTAACCGCCAAGTTTGAGGAATGGCAAAAGAAAGAAGCCATTTCCAAAACGCGGTTGCCATTATGGAGACTGCTGACTGAATTGGAAGAACATGCCCCGGCTACTGATGAAGCCGAAAATATTTTGAGAGAAATTGATGCTATTCGTACCGATAGGTTATTGTTCCATGAGCCCGGTTTCATTGAACCCTTACTGGTTAAAATAAGTGATTATTTGAAGGAGTTGTTAAATGGATACAAAAAGAGATACCTTGATGTGTATCAAAAGGGCATGGACGAACTACAGGGCAATGAGTATTTCAAAAAACTCATACCCGAACAAAAACACGCCATATTGCAAAAATATCAACTACTCTCCAAACCCGAAGTAAAGGAACTGGATGCCAGAGGTGTTAATAACGAACTAACATACACTTCGCTTAATCAGTGGGAAACCAAAATATCAGCGCTGCCCGAACAATACAGAGCTGCTCTTGAGGAAGCCATGAAAATTGCGGTACCCGATGCTAAATCTTATCGACTGCCCAAACAGACCATATCCAATACAAGTGAGTTGGATGATTATCTGGATAAAGTAAAACAGGAGATTCAGACGCTGCTTGATAGCGGGAATTCGGTGATTTTAAAATAGGAAATTATGGCAGTATTAACCGTAGAACAACGAAACATACTTGAAAAGGTAGTAATCAAAGCACGCAATACGGCTGAAGAAGGTGCTGTCAACAGCTTGAAAAACCTGGCAGTTGACCAGCCCGAGCCTTTTCCGCACCAAACACCTGAACAACGTGCCTTGCGGAATAATCTCCGGGCAAAGGCTCGTTTGCTGGGTGACATAAAGCTCCCCAATGGCGGGCACGAGATACAAAATTTGGCTTACGAACTGGCCTACGAATACTGGCACAAAATACTGTTTGCCCGCTTTCTGGAAGCAAATAATTTGCTGATTCACCCGGAGATGGAAGTGTCTGTTACGTTAGAAGAGATAGAGGAGCTTGCAACCGAAGAGGGCTACAGCGAAAAATGGGATGCGGCTGCTACCTACGCATCCAAAATGTTACCGGCTATTTTTAGGGTAAACGACCCCATAATGCAGGTAAAATTTGCACCGGACGACCGCATTGCGCTCGAAAGTATTATAAATGTACTTGAACCCGATATCTTTACAGCCGACGACGCCTTAGGGTGGGTATATCAGTTCTGGCAAACCGAGGCAAAAGCCGCAATTAATGCAAGTGGCGATAAAATTGACGGCAAACGCCTGCCGGCGGTAACACAGCTGTTCACCGAGCCCTATATGGTCAACTTCTTAATTGACAATACCCTTGGCGCATGGTGGGTTTCACGCAACCCGGGGGTAACAGCTCCCTACCACTTTGAATACCTGAGAACATTAGACGACGGCACGCCTGCTGCAGGTAAATTTGAAGGCTGGCCATATAAAACCGCAGAGGTAACTTCCTTAGACCCCTGCATGGGCTCAGGCCATTTCGTATGCTCGCTGTTTAATGTGTTTGCTGCACTGCGTATGCACGAAGAAAGCTTAACCAAAGAAGAAGCAACCGACCGTGTAATAGCTGAAAACCTGCACGGACTGGAAATAGACCCCAGATGCACCCAGATTGCCGCTTTTAACCTGGCACTTACCGCCTGGAAATTTTGCGGACACTACAAAGAGCTGCCCGAAATGAATCTTGCCTGCAGCGGTATCGCACCCAAAGGGAAAGAGGAAGATTGGGTAAAACTAATTGGAAAAATTGAGCGTTTTGAAGACAAACAACGTATGGAAAATGGTATGCGTGCCATGTACAAGCATTTCCAACTGGCGCCCGAGCTGGGTAGCCTTTTAGACCCCACAACCATACAGGCGGATGCCTTTACTGCCGGCTTTGACCAACTGTTGCCGGTACTAAAAAAAGCTCTTGAAAACGAACGCGACAGCGAAGTGGTGGAAAGAGGGGTAATGGCTGCTGGGATTGCTAAAGCAGGAGAATTGCTTTCCAAAAAATACTGGTTGCAGATTACCAATGTGCCGTATTTAGGGAAAGGAAAATTTGATAAGATACTTTCTGATTATGTATTAAAAAACTACTCTAATGCAAAAGGTGATTTGGCTAATGTTTTTTTTGAAAGACTTTTAAAAACAGCTCAAAAAGAAGGAACCATTACCACAGTAATCCCTCAAAATTGGCTTTTTCTTACAACCTATAAACAATACAGAGAAAAGTTGTTGCGAAATTCAACATGGAATTGTATAGCAAGATTAGGCTCTGGTGCATTTAGTCAAATTAGTGGTGAGGTTGTTAAGGCGATTCTAATTTCTATCTCTCATTCACTTCCGCATTCTGACCATCTATTTACCGGCATCGATGTTTCCGAAGCAACCAATGCTGCAGCTAAAGATGAAACGCTCAAATCCACTGAACTTAAAATAGTAAACCAGAAAGAGCAGTTGGGGAATCCCGATGTAATAATATCTTTAGACAATTTGGAACATGTTGAGTTATTGGGGAAATATGCTAAAGCCTTGGCCGGAATAGATACGGGAGACGGCAATCGCTTTAAATTCAAGTTTTATGAATTGCCCAAAATTGAAGATGTTTGGATTTTTCAACTTAACTCATTTAAAGAAACAACAGATTTTTCAGGGCGTGAACATATACTATATTGGCAAAAAGGTGAGGGGGACTTATTAAATGTACCTGGTGCAAGTATTAGCAACATTAAACATTGGGGAAAAAAGGGGGTATATGTTGTTCGAATGGCAAAAAATCCATCAACAATTTCCTACGGAGAGGCTTGGGATAGAAATGGGGCAATGATTTTACCTGAAAAGGAAGAAAATCTATTGCCAATTTGGGAATATTCAAAAACAAATCATTTTAGGGAAAACCTTCGCCAATTAAATCAAAAATTAAGTATTTCAGAGGCTACTTTTCAGAGGATTAATTTTGATATTGACTACTGGCAAAAAGTTGCCTCTGAAAAATATCCCAACGGACTGCCCAAGCCCTATAGCGATGATCCCACACAGTGGCTATTTCACGGCCACCCCGTTAAGGCAGAGAATGCCCTGCAGGTAGCGGTTGCCCGTTTGCTCGGCTACCGCTGGCCCGCTGAGAGTGATGAGGAGATGGAGCTGAGCGATGAAGCCCGGGAGCTGATAAAACAGGTTAACGAGCAGGAGCTGCCGGTGGATGAGGATGGTATTGTATGTATCCCACCTGTATATAGCGAGCTTCCGGCAGCCGAGCGGCTCAGGCAGCTGTTGCAGCAAACCTGGGGTGAGGATTGGAATAATAATGTACTGGCAGAGTTGCTTGAACAAGCCGGATCGAAAAAAAACAACTTAGAGGATTGGCTGCGCGATGAGTTTTTTGCCAACCACTGCAAGGTGTTCAAAAACCGCCCCTTTATCTGGCATATCTGGGATGGGCGAAAGGATGGCTTCTCGGCTTTGGTCAACTACCATCAGTTAGATAAGGAAAATCTAAAAAAATTGATTTACACCTACTTAGGCGATTGGATTCGCCGCTGCGAAGCCAAACTTAAGGCTGGCGAAAGCGGTGCCGATGGTCTGCTTAGTGCGGCGCTTAAGTTGAAGGAGAAGTTAGAATTAATATTAGAGGGTGAATCACCCTATGATATATTTGTTCGCTGGAAAAAATTGGAAGAACAGCCCATCGGCTGGGATCCCGATCTAAACGACGGGGTTAGGCTAAACATACGCCCCTTTGTGGAAGCCGGGGTACTTCGCTCACGCTTCAACGTCAAGTGGGGAATCGACAGGGGC
>JBBACY010000101.1:0-3973 GCA_041656735.1 Bacteroidales bacterium | reverse complement strand
GAAAAAAACGATATATTTGTATCTTACAACCAATAACGCAAACACTATGTTCGCCAATTTTAAACAATGGGGAGGTATCCTTTCCATATCAATGCTGTTAATGATGTCATGCAATTCCAAGGAAAAGGTAGATTTAATAGTTAAAAATGCCACCATTTATACCGTTGATGCTGATTTCTCAGTTCATCAAAGTATGGCAGTAAGCAATGGTAAAATTATTGCTATTGGTAATAATCAAACCATCGATAGCACATATTCAGCTAAAAATATTGTTGATTTAAAGGGTAAACCTGTTTACCCCGGATTTATTGACCCCCACTGCCATTTTTTGGGATACGGACTAAGCTTGCGTAATGCTTCACTTGCAGGTGCTGCCAGCTGGGCTGAGGTGGTTAACAGACTGGTTGACCATCAAAAAGAGTTCCCAACCGAATGGGTACTTGGTCGCGGATGGAACCAGAACGAGTGGGATGTAAAGGAATTTCCAACTAAGGATTTGCTCGATAAAGCCTTCCCAGACAAGCCAGTGTTGCTTACCCGAATAGATGGGCACGCTGCCATTGCTAACTCAAAGGCGCTCGCATTAGCACAATTCTCGCCCAATACAACAATAAATGGTGGGGAAATAATAAAACTTAATGGCGAACCAACTGGGGTGCTTATTGATAATGCAATTGGACTAGTTAGCTCTGTGGTACCCGCAGCAACAAAAACCGATAAGATTACTGCACTGGCTAAAGCACAAGCAAATTGCTTTGCCGTTGGCTTAACCTCTGTTAGCGATGCCGGAACCAGCTTATCTGATGCTTTGCTGTTTGATGAGTTGCAGCAAGATGGAAGCCTCGCAATGCGAATAAATGTAATGCTAAATCCGAGTCAGGAAAATTACGACCATTACTTAAGCAAAGGCGTATACACAACCGATCACTTAAGCGTTAGAACCGTTAAGCTATTTGCCGATGGGGCTCTTGGGTCTAGGGGAGCTCTGATGCTAGAGCCATACACTGATGCCCCTGGTACCAAAGGATTGCAGCTAGACTCAAAAGAGACGCTTAGGGGAGCATGTGAACAGGCAGCAAAAGCTGGATACCAGGTAGCAACCCACTGTATTGGCGATGCTGCAGCAAGGCTAATGATTGATATTTACGAGGACTTTTTAACCCCTGGAAACGACTTGCGTTGGCGAATAGAGCATGCACAAACCATTCATCCAACCGATTTACCGCGCTTTGGGGGGCTGGCTATTATACCATCAATACAAACAACGCACGCTACTTCCGATATGATATGGGCGGTTGATAGGTTAGGAGAGAGGATTAAGTATGCGTATACCTATCAGGATTTGCTTAAGCAGAATGGTTGGCTTGCTAATGGGAGCGATTTTCCAATCGAGCACATTAATCCTTTGTATGGCTTTTACGCAGGGGTTGCACGAGAAAATTTGGAGGGATTCCCTCCCAGTGGTTTTCAGATGGAGAATGCCTTAACCCGTGAACAGGCGCTTAGGGCAATGACAATATGGGCAGCAAAATCGGCTTTTGAGGAGAATATGAAGGGAAGTCTTGAGCCAGGTAAGGTGGCCGATTTCGTTGTTTTAGAGGACGATTTAATGAAAGCACCCGCTGATGTTTTGGCAAAATTAAAGGTTATAAAAACATATGTTAATGGGGAATTGGTCTTCTCTTTATAAAACAAGTAAATAATGGTTGCCATGCAAAATACAATTGAAATAAAGCCCGCCAAAGAAAATCAATTGATTGAGGTGCTATATCTTATTAGAGAATGTGCTGAGCAACTCGCTCTAAAAGGGATAAAATCATGGCACAACACCCATTCCGATTCTTCGTTAATTTCGGATGATATTAAGAAAAAAAATGTTTTTCTGGCCTTCCTACGAATGGTTCCTATTGGAACTATAACAGTAAAGGCTTGTGACGATATGGCAGAGGCTGCATTAATTGATAGGCTTGCTATTTTTCCTTACTTTCAGAACAGAGGGTTTGCAAAAGACCTGCTAGTTTTCGCAGAAGAGTCTGTCCGTAATAATAATTACAAGAAGTTGTGTGCAACAGTTCCGTTTGGTGATAAGTCGTTGCTCAAGCTTTTCGAAAACAACGGATTTGTTAATAAGGGTCCCGCTTCCGAGTGTGCAGATGAGATGTCTTGGGTTATGTTTGAGAAAAATCTGTAGTTTGCTAATTTCTCTGCATCTAAGAATATAGTGTGTGTTTGCAAAAACAACTGCTAAAACTTGTTCAATAGTACGCAGTTTTTAAATGTCAACAGGAAGTCCAAGGCTTCTTCTCTTTAATTACTCTAACGGATTGACAAGAATACGGCAGTGAGTAAACCCTCAAGTTAACTAACAATGTAAACCAGGAGGCAGTTGAAATTGGCTGCTTGAAAAGGTACAAACAATCGACAAAAAATTACTCTTTCTCGTTTACCTCCCGTAACCTTCTGTTATTACAACTCATTCATATTCCTTGCAAAACTTCTTCCTATTCTCGCAAGCAAGTGGAAAGTGTAATGTTAAGAGTATTAACTACTTTGGTTTAACTGTTCCAGTTAATCTAAGTACAATGCTCGATTTTTTTGGGTCGTTGGTAATAACCGTTATCGATTTGCTCTGTCTGCCTTTATACCCATTGGTGCGGAACGATGCCGATAGTGAACTTTGTTTGCCTGGCTTAATTAGGGTAATTTTTGGTGCAACAGTTGTGCATCCACAGCTTGCGTTTATTTTTCGGATAATCAGGTCGCTTTTACCGGTATTCTTAAATATAAATTCATGTTCAACAACTTCCCCTTCCACTATTTCACCAAAATCTTTTTGTATTTCAGAAAATTCAATGCTGGGTGCACTTGCAAGTTCTTCGTCGGTGAGTTTCGAGAAGTCTTCCTCAATGCGTGCACTAACATTAATTATGTTACCCTGAAAATTTTGTTCGTTTACCAAAACCCTTAATCGGTTTACGGTATAACCCCAATCGTTTAGTCCAGTAGAGTTGTATGTAACAATGATGGTTCCCTCTTTTTCGGGTTCAAGTACCTTTTGGCTTGCAACAATACTTATATGCTTTGGAACTAGGTTAAACGAAACGGTTAAATTCTCTTTACCAAAATTATACATACGTAGGGTATCAACTTTAACCTCATCTATATGAACAATGCCAAGCGAGATATGTGAATTTTCTAGCCCTAGGTCGCCAATTCTTCGTCTGTAAATTTCCTGCTTAGTTTTTGGCCGTGGTAAAACCTGCCCCCTTAATGATAAAACAATACCGGAGCCAGGGGCATTTGTAAATACTGTAATTCGTTGGTTTATATTGCCAGGTCGTCCTATTGGGTTATATGAAATTGTTACAACACCTTCAGTGTCAGGAAGTATTGGTTCCTTGGTGTACTCCGATGCAGTACAGCCACATGAAGTGGCTACCCTATTAATAATAAGAGGAGTTTTACCAACGTTTTTTAGTTTAAAACTATGCGATACGGTACCCGCCTGTTCTAAAATTTCGCCAAAGTTATGTGTTGCTGAATTAAATTGGGGTATCGGATACGAGTCCTGTGCGGTTAGTTGTAATGCACTAATAATCAATATTATGCTAAAGAATATGTTTTTCATAGATGTGTGTTTTGTAGTTAATTACAGCAGTATATCTAAAAATACATCCAAAAGTACTAAGTTTTTTTTCTTTAATAGCTTTTGCAGGACTTTTTATTGTACAAAAATTATTCCATTGCACGAAAACATAATTTTATCTTTCATAGACGACTCTTTATTTTTCGATGATTTTTTATCTTTTTATTTCGCTCAATTTGATGTGGTTTTAATATATATGCTATCTTTTTATGTTTAAAGGATGGCAATTTGTTTGTTTAATAGCGTGAAGAGATGAAGGGTTTGTATTAATGCATCTGTTTATTATTGATAGCACCAGCATCTAAAGTATTTTCAATGTTTTAATTA
>JBBACY010000100.1:0-3983 GCA_041656735.1 Bacteroidales bacterium | reverse complement strand
CCCTTAGAAGGCAATTTAGCTCATGCACTTATTGTTGGCTTCGATCCAGAGGATGAGAGTGTACCAGGCATATTAGCCCGGGCTTCAAAAAAAGAAGCAGAGGATTTCTAAACCGAGTTTTATAATGCTATGTTAAACAATTGTTAGTTTAAGGTTAAGAATTCCCCACACCTCCCTTAACGTCAAATTTTTGAATTACTCCCAATTCCCCATTTTTCCTGAGCCTTATTTCGTCCTCAATTTCAACCAAGCCTTCTATCTTATCGATACCGGTCGCCGCTGGGATGGGCCACCTCTACAACGTCCGCGACAAAGCCACCAAAGAAAACCCGGTTACCAATCCGGAATTCATTAAACTGAGTTACCATACCACAAAAAATATCATCAAAGCAATTGAAAATGGGACATTCCCAAAACAGGCTATGCTTAATTTCCATCCCCAACGCTGGAATGATGCGTTTTGGCCATGGGCGAAAGAACTTATTTGGCAAAACATTAAAAACCAGGGGAAAAGGGTTTTGCTGAAGCTGCGTGGGTGAAGGCATGAGATTGCTTCTCCGCCTGCTGGCGGATCGCAATAGCCATGCTCCCCATGGGAAGGACTGAATAATGTCCCCAACAACGCCAGAGTCTGCGATCCCGACCGAAGCGTCGGGAGAAGCAGCCTGCTTGGGAGTTCCCTCCGTAAGGTTTACGATTTTGTGGACCGCATCAGCTATCTCGAAGAATTGGAAAATAAGTGGCAACTGACCTTTGGTTATAAACCAAATCAGTTTGATGAGGCTCTTTTGAAAATAAAGGAATTAATCAGGCAACCCGGGGATGTCTATCTTCAGAGAAGAGATGCGATGCTGGAAAATTCGATAAATGTTACCGGGTTTTTAAATTGGTTCATCCAAAAAAATCCCGAGAGTATGCGCATTATGCAAACAAACCCCGACTACCAATACAATTTCAAGTAAAAAGTTAACCGCTAATGGACGCTAATCTAACGCTAATTCTCGCGAATAAAATCCGTTTGCGTCAATCCGCGTGGAATCCGCGTAAATTCGCGGTCAATTTTTTTTCATTAATTCGCTAACTAATTTAATTCATCATGGCAGATTTGATTTTTAAAGACGAATCTTACAAAATAATTGGCTGTTGTTTTGAGGTGTATAATCAGCTTGGGCCGGGATTCCTGGAAGCCGTCTATCAGGAAGCTCTTGCTATGGAGTTTACCGAGCAAGGTGTTCCTTTTGTAGAGTTTGCCGAGATGACGATAAATTACAAAGGAAATCAGCTTCGTAAAAAATATTATCCCGACTTTCTGTGCTACCAAAACATCATTGTCGAGATCAAAGCATTAGAAAACCTCTGTTCTGATCATCAGGCACAGGTACTCAATTATCTTAAAGGAACCAATTCCCCTCTGGGTCTTTTAGTGAATTTTGGTGCAGCAAGGCTTCAGCATCAGCGATTTGCAAATACTAAAAATGTCCGCTAATCAACCGCTATTTTTCACCGCGAATTTTCGCCAATCAAACGTTAATATGCGCTAAAAAAAATCCTTAGCATTAATCCGCGTGCAATTCGCGCCAATTTGCGGACTTTTTTTTAGAGTAGATGACGAAATTGTTCTTATCAACTGTGCCGTCGGTAGTTACAATGCAGTAGCACATAAGGCAGATGTTGAAAAATGGAAACATTTGATTGATGTTAACTTGGTAGGTACATTCAGCATGATAAATGCCGTATTGCCCACTGATGCATGAGAAGGGCTATGGCAGAATCATAAACTTTTCATCCATTGTTGCGCAGAAATGGAGGACTTGTTTAATCGCATCCGATAAAAGTCCAAAGTCTTTTTTCCATACATATTGTTATCTTTGTAAAAACTAAAACTGACGAAAATGGTAATGACAATCAAAAAAGGAACAGAAAGAGACCAGATCAAGGCAATACTTGAAAAACTCAGGATGCAGCGGTCGATCAGGAAAAGGGATTTAAGCAAATATTGCGGTGTTTTATCGTTAAAGCAAGACCCGATGGAATTGCAAAACAAGTGGAGAGATGAATGGTAATCAACTATTTATTGACACAAATATCATTCTGTATTATCTGAATGGTGATACTACGCTTTTGCCTGTATTAGAAGATAAGCAATTGTTTATTTCATTTATTACACAACTTGAGCTATTGAGTTTTAAAGACATCACACAGCCAGAAATTAAAATGATAGAGAGTTTTCTCAAAGAATGTACAATTATTGAAATGTCATCAATGGTTAAAGAAAATACAATTCTACTCCGCAGGAAATATGGATTAAAATTACCTGATGCTATCATTGCAGGCTCCTCATTATATTTGCATGTGCCTCTATTTACTGCTGATAAGGGTTTGGCAAAAATCAAAGAAATTGATTTAATTTATTATCAGTTTACTGATATTTAAGTTGGTTAGGTTTTTTTATCAATGTTTTTAATCCTAAATTACATAAAATTCAACTTTTCGTAAGCACCGTGACCTGATACTCAAGGAGGTAAATGCCTTTACCGCATTTCTTGTCTGGTTCATCGAAAACAACCCAGAAAGCAAACACATTAGGAAAGAAAACCCGGAGTACCAGTATTACTTTAGATGATTGATATCACAGTACATAGTTTCTTAAGTAAAATGGCAACCTGATTTCAATGGGATTTAAACGCTATTAAAACATCAAATAAATGGACTTCACCCTTCAAACCTATCAAAAGCTGCTTACTGCCCTGCAATTGCGGGGGTTTTTATTTCAAACCTTCGCTGAATACAGCCAAGTCAATATAAATATTGCGCCTACGGCTGCAGCTTCATCAAATCCAAAACTGATGATCCTTCGTCACGATGTGGATGCCCGCCCGTAGAATAGCCTTCGCTTTGCAAGGATTCAGGCAAAGATGGGTATAGTAGGAACCTATTATTTTCGAAAGGTTTCACAGAGTTACAATGTGGCCATCATCAAAGAAATAGTAGCACTTGGCCATGAAGTTGGCTACCATTACGAAACCATGGACACCTGCAAAGGCAATGTGGACAAAGCCTATGAAGAATTCTGCCGTAACCTGGAGACATTCCAAAAACTCACACCTGTCAAAACCATCTCCATGCATGGCAGTCCCATGTCGCCTTACGATAACCGCGAAATATGGAATAAATACGACTACAAAAAACTTGGCATCATCGCAGAACCCTATTTTGATATCAACTTCAACGAACTCTTTTACATCACCGACACAGGCCGCCGCTGGGATGGCCACCTCTACAATGTTAGGGATAAGGCCACAAAAGAAAATCCTGTTACCAATCCGGAGTTTCTAAAATTACGCTTTCATTCCACAAAGGATATCATCGATTCGGTAAATGCCGGAACTTTCCCAAAACAAGCCATGCTTAACTTTCATCCCCAGCGTTGGAATGATGCGCTTGTGCCGTGGGTGAAGGAGCTGGTGTGGCAGAATGTGAAGAATCAGGGGAAGCGGTTTTTGGTTAAGAAGTAGGGAGTAAGTAGTAGGGAGTAAGTAGTAGGTAGAATGTAGTAAGTAGTAGGAAGTAGGAGTAGTAGGTAGGAAGTAGTAGGAAGTAGGTAGTAGGTAGGGAGTAGGGAGTAATAGGAAGTATGTAGGAAGTAGTAGGTAGTAATTATACAAATGCATTAAAGATGAAAAATTATCAGGGTTTTAAGGATTTGTTCGTCTATCAGAAGGCGTTTAAATTGTCAATGGATATTCTTCAGTTGACGAAGTCTTTTCCCAGCGAGGAGAAGTATTCTTTGACTGATCAGGTTAGACGGTCTTCAAGGTCAGTTGGTGCCAACCTCGCCGAAGCTTGGGCAAAGAGAAGATATGTGAAGTCTTTTGTAGCAAAGTTAATTGATTCTCAGGGCGAATCATTTGAAACAACGCATTGGCTCGATACTGCTATTGCTGCAAAGTATATGGATCAAAAAAAACATAATGAATTATCAG
>JBBACY010000099.1:0-4056 GCA_041656735.1 Bacteroidales bacterium | reverse complement strand
AGTTATCGTGTTTGTTTCGTTTTTTGTACTTGCGCCCAACGGATGGCGGTGTGAGCAGTGGGGGAGAACGTGGTGCATCGTCCTCATCCGCCGCTAAAAACCACCCAATGCGAGTGTTGCTGACCCGAAGTCATCACATCCCCCACATTGCTTACACCGCGTGTTATGCACTGGTGCTTAGTCTTTCATTTATATTCCTACACGGTAAACTATCCAATATAAAAGTCAGCCTTTCGTGTTCTACCCTTTCCAACCGCTAACCAAAGCTAGCGAATTTTTTTATACTCAGGGCATTTTTCCTGTTTTCAACCCGAAGTTTTGAAGATTTTTCTTACGAAGTAGGAGCGCAGCGACTACTTCCTCTATTTTTTATCTAGCAGCCCATTACAAAACGCTGGAAATTATCCTATTCAGCTGATACTATCCAAATATTGGTGTAATTTCCGCAATCCCAACCAACTTACTATCCCACGAAGCGATTGGTTTTCCAGCCGTTTTTTATTTCAGCCCGATGCGAAACCCTATGAACTTTTCCTTACAATCTAAGGCTTTGCTTGTTTTATATAAAGTAGGAGCGTAGCGACTACTTTTTTTTTATCTTCCTCTGCTTGACCGCTGTCCAAAACTTCAAAACGCTCTCTTTTCCTAATGTTCAAATGGCGAACCGCTATCCGTTCCGCTATTCTGTCAAAATATTCTCTTTTCAGCTGGCTTTGAGGTAAAATCTTGTTATGTTTTCTATCAGTAAATTGGTGTTACCGTGTATTTTGCGATTTTTTCGGCACTTGTGCATAACGGTTCGCAGGTATGGTTAGTCGCGGATTTAATAACGAAAAATTTTAATTATGGATACAACCGAAATAATACACAATGCCTTAGAATGGGCTAACAAAAGATTGGAACTGCAAGGTGAACCAATAACGGAAAATCAAAGAAACTACATTGTTTTTGCACTAAGGCAGCAATTAACTATACCTGCTGTTAGCAATCTGTTATGTGGCTCTTTTGAACCAGATAACAAAACGACTAGTGCAACAAAATGTAAATGTGGACGTGAAAAGTGGGAACACCCTAAAGCCACATAATTGTTGCTAACGTACTTATAACATTACAAAAGGTGTTATTTTAAACAGTCATAAGTGTTGTTAAAGAACACTCGAAGGTAATGTTTAATTTTGTCTAAATGACTAAATGCTTAAATATCTAAATCGTCAAAGGGCGATTTTATTTTTTGTAGCGAGTTGTTCGATACGTGTGTGTATATTTCTGTGGTTCGGCTGCTTTTATGCCCTAATAGTTCTTGTATGTATCGCAAATCTGTGCCGGCCTCCAGTAAGTGCGTGGCGTAACTGTGCCGCAACCAGTGTAATGTTACTTGCCTCTGTATGCCTGTTTCCTCTAATGCAATTTTAAGCACTTTTGCGATTGAGGCCTCCGAGTACCTTTCGCCCTCCACTTGCCCCTCAAAAAGCCAAACCTTTGGTTTGTATAGCTTATAGTAATCTCGAAGCATCGTAATGGTTTTATCCGATAGGGGAACAAGCCCATCCTATGCTATTTGTGCCTAAATCTAGTCCAAGTATTTTTCCCATAGATAAAAAGTTTATTTTTTAATCAATTTATGACCATAAACTTACAAAAAACTTTGATAATTGTTTTACTATTCCATTCTTTTGTTTAACTTTATGTATTACATCTTATCACAATAAGGCTATATGCCGAAGGATGCAAATCCTATACTCCCGCTTAGGTGGGAGTTTTTTTTTGTTTTAATGTTGCTTCAACACCACAAAGCTCGCTATTCAAAATATCGTTTAGTCCACTTTAAGCTGCCCTCAACTTAAAAGAACTTGGGGTATTACTCTCCGTTCCGAAAAGGCAGCAAAACAGAGTGATTCAGAAATTTAATAATCCAATAGTGCGCGTATGCACAAGGCAAGTAGTATATGGTAACCTTAGCTAAAAAGGGATATTATTACTTTTAATGAGTAATTCTTTTGTATATTTGCAAAGTATTACTCAAAAGGAATGAAGGAATATAAAGTAATATCTGTACTTGCCCTGTATGTGTATCGCAATCTTAAAAAACGCGATACCTTTCACTTTTAGTGCGCTAGACTCTACTAGCTTAGTAACATCCTTTACATTTTACTCAAAACATTTTACTCATATTTTAAAATAGTATTGCTATGGAATTACCATTTGCAGAATCGTATAAAATTAAGATGGTTGAAACCATCAAAAGAAGCACTCGCCAGGAGCGCGAAAAGTGGATTAAAGAAGCCAATTACAACCTGTTTAGTTTGAAAAGCGACCAGGTTTTTATCGACCTGATTACCGACTCGGGAACAGGAGCAATGAGCGACCGCCAGTGGAGTGCAATGATGCTTGGTGATGAGAGCTACGCTGGGTCATCATCATACTACAACCTTAAAAAAACAATTAAAGATATTCTGGGTTTCGAGTACTTTATGCCAACG
Source organism: Bacteroidales bacterium (assembly GCA_041656735.1). Classification (GTDB taxonomy): domain Bacteria; phylum Bacteroidota; class Bacteroidia; order Bacteroidales; family Tenuifilaceae; genus Perlabentimonas. Next base: position 1,576 of record JBBACY010000099.1, on the reverse strand, counting down.
CACCAAGGGCGCGCTGCAGAGAATGTTCTCTTCTCGGCTTTGGTTAAGGAGGGTGATTATATCCCTGGAAACTCTCATTTCGATACCACCAAGGGGCACATAGAATTTCGGAAAGCGCACGCAGTAGACCTAACTATTGACATTGCCAGTGATACTGAGGCATACCACCCATTTAAAGGAAATGTTGATATTGATAAGCTGGAGAAATATATGGCTGAGAATGCTGCCAAAGTGCCGTTTATTATCGTAACCGTTACCAACAACACTGCTGGTGGCCAGCCCGTTTCAATGGAGTGCCTTCGCGAAGTGAAGCGTGTTGCCGACAAGCACAAAAAACCTGTGCTATTCGACTCAGCTCGTTTTGCCGAGAATGCATACTTCATTAAAATCCGCGAAAAAGGGTACGAGAACAAAACCATTAAGGAGATTGTGAAGGAGATGTTTACCTATGCCGATTTTATGACGATGAGTAGCAAAAAAGACGCGATTGTAAATATTGGTGGCTTTATTGGAATGAGGTCGGAGAAGGTTTGGAGAGATTGCTCTACCTTTAATATTATGTTCGAGGGCTATGTTACCTATGGCGGTATGGCGGGTCGCGATATGAACGCATTGGCGGTTGGCCTAGACGAGGGAACCGAGTTTGAATACCTCGAAACTCGCATTAAGCAGGTTGAATATTTGGGTGAAAGGCTTAAGGAGTTTGGTATTCCATTCCAGTCGCCAGCAGGTGGACACGCTATTTTTGTTGATGCCAACAAGGTGCTGCCCAACGTACCCAAGGAGGAATTCCGTGCGCAAACCCTAGCTGTAGAACTTTACCTAGAGGCAGGTATTAGGGGTGTTGAAATTGGTGCGCTTTTAGCCGACCGCGACCCAGAAACCCGTGAGAACCGGTATCCAAAATTGGAGCTTTTGCGCCTGGCCATACCACGCCGCACCTACACCAATAACCATATAGACGTGATTGCCGTTGCCCTAAAAAATGTGTTTGATAGGCGCAATAGCCTAAAATCGGGACTAAAAATTGTTTGGGAAGCCCCAATAATGAGACACTTTACTGCTGAGCTCGACAAAGCGTAAGCATAGTTTACCTTACCAAGCTGCCTGAAAAGCGTGCCAACAAATACGGCAGCTTTTCAGGCAGCTTTTTTATTAATATTAAATTGCGTACCACGCAATATCCCTTCGGGATTAAAACAAAACAAAGAAACCCATATATTCGTAGAGCAAACTACCGAATCCGTAGGATTCAAATGTTTATAGAACAACAAATTAACGTAACACATTCGACCTCATCGAGGTCGTACAATGCGGTGAAATAATAAATGCTATAAACATTAAATCCCTTCGGGATTAAAACAAAACAAAGAAATCCATATATTCGTAGAGCAAACTACCGAATCCGTAGGATTCAAATGTTTATAGAACAACAAATTAACGTAACACATTCGACCTCATCGAGGTCGTACAATGCGGTGAAATAATAAATGCTATAAACATTAAATCCCTTCGGGATTAAAACAAAACAAAGAAATCCATATATTCGTAGAGCAAACTACCGAATCCGTAGGAT
>JBBACY010000098.1:0-4072 GCA_041656735.1 Bacteroidales bacterium | reverse complement strand
ATGTGTGGGTTTCGGGTTTAACAAAAGGCGAGGGAATTATCGATGGTTTTTCAGGTGCAACCCCTTTGGCAAATGCTGCTTTAACGGGTGCTGAGAATTTACCATCGGCTCTCGATATGTTTCTAGGGTTTATCCCTGGTTCAATTGGTGAAACATCCACCCTGGCAATTCTTATTGGGGCAATTATACTTATAGCATCTGGTATAGGTAGCTGGAAAATTATGGTTTCAACCGTTGCCGGGGGCTTAGTAATGGGGTATATATTCAATATATTTTCCGTGAATCCTATTATGAATATTCCTCCATGGTATCACTTAATAATGGGTGGTTTTGCCTTTGGAGCCGTATTTATGGCTACCGACCCCGTAACCGGCTCACAAACCGAGAAAGGGAAATGGATATATGGTTTCTTAATAGGCATACTAGCCGTGCTGGTTAGGGTGTTTAATCCAGCTTACCCCGAGGGCATGATGCTATCAATTTTGCTTATGAATGCATTTGCACCGTTAATTGATTATTATGTGATTGAAGGGAGTATTAAGAAACGAAAAAAATCTGCAGCTGCCGCTGCTAAAAACAGCTAAAATACCATAACCATGAAGAAACAGAGTAACTTATATATTTTCATGTATTCATCAGTAATGGTTATTGTTGTGGCAGCACTTCTTTCGCTTGCATCCACAACATTAAAACCATTTCAGCAAAAGAACATTGAAACCGAAAAACGCCTCGATATCCTTAAATCTGTAGGTAGGGCAGCCGAGGTTGCTTCGACTAAAAATAAGCACGAGTACGTGGGCAATGAGTTTAAGCAAGTTATAGCTCAACAGCTGGTAGTAAATAGAGCAGGGGAAATAATTGAAGATGTTGACCCTTTTGCCATTGACCTTAAGGTAGAGTTTGCTAAGCCACAGGCAGAGCAGAATTTACCCGTGTTTGTTGCAACCCTTAGCGATGGATCAACCAAGTATATTTTGCCATTGCAGGGTAAGGGCTTATGGGGGCCAATTTGGGGGTATATTTCACTAAACGATGATTTTAATACCGTGTACGGTGCTTCGTTTGCACACAAGGGAGAAACCCCAGGCTTGGGTGCCGAGATTGCTAACCCCGATTTTCAGCAGCAGTTTAAGGGTAAACAGATTTATAAAAACTCTCAGTTCGTATCTATCTCTGTAATTAAAGGCGGAGCAGGCTCAACAAACCTTAATGGGGTTGATGCTGTTTCGGGCGGAACAATTACCAGCCAAGGGCTTGAAAAAATGATTAAGGATTGCCTGATGGGATATCAAGAATTTTTCAATAAAACAAAAAACCAAAGCAATGAGCGTGAAGATTGAAAGTGAACCTTTATTCTCAGCTAAAAACTTAAAGCTGATTACAGGTCCGATATATAAGAATAACCCCATAACAGTTCTGGTTCTGGGTATTTGTTCTGCACTTGCGGTTACGGTTAAACTCGAACCTTCGGTTGTTATGGCCGTTTCGGTTATTGTAGTGGTAACCCTTTCCAATGTGATAAACTCTTTGTTAAGGAATACCATTCCATCGCGAATTAGAATTATTGTGCAGCTGGTGATAGTTGCAACTTTGGTAATTCTTGTTGATGAAGTGCTTAAAGCATTTGCCTACGACGTTAGTAAGCAGCTATCAGTGTTTGTTGGATTGATTATAACCAACTGTATTATTATGGGACGGATTGAGGCTTTCGCACTAGGAAACAAGCCTTGGCCTTCGGCACTCGATGGATTAGGAAATGGAATAGGCTATGGAGTTATCCTAGTAGTGGTAGGTTTTTTCCGCGAACTATTTGGCTCGGGAACCCTTTGGGACTACCGTGTTATTCCCGAATCGATTTATATTAGCAATGGTGGTTTTTATGAAAATAACGGGCTCTTTATCCTACCGCCTATGGCTCTTATTTTGATTGGATTAATTATTTGGATTCAGCGAGCAAAAACTCGCGAACTAATTGAGGAAGAGTAACCCGCTTAAAATATACCTGAATTATGGAAAATTTAATTAGCATATTCGTAAAGTCAATTTTTGTTGACAATATGATATTCGCATACTTTCTGGGTATGTGCTCGTACTTGGCAGTATCGAAAACCGTTAAAACATCAACAGGTTTAGGCTTAGCCGTTGTATTTGTTTTAGGAATCACTGTACCAGTTAACTACCTTATAAACAAATTTTTACTTAGCCCGGGAGCTTTAGCGTGGATAAGCCCTGAACTGGGTGATTTAAACCTCGGCTTTTTAAGCTTTATAATGTTTATAGCCGTTATTGCATCAATAGTACAACTTGTTGAGATGATTATTGAGAAGTTCTCACCATCGCTTTACAACTCGTTAGGCATATTTTTGCCCCTAATAGCTGTAAACTGTGCAATTTTAGGAGGCTCTTTATTTATGCAAGAGGCCGAGTACGCAAATATTGGTGAGGCTACAGTTTACGGGTTGGGCTCGGGTGTTGGTTGGTTTTTGGCTATAGTGGGTATTGCAGCCATCCGCGAAAAACTGAAATACTCAAACGTGCCTGCTCCTTTAAGAGGGCTTGGCATCACCTTTATTATTACAGGGTTAATGGGTATTGCATTTATGACCTTTATGGGGATTAAGTTATAAATCGAAATTATTTTTGTCATGATACTTTTAATATCAAATTTTGTCATATTTCTGTCGGCAATAGTTGTGTTTCTTGTAGTTGCTAGCATACTGGTGGCTGTACTGCTTTTTGCCAAGAAAAAACTTACCCCGCAGGGTGAGGTTACCCTAACCATTAACGAGGACAAGGAAATAGTGGTGGAACCCGGTAGCACCGTGCTCTCAACCCTAAGCAATAATAAAATATTTTTACCCTCGGCCTGTGGCGGCGGCGGTACATGCGGAATGTGTAAATGCCAAGTTTTTGAGGGCGGCGGCTCTATTCTAGCCACCGAGGTCGACTTTTTTACGCGCCGTCAGCAAGCAGAAAACTGGCGTTTAGGATGCCAGGTAAAAATTAGGGAGGATATTAAAATTGGTGTTCCCGAAGAGGTGATGGGTATTAAGAAGTGGGAATGCGAGGTGATATCGAATCGTAATGTGGCCACATTTATTAAAGAATTCGTTGTTAAACTACCCGAGGGTGAGAAGCTGGATTTCCGCTCAGGCGGTTATGTTCAGATCGATGTGCCTAAGCTTGAGGTAGATTTTGCAAAGGATATTGATGTTGAAGAAGAGTTCCGTAGCGATTGGGATAAGATGAATTTATGGGGTCTTAAGATGAAGAATACTGAGGAAACCTATAGAGCCTACTCAATGGCAAATCACCCTGCCGAGGACAATATTATTATGCTTAATATTCGTATTGCCACACCTCCTTGGGAGCGGGCAAAGAATGCATTTATGAATGTAAATCCTGGTATATGCTCAAGCTTTATATTCTCTCGCAAGCCCGGCGACAAGGTGTTTTTAAGCGGTCCTTATGGTGAGTTCTTTATTAAGGAAACCGAAAATGAGATGATGTTTATTGGTGGGGGAGCAGGCATGGCGCCCATGCGTTCGCATATTTTCCATCTATTTAATACTTTAAGAACCGGACGTAAAGCAACTTTTTGGTACGGAGCCCGCTCGCGTCGCGAAATATTTTACGAGGACCATTTTCGAGCTATCGAAAAAGAATTTCCAAATTTCACATTTCACATAGCCCTTTCCGAACCTAAACCCGAAGATAATTGGGACGGTTATACTGGGTTTATACATCAGGTTATACTCGATAACTATTTGGCAAAGCATGAGGCTCCCGAAGATGTTGAGTACTACCTATGCGGGCCCCCTATGATGAATAGCTCAGCTTTTAAAATGCTATACGATTTAGGCGTACCCGATGAGAATGTGGCTTACGACGATTTTGGTTGATACTCAAATAACATATTGTTTAAAAAGCGCAGCTGAAAGCTGCGCTTTTTTTGTTGTGTGCCGTGCATGGCAATTATCTAGGTGGTGAAAGTCCACTATGGGGGTTTGTAATCACTAACCATTAGCTGAAGGCAAGGGTGTCCATCGTGAGGTGGAATCTGAAGGAAGCC
>JBBACY010000097.1:0-4144 GCA_041656735.1 Bacteroidales bacterium | reverse complement strand
TAACATTTTATTAGTAAGCATGCTCGTTTTGTCACCCGCTGATGCTTACCGTTAATTAATATAATCACTTGTATTAAATAGACTTTCTTTAAAAATATAAGACACTCTGTTATTACAAATCGTGCATGCCGTCTATCCTGCTTGCACGATGCACATTATCTAACCCAAAGAACTCATAACACTTTAATTTATTTAGCATTAAATTAAAACTCTACCGGTAAACAAGCATCTCTAGGCGTAAAAAACAGGCACTTTTTTAAATCCCAGCTAGAATAGGCTGTATAGGCAGACAGTTGCAAGACAAGGAGCGTTTTATGTCTAACAGTCCATTTTTAAATTCTATACGCACGGATATGCGGCAAAAAGGTTATGCGCTGAAAACTGAAAAAACTTACCTGCACTGGATTAAGCGTTTTATTCTGTTTCACAAAAAACGTCATCCTCAGACCATGGGCAGTGAAGAGGTCAGGCTGTTTTTATCCAGCTTAGCAAACAGCAGACATGTAGCCATAAACACGCAGAAAATCGCTTTAAATGCCCTAGCTTTTTTGTACAACAGGTTTTTACAACAGCCGTTGGGCGATATTGATTATATCCCTGCAAGCAAGCCTAGACGGCTACCCTCTGTTATCTCTGCAAATGAAGTGCAACGCATTTTGCAGGTTATGGATACTCGCAACCAAGTTATTTTTGCGCTGCTGTATGGTGCAGGTTTGCGCATTAATGAATGCTTGCGTTTGCGGGTTAAAGATTTTGATTTTGATAATGGCTGCATCACTGTGCATGACGGTAAGGGTGGGAAAAGCAGAAACAGCCTACTGCCCACGCGCCTAATCCCAGCAATAAAACAACTCATTGAGCAAGCGCGGCTTATTCAGCAAGACGACAACTTACAAGGCGTAGGGCCATCGCTGCCTTTTGCTTTAGATCGCAAATACCCTTCTGCTTATCGACAAGCGGCGTGGATGTTTGTCTTTCCCTCCAGCACGCTCTGCAACCACCCGTATAACGGCAAATTATGCCGCCATCATCTGCATGACTCCGTTGCGCGAAAGGCATTGAAGGCAGCCGTACAAAAAGCAGGCATCGTTAGCAAGCGTGTCACTTGTCATACATTTCGTCACTCGTTTGCTACGCATCTATTACAAGCGGGGCGTGATATTCGCACTGTGCAAGAACTCTTAGGGCATACCGATGTTAAGACCACGCAAATCTATACGCATGTGTTGGGTCAGCATTTTGCCGGCACCACCAGTCCTGCGGATGGACTGATGCTACTTATCAATCAGTAAAAGTAGATAAATATCTTTATGTAGCCCTGAGTAGCCCCTGATACTTTTTATGGTGAAAAAGATAAACAATCATAGAGGGGATAAATATGAGCCAGTTCTACCATTGTTCAGATAAGTTTAAGCAAGATACTGTTAATCACAGTGACCATTCATGGTCATTACACTTCCTCCAGCTGCCAGACAATGCCTAACATAAAAACGCAAAAGCCCAAAAGTCAGAGCTTAGGTGTTCTAGGCGTTTTCTAAGCGCTGAAGAAATACGTCTTACCGTAGATTGCGTGCGTTTCTGAAGCACATTTTCCTCATACATGGCTTTATCCCAGGCAGCTTCATCAAGCTCTTGGAGTAACAAGCCAGTAATAATGCGACACTTTCGGGTTTGTAGCGAGCCGCTGGTGAGATCGGAGTTATAGCGGAAAGGGGTCATTTGTAATTATTTGTGGGTGGAGGATAGTTAACTTATTATTGTAGTTGGAAGAGGCTGCTTTCCAAACATTAGCACATCGTAATGCTTGTTACTGTATATTAATTTATGCTCTTAGCGCATGTTAATGGGCTATTACAATGCATAATGTCTACATCAAGATAACTGTGGCTTAACACCTGTACAAGCGAAAAAAATCAATCACCTGTCCGGAAATACGGGATCACTGTAAAGTGTTGGTGAGGCAGTCTAGGAGGGGGATTTAATTTGGGATACTGATGAAAGGATTATGATCAGTTGGATATAGGATCGTACTAAGCTGAGCGGCAGGTTAGCTAGATTAGTTAACCAGATAAGTGAAATCTAGTTCCAAACTATTTTGTCATTTTTAATTTTCGCATTAGCTTGCGACGCTACACCCAGTTCCCATCTATTTTGTCACTCTCCCCTAAATAATCCTTAAAAACCCCATTTCCACCCCTCCCAGTTCCCAACTATTTTGTCCGCCCACAGTAAGCTTACGTCCAAGCAAAAATAAAATTTATGCTTTATCGCGCAACTCCGGCCAAATCAACCACCAATCATCTGGCCGCAACTGTTTTCGTGTAACCATCCCCGCGGTCAACTCCTCAATTTCAACACAACGAATAATCGGCACCGCCTGTTGTTTTATCGCCCATCTATGAGCTAATTGGGGTGAAATCCCCAGTGCTTTAGCAAATGCAGAAACTCCACCAAACCAGTCACATGCCGACTTGATGGGTGGAAAATACTCTATTTTTGCATTTGATTCGTTTTTATTTTGAATATCACTCATTTGAAAATATTGTCTTGACAGCCTTCAACTTGTTATTGATAATAGCACCAATGTAGTTACATAACAAAAAGTAACAACACCGCTCTTTTACAATCTGGAAACGATGAATACCGTCCCCTTTCAACCCATAACGGCTTGAAATGCGATTGGATGGCAACCTGTAACACATCGGGGTTGAAGCAAAACCGATGAAAAACCAGTCTTTACACGGGCTATGTGAGATAGCGCAACCGTATTTAGACTGACGACCTTAAAAGGCGCCGATTGCCGTGAGGCATTCACACATCGGAAATGGCGGGTAATTTCCGAACTTCGATTAAATAATCATTAAAAAACCCAAAGTAACAATTAAGCATCAATATTTTACAATTGTAATTAAAAATAGATTATTCATTTATCTCTCTAGCGTAGATCATTACTCTACGCTTTTGATAGAATCCTTTTTCCAAAGGATTCTATCAAAAGCCGAATAACCATTTCATGTAAAGCAATACGGCATGAGGACTATAAAAACTAAAGACTATTTAACTACTTGGTTAGAAACACAAGAACATAAATTAAAAGCATCAACATTTGATGGCTATAGAAAAATTGTTGACAACCTGCTAATACCCAAATTTGGAAATTTCGCACTCAACAGACTAAAACGTAAAGATATCAAAGACTGGCTAGGACCAATGAAATGTGGCAATAAACGCTTGAGCAATATTCAAAGTGTTATTCGCAAAGCATTAACCGATGCCGTTGATGATGATTTACTTGATACCAATATCATGTTTGATTTCTGCTATCAAAAGAAAGACACTCCAAAAGAATTTGATGATGTCGATCCATTCACGCCAGAGGAGCAACAGGCAATTTTGGCAGCATTTGATCCAGGTATCGCAGCACAATTTCAATTTCTTTTTTGGACTGGCCTACGAACAAGTGAGTTTGTTGGCTTAGATTGGTCACAAATAGATTTGATACACCAACAAATACGGATATCTAAAGTCATAACCGCTGCAAGTAATGGCGTTGCAGAAGTTCCTAAAACAAAATCCGGTTACCGTAGGGTAAAATTACTTAAACCCGCAATTGTTGCTTTATCTATGCAAAAACAACTTACCTATAAAAAGGGAAAAGCTGTTTTTTTAGATCCAGAAACAGAGGAAAGATGGGCAGGTGATGCACCAATACGGACATTGTGGACAAAAACTCTGAAAGCGGCCCAGGTACGATACAGACGACCTTATCAAACTCGTCATACGTATGCGTCTATGATGCTTTCAGCAGGAGAAAATCCAATGTGGGTGGCTCAACAAATGGGACATAAAGACTGGAGTATGATTTCCAGAATTTACGGACGATGGATGCCATCTGCAAACGAAAACGCAGGCAACAAAGCCGAAGCAGTTTTTGCCAACTGTATTTAGTTCTAAATAATAATTATTAAAGAACAATTACTAATTTTTTGCTGTTAACCCAGCACTGGCGCGCATTATTTTTACAATAATGCGCTTTTTAGAACTTTGGCGGATCGAGGGGGATTCGAACCCCCGAAACGTTTCCGTTTACACGCTTTCCAAGCGTGCGCCTTCAGCCACTCGGCCACCGACCCTTTTCCATGCA
>JBBACY010000096.1:0-4320 GCA_041656735.1 Bacteroidales bacterium | reverse complement strand
ACTAACAATGGAAATGTTTTGAACTTTTTTATAGAAGATGCAACCATATCCTCTACATTACGAATTTGAAAAGATGATTGAACCCATTTGCTTAAATGCATAGATAACCTAATACGTTTAGGGAGTGCGTTAAGGCCTGTGTAACAGACCGCTTAAAAAGTCCGCTACTCGTTATCCTCAATCATACCGGGTACGTAATCAATCTCCCGCTCAGTTTTGGCAACTATGGTGGCAACCATTGCATCGCCCGTAACATTTAGCACGGTACGTAGCATATCGAGCGGGCGGTCAACCGCAAGAATAAGCGCAAGCCCCTCAACGGGAAGTCCTACTGCATTTAGAACGATAATTAGCATTACCATACCTGCCCCCGGCACGCCAGCCGACCCAATAGATGCGAGAGTAGCTGTGAGGATAATAATAAGCTGTTGTCCTAGGGTTAAATCAATACCAAAAACCTGAGCTATAAAAACTGCCGCCACGGCTTGGTACAAGCTAGTACCATCCATATTTATGGTTACCCCAATGGGCAAAACGAAGCTGGCTACTTCGTTACTAACGCCTAGCCCTTTCTCAACTTGCTCCATAGTTACGGGCAGAGTTGCAGCACTTGAACTAGTTGAGAATGCTACCAGATGAACAGGAAGCATAGTTTTATAAAAATCGCGAAAATGGATGCCTGCAAACAAACGAAGGAAGATAGGGTAAACAATAAGAGCCATAAATAGAAGCCCTCCAATTACAACTAGCGCATATAGCCCAAGGGTTGCAAAGAGCTGTAAAGAATCGCCAATATTATCGCCCGAGAAATCGACCACAAGACCAGATAACAGCGCCATTACCCCAATGGGTGCGAACTGCATTATAAAATCAATAATCTTAAGTATTACATCGTTAAAGCCAGAAACAAAATCTTTAACCACCTCAACCCTCGGGTTTTTCAATAAAACCAATGATAAGCCAAATAGGATAGCAAAAAATATAACCTGCAACATATTGGTGTTATTGGATGCTGCGCTCACAATATTTTCCGGAACAATATCAACCAGAAAATTAAGTGGCCCATCCGACTTAATATTATCTAATGCAAATTTTCGCCCCTCAACATCCTGAGCATACTGTTCTAAAATTTCAACACGTTTTTCCTCTGGAAACGATTTACCCGGCTTAAGCAGGTTAACCAACAAAAGCCCTACGGTTATGGCAATAACCGTAGTAATTAAGTAATACGATATGGTTTTAAGACCCATTCTCGAAAGCTTGGTTATATCAGTTAACCCTGCTACCCCTGTTACCAACGATGCGAAAATTAATGGCATAGCCACCAACTTGAGCAGGTTTAGAAAAATTAGTCCGAAGGGCTTAATCCAATCGCTAACAACCCATCCTGTTCCAGTTAAAACGGCCACAATACCAACTACAACACCAACGAGCATTCCGATAAGGATTTTCGCATAAAGGGGTAACTTTTTCCACATAATTTCTATTTTTTTTGAGAATCAAATATATTGATTTTACAGCCTTTGAAAAATAAAAGTTAAAACAAAATGGTATACTGCTGATTATGAGCACAAAAAAAAGCCGGATTTCTCCGGCTTAATATAAAAAACTGCAATTATTTACTTACAATCGCATCCTTCGCAACCACCCTCGTGGTTATGCTCTGAATTATGTGCATGTCCTCCAGAAAGTTCGTCGGCAGTGGCATCACGAACAGCCTCAACCTTACCCGCAAAATGTAAATCTTTGCCTGCTAACGGATGGTTGAAATCCATTACAACCTGGTCTTCCTTAACTTCAACAACAAGGCCGTTCATTTGGTTTCCCTCCTGATCAACCATAGGCAAACGCGCACCCACCTGAAGTAATTCCTCATCAATTTTTCCCTCGCGCTCAAAAATATTTATGGGTAAGTTAAGAATGTACTCACTTGCAACGGGTCCATAAGCCTGATCGGCTGGGATTGAAAAGTCGAATTTATCGCCAACTTTCATATCCTTAATATTATTTTCGAATGATTGTATGAGCGAACCATTTCCATAGATAAATTCCATAGGGTTTTCTACCTCTGCCCTATCAACAATCTCTCCTTCTACCTTTAACTCATAACTCACCGAAACTAGTTTATCCTTTGAAACATTCATAAAAATATATTTTATTGATTAGTAAATTAGTGAACATCGTTTTCTCGCCTCAAAGGAACGGCATTATTTAAAAAAAACCAAACCGTATAAGCAATAAATTAGCTTATATTGCTAAGGTAATAAAAAGAGGCTTTAGCCTTATTTAAGTGATCTTATGTAAGCCACTAGTATTTATTTGCAACTTTTCATAAGAGATAAGCGGCTTCACCGCCAGCACATAAACCTCTATATGTATGGTATTTACATCCAATAATGGATGCATTAATACCCTAATACAAAAAAAACGGTAAAAAATAGTTGGAAAATCAAATCAAATCATCATCTTTGTTCCGTAGTAATTAAATTTTATTTATCAAAATTTTCACCAGTTCATTATGAAAGGAAAAGTAAAATGGTTTGATGCAGCCAAAGGTTTTGGTTTTATTCAAACTGAAGAAGGCAATGATGTTTTTGTACATTACACAGGCATTGCAAAAGAAGGTTTCAAACGTCTAGACGAAGGTCAGGATGTAGAATTTGAAATTACAGATGGTAAGCGTGGTCCACAGGCTACCGATGTTAATGTTATAGAATAACAAAGTATTATTCTATATACGCAGTACGAAAAAAGGCTTTGGTTTCCAAAGCCTTTTTCTATTGAGCTTATTTTGATTTTGGCTTTACTTAACCTAGGTTAAAAATACGTGCCTGTTACCATATACTTTTTGCACCATACACACAAGTAAATACCTACCAAGATAATTTCAACCTCCTTATTAATAAGAAATGTTACGGCCTCGTATTTCTCTACTGCTCAAGCATACCACGAGTAACATTCTCGTTTACTAGGGTGTATTCGGCAATAACTACTCCGTTACTCAATTTTAGAGTTAACGCTTGTGCCTCGATACTGTAATGGGTTACAGTATTCAGCATATCCAAAACCTGCCCTTCCAATTCTGCTTGATCACAATATCTATAAGTGGTTATCAAATCACTAAAACGGATACTTTGTCCTTCTCCCAATACAAAATCCCCGCCTAGCGAATTACACCCGGCATATCCACTCACCTTACTAGTTCGGTTAAACTCCAAAAACAAGGGTTGGTCGCTTTTTATGCGGTTGCCATTAAGCTGCACCAATACCCACTTACTATACAAAGTGCTTTCAATTTGCGTTGGCACTTGCTTTGTTGCGCAACAGCTGACCATAACAAGCCCCAACACCAAAAAACATAATCTGCGCATCTCATTATTCTTTTAATGTAAAATCATTACAATGTAAAAGTAACCCTAATTATTGGGTTTTGCCGATATGGAGAGAATTCACTCTTTGATATCTCCCAAAGTAAAAGCATGTTAACGGCGGCCCTCTCTCCTATACGCTGTCGGTACCCAAACCCAACTAAAACAAGGTCAACCCAAGTTCTACCTGCTACGTTGGCGCCAAAGGGATTGCTCACCCTTCGGTCGATAAACATCTTTTCGTACTCACCATGAAGTATTATCCCTCCTTTAAACGGAATAGGAAATACCTCGCTAAAATCGGGTATTGGGAGAACCTGCGTAAACACTGCCCCGCCCCAAATGTGACTGCTATACGACCGCGAATCGCTTAGCAAAATACCCCGCTGATTGTAAAAACTGTACCTCCCGCTAACGCCAACTGACCATTGCGGAAATATCCAAATACCCCCAACGGGTAAAATATCAATCTGTGTAATATGCCCCACCATTAAGCCAAGCATACCTCCCCAAAAAAATCTGTCGCTAAACTTTTTAGGTTCTTCATAGCTTTTCTCCTGCCCAAACAAATTGGCTGCTAATAAAAAGCCTATAACAAACAAAACGATAGCCTTACGATTCTTCATACCACTTTACTAAAATAAAAAAGACACTTTTATGAACAAAAATAACGTTTTTTGCATACTATTTGTATACAACAATACAATTATATGTTAAGTATTGTTTTGTAATAACGAGCTAATTGTATAAAATATTTCAATAACCCACTAAACCTAACAAATGAATATTATTATAACAGGAGCCTCTAGGGGTATAGGATTTGAGTTGGTAAAGAGATTTGCAGCCAACGGAAACCATACTATAGTTGCCATTTCGCGTAACGAGAAGGGTTTGGAAAAGTTAAAAAATGCTTGCACCAAAGAATACGGTAGAATAAATCTACACACCATTC
>JBBACY010000095.1:0-4511 GCA_041656735.1 Bacteroidales bacterium | reverse complement strand
TCATTGTTACCACCATTCAAAAGCTCAACAACCTGATGAAGGGGGAAGGTGATCTAGGTATTTACCACAAGCAAGTGGTGTTTATTTTTGATGAGTGCCACCGCAGTCAGTTTGGTGAGACGCAAAAAAACTTACAGAGAAAGTTTAAGCGCTTTTATCAGTTTGGTTTCACGGGTACGCCGATCTTTCCACAAAACGCCTTGGGTGCTGAAACCACTGCCAGCGTGTTTGGTCGTGAACTGCATTCTTACGTCATCACAGATGCCATTCGTGATGAAAAGGTTCTAAAGTTTAAGGTTGATTACAACGATGTACGCGCCAAGTTTAAGGCCATCGAAACTGAGCAAGATGAGAAAAAGCTCAATGCTGCCGAAAATAAACAAGCACTATTACACCCTGAGCGTATTCGAGAAATCTCACAATATATTCTGCATAACTACCGCCAAAAAACGCATCGCAAACAAGCCGATGGCAAAGGCTTTAACGCTATGTTTGCTGTTAGTAGCGTTGATGCAGCTAAATCGTATTATGAAACGCTGAACCAATTACAGGCTGACCCTGTATATCAAGAAAAAAACAAACCACTGAAAATCGCCACCATCTTCTCGTTTGCCGCCAATGAAGAGCAAGATGCTATTGGCGAAATACTTGATGAAAGCTTTGAAGTCTCGGCGCTAAACAGTAGCGCTAAAGAGTTCTTAAGCTCTGCTATTGCCGACTATAACGCTTTCTTTAAAACCAACTTCAGCGTGGACAGCAACGGCTTTCAAAACTATTACCGCGACTTAGCCCAGCGGGTTAAATCTAAAGAAGTTGATCTGCTGATAGTGGTTGGTATGTTCTTAACTGGCTTTGACGCCCCGATGCTCAATACCTTATTCGTGGATAAGAACCTGCGTTATCACGGCTTGATGCAGGCCTATTCACGCACCAACCGTATTTACGACGCGACCAAGACCTTTGGCAATATCGTTACTTTCCGTGATTTACAAAAAGCGACGATTGATTCCATTACCCTGTTCGGTGATAAAAACACTAAGAACGTGGTGCTGGAAAAAAGTTACAAGGAGTACATGGAAGGCTTTACCGATGTAGTCACAGGTGAAGCACGTCGTGGCTTTATGGATGTGATCACGGAGCTGGAACAACGCTTTCCTGACCCAGATAAGATCGAGTTAGAAAAAGACAAAAAAGACTTCACTAAGTTATTTGGCGAATATTTACGTGTTGAAAACATCCTGCAAAATTACGATGAGTTTGCCAGTCTGAAAGCTTTGCAAAGCATTGATAAAAGCGATCCAGAAGCCGTTAAAGCTTTTAAGAATGAGCACTATCTAAGCGATGACGACTTAGCCATGCTGCAAACGATACGGATACCAGCCGAGCGCAAGATTCAGGATTACCGCTCAACCTATAATGATATTCGTGACTGGTTACGCCGTGAAAAGGCTGCAGAAAAGAAAGAGCAATCTACCCTCGATTGGGACGACATAGTATTTGAGGTCGACCTGCTCAAGTCGCAGGAGATCAACCTAGACTACATTCTTGAACTGATTTTCGAGCAAAACAAAAAGAATAAAACTAAAGGTGAGCTAGTTGAAGAAGTGCGTCGTTTGATTCGTGCAAGCCTAGGTAACCGTGCAAAAGAAAGCTTGGTTGTGGACTTTATTAACCAAGCAGATTTAGACAATATTCTCGATAAAGCCAGCATTATTGATGAGTTCTTTAAGTTCGCACAGACCGAGCAAAACCGCGAAGCTGAAGAGCTGATTCGCTCAGAGGGTTTGAATGAAGACGCCGCTAAACGCTATATCAGCGCCTCACTGAAGCGCGAGTATGCGAGCGAGAATGGCACAGAATTGAATTCAACTCTGCCTAAGATGAGCCCGCTGAACCCACAGTACAAAACTAAGAAACAGAGTGTGTTTCAAAAAATAGCGGCGTTTGTGGAGAAGTTTAAAGGGGTGGGTGGACAGATTTAGACTTAGTGGTGTAAAGGGATAGAGCTCTTAAAGCTTAAGAAAACTGGTAGTGGAGCTTTGGGGTGCTCTTCTCAAGAGCTCTGCACTGAATAAATGAACTGATACCTACTTCTGAATATTTTAAAAATCGAGCTATTACCGATCTAGGTAATGTACTAAAATATATTCATAAGAATAACTATAAACACAATTATTATTCCAAAAAAAATAGTCCGCCCTAACCAAGGATTACAAAACAATAGTATTGGAAAACTTGTTTTAGGCTTACTTGTATCCCATTCTGACTCAACAATTCTGCCTTCAATTAAAAATGGTTTCCAGTATTCTGATATATGATTTCGTTTAGGATCAAAAAAATCGCTATGTCCATAGTCAAAGTAACGATCCTTTATTCGCGGACTTTGGAATCCTTTTCGTCCAGACGCACCATACCCAAATGAAGTAAAAGTAGCCAAAACAGGATAGAAATCGCGAGTACCGACGTCATTAATTATAGACTCCCTAGGCATACTTTTAACATAAGTATCCCACCTATAATCGGTCGGTATTATAGATCCACAGAAAATAATTTTATCGAATTCGATATCTGAATTTTCACTAAGAATTTTAGAAACTATATAAGTTCCAAAGCTATGGGCAACAATAATAATCTTTGCCCCTCGATCAAGAAAAATCGAATCTCGTATATCTCTTGTTACTTTTTTTATTGGGCCGCGTCTTACAGGTGAAAAAAGCTGAAATGCGGTTACGCATTCATAACCTATGCTCTTAACATTCAAGTGTGAAACATCTTGGAGCTGACTTTCGACTTGCTTATGCCAAGCGCCATCTGTTTGAATTCCATGAATAAGTACTACTGTCATTGCGCTAGGATTGTCTTGAACACCACTCAACTTGGCGTCAATCCAGCTATCCATCAAACTGTGTAGCTCTTCTGGAATAGTCATCTTAAGAATATTAAGCTGTATCAACCTTTTATTCGGAATGGTGTTATTCCAAGTTCCCTCAAGCAGTTCAATAGCTTCACGAGTATTCATTAGTGAACTAGCACATAAGAGGCTTCAATACTATCAGAATTTATTTCCATCTCAACGTCCCTAGCTGGATCCCTTATCACCTCTGGAATCTCACTATAAGACAGGAAGGACATACCATTGCCAAGCGGAAACCTAACGATTAGCTCGCGACAGAAAATATTTTCGTCAATAAGAATTTTAACGACAACCGCAAGACGAGAGGTAGTGCCTGCTTGTATTATCTCAAACAATCTCATTGGATCAAGACGAATTTTGTACACTGCAGGTCCGCGTCTCTTTTCAAAGTCTTCGAGATAATTCGCAATTCGTTTTAAAGCCATAGCCTCCTGCGGATAGCTATGAATTAAGGGAGACAACTTTTTCGCGAACATACGCATATTCTCCTTCGGAGCATGCGGCTGGTACCGCGAACTCGTTAAGATCTCCAGATATCAATAAGTGCACTTCTCGTTCGGGTGTCATGTTTGGAATTCTAACAAATACATTAGTACCTGTAACATGACCATCCAGTCCTAAAAAAGTATCTAGCGCACCCATTGATCCATCATCATCCGAAAGATTGTCCTCTTGGGCAGATGACGATAACTGCATAACTGCACCCAAGTCATTTCTCGCGGTAGATGTACTATATCTAAGATCTTGTGCCAAGCCGACTCTATCTTTATATATTTTTGCTTTCGCAGCACTGAGTGAGTAAATGGCAAAACCATCATGAGGAATCAGCGTTGATATCTTACCAAGCATTGCTCTCACTAAGTCATGGTAACGTGTCTGATTATCTTGGGATGCAATTCTTAACTCAAGGAATCCGTCTGAGCGAAGATGAGCAATACTTACAGATCGCTTTTCAGTAAACGTATACCTCTTAATCAGATCACCAGTTAATTGATCCACATCTTCTGATGAAAACTTTCTTATTCTGCGTACTTCTACAATCTTGATTACCAAACCAGCCGGTTCTTTTGTTGGATCCGGATTGATAATTCGCAAATCAACAATAGTTGGTTCATTAGGCAACTCTAAGTCAAGCGGTTTTTTTAAGAGTCCGTCAATGCCTAATTCTTTAGCAAGACTTTCAATGCGAGTCGTTTTGAGCAGTGCTTGGGCTCGCGAAGGAGTGCACGTGAAAAGAAAACAGTGCTGACGACCATATTCTTCTACGCTCTGTAAAAGCGATCGAAACTCATCAATCGTAAACTGTTTCTGGGTGAGAGCTGGCTCAATTCGCTTAGTAAATAACTCATCCCAATTTGCAGCTGAGATAGGAACTCGTTTTGTCTTTAAAAACTCTTTGACTACCGATTGGCTTGTAGCGTTTTTAAGTAAACGAAAAATTATTTCACCAAGCTTTTTATCTTCAGGTGTAAGCACTTATGAATAATCCTTGATGTGATAATTTATTTAATACTGCAGAAAATGAATCGAACGAGTGAAAAAACATAATCACTTAACACAACCAGCACTCTATCTTTAATTTATTAAACCTCAAAAA
>JBBACY010000094.1:0-4681 GCA_041656735.1 Bacteroidales bacterium | reverse complement strand
AGCAAATTAAATCATCTGAAATTCAAGACTTGTACACTAGTAGCAACAATGTTATTGTTAGCAATAAGCAGCTGTACAGAGGATCCTTTTATTCAAGAAACGAATGAACCAATCCCCCCGTTCAAATCAGGAATACGATTAAGCTATACCCAGAAGGAAACCTCAATGAGCACATCAATGAGCAAAGGCGAGCTCAAAACCATTGGGGGAATGAGTATTCAGTCCGAAAACAAAGAGGTAAATATTTTCTTTGATAACAAAAAGGAGAATTACTCTATTACAACCAAAAGGCTTGATGGGATAAAAAGGAAAGATTTCGTTGAACCCGAATGGAAGGAGATAACTAGATCAAACTCGAGTGTAACGATGCACGATGAGTTTGGAAAGCTAATGTTTTCTAACGTAACAACAGAAAAAGCTGAGCAAGATCTTAGTTTTATGGTAACGTCTTTTCCTGAACGCTCAAAAAAAATGAGGAAAATGCTTAAGCCGGGCAATAGTAAATTGGCCCAATTTACCGCCGAAGTACAAAAAGACACAAATGTGGTTAAGCTCACTCAGGTATATGACCAGAATAATGAAATAGACGAAACCCTAGCAGGATGCACAGCGGTATCGTACTTAAACATTAAATACGGAGTGCCTGTTATTTCAGAACTTTTCGACAAAAACGGTAAACTATTAAGCAGGGTTACTATGCTCTACAGGTTGATTGAGGAGATTCCGGTGGTAGCATACGAAGAGGCAATTAGCTACTCTGTTGATTATACTGGAGAAGTTATTGAGCACAAGACCATAACTAATTATGAAAACATTAGCATAAAAAACTACTAGATTATGAAACTGATAATACATATAGCACTAGCATTACTGCTAGCTACGCCACTAAATTCAATGGCACAGGAACCAACCAATAAGGCTACAAATCCTAACTTTCGTAATGTATTCTGGATACATGGAATGCAGGGAGATGCGGGCTCATTGAAAACGATGTCGGATTACTTTTCTGCGAGGTATAAGATAAATTCCTATCACCCAAGCTATCTTTCGAATCGAGGCATTTTATATGGTGCCGACCAGCTAAACGGCTTTGGTTTCGAAGAGCAGGAAAATGATATAGTTATTGCCCATAGTATGGGTGGTTTGGTAAGCAGGCAACACCAAAAACAGGCAGTTACTTCAAAGAGATTTGGTGGGCTAATTACCCTCGCCACTCCGCACAAAGGCGCCGAATTTGCTAACTCGTTTGATAATGGGAAAATAGCCGCACTTTATAAAAAAACAGTAACCGATGGGCTTACGGGTTATAGTAATATGGGTTTTCAAGTTGGGGATTTATCCATATACCATAGAAATCTTTTAGACATATTTAAACTCTATGATAAATACATGAAGTTTAGAGAAAAACTGACAATTTATATAGAAATTGAAAATAGTTCCAACAACGACTTATATTTTACAGGAGAAAGGAAGTATTGGACATCAACATTTTTACCAGAACTTTTAAGCGCAATGGCAGTATCAAAAACAGCCGATAAGATTAGAGAAGGAATTATAGCTTCATTAGAACATACTGTTTGCTTAACGGCAAGTTATGTTTTCGGGAGTCAAGATGCTGGTTACTCAAACAGCAAAAATGACCTAAAACCTTCAAGTTCTATTATATCAAGCCTTAACAACACTCCTTTAGAATGTCCAAAAATAGTTATTGCAGGCCAAGCAGACTATCCAGCAGGCATTCGATTTTTAGGGTCAACGCTAAGTAACATGATGCAATCTAACGCTGGCATTGGGAATATAACAGACAACGAGTTTTTTAAAATTACCGAAGCAATTTCTAAGGACTCTAGAATTTGTGCTAATAAATACTATGACCTTTACTGCTCTGGCAGCTGGTGGAAACTTGGGTTAACTAACTCACACTACAAAACTAAGAGGGATGCCTTTAATAGGCAAGCGGCTTTCTGGGAGAATGGTTTTGAAAGAGAATACCAGAAATGCCTGGGAAGCATATATTACACCACCGAAACTAGAACTGTTAGCGAGTATGTTTGGGTTAGTAATGGTGGGGGTCATGATCAAATTATCGAAATGCCCTCTAGACCAATAATTGACCAACCTATAGTGGATCCCGGATCGGGAACAGGCGGCAGCTGGCAATGGGTAACCCGAACCTACACCGTTACGGTTGAGCATATCCACCCCAACGATGGTATTGTAACCCTACCCTCACAACTTGGGCTGGCTGGGGCAACCACTAAAACTATCTATCAAACCAACCACGAGGAGATAAAGAGGAATCCAAAGGTGGTAGAATATTTAAAATCTCAATTTAACTCACACTACTATTTTAAAACACCCAGCAAATAGGTAATCAAATTGCAGCATTGCAAAATTTTGCAATGCTGCAATTAAAAGAATTAATGCACTCAAACATTCATTATGATGAATTTAGCACACAAGAGCATGGCTATAAGCTCAATGAATGTTCTAGTTCAATGCTAAAATCAAAATTACAAACAGATGAAATTACGAATAAAGATATTTCTTGTGGGGTTACTATTTTGCTCCCTCAGCTGCCAAAAAGAACCAACACCCCAAAAACCCACACAAATAGTTAAGGACGAGGTGATTGTTTGGCAAGAGCCGCTATGGGAAATTCCACACGATACGGCGAATTATATCTCGTCAACTGTGTACCCCTACTTTAAGTTTGACGATAAGGTAATTGTGGATACGTATAAAGACGGCAAGGGTGGGTTTAGGTGTATGATAGTTGAGACTGGAGAAGTTGTGTGGGCAAAGTATTTCAACACATCGACAGACTTTACTGGAGGGCAAAGTTTTAGTCTAAGGGGTTCCTTATTTACCCCCGAGGAAGGATACCTAATAATAATGATTGGAGAGTGGGGCGAAAGAAGGCATATTAAGCTGGATATTGAAACAGGCAAAACCCTTTGGGAAACGCCTTTAGAAACATTAGGAGTGGCAATGGACGTTAGCGGCAACCACTACTACTGCCTAGTTAACACCTCTGATGATGTTTGTCCAATTTATAGGGTGGATATCAGCAGCGGGGCGGCTGAGTATTTCTACTCCACCCCCCTCCCTGCCCATCCAAATATTGATTGGCAAAGATTTGGCTACGCACGCCCTTTCCATTGCTATGGCAAGGAGTACATCTTTATTGCCGAAACCCGGCGCTCAAAATCTGACTCAGCAGAGTATTTCGCCTCGCTACTCGATCCTGAGACGATGGAGCTACTTGTGAAGCACATCCCCCTAGATAACCACCTAAACAAGGTAGAGGTGTTTAACAACCAGGTTTACCTGTTCACGGGCGGGGGTTACAAGATATTCAGCATGGAAACCCTAACCTTTGAGCGCGACGTGAGGCTAATTGACTGGGGCGACTACGTATACCACACATTCTATAAGGATAAGTTGATAGTTGGGTTAAGCCCCAACAATACGCTTAACGTAAATGGTCACTACGTGGTGGATCTAAAAACCCATAAACTGCTCCACATCTTTGAGGGCTGGGTACTCCCGCCAGCCATTCTTGACGATATACTGTACTACGTATCTTCGGGAAAAGTCTTTCAGGCCTACAACCTGAACACGGGGCAGCGGGTGCTATACTTCGATTTAAAATATCGGTCACAATTCGGGGTTGCCACCTACAAGAATGCCAAGGGCAAAAAGTTTGTGGTGGTGGGAGATGATGGCTTCACCTACTGCTACGAGGCGATATAGATAATCAGTGTTTTACAAAAAAATAAATTCATATGCGAAAAGCAGTACAGCTCCTACTATGCATTGGCTTGCTATTTAATACCCATGCTCAGGCACAGCGTATAAATTACCTAAACTATAAAACAATAGCGGTACCCTACACCAGCTGCTTTACCCAAAAGGGCGACCTGAAAATTAACCTGCTGCGCCAAACCTACTTTCCCGATAATGGGTGGACTAAGGGCGCTCCTTTGGGATACAGGACTGAGGTTGCTTTTGTTCTTCTGTTTGACAATTATTTACTGGTAGCCGACAATCGCGTCAACGTTTTCTATGGGTTAACGGAACACCTCAATCTTAGCGCCAGTTTCCTTGCCTCAAGGCGAAGCGAAGTGTTTGTTGTAAGCAGTTCGGGAAGCAATATCCCGTATAAAGGCCGCTCCAACGCCTTCGATATTGGAGCCGCTTACCACAAGAAACTTTGGTCTCACTTCGAGTTCGAGGTGGGCACAAGCCTTATGCTGGGAAAAGGAAGTTTCAACTTCGAGGAGTCCATCTCGTACGAGTTTCAGCACGAGAAAAGCTATCTCCACTACAATACATTCAACCACAACATAGTGGCGGGCATCTCCTTTCGGCATAACAAGTTACAGCTAACGGCTCAGGTAAACACGGGCTATCTTCGGCACTATGGCATAAGTTACGATCCCTTGCTACCTTACGTTTACGAGCATATAGGGCAGCACTTCTACGCCCACCAAACCGACTTCTATATTGACCCTGCCCTAATAGTAAATATTAACTTTCGTCGCCTAGGACTGCAAGCCCACCTAGGCTACCCCTACACATTTGGCGAGAGCAAAATATCGAAACCCACACCCAGTATTGGCATAGGGCTTTCGTATAAGATATTACAAAATAGGCAGAAAACTGAGGGTTTGGTTGT
>JBBACY010000093.1:0-4796 GCA_041656735.1 Bacteroidales bacterium | reverse complement strand
CCCTTTCAATTAACTGTTCAAATTCAATTGTGCTTTGTTCCATAATAACTTGTAATTAGTTCGATACTAATTACAAGTTACATATTTTCATGCTTGTTTTTGCTTTGTTAATCATGGCTGCTTCATCCGTAAATAATTTATAAGTTTCTAATTTAAAGCAGTTTGAAAAACAGATAAGAAATTAAAATTTCATCCTCGTGCTCGTAGCAACAATTGTTTGTGCTTACCTGTTTTGACGCCAGTTTCATCCTCGGGATTCCATATTTGGATCACCAGTAAAAATCGGCCTTTTATTTTTTCTAAGCTGCTTCTTCAATTTTTTCTATGTTATACCCCAACTCTTTTAGTTGGCGTTTCAAATAATCTATTTTGTTTTTCTTTTTCCTTTCCAAGAGATAATTGGCTCCTAACTCCTGATATGGTACTTTATCTTTCAATATATGATAGCTGGCAACTAATATTTTGTGGCCGATGGCTAATAAAGCCCTTTTTTTGCCCCGCCTTCCTATCATACTCTCATATTTTGCCCTGAAGTAAGTCCCCTTCGTCCGGGTTGCGCCCCATGCCAGTTCAACCAGTAACGGTTTTAAGTATTGGTTTCCATGTCTGGTGCGCGAACTCTTTTTTTTACCTGCGCTTTCATTATTCCCGGGACACATCCCCGCCCAGGATGCAAGGTGGTGTTCATCTGGAAAAACATCCATGTTTGCACCAATTTCTGACAATATCCTCTTTGCCCCTTCTTTCGCCACACCCGGGATTGTTTGTAAAAGCCCTAATTCTTCATTGTACCCTTCCAGCTTATTGTCCATTTCTGTATCAATTAATAAAATCTGGCTTTCGATATAGGCAATGTGGGCTTTCATCTGTTTTAGCATAAAAACATGGTGCGAAGTAAGCCGTCCGGTCAGTGCCTGCCGTAATTCCTCTTTAGTTGCAGATAGTTTCCCATGGTAACATTCATTGATCAATACTTCCAAATCTTTTCGCCCCGAAATCAAACCATCTATCAGTTTTGTGGCCACTGTCCCTGATGTATCGGAAACAACACTGGATAATTTGATGTTGGCATCTTCCAATATCCGTTGAATCCGGTTTTTTTCAGAGGCTACCTCTCTGGCCAACTTGGTTTTGTACCTGCTCAAATCCCGAAGTTCCCTGATGTTTTCCGGTGGAACAAAACTTCCTTTCAGCAAACCACTTAAAAGTAACTTGCAAATCCAACGACTGTCTGCCTTGTCGGTTTTCCTGCCCGGTACATTTTTTAGGTGACGGGCATTGACCAACATAATCTCAAATGAATCTTCAAGGATATTAAAAATGGGTTTCCAATAAACCCCGGTACTTTCCATGGCAATATGCGTAATCCCAATACTCATGAGCCATTCTTTCATCTCTTTCAAAGAACTTGTAAAGGTCTCGTAGGTTTTTGTCTCTACTTTAATCCCTTTACCCCCGACTGTTGCTACTGCTGTTTCTTTATGAACATCAATACCACAGCCCCTTTCAATTAACTGTTCAAATTCAATTGTGCTTTGTTCCATAATAACTTGTAATTAGTTCGATACTAATTACAAGTTACATATTTTCATGCTTGTTTTTGCTTTGTTAATCATGGCTGCTTCATCTACATTTTTTTAGAGCTATATGATTTCAATACTAATGCTAAAAATACCAACTGCTCATTCACCACGTAACAACAACATCTGCCAAAATTGGCCAGTGGTCTTCGTTGGAAAGAGCGGTGTGGGGCGCAGACACATTCATTATTTTGATGTTTTTGGATGTGATGATGTTGTCAATGTTGCGGGTTTCAAATGCATCGTCATTGTCGCAGCGCTTTGCTGCCGTGCAATGCCAGCCTTCGTGTCCGCCATTGGCAATATTGAAGCCCGCATCGTAAAATTTTCGCTGGTTTTTGTTTGGTGCATTCATGTCGCCACCGCAAATGACATATTCATATTTTTGCATTTCAGAGATGAGTGCATCAACCGACGATTCATGGCAGCACTCCTGCCAGGGAATATGGACGGACATGATGGTAATAATTTTTTCTCTAATCTGCAAATCGCCCACAATGGCATAATATTCCTTATGAGTGAGGTCAACCTGACGAAGGTTTTTCAATTCGAGATTTGTGGCAATACCATTATAAATCCAGGTGTTTGCCTTTCCAAAATAAATATTATTGTAGAAAGGTTTCAGCAAAGCCTCGGTTGCGTTCAGCGTACTGTCTTTATCAAAGCCATTGTTCCACTCAGTAATCATAAAAATATCCATAGACTGCTGTCCGATCCATGTTCGCCAGCGTTCCATCTCCTCCTGAACATCCTCTCCCTGGTATCCCCCAAGTTTTCCCTGATTGAAATGCCCGACATTGTATGTTCCCACCCGAAGTTTCAGCGGAAGCCCGTCTGCCGGCTGAGATTTCAAAGGGTTATAAAATGAAACAAGAAAGATTACGATTAAAGAGGCAATTGATTTTCTCATATTGTTTTAATTTATTGTTGATTCGTATTAAAACTTCCGTTTTCACTGTGCTGAAATGAACATTTCATCAATTGGTGAATATAACAAGCAAAAGCTCATTCCCGGTTATGCTTTCTTTTAACAACTCATCCTCCCCATGTTTCTCTGTCAAGGCTTCTGTAATGGATTGCTTCAGAGAGGTGGTGTGCCTGCACTCGATCTTCGTTATCCATATCGGCAATGGTGCGGGCAACTTTTAAAATGCGGTCATAGGCGCGTGCAGATAAACCCAGTTTATCCATGGCATTTTTAATGAGTTCGTTGCCTGTCTCGTCCAGCTGAACATATTTGCGGATGAGCTTAGAGTTCATTTGCGCATTGGAATAGACATTTTTATGTTCTGCAAAGCGTTTTTCCTGAACTTTTCTAGCTTCGATTACCCGTTTGCGAACCGACTCGCTGTTTTCGGAAGTTCCCAGTTCGGCTAACTTTTTAAACGGTACCGGAACCACTTCCAAATGAATGTCAATACGGTCAAGCAGCGGCCCCGAAATTTTATTCAGGTATTTCTGCACCACACCCGGTGCACAAACACAATTTTTTGAAGGGTGATTGTAGTAACCGCAGGGGCAGGGATTCATGGAAGCTACCAGCATAAAGCTGCTTGGATATTCGACAGAAAATTTTGCCCGCGAGATAGCAATCAGCCGGTCTTCCAGCGGCTGGCGCATAACCTCAAGAACAGTGCGCTTAAATTCGGGCAATTCATCTAAAAACAAGACTCCATTATGGGCCAGAGAAATTTCACCCGGCTGCGGATAATTGCCTCCACCCACAAGCGCAACGTCGCTGATGGTATGGTGCGGACTACGAAAAGGGCGTTGCGTCATCAGCGAGGTGTCCTTTCCGATTTTTCCAGCAACAGAGTGGATTTTCGTGGTTTCCAGAGCTTCTTTCAAAGTAAATGGTGGCAAAATAGTTGGGATTCGTTTGGCAAGCATTGTTTTTCCTGAACCCGGAGGACCAATAAGGATAATATTGTGCCCGCCCGCAGCTGCAATCTCCAATGCGCGTTTCACATTTTCCTGTCCTTTAACATCGGAAAAGTCCAGCGGATTTTTATTGATTTGTGCATAAAATTCAGCACGCGTATCAACTATTGTTTGCTCTATACTCTCCTTACCATTCAGAAAATCAATTACTTCACGAATATTTTCAGCACCATAAACTTTCAGTTTATCCACAACTGCTGCTTCACGAGCATTTTGTTTTGGCAAGATGAATCCTTCAAATCCCTCTTTCCGGGCATTGATGGCAATGGGCAAAACACCTCTGATAGATTGCAGCGAACCATCTAAGGAGAGCTCACCCATAAGCACATATTTTCCTAATTTCCCGGTATCGATTTGCTCCGAAGCGGCAAGTATGGCAGCTGCAAGGGGCAGATCATAAGCCGAGCCCTCCTTGCGAATATCTGCCGGAGCCATATTGATAATTATTTTTTGGCGGGGCCAGCTAAAACCGTTTAAACGAAGCGCTGATTCAATGCGCTGCTGGCTCTCTTTTACAGCACTGTCGGGAAGCCCAACCAGCAAGAACTTAATTCCCTGTGTAACATCCACCTCAATGGTTATGGTGGTGGCATCAATACCAAAAACTGCACTGCCATAAGCTTTTACCAACATGTTTATTTGTTTTGGATCACTTAATATTATATAAATCAGGCTAAATGTAAAAAATTAACTTCAAACTCATATCTGATATTGCCAAAATAAAGGGCGTTTAATCATATTCCCTACCCAAAACGTTTGAGAGTTCTATAAATTGAAAGAGTTTAAGGGTTTGATAAAGTTCGAAAAACTTCGAGAGTTGTTCGATAAAAGTTGATAAGGTTGTTTCTATGATTCCAAAATCCCTTTGGATTTTATTAATTTGCTATCAAAAATAGCAATTTTGACATTGTTTCTTCTTGCCTGACGAACAATTTGATTTTCCGTGGCATTCTGCTTTCCACATTTTCGGATTTTTGCATTTTTATAATAACCTCTTTATGGTTTATCGCTGCAAATTTTTCTTCCAATGATTTTTTCCCCGATAGCATAATTTTCATATAATCAGGGTTTTCAAGATTCTTAACTAATGGAGTATCGGCAAATATCGTTTGCAATTTTTTACACATCGAGTTATTTCCTGTTCTCCTCCAGTGTGCCTTTCTGATAGTTCTGAAAAATTGTTTCAGGATATTATTCGTTCTCTGGGGCTGAATAAAAGAATCACTACCGTTAACAGATACTTTTATCGGATCACTCTCAATTGTGAATTCTCAA
>JBBACY010000092.1:0-4963 GCA_041656735.1 Bacteroidales bacterium | reverse complement strand
TGCCAACACAGGGTACATAAAATGCAGGCGGGTTGGGGTGGGAATAGTTCCCAAAATATCGTAACTTCGTTCGGGCGGAACATGAAATGTATTAATCACCTGCACTTTACGTACCCCCATCCGTTAGCAACAAGGTATAGAAAAAAATATTACCAATAAGTCAGAAAAAAGCTTTTAATGAAAACATATTACCCTCCTCCCCGCTTTTGCCCTGACGGGCAATTGGAAATTTGAACACAATTCAAAACCCAACGCACAAAACAGCACATTTGCAAACCCCTGCAAGGCAACCCGCAAACCAAAGTTTGCAAAAGAGCTGTTTCTCCCCTCCCCGAGCAGACTTTTAAAAAATAATGCTATTTTAGAAGAATAATAAACCAACATATTTAACCTTGATATGAGCCTCTTTCAAAAATCCGTTGTACAGAAATATTTAAACGACCTCGATTCCGATTTAATTAATAATAAATATGCGCAATTTCAAAATTTCTTTGGAAATACTGTGCGACAAGAGAACATACGCGAGTCAAAGGAAGAGCAATTTCAAGAAGGTTTTTTACGTGAACTTTTTGTAAAAATACTCGGCTATACATTAAATCCCGAACCAGATTTCAACCTAACAACCGAGTTAAAAAACATTCTCAACAGCAAAAAGGCGGATGGTGCAATTTTAAAAAACGACAATGCACTTGCAGTTATTGAATTAAAAGGAACCGATACAACTGACTTAGACAAGATTGAAACGCAAGCATTCGGCTACAAAAACCATCATCCAAAATGTGTATATGTAATCACGTCAAACTTTGAGAAACTTCGCTTTTACATTCAAAATGCAGTTGACCATATCGACTTTGATTTATTCAATCTCACCAAAGAACAATTTTCGATAATGTGGCTTTGTTTGGCAAAAGACAACTTGCTAAATGGATTGCCCCAAAAGATTAAAGAATCATCCCTTTTAAAGGAAGAAGATATTACCAAAAAGCTTTATTCCGATTATTCAAAATTCAGAGAAGCAATTTACAACAACCTTGTAAAGAACAATCCCGAAATTGACAAACTTCTTCTCTTCAATAAAACCCAAAAGCTACTCGACCGTTTTCTGTTTATCTTTTTTGCCGAAGATAGGTTATTGCTGCCGCCAAACTCAATCAGCGAAATAGTCAAGCAATGGAACACATTGAAAGACTTAGACGCTTATGTTCCGCTTTACGACCGATTTAAGCTCTATTTCAGTTATATGAACACAGGGCACAAAGGGAAAAAATACGATATTTACGCTTACAATGGAGGGCTGTTTTTATCCGATGAAATACTGGACAATATTTCCATTGACGATGACATTCTGCACAAACACACATTAACATTAAGCCAGTACGATTTTGAAACCGATGTTGACGTAAATATTCTTGGGCATATTTTTGAACATTCCCTCGGTGAAATTGAAAGCGTACAAGCCGAAATTAAAGGCGAAACAGTTGACAACCAAAAAACAAAACGTAAAAAAGACGGCATATTTTATACACCTAAATACATAACCAAATACATTGTAGAAAACACGGTGGGTAAGCTTTGCGAAGAGAAACGAACAGAACTGAATATCATTGACGAAGAATATGCCAAAGGTCGCAAGAATCGTAAAAAGGATACAATTAAATCCTTAGACGACAAACTCACAATATATCGCGATTGGCTTCTATCATTAACAATTCTTGACCCAGCTTGTGGCTCGGGCGCTTTTTTAAACCAAGCTTTAGACTTTTTAATAACAGAACACCACAAAATTGACGATTTACGTGCACAGCTTTTCGGTAGCGGTTTTGTTTTCTCCGACATCACAAGCGATATTCTCGAAAAGAACATTTACGGAGTTGACCTAAACGAGGAATCGATTGAAATTGCTAAACTCTCTCTTTGGCTGCGAACCGCACAAAAAGGCAGAAAGCTAAATACACTCAGCAACAATATAAAATATGGCAACTCACTTATTGACGACCCCGAAGTTGCGGGAGAAAAAGCATTCAATTGGCAAAAGGAATTTCCTGAGATATTTGCGAACGGGGGTTTTGACGTAATTATAGGAAATCCACCGTATGTACATCTTGAAAAAATAAAAGAAACATCAATAGCATTAAAAAATGCGAATTACGAAACATACCACAGTCAAGGAGACATCTACTGTGTATTTGTTGAAAAGGGAATGCAGATTTTGAAACCGTCAGGTCTCATTTCTTATATTATGCCAAATAAATGGCTACAAGCAGGCTACGGAAAACCTTTACGTGAATATTTCCTAAAGTACCGACTCATAGAGTTAATTGATTTTGGTGATATTCAAATTTTCGATGGAGCTACAACCTATCCATGCATTTTCACCTCACAAAAAGCAGAACCACAAAAAGAAGTTTCCATTTCAGTATTACAAGAATCCAATTCAATAGATTTTAAATTTAATGTCTTAGAAACTGCAGAGATTTTTGAAACTAACTCTTTTGGAGGTGAAACATGGGTTATTTCATCACAAAAAGAACAAGCTTTTTTAGAGAAAATAAAATCTAAATTTATCACACTTTCTGAATTTATTGGAGGGCAAGCATACCGAGGTGTTTTAACAGGATTAACCGAGGCTTTTTTAATTGATGAAAAAACAAAACAAACTTTAATTAATACAGACCCAAAAGCTGCAGAAATAATTAAACCCATATTACAAGGAAGAGACATTAAACCATGGATTAGCATTCAAAACAACACTTCCTTAATTGGAACATTCCCTGCTTTAAATCTTGATATTGAGAATTATCCTTCGATAAAAGAATATTTTAATAATTTTAGTAAAGAGCGTTTAGAACAATCAGGAAATAAAGGAAGTCGAAAAAAAACAAATAATAAATGGTTTGAAACACAAGATGCAATTGGTTATTTTCAAGAATTTTCCAAACCTAAAATCATGTATCAAGTCTTTCAAGTAAAACCATGTTTTATTTACGATGAAGAAGGTTTGTTTTGCAATAATTCGATGTGGATTATTCCAACAGAAAACAAAGCACTTCTTGGAGTTTTAAATTCAAAAATGGGTTGGTGGTTGATTACCAAATATTGTACACAAATTCAAAATGGCTATCAGTTAATTTGGAAGTATTTAGGGCAGATTTCTATTCCAAAACTCGATTTACCCGAATTGTCTATTTCGGTTGATACAATGCTTTCACTAACTAAGAAACAACAAACAATCACAATCTCTTTCATCAAATATTTGAATTCACAATTTACCATCAAAAAACTAAGTCGTAAGCTTGAAAACTGGCATGAACTTGAATTCTCCGAATTCATAAAAGAACTCAACAAAATAATTAAGAAATCAGGTAGCGAAAAAATTTCTAAATCTGCTGAAATGGAATGGATGGAGCTTTTTGAGAACAAAAAAACCGAAGCTCAAACCCTCCAAGCTGAAATCGACACAACAGACAGCAAAATCGACCAATTGGTATATAAGTTATATGGATTAACCGACAAGGAAATTAGGATAGTTGAAGGTACAAAAGCATAGTAATAAAGTTAAAGTATTGAACAGTAAGGTATATTCATTACATTTATTACCTTCATACAAGAAATAGACAGAAATAACCAGTAGGAGCACATAAGCAACGAGTAAGAATAGACAAGCAACCAGTAGGGGCGCATAAGCAATGAGTAGGAACAGACAAGTAACCAGTAGGAACGCATAAGCAACGGGTAGGAATAGACAAGTGACGAGTAGGAACGCATAAGCAACAGGTAGGAATAGACAAGTGACGAGTAGGAACGCAAATGCAGCGGGTAGGAATGAAGATGTAACAGGGAAAAATTCAAACGCAACACACAACAAATAGTTTGCATTAATTAGTAACCCTAAAATCAACAAATTATGGCATCAAACTTAAAATCAACCGAAGCAGGCACGCTCGAACTTTACAGAGTAGCGCTCGAGAACGTACAAGAGCAGCCAGAAATTGCAACCGTTATGGCAGAACTAGGCTATGATAGTGCATTAATTACCGAAGGGAAACAATTGTTAGAACAAACCCGCAACATTTTCGACTTTAACAAAACCGAAGATGACGAAACCTCGGTAGCCTACGCCGATTTTTCTAATAGAAAGAAAGACCTAGAGACCATTTACTCCCTGCATCGCAAGAAAGCAAAAGTAGTTTTCCGTAAGGACCCCGTAACACTAAAACAGCTTGCCCTCGATGGCTCTCTACAAAAATCGTATGTAAAATGGATAGAAACGGTTAAGAAATTCTACTCCGTAGCTACCACCAACACCGAAATACAGGGCAAGCTCGCCCGCCTAAAGATTACCCCAGAGGATATAACAGCCACAAACACCAAGGTAACAGAGCTCGAAAAGGCACGAGCCGAATATTTAAGAGAAAAAGGCGAATCGCAAGATGCCACAAAAGCCAAAGATGCCGCTTTTGCTAAAATGGATGATTGGATGAGTGAATTTTACGCAGTTGCAAGAATTGGTTTAGAAGACAAACCGCAGCTCCTCGAATCATTAGGTAAATTTGTAAAAAGCTAATGAAAAAGCCAACACACATTGTAAGCACATTGGCAAGCCCCACAAGCCAGCACACAACCAAATGCTTGCCAATAAGCTTACAATCCCCTCACGCAGTTAGCCCTGATGGGCTATTAGGACTCCCAACGCACGGAATGAATAACCCAGTTGCTAACACGCGGTCATATTTCAGGCGGCGGGAGCTTATAAACACTAAGCTTAAGGCTTCTAATCAAGCATTTAGCAACTGGGAAGTTTTTAGTTCCTAAAGCCGCCCGACAATATACCGCTTACCGTTAGGCACAAGTGTTCTGGGAACCGAAAAAGCTAAAGAAACACCAAAGTATCTACAAGTAATCTGAAAAAAGATTGAAATTGAACCCGAATGATACAAGATTTTAAGGAAACGGTTTCGTTTCG
>JBBACY010000091.1:0-5053 GCA_041656735.1 Bacteroidales bacterium | reverse complement strand
AAGAACATTCAGGGTAGTATTTGTCATGGCGTATCGCTCTACTGTTAATTATTTCTTGTCGGAAACAATCAACAGGATACGCCACCCTCTTTTCCCCTCATACACCACAAATGACTATAGCTCGGCCATTGTTAAACTCCGTATTGTCTGTTCGATTAAAATTAATCAAGCGGACAACTAGTGTGACGGAGGGGGATATTTACGTTTTTTGTAACCGCTGCTGCTTCCACAACTTTAGCTTTTTGTTCAACAGCGCCCACGTGTTCGGCAGCAACACTTTTGTGCCCCTCATCAGTACAGGCAGCCAGTAATGCAAGTAGCGCCAGTGAATATATTGTTGTTTTCATAATATGCCTGATAATTTAAAAAAAATTATTTGATGAAAAGCAGTAAAGAAAGCTTTGCTTTGTAAAACTCTGCATGTGTTGCTTGGTCAAGATCCATAATGCCAAGTTATTGTTTTCACCAAGTCATTGGCATCAAGATAAATCGATAAAGACAGAATATCCCTATTGATAGCTAAGACTTTAACGCCTTCATTATTGTTATAAAAATCCTCATCGGTCAGCTTGAACCTCTTCATAATTGAATCCTTGTTCCACTTTTTATCCCCGATGGTAATCCAGCCGAAACTCTTCCCGGGCTGGCTGATTTCAGCGTGAATCATCATGTCGTCTTGATAGATTAACTGGATGCCGTCGTAGGTCATGGTTGTGGTGGTGACAATATAATCTTCATCGATATAGCCCGAAGTTTCCAAAGGTCCGGTTTCAGAGGTCTCAGACTTAGGTTTGCCCAACAAGCGTTTTGCTTCGAGTGGACTTGCTCCTAACTGCAGGTTGGCAAGAGTCAGATTCTGCAATAAAGGCAGGTGTCTGGCATCTTCACTAAAATCCCAATGACTGACCTGACGAGTCCAGCCCTGTAGTTGCTCTTTAGGGTAATAGCATTTGTACCAAGTTCTGTTTGCCTTATCTTTCACGGCCGTTAGACCAATCAGAACAAAGTGTCCCTCATCAGGCAAAGTGGTAACGATGCCACTGTCGACTGAAGCATCATCATAGAGCGTGGCTTGCGCTTTATTTTTCATAAAAACCGGCAAAAGCTTATCGATACCAGGCTCTGAAAACCTCACCTGTATGGCTTTTTTCTCTTTAAAGGTTGTATCGATAAAGTCGATTAAAAACGTGTCGCCCGATGGGGTCAGCAATAGATTGTTAGAAGAAACTTCACCATCGTGATATTCAACCAGCACGTTATATTGCAAATCAGCAGTACGAGTTATGCTGACATTTTCTAAGGTATCACCTGCCATCATGCCATTGCCCTGACCGAACGGCGTCGACACTTCTTTATCCAAAGGATAAATATTTTTCCATTTGTTATTATAGGATTTTTTGGCAGTAAGCAGTTCAGCTTCTGTTGCAAAATCAGGGTATTCAAAGATTTGCAGCTGTTCCTGATAAAACTCCATATAACGCTTGGTGAAAACCTTCTCATCATCAGGCAGACAGTAACCATGGCCACTTTTACATTGCGAGAAAATATTTTTCAGCCATGCGTCACTTGCAGAGTTCTGCTGCTTATCTGTTGTATTTTTTACAACAGCGGGTTTAGTGGTTTCATTAGCAGTGCTTTGTTCACAGCCGGTTAATGCAGTCACAGCAATGAGAGACGTTAACAAAGCTGCTGGAAAACTAATTATTTTTTTCATTATCAAAGTCATCCCTGTTCAAGCGCACATTTATTTAAAGTAAAAGAAAAAATATACCGCGCCAATCTGCTGTCGATTGCTCCCAGCTGCCGTACCGATGCGATTGCCTTTAGCATCGCGCACCGTTCCGTCGTTTTCTACTTTACCCACGCGATTGCCCTTTTCGTCTCGGACTGTCCCGTCGGACTCTATTTTCCCGAGTCGGTTACCTGAAACGTTACGCACCGTACCATCCGCCTCAATTTTGCCTAACTGACGGCCAGAAGAATTACGCACAATGCCGTTTGATTCTATTTTGCCAATACGGCTACCACTCGAATTACGCACAGTGCCACTGGATTCTATTTGCCCAATCTGACTGCCCGAGGCGTTACGTAGCGTTTGTGCCGATGCCGTTCCAACCGTTAATAGCAACACAGCCAGCAGTAAAAAATCTTTTATATTCATAGTTTTAAACCTTAATTTGCAGATCTTTTTAATTGAATGCCTTAACTTAAAAACAGCAATTAATCGTATTCTTTACTCAAGCCTAATGAATAGATTGCAAAACCGTCGAGGTGTATTTCCTTATTTATTGACCCTTCTACTTCACCATCTCGATTCTGCTGATTCCTTTATAGCTTGGAATATTTTTCAGCTTCTTCAAATAATCAATAGTGGCTTCTACTGTAGGACGAAACAGCCCCTGACCTGGATCTTGGTGATCGTACTTATAAATAACGCAACTGACAAAAAAATAGAATCTTTGAGAAAAGCATTTCAATTGAGTAGATCGAGTTTGCTGGAGTTTGCAGTTAATTATCACGAACAAACAAATCAGTACCGGACTGAACAAAACCAGCAGCAATTAAATAAAGATACCAAAGCCTCTCTAACCAGTAAGAACTCAGGCCCAATTAAGAATTTAGACGAATTAAGAAGGGCTCGCCAACAATCTATCGAGCATCAGACTGAACATCCTCAGTCTCAAATTTCTACGAACGAGCAGCTCACAGCAACGCAAAAAAGTATAGATGGTGAAAAAGCCCAAATAACCAACCCACAACTATCGGTTAATAACAATGAATTAAAAAATACGGAGCAACTGGAAAGGCACCCCAAGCCTGCAAAAGATGAACCTATGTTAGAACACAGTCAGCTCACCGAAGCTGAACAACCATTGGAAACTTTGAATCAAGGAAGCAAGCCGCACACTCAGCACATCATGGATAAACTGAGACGGCAAAAACAACAAAAAGAGAAAAACAGAAAAAAGAATAAGAACCGCAAAGTAAAACGTTAAGTTCAAAATTATTTACAGGGTCTGTATCACTTTTCTGCATCAATGCGCTTGAACTACTACTAATCTAAGATAGCTCTTAGCTTATCTAAATAATCAGCCCAAGCCTGCATCATTTCGGCACGCCATTACTATCTACGTGAGATAGAGCAGCTTCAATAAGAGGGGCATTTTTACAATACCGTTAACATCCAGCAGCTACGTCAATACTTAATACTGCCTAGCCCCTGATAGACACGACCTTTCTAAACTGCGCCTCGTTGAGCGCAGCCACTGACAAGCTACCAGTCGCAGCCTGCTGAATATGCTCACTCCACCAATCCATCATAGGTCGTCGCCGTTCAATATAATCAGCACGGTTGTAGGCGCTACGAACCTCGTCTTTATCAACGTGAGCAAGTGCCACCTCAATTAACTCAGGCTCAAAGCCTTTCTCGTTCAGCGTAGTACTGGCAATAGATCGCATGCCATGGCTAACAAGTCGCCCTGCAAATCCCATACGCTTTAAAGCCATATTTGCCGTCTGGCTATTGCAATGAGTACGAGGATCACGGTCTGCTGGAAATACGTACTCTCGGTGCCCGCTGTATGCTTTCACTGCATCCAAAACAGCCAAGGCTTGCTCAGTTAGCGGAACAGTATGCGCTCGGCGTTTTTTCATACGCTCCGCTGGGATTGTCCAGATTTTCGTATTGAAGTCGATATCAGACCAGCGGGTGGTAGCAGCTTCTATTGGGCGAGTCATGGTGTGCAATTGCCACTCGATAAGAGCGCGAGTGGTCCTTTTAATACTAGCGTTCGCAATCGCCACCATTAGCTCAGGAAGTTCGTCAGGATTCAGTGCTGGCATGTTTTGCTTTTTAGGTTTTTTGAAAACCGCACGTATACCGCCAAGTGGATTAGCATGTATCAAGCCAGAGTTAACAGCATAGGTCATAACCTCATTCAGTCGCTGTGACACACGCTTAACGGTCTCAAGACTGCCTTTAGCTTCAAGCGGGCGTAAAAGATCAATAGCCATAGGTGCTGTAAGTTTAGATATCGGCGTACCACCAATATTTGGAAACACATGCAAAGTGAGTGAGCGCCATATATCTTCAGCATAAGGCTGCGTGACGCTCTCTTTTTTCAGGTCAAACCAAGCCTCTGCAACCTTTTCTAATGTGTGCTCAGTTGCCGCACGCTGTTGATAGCGGGTAACTTCGCGCTCTTCCTTTGGATCTTTGTCGATTGCAACGAGCTCCCGAGCTTCCAGAGTCATCTTTCTAGCTTGAGCAAGGGAAACTTCAGGGTATGGACCAAACCCCATGGTTACACGCTTTTTAGTAAAAGGGTGTGTATAGATAAACATCCAGAGCTTGGAGCCGTTGATTCTTATTCTTAACTGTAATCCATTGCCATCCCCTAGCGCGTAATCTTTATCCTTAGGATTAGCCTGCTTGATTTTGGTTTCTGTCAGTCTAGTTGTGCGAGGGGGCATGTCGAGGGACTCCGAGGCGCATTGATGTGCACCAAAAAATACCACCCTTTGCCGTGGTGTACAATCTGGTGCACATAAATACGTAGCTGCAGATAGATCCCCATAGACACCAACAGACCTGAAAGCCCCGTATTTGCTGGATTTCAGGCACAAAAAAAGACGTCCGTGGACGTCTTTAGATGTGTATTTGGTGGAGCCGGGGGGATTTGAACCCCCGTCCGCCAGTACTCCGCTGTCGGTACTACATGCTTAGCCGTGTCTACTAATTTAATCCGCAGCCGCCCGATCGGCAGGGTGCTTTGGATGAGTTGTGTAAGTTTTAGCCACTTCGTCCACAACGTACTACGCGGCGATTCTGTTCTATCTGACAGTCACTTTGAGTTTACAGACATCCTCTAGTGACTGCTGGCGCCGAAGCGACCAGAGGAGCGGCTAGGCTGCTTACGCAGCTAGAGCTGTTGCTCCGTAGTTTTCGTCATTGGCAACTATAGAAGTTGCAACAGTGGATTTACGAGTTCTGTTACCAACTCGGCATGCACCTAAAGTTTCGCAACCAGCGTCGAATCCTAATCGGCCCCAA
>JBBACY010000090.1:0-5060 GCA_041656735.1 Bacteroidales bacterium | reverse complement strand
TTCCTCTAGAAGTTCGTTGGTTAACGTAACATCGAGCGCAACGGTTAGCTTGTCGTCGTTGGCAACTAACCAGCCCGGGATATCCTCTGATACTATTTCAACATCTTGTAAGTTAATGTTTTGGGGCTCATTGTTAATGCTAATTTCAAACGAATCTTCGCGTTCAATTTGGCTAATATCTTTTTGAGACATACCCATGATGGCCGAAGAAACCTCTTTCATCGATTTTCCAAAGCGAGGCCCTAAGGTTTTAAAATTTGGCTTAATTTTTTTCACCAAAATTCCTGTTGAATCGTCTAGATATTCAAGCTCTTTAACGTTAACCTCGGCTAAAATAATATTTTTTACCCCTTCAAGCTGTTTGCGAAACTGCTCGTTAAGTACAGGCACCATCATTTTGCTTAGGGGCTGCCTAACCTTAATGCTAACCTTGCGCCTAAGGCTGAGTACCATTGACGATAACTTTTGGGCAATATCCATTCTTTCTTCCAAATCCTTGTCAATTAACTCTTTATTGGCCTTGGGGAATAATGATAGGTGTACGCTATCAACTTCAAATTGTGCAGTAACAGAGTTTAGGTCAACAAAAAGTTGGTCGGCAAAGAAGGGTGCAATAGGTGCCGCTAGCATTGCCACCGTGTTAAGGCAGGCGTAAAGTGTTTGGTAGGCCGCAATTTTATCGGTGTTGTAGCCACCTCCCCAAAAACGCTTACGGTTTAGCCTAACGTACCAGTTACTAAGGTTTTCGGTAACAAAATCCTGAATTGCTCTACCAGCTTTTGTTGGCTCGTAATTGTCGTATGCATCTTGAACATCAATAATAAGTGAGTTTAGCAGCGACATGATCCATCGGTCAATTTCTTGCCTTTGGTTAACGGGAATTTCGGGTTCACTACAGGTAAACCCATCAACATTGGCGTATAGGGCAAAAAACGAGTAGGTGTTGTATAGCGTTCCGAAGAACTTACGTTTCACTTCGTCTATACCTTCTGCGTCAAATTTAAGGTTATCCCAGGGCTGCGCATTGGTAATCATATACCAGCGAAGAGGGTCGGAGCCATACTTTTCAATAATTTCGAAGGGGTCAACCGCATTGCCCAATCGCTTACTCATTTTGTTGCCTTTCTTATCGAGAACAAGACCGTTTGAGATAATATTTTTGAATGCTACCGAATCAAACAGCATAGTTGAAATGGCGTGGAGAGTAAAAAACCATCCCCGGGTTTGGTCAACACCTTCGGCAATAAAATCGGCGGGAAACTCTACCTCAAGACTGTCTTTATTTTCGAATGGGTAGTGAATTTGTGCGTATGGCATTGCTCCTGAGTCGAACCAAACGTCAATCAGGTCGAGCTCACGAACCATCTTTTGACCCGATTCAGAAACCAGCACAATGTCGTCAACAAATGGGCGGTGCAGATCGAATTCCGAATAATTTTCAGGAGAAAAATCGTTTGAAATGAATTTTTTCAACGGATTCTCAGTCATAAATCCAGCCTTTACCGATTTTTCGCACTCGGCTTTTAGCTCCTCAACCGAGCCAATACAGATAAGTTCTTTCCTATCTTCAGAAGCCCAAATTGGCAGGGGAGTACCCCAATATCTTGAGCGAGAGAGGTTCCAGTCAACCAGATTTTCGAGCCATTTTCCAAAACGGCCGGTACCAGTGCTAGCGGGTTTCCAGTTAATGGTTTCGTTTAGCTCTATCATTCGCTCTTTAAGGGCAGTTGTTTTAATAAACCAGCTGTCAAGTGGGTAGTAAAGAATAGGCTTGTCGGTTCTCCAGCAATGAGGGTAGTTGTGTGTATGTTTTTCAATTTTAAAGGCAAGACCCTCTTTCTTTAGCCAAACGCAAAGGTCAACATCAAGGCTCGAACCATCGGTAGGTGGGTTCGGATTGTAATCATTTTTAACGAAGCAGCCGGCAAACTCTTTGTATAGCTCAGCGTTAACATTGTTTTTTACAAAGGTATCGTCTAGGGCATCAATTAAATAGAATTTCCCGGTACGGTCAACCATTGGCTCTGGGTTGAATTGCTTATCGCGCAATATTAGCGGTGAAATACCCGCTACTTTAGCCACCCTATCGTCGTCGGCACCAAATGTTGGTGCAATATGAACGATTCCTGTACCGTCTTCGGTTGTAACAAAATCGCCACCAATAACTCTAAAGGCATCGCCCTCGGGCTTTACAAATTTGAAAAGTTGATGGTATTGAATATCAATTAGGTCTGCACCTTGGCATTCGGAAAGTACTCTAAATGGAATCTTTTTATCGCCTACTTTATAGTCTTCAAAAGGGATTTCAGTATTTTCTGGGGAAAAGTACGAGTTTTGTAAATCTTTTGCCAGTATAACGGTTATTGGTTGACCGAGATAGGGGTTGTAGGTTGATATTTTAACATATGTAATTTTTGAGCCAACCGCAAGCGCTGTGTTTGAGGGCAAGGTCCAAGGAGTGGTTGTCCACGCGAGCATAAATAGGTCAGTATCAATATCGCTAAAGAACGATTCAGACTTCTGGTTACGCACAATTTTAAATTGTGCAACTGCCGTTGTATCTTTCACATCGCGATAGCAACCGGGCTGGTTTAGTTCATGCGTACTAAGCCCTGTGCCTGCCGCTGGGGAGAATGGTTGTATACTTTTGCCTTTGTACAGCAACCCCTTTTGGTGTAGTTGTTTAAGTAGATACCAAAGGGTTTCAATGTAGCGATTATCGTAGGTAATGTACGGATCGTCCATATTAATCCAGTAGCCCATTTTGTGGGTTAAATCTTCCCACACGTCGGTATATTTCATTACCTCGCGTCTGCAAGTTTGGTTGTACTCCTCAACCGAAATGGTCTTTCCAATATCTTCTTTAGTAATTCCAAGTTGCTTTTCAACCCCTAGTTCAACTGGTAGTCCATGCGTATCCCAGCCAGCTTTACGAAGAACCTGAAAACCTTGCTGGGTTTTATAGCGACAAAAAATATCTTTAATAGCACGAGCCATAATATGATGAATACCTGGTACTCCGTTAGCCGAGGGAGGTCCCTCATAAAATACGTAGGCCGGATGCCCCTTGCGAACCGATAAGCTCTTACGAAATGTGTCGTTTTTGGCCCAGATTTCTAAAATATCTTTGTTAACCTGAGATAAATTCAACTCTTTGTACTCTTTAAACTTGGCTTTCACTTTTAATATTTCTTTGTGTTACTAATTTGATTTATAACTATATATTTGAGTTTTTACGCCCTTTAAGTCACTCGCAATAAAAATCTTACAAAGATAGGTTACAGAGCGATAAAAACAAATCATATTCTTATCATTACCAAAGGTTTTGGCTGTTAATTTTTTCTGAGTTAAATTGCATACAAAAATTACGATTGATGATTATTTTAAGATACTGGAAATCTGCTGTTTGGACATTTGTTATTTTACTGGCAACCACATTGCCCAGCAGTAGTATACCCAAAATTTCGATGTTAGAAATCCCTCATTTCGATAAGGTTGTGCATTTTGCTCTGTTCTTTGTTTTAGCTATTTTTTTACTTTCTGAGAGCAATAAACTCAGGAAACAGGGCGAACTCACCCGTTTTGCCGCTGTTGTTGCTCTTTCGGTATCATTTGGGTTTGGACTAACTATTGAACTATTGCAGTTTTTTGTTCTAACAACTCGCAGTGGGAGTTTGTTAGATTTTGTTGCCAATATGGCTGGGGCTCTAGCTGCTGTGCTTATTTATAAATTTGTGAACCGAATAACGCTCCATTGGATTTAGCAACGGAGCGGTTGTGGTTATTGCTTATTTATGCTTTTTGCATAGCTATGTTTACTAAAGTTCGGTTTGTAACTTTATTACTTTTTATTGTTTTGGGTTCTTAGCGTTCCGCTTGGCTCACTAGTATAACCTATTTATTGTCGTTAATCACTTTCCCTAAACCTGTTATATTTACGCTTAATTTTGGGTTTCCTCTGTAGTAGGCATTCCCAATTCCAGAAATCCTTATATTGAGGCTTTCCGATACGTTAACATAGTTATTTCCTGCTCCCGAAATATTAATTGAGCATTCTTCAATAATAAAATCGTAGGCGTTAATTTTTCCAGAGCCACTTGTTTTAAAATTGGCTGTTAATGCAGTTCCCGCAAGTAGGTTAATGTCGCCAGATCCTGAAATGTTTGAATTTAGAGTTTCGCAAACTGTTTCGAAATTAATCTGACCAGCTCCTGAGATAGTAAGGTCTACTTTTCGAGCATCGGCAATTATATCTGCCTTTCCTGCTCCACTAATTGATATCTCCAAATTATCGTTGCAGGCGAATTCTGACTCGGATACAATGTTGCCAGCTTCCCTAAGGTGAATTTTTTGGAGGTTTTGGATGGTCATATAAATACTTATCGTTTTGCACTGGGTAACATTATCATCGAAAGTAACTTTAAAAATACCATCTTTATCATAAAGTAAAATATTATCGAGAATGTTTTGTTGTGCTTCAATACGGATGCTCTGTTCGTCTCCCTGCGTTAAATAAACATTGGCTGGGATGTCGAGAATAATCCCCTCGACCAAAGCAAAATTAATATCTTCTGAAACCACTGGCCCTTTGCCTTTCATCCCAAAAATATCCCATTTTCCGCATGATGCAAGGCTTAGTACAATTGATACTAGCAATAATTTTGTAACAATAGATCTGACTGTTTTCATAACACCTTAGTATTTACGTTAATATTTAATTTTTCATTTACCTGAGTTTCGTTTTGAAAAACCTTATAAATCGAATTGTTCGTTGTGAGAACTTATGCCTATGACAACCGTTTAATTATTTACCCTTAGTTCGATTTATTAGTTATTGATTGAAAGCCAGTTTTAGTATGTAATCTTAGTTTCTTTTCGGTTAATTGAACTACTCGGCATATAGATCACTGTTTTTTGTACCACTGGCTGAACTCTTTATTTTTAAACAGCCATTGTAGCTGGTTGCCTCTTTGATTGTTGGCTGACCCTAATCTTGTCATCTCTCTGAACAATGGAAAAGGCTTGTACGCTTCGCGTTAACCAAACATTTCCACCGCTAA
>JBBACY010000089.1:0-5488 GCA_041656735.1 Bacteroidales bacterium | reverse complement strand
TATCAACCTCAAGCCTCTTAAAGTCAATAAACTCATATTTTACTAAGGTTGATATTTTAGTAAATAACGCTGGTTACCTTTCAAACAAATCGTTAACCGAGCTTCCCGATAACGAAATGTGGAATATGATTAAAGTGAATTTTTCCGCACCAGCACAACTTATTAAACTTCTTTTACCCATAATGAATCGGGGAGCACACGTAGTAAATATTAGCAGTATGGGCGGTTTTCAAGGAAGCGCAAAGTTTGCAGGGCTCTCGGTTTACTCTGCCACAAAAGCTGCCCTAGCCAGCCT
The DNA here is from genome assembly GCA_041656735.1 of Bacteroidales bacterium. Taxonomy (GTDB): domain Bacteria; phylum Bacteroidota; class Bacteroidia; order Bacteroidales; family Tenuifilaceae; genus Perlabentimonas. The sequence continues at coordinate 5,193 of JBBACY010000089.1, read as the reverse complement.
TACCGAGTGCCTAGCCGAAGAGTATAAGGAAACAGGTGTTGCTTTTAACTGCCTTGCTCTAGGTGCCGTGGCTACTGAAATGTTTGCCGAAGCTTTCCCTAGTTACCAAGCCCCAGTTACCGCCGAAAAGATGGCAGAATTTATTTGCAATTTTGCCCTAACTGGCAACCAATTTTTTAATGGCAAAATCATTCCCGTTTCGTTGTCAACTCCTTAAATATTGTAATAATGGCAGTTCACATTAATGTTATATCTTTAACAAAAAAATAAGTTTAGTTACACCCAACGGTTAACATTATAAAATAGGCAATGACCAATAAAACTTTAAACACCTCAAGTGATTTATGTTGAAAAAATACCTGCTTATTACTCTTTGTTTATTTTGCACTAACTCACATATCGTTTTTAGTCAAGAAGAAGCCACTCGAGTGTCGGAGAATTCAGACTCCTATGAAACAAAAGTGAAGCAAGGCGTTAAAAGCATTGACGATTTAACTAGTCTAAACAACGGTATCCCAATACTAGTTCAACAAGCCGACTCGGGCAATTTGGCAAACGTAAAGCATCTTCTCGAATTAGGGGCAAATCCAAATGCTACATGGTATGGGGTTACCCCATTAATGTACGCTTCGCAAGCAGGGTATTACGATGTTACAAAAGAACTAATTTTGTACAATGCCAATCTAAATCAGAAAGACACCTACGGCAATACGGCCTTACATTACGCATCAATGTACAATAACGATAGCATAGCCGAACTGCTAATACTAAACGGGTCATCTTTCCACCCCATAAACAACCAGGGTATTTCGCCCCTGCACTATGCCAGCACATATGGTTACACATACCTCGCTTATCTTCTTTTGCATTACGGAGCGTATATCGACTCAACCGACAACTACGGCAACACTCCGCTAATGACTTCGGTATATTCGGGCACAATTAGCACATGCGAATACCTGCTAGAGAATTGGGCCGATGTTGATAAACCCGACAGTAATGGATTCACTCCATTGATGGTAGCCGCCCAATTTAACGATACAACCACAATACGTGTACTCATAAATTACGGGGCAGATGTTTACGTGCGAAACAAAAATGGTATAACTGCACTTGCTTTAGCAATAGAAAATAATTGCCAAGAAGCTATCGTCTTTTTACTATACGAAAATTCTGCCAACGAGGAGTTAAGTCCCAGTGTAAGTTATGCTGACCTAGCCCATCGCAAAGGCAACAGTGAAATTTCTTCATTTCTCCAGGGAATTGGCAGCCCACTATCAACAAAACTTAAAATTACTTCGATAACACCCTATTTGCAGCATACTTTTAACTCAAACCACTATCATATTTCGGGTGGAGTTGAAGCTTTTATTGAACCCTACGGAATTGATTTTGGAATTGATTTTGGAGGAACACCACTCTACAGTCCCATTATTATACAAGAAGTTAATGCCTCATATCAATTTTTTGAAAAAAGGTACTTTACCAGCATTCGTTTAGGTAAAGAGTTGTTCAGACTGAGAACCGGAAAGAAAAGCCTAACCAGCATTCTTATAGGTATAAACTATCAACGAACTTGGGGGAAATATAGTTTTACAAGCAGTACACATAGTGCCAAAAACTATAACCTGCTGAGCCCTGAGCTAAAAGCCACATACAGAAAGAAAAACTTTCATCTTTCGGCAAGCATACAGGCTTTGGCTTTAAACTATCTCCGCAAACAACCAATAACGATTAACATATCAACAGGTTACATTTTCAATTTAACGAAACCCAAGGTTAAGTCTAAACAATTGAATTGGTATTAAATGCTGTTAGAACACTATGAAAAGGATAATTTTACTCAAACTATTAAAGCCTATATTCCCCATATCGTTACTTATATTTTTGACAAGTGCGTGCGACTACAGAACGGAATCGGATCGTTTCAAGGAGAAGCCAAAATCACATTATTTACATTCGAAAATAACCATAAACGAGGAAAATCAAACAGTTCCAGTAACTGTTTATATTGGTCCAATGGAAGAAAACAACGTACGCTACGATAAAAACCTTAGCAAACACGTAAAAGAACTTTGGCTAGAAACCGACACATACTACACCATTGTTGCCCGCTACAAATTAAACGGCAAAACCTATCGGGTAGTTAATGGAATAACTCTATCTGTTGCGAAAAGTTGCGAAACATGCTCTAAGTCTTACTATTACGTTGAACAAAAAGTAATTGATCTTAGATTTAAACCATAAAGTAACCCATACGCCAAGATTACCGTATTACCTCAAGCAGAAAAATTGAAAGATGAACCATTGGACTCGAAACTACCTAATCAGTATTGCAACTATTATTGTACTCCAAAGCTGCTCAGTTGAAAGACTGCTTGATTTCAATTGCGAAGAGTGCTACATCGATAAGCCCTTGTACTCAGCCATACAAGCAAATTTTACCATTAACGATGAAAATCAGGAAATCCCGCTTACAATTTATCGCGGTTCGCCCGATAACAACAAAATTATACTAACAGACATCGTTACAGCCGAAACCCTTTTTATCGATATTGAAAACGAGGTAGAATACACGTTCGTTGCCCGCTATACACGAAACGGAAGAACGCACTATGTAATAAACACATTAAAAACACAGATTTACATTGACCAAGAATCGTGCTCGGCCCCCTGCTACTATGTAACCAATAAAAAAGTAAACCTAAAAATAAAATATTGAACAGAAGGAACCTGTTAATAACTCAGTATTCGAAATAAAATACCAACCATTAGTCATTGTAAATCTAATACATACACGATACTAACAATTGTTAATATCGTATGTTGATGTAATGTTAATTGATGTAGGCAGAAAAACTTGACTTACGCCACTTCAGTATCGTATATTTGTTATACCAGACGAGAGATAAAAGGCTGCTCAGAAAGGTAAGTGTTTGACCTTAACTACTTAAATGTACAAAAAGTCATTCACACTGATGCAAAAATCAGCTTACCCCAGAGCCGAATCCCACAGCCAAGAACAATTAGTTCAAAGCAGTGGTCAATCAAAACTCAAGTCGCCTAGCGTTCTTCGAGAGATTGAGTTGGAAGCAGTAACCGCCCCAAAGCCATGGACTAAAGGGAAAATACTGAAGCCCAAACGAATTAGCAAATGCAAACACACGAGGGCTTACCATAATGAAGATGTGTTAATTATGGGTAACTAGTTAGTAGTAAGCCAATCTGCAAGGAGAGGCACTCGAAACCAAAACCACAATAAACACACACAAATTGGTCTTCACATAACAACGCTTCGTCCCGTAAGGTTTGTCTCTGTACAAACCGAAAGGACAACTCGAAAACCCCACTTTAATAGAGTAGGGTTGGGAAAGTAGAGGCTACAAGTTGCAAATTACATAATTTGCAATACAAGCCGGTCGGAATAACCGTAGTCTGGCACTAAAAGAAACTTAGGTTTCTACTAGTGAATGGGAGCCGTTCTCACTGAATGACTCCCATTATTGTTATTTACACCCCTTCCATCACCTAATAAAAGTTTTATCTAAAGCAAGCATCTATACTAAAATTTAGTAACTTTGGATATAATTTTTGCGATGAAAATTTACTTTGTATGACTGATGGCGTTACAGACCCAAACAAAGAGATAGTTGATGCTTTCCTAGATTATTTTGATGCTTACTCAAATCGGAACTGGAAAAAAATGATCTCTCGATTTTCCAAGCATACAACTATGCTTGGAACTGGAATCGATGAAGTGGGTCGAAGTACCGCCGAAACAACCTCTTTCTTCGAAAGAGAGTTTAGCCAATCACCCGAAAATATAAAGTATACAATTGCCAGTATTAATGCACATAAAGTATCCGAAACAACTGCCTATCTCATAGTTTTAATGGATATGGTTATTGCTGTGGGGCAAGAGACTTTCGATTGCCAAAATAATAGATCAACCGTTGTAATGGTTAAAGAAGAAGGTGTTTGGAAATTGGCTCACGGACACTGGTCGCAGCCCGCTGAAGGACAAGACGTTGGAGACAGCATACCTTACAAACTACTTAAAGAACAGAATAAACTATTAGAAGACAGAGTTGCCAAACGCACTCTTGAAATTGAGAAGCAAAACCTAGAATTAAAAGAATTAAACGACAACAAAACAAAACTCTTTTCAATTATTGCTCACGATATGCGAAGCCCGTTTAATGCTTTTATGGGACTAACCGAGGTTATGTTACTGAACTTTAAAGAGCACATTAGCGATCCCAACTATTTTAAAATACGACTTCAGCAAATACACGAAAGAGCAGCAAACCTATACAGCGTAGCCGACAATTTACTTAACTGGGCCTGGGCGCAATCCGAAGACATTGCCATTAGCTGGACGGACACCCAGATTGATTGCATTATAAAAAAACAGGTAGCAACCATTGAGGATGTGGCAAAAGGCAAAAACATTGCAGTTAATCTCAATATTGAGCCAAATTTGTGCGTTAAAAGCGATTCGGAAATCTTAGGAATTGTTCTAAGGAACCTAATTTTAAATGCCATAAAATACTCTTACAGAGACAGTGCAATTGAAATAAGTGGCAAAATAGATGCGAATGAGGTTGTAATTTCAATTACAGACCATGGTATTGGAATGAGTCAAGAATTTGTGAATCAGATATACAGTACCTCAACCATTGAAAGTTTACCCGGAACGGAAAATGAGAAAGGTACAGGCCTAGGGATGCAAATTAGCAAAGAGCTTGTTGGCAAGCTAAACGGGGCCATTCGCATGCAAAGCACTCCTAAAATTGGCACAACAATATCGGTTATACTACCCACAGCGTAGCGTCACTACTTGTCCTTTATACCTGCCAAACGTTTTATATCGTTTAGTTTATTTAGCGCATCAACTGGGGTTAAGTTGTTAATATCGAGCGCCAAAAGTTGGTCTCTTATCTGTTTAAGCACGGGGTCATCGAGTTGAAAAATGCTAAGCTGATAGCCCTCCCTGTTTTTACCCAAGCTGGCACCGGGTTTGGCCAAATGCTGGTTTTGAGGGTTCCTTTCGAGTTCCTTCAGTATTTCCGAAGCACGTTTTACCACGCTGGGAGGCATCCCGGCCATACGAGCAACATGAATACCAAAGCTGTGAGCACTCCCGCCCGGCACAAGTTCGCGCAAAAAGATTACCTTATTGTCCAACTCCTT
>JBBACY010000088.1:0-5668 GCA_041656735.1 Bacteroidales bacterium | reverse complement strand
ACGCAAAATACGCAACTGGGAGCATGAAAACGAGGTGTGGCTTAACCCGCCAAAAGAGAAGACTGCAGAGCAAGAGAGTTTGAAACAAGTAGCTTAGAATAACGGACAACTAGCTTGACAGACACCGATATTAAGGATGTATTTTTGCTGCTTGCCGATGATGCTTTGCCGATGGAGGCCATCAGCATCGCTAATCGCAAGTTGTTGCTGAGTCATATCGGTGAAGAAAAAGCTTTTGATATTTCGCCGACGCCCATTCTTGTTTGTGATGTGAAAAACGGATATCTCAGTCTTGGCGGAATGCAGTTTGGCTGGGAAATGAGCTATTGGAATATGCAAGATGGTCGCAAACTTGTCGCCATCAATAAAGGCACGGAAGCAGGCAGTGAGATAAGAGTGTTTTTCTACCAGAGCGGCACACTAACTGAAGCCACGAACTATCAGCTTGGCGGCCAGCAAAATTACACTTTGACTGATTTTATTGATGTTGAACAGTTATCGTCCGGTGCGCGAAAGTATGCGCAACAGCAGTTTGACCAAGGTGCTTATGCTTTGTATTACCAATTGCCACAACAGGGTACTTCTTTAACTGTTGGTATTGACGGCTATCAGTTTATGTTGGACTACGACGATGGCTTTGAAATGCCTGAAGAAGCGATTAAGTCAGTTACCTTAAAATGGAAAGATGAAAAATGGACACGATAATACTGCCGCTGTTAAAGCGTTTCGACATTAAAAAAGTCATCCATTTTTTAGTGATGGCATTCATGCTCTCAGCGTGTAGCGATAGCAATCCAACAAGTGATAAGCAAAAGCCGCAAGCAGCTGATGCTTCTGCGCAATCGCTCAGCGATGTTGCCTACACAGAATATCCCTTAGCATTTTTAGCAGATGGCGAGTTGTTTTTTTACAGCTTGGCCGATAACGAGAAAGTAAAGTTCTCAGAAGAGCCCAGTGCTATTTTTAATTTCACTTTTGATGCAGAAGGTACAACGCTGTACTACAGCGTAGAGCGTGACAATACGCTGTGGCTTAAGTCTGCTGACATCAGTGCAGCAAAGGTTGCACCGCAATGGCTAGTTGATTGGCAGCTGGCAAAGGATGATTCCATCACCAAAACATACGGTCAAGCCAGCCCGTTGCTCTATCACCAAGGGAAGTTGCTGATACAGCATGACTTTAGTTGGGATAGCTACCACTTTACATCAATGGCTATTTATTCCATCGGGACCCAAAAAGTGAGCCGCAAAAGATTGGATTATGACGTTATTCAAACATATACCGGTGAGTTAAGCTTTGATAAAACTGAACAGCACTTCACGACTATAGAGCAGCAACTCTACTACACAGGCAATAACGCAAAAGTCAGTCTGACTGATAAGTTAAATTTTGCCGCGCATCAAGAACCGGCAGATGAGAGTGGCGAAATAGAATTTACAGGTTTTTTGTTTTCTCCGGATAAAACAAAAGTTCTTTTCGGTGCTATCACTGGCTGGGGAGATTTGCCGCATGGGCCTTATATCATTGTTAATGTCGACGGCAGTAAGCAGATGCTGCTGGAAAAAACAGATATTGCTAGCGATAAAAAACCAGTCTGGCTCAAAAATAACCGCGTAGCGTTTATTGACAGTGAGAACAATTTATTTACTGCTGACAACGATGAACATTCCACTCGCGGCGTGGCGGAAAACGTATCCGATTATGTGGCTAAGTAGTTAAATAACAAAGTGAATAGCGAGCGATTGAAGTTAGGTTTGCTATTCATATTTTCAATAAATAAATTATATAGTGAAAAATTATGACGACTCCAATCAGACAGCTTTTACTTTTCATCGGCATTGTGGTGCTTAGCGCTTGCGATGCTAGCACTGTAGAATATGAAATTTACTTTAATAAAATGAATGACTACACGGTTGAGTATCCTAGTCATCTCATTCCGCAGGGTGAGGCAACCAACCAAGACGGGCAAAAGTTTCTTTCAGAAGACGGTAAAACTGAGCTCTTAGTTTATATTGACTATAAAAATAATTACCTAGAGGGCGGAGAACTATATTCGATTAATGAAGCGTATGAGCAGGAATTAAAATCAAAAGAAGGTGTTTTCAATAAAAAATTAGGCGACGCGTATTATATTATTGAATATAAACAAGATGATATTGTGTATACCGTATACGCAGCGCTTCATGATGATAATTACTACAATTTTCGCTTTGAGTATCCTGAAGAAAATAAAAAAACGATGTCCGCTATTATCAATCACGTTATCGAATCTTTACGTATAGGCGTGCAAGAAGGCACTCTCTGGCCCGACGGCAATGGTTCTGTAGGTGAAGCAGAAACTGTCTTCACTGCTTTTCTGGAAGGTTTTCTTAACGATAGTTATTGGGGCAAAAACTTCAACACGTTGTTGCGTAACAAAGACCAAGCTCTAGCGACCTACATTGACCCAAAAATGGACGTGAGACGTTACTACGCACCAGGCACGGTAGCAAAACTGGGGTCGCGAGCCGAAAACTTTGGTTTTGCTCCAGAAGATGACTTTATTAACCAGCCAACCATAGACGGTGAAGCGGTTTTTGCGCTTATTGCAAACGACGCAGACCAGTGCAGCCTCGATTTTACCAACAGCAATACAATATATTATCAGTGGCTTAGCGGGGTTCCTGATGTGGTGGTCAATATGGAAACCTTTGCAACCAAGCCGGTGAAACTTGCTTATCCCTATGCGCAGTTTATGGCAGTTTATCTGCCTAATCCTTTCGGTAATCCGCGCGGATTTTATTTTATCAATACCCCAGATGGTTGGAAACTCGCCTTTGTAGATGATGCTCAGTGTGGCGCATGAGTGTATTAATCACATAAAAATTTCAAAATATTGATATTTCACACTGTTTATTTTATTGATAATAATATAATAACAATATTGATTTTCACGAGCTTGTTGGCGTGGAGTGTACTGATGATTTTTTTAAAATTGGGCGGTATTATCGGTTTGACCAGTGATGGCAATCAGGCGGGCGTTACTAGTGAGCTTGCGGTCAGTTTTTAAATTATTTGTTTAAGATTCAATGACTGACGAGTGTATCTGAATGCACAAAACTCATGGTGCATTCAGTTGGATGTCAGGAAAACCCAAAAAGGAGAACGTCATGTCACAGGATCGCTTCACAGAAGTTACCAGCCAATCGTGGTTAAGCCGTATCGGTGGCGCTATCAAAGGCGTCTTGATGGGGTTCGTGTTGTTTATTCTCGCATTCCCTTTACTGTTCTGGAACGAGGGGCGGGCCGTAACAACCTACAAGACCTTGAAAGAAGGCGGCAACATTGTCGTCAGTGTCGCGGCTGATAGGGTCGATGCTGCTAACGCAGGGCGCCTGATTCATGTGAGCGGATTTGCTGATACCAACGCCACCTTGGCAGACCCTGTGTTTGGCGTGTCAGCAAAAGCGCTGAAACTCAAGCGAACTGTGGAAATGTACCAATGGAAGGAAAACACCAGTAGCGATACGACGAAGAAACTCGGTGGCGGCACGGAAACGGTTACCGAGTACTCCTACAGCAGAGAGTGGTCGGAAAGGATTATCAACTCGGATGGCTTTAAGCAAGCAGGTGGCCACCAGAATCCTACGGCTATGCCGTATAGCTCAACAGAGCAAATCGCCGACAGAGTGACCTTATCGGCTTTTACTTTATCCCCGCGCCTAGTCGGTAAAATCGATAGCTATGAACCGTTGGTGATAAACAGTGATACACCGTTGCCAAAAGCGATCAGAAGAACCGGTCAATTGTATGATGCAGGCTTTTACATCGGTGCTAATCCAGCCAGTGCGCAGGTTGGCGATATGCGGGTCAAGTTCGCTCTGGTTAAGCCTGTAGACGTGAGTGTGATCGCGAAACAGTCTGGGAATACTTTTGAGCCTTACGTTGCCAAAGCCAGAGGTTCGATTGAGCTTCTACAGACAGGCGTGCACTCGTCTGAAGCGATGATCCAAGCAGCGCAGGACAGCAACACGGCGATGACCTGGCTTATCAGGTTGGCTGGCTTTATTTGCATGATGATAGGACTGAATTTGTTTCTCCGGCCGCTTTCGGTTATCGCTGATGTTTTGCCCATTGCCGGTACAATAGTCGCAGCCGGTGCAGGTGTGATTGCGTTCCTCGTGGCAGCTCCCGCATCGCTTATCACCATCGGTATTGCATGGCTGTTCTACCGACCGCTGCTTGGCATCATACTGATTGCTATTGCTGTGGGTTTGACTGTCGTTTTGAAAGGCAAACTCAAGTCTGCTAAAACAGTGGAAGCCGCTTAAAAGAGCATGTATGACGTGGGAGAGGTTCGACCAGCAGTGGCTTTCTTAGTGTGGGTAAGGTTGTCAGGGAAAGTCGGGTGCTGAAGGAAATGATTGCTTTCGTCACTTTTGTACTTTTACCCGCCCTGGCAGCTGGCTCCGGACGGATTCTATGTGGAATGCTATCCAGTGAGCTGAGTAAAATCGTGCGAATGCTAAATATGATTTTTGCTCAACCGCAGTCTAAACGCTAGGAGAGACGGACTAACGCATGAAGAAAATAATATTTTGGTTATTGATCCTTGTTGCGTGTTGGTCCATCTATAACCGTACAGGGCAGGTTCAGTTAGGACCGGGTGTGATGGCACCTGAAGCGCCGCAGCAAACTAGCATCAGCACACCGGTGAGTCACCGTGTCAATAAATACGAGATTACCGAGCTGGCGCAGTTTGAAATTAAAGCAAAAGTTCTAGCCAAGAAAGATTACCAATTTGATCGGGGCGCAGATATTTCACCCACTGACCTAGCCTTAGGTTGGGGCAATATGTCTGATGAGCGAGTGCTCGAAAACATTAAAATATCGCAATCGGGTCGGTTTTATCATTGGCGTGTTGATGCCTTTCCAATTCCTCGCCGTGAAATAGAAACCCACAGTGCAAATATGCATCTTATTCCTGCTAACGATTTCGTTGAGAAAGCCATTGGTAAAATACGCCAAGGCGGATTAACGTTTCACACTGTGCACAAGCCCATTTACCACGAATATGGCGCTCCACGGTGAATTCACCTGGTACGTAATCCAGCTTTTCACTGACGTCTTCGCCAATACGCTTAAGCTGGCAACCGCAGTTGCACTGGGTATTTTCTGGCTCGTGGTGAATCAAAGTGCGTGGCAGTTCTGGTGGCAGCGGTGCGCGTTTGGGTTGTTTTTTAGCTTGCGCTGGAGCGTCTACAGCAGTGAGCTCCGCCAGTTCTATTTCAATAGCGGCAAGGTCACCCTCAATGAGCTCATCCAATAGGCTGGCTTGAAGGTCATTCATCTGCTCACTGCGCTGAGCGTACTTATGACGTTTCAGAGTCGCCAGTTCATGGCTCAGTTTCTCGATGACCGCATCGCGGTGTACGATCACTCGATCTTTTTGATTCAGTAATTGTTCCTTAGCGGCCAGCGACGCCATCAACTCCGTGGTTAAGGTTCGGAGTTGATCGGCAGAGAGCTGGCTAAGATCGAGAGGTTTTGACATGCCGAGCAGTACCCTATGTGTCAGCCTAGTTGTCGCCTGAATATTTCAGAGGACAATCATGGCCCGTTATTCACCAGAGCGTAAAGAAGCAATTCTTAAAAAGATGGCACCGCCACACAACATGAACGTAGCCGA
>JBBACY010000087.1:0-5754 GCA_041656735.1 Bacteroidales bacterium | reverse complement strand
GGTTTAGGTATTCCCGAAAGTCATATCAAAATCAAAACTGCCAATATTGATGAATTGAAAGGCATTGACTTGATGAGCAAGGAATGTGAAGTTCGTTACATCATTACCATCAACGCATTGAAAGAAGGTTGGGATTGTCCGTTTGCATACATTTTGGCATCATTAGCAGACAAATCAAGTTCGGTAGATGTGGAGCAAATTTTGGGTCGTGTTTTACGTCAACCTTATGTACAAAGACACAAATCATTTCAATTAAATCTTTCTTATGTACTTACTGCATCCGCCAAGTTCAACGAGACTTTGCAGAGCATTGTAAAAGGATTGCAAGAATCAGGTTTTAGCGAAAAAGATTATCGCAAAGTCGATAAAATGACGGAAGAAGAAAAGAAAACGGTTACAACTGACCCAGTTGAATCTTTCCTTTTCCCAGAACAACAAGCCGAAAAACAAGAAGAAACGATAGACAAAAACAGAGTTACGTTTGACCCAAATGCAGACGAAGAAGAAACTGAAACGACTACGGTAATTACAGAAATAGAAACGATTGCGGAAGAGCAAAACCGACAATTGGAAGAGCAAATAAAAGAACAGGAAAAACAACCTGTTGACGAAAATATATTTCAAGAAATGGGTACAAAAGTAAAACGCTATAAAGTCAAGGATTCCAATAAGGATTTCATTGATAAAATTGAGTTTCCGCAGTTCTTCATTAAAGTAACAGCAAGTGACATTTTCGGTACAGAAAAAGAATTGCTTAATCGTGAATCCTTGCTCAAAGATTTTAAACTTTCAGATGAAGACATCAAAATTGACTTTGACCAAATTTCATCTGACTTGTATAAAATTGATTTAGAAGAATCTAAAAAGAACGAGTACCGACCCTCTTTTACCAAGATTGAAGACAATATGGTAAAAGACCCAATTGCAGAATACATTTTAGCCAAACCAAAAGAAAACCAAATAACAGACATCACACATCAAATGATGCAGATTATTGGAAATATGTACCCAATTCCCGACCAAGAAATCAAGGTTTACATTGGGCGTATTTTGAAAAGTATGGACACCGAACAACTTCGAGATATTTTGGTAAGAAAGTGGAGTTATACGGATAAAATAAAAGGTAAAATCCGCCAATTGGCTGACTCGTATGCAGAAGGTCGTTTTATGGACTTATTAAAATCTAAGAAAATAAACACCAAAGCAAATTGGAAATTAGGCAACGAAATTGTGCCAGGAAATACAGGCTCTTCCATTGGAAATTCACTTTACGAAAGAGAAGGCTCAATGAACGGATTTGAAGAACGAGTTGCAATGGAAATCGGAACTTCCTCAAATGTCGCGTTTTGGCATAGAAACTTAGAACGTGGAAAAGGATTTTACATCAACGGATTTAAAGCAAACCACTACCCTGACTTTATTATGCAGACAAAATCGGGAAAGACGATTTTAATAGAAACCAAAGGCGACCATTTAGACGGTTCAGACAGTGAAGCAAAATGCCGACTTGGAAACGAATGGGAAAGACAAGCAGGAAATGACTTTGCCTACTTTATGGTTTTTGACAAGAAAGAGATTAAAGGAGCATATACGTTGGACAAAGCAAAGGAATTGATAAGTAAAATGTAAAGCCCACGCTATTTGTAAGCACATTTAAAAGCCGCACCAGCCAACGCTCGACCAAAGCTTTTAAAAGAGCTTCCAAAGCCAACGCAAGACAGAAACGACATTGAAAAAAGAAACGAAAATAAAAAACACCGAACGCACAACAATGGCTATACGTAATGCGGGCGAAAGTGCTGATATGAAAGTAATTACATTAAATAAACTAACTGCTAAACGGAAAGTGAAGTGCCTTAAAATCCCGCACTACGCATAGCCGAGACCGTTAGCGGGCATTGTAATACAGAAAACTTAAACATATGATATTTGGAAAGACAATAAAAATATTCCTAATTGACGGAGACCCAAACGGACGGATGAGTTGTGAACTTTCCAATTGGTCAGGTAAAGCATATAAAATCCCAAGAATAAAAATCAAGGACTGCTTTTCGGACGACTTTATTTTTACTAGTCCATCTACTGCAGCAGTCATTGTAATGGGAAGAAATGCAAACGGGCTTACAGAATGGAAAACCAAGACCGGAAAAACATTAAAAGAAGTTGAATCAAATGAAAAAGTATTAACTCCGAAAAAATAAATAGATAATGTTTCAAGAACCAAAAAAATATACAGATAACGATCATTTCTTTTTCGAAGCAGACAAAGACTTAGAAAAAGTATGCAATGCACCAAAAGACAAAGACGGTGTTTTTAAAGTTTTAGAACTACGAAATGGAAAAATTAATTTAGTTTATATAGGTTATTCAAATTCAGGCGGACTATTTAACGAAATAGTGAATGGAATTCACTACGACAAAAACGCAAGAAAAACAGGATGGACTTACCAAGTGTTAAAAGACAAAACAGATGCACTTGACATTTATTGGTACGTAACGACTGGCAATGACGAACAGAAAAAAGAACAAGTTGAAATGCTTAAAGACTTTGTAGAGCAAACAGGGAAATTGCCTAAATGGAACAAATAGAAATCAACGACCCGCTATCAAGCGGTATAAAACATTGGGGTTTAAGTGGCTATTCAAACTTTCAACATCGCATCAAGTTCGGTGTAACTGGATAGAAAATTAGCCCGTAATCCCCAACGATTTCATACCGCCATTCGATACAAACTATTTTAAAAATGGAATTATACGGCAAAATAAGTAAAAGCATCCCACAGAAAATAGTTATTCATCTAATTGAAGTTTTAATTTTAGGATTATCCTATTGGATTCTTTTTCGGAAAGGTGGAGTGTGGATTGAACAACATTTGCACATACACAATGCGACCGAAAATATCGATAGAAGAATAATTATTTTTACTTTCAACATCATAATTTTCTTCCGATTTGCGTATATGATGATTGTTCTACTAAAAAGAAAAATACCTTGGGAAGAAAGTGTAAGTGTTCCGTTTGCTTTTGCCTTATATTTTATAGGTTATCCATTATTCGTGTTGCCTATTTCTGCACAAATTGATGGACTTGACTTTTTTGCGATTGGATTATTTATAATTGGCTGTGTTCTGAATAGTGGTGGCGAAATTTTAAGGAATGAATGGAAGAAGAAACCTGAAAACAAAGGAAAAATATATACCAAAGGGTTTTTCAAATATTCACGGCATATAAACTATTTCGGAGATATTTTATGGGTAATCGCCTACGCACTTATCACGAAAAATTGGTATTCGATAATAATCCCTATTTTTCTATTTAGTTTTTTTGCCTTTTTTAATGCGCCTAAACTTGACCAATACCTAAAGAACAAATACGGTAAAGATTATGATGAATATGCAGAAAAGACAAAAATGCTTATACCGTTTATTTATTGACCTAATATAGCGTACATTTATAGCAAAAGATATCACAGGATGACCATTCCAATAATTCTTGTAATTGTGGGATTTGTTTCTCTAATTTTTGGAGCAAATTGGCTAGTTGATGGTGCATCCGCCCTAGCTAAAAAGCATAATATATCAAACCTAGCAATAGGTTTAACAATTGTTGCTTTTGGTACATCTGCACCCGAACTTGTAGTTAACACAATTGCCTCTTTTCAAGGGCATTCCGATATAGTATTAGGCAATATAATTGGCAGTAATAACTTTAATATATTCCTAATTCTCGGAATAGCAGGCCTTATTTACCCCTTAACGGTTCAGTCGTCAACCGTATGGCGCGAAATACCAATTTCGCTTGTAGCTGCCTTATTACTTTTGTTGTTAGGGAACGGAGTAATTGGCAATGTTCTTGAAATATCTAGGATTGATGGAGCAATTATGTTTTTAGCATTTTTATTGTTCCTTTTCTATGTTTATAAACAAATGAAAGCCAATGAAATTGAAGTAGTTACGTCTGAGAATAAATCGAATGCCAGAATTTGGGGACTGATAGTTGTAGGGTTTGCTGGACTTGTCGTGGGCGGTCAACTTGTGGTAAACAGCAGCATACAGATTGCTACAAGCCTAGGTGTATCAGAAAAAATAATTGGCCTAACAATTATTGCCGCCGGAACATCACTACCCGAATTACTAACCTCGGTAGTGGCTGCCATCAAGAAAAATAGCGATATTGCAATTGGGAATGTAATAGGCTCAAACATATTTAACATCCTTCTCATAATACCAATTAGCGCTTTTGTTAGGCCAGTTCAATTCAACTTAAGTTTTAATTTAGATATTGCCATTTTGATAGGAGGTACCATATTTCTTTTCATCGCAATGTTTACAGGGAAAAAGAAGAAACTCGATAGGTGGGAAGCATCCTTGCTCCTGAGTTTTTATCTGGTTTATACAATTTATCTGGTTTGGAAAGAGATATAGCATAAACGAACTATCAGAATATGTAGCAATATCGAAGGAATTATATAAAGATAAAGTTGGCTCGAATTTTGTTTTATATCCACTTTTTACCAAAACACCTTAATGTACTATGCCTAAAAAAATAATATTCATTACGTTGCTTCTATTTGCAACCTGTTTAAATGCCCAAAATGTTGATATATCGTTACTCAAACAGCACGTGTATACTCTAGCGTCCGATTCGCTTATGGGGCGTGGTTTCGGTACAAAAGGGGGCAGAATGGCTGCTGATTATATCGAAAATCAGTTTATTGATGCTGGCGTATCTGCTTGGGAAGGAACTTATAAGCACAAATTCATTGCTTCTGCCTCAATGGTTAAAACCGAAGGCTGCAACATAATTGGGTGGGTTGAGGGAAGTGACCCAATACTAAAAAATGAATATATTGTGCTTGGAGCTCACTATGACCATTTGGCCTATAGAGTTAAAAATGACGAGGTTATTGTTTATAATGGGGCCGACGATAACGCATCGGGAACAGCAACACTTATTGAACTTGGGCGTTGGATTGTGGCGAACAGGTCTCGACTAAAGCGCTCGGTAATCCTTATTGCCTTTGATGGCGAGGAGTCTGGGTTAATAGGTTCAAGCCATATTGTTAAACACAAGCAGGTACCAATCGATAGGGTAAAGGTTATACTTAATATGGATATGGTAGGTATGCTTTCAACTTATGGTGGAATTGACCTTGTAGGGAATAAATCGTTAAACGATGGCGATAAAATTCTTAATGAGATTGCACAGAAATACGGAATTACTGTGAAAAAACAACGAAGAAAAGTTGAGCAGCAAACCGATACTTCGCCTTTTGGAAGAGTTGGTATTCCAGCTGTTCACATATTTACTTCAACCGTATCGCCTTACCACCAACCCGAGGACGACGCACATTTGCTCGACTACGATGGTATGGTAAAAATTGCTGATTTTATGACCGACGCCATCTCTACCTTGAGTAATCGGGAGGAGGTAAAACCAAATAGTCGATTCCTAGCATTACAGCAAAACAAGTGGTATGCTCCAGCTTTTGGTGCAAGAGTAGGCGTGGGGGGCTCAAAGCATTTGTATGATAATGAGTTTTACATTGGCAAACAAATTTTGGCTGCTCAAGCAGGAGTTTTCGCAACAATTAATATCACAAAAACTTTTAGTTTGCAACCCGAAATACTATACCGAACCGTAGGAAGCGAGCACACCAACGGTGTTTTACGAGCTCACGAAATTACCGTTCCGGTAAATTTAAGGTTAAGTTTGAATCCTAAATCAAAAGGTGGTATGATGCCCGATTTTTTT
>JBBACY010000086.1:0-6071 GCA_041656735.1 Bacteroidales bacterium | reverse complement strand
TTTTTTGTTATTCAAATTATCTTTCCTACTTTTGCCAACCCAAAAAGTATTGAACACTATAATATTATAATATAATGTACGCTATCGTAGATATTGCTGGACAACAGTTTAAGGTGCAGAAAGATCAAAAGATTTTTGTTCATCGCCTTGAGGCAGAGGAAGGCACCGAAATGAGTTTCGACAAGGTTTTACTTGTTGACAACGAAGGAAAAGTAACCATTGGAGTTCCAACCATTGAGAACGCTAAGGTAAACGCCAAAGTTCTTGACCATGTTAAGGGCGACAAGGTAATTGTCTTCAAAAAGAAGAGACGTAAAGGGTATAAAGTGAAGAATGGTCATAGACAACAATTCACT
The DNA here is from genome assembly GCA_041656735.1 of Bacteroidales bacterium. GTDB lineage: Bacteria > Bacteroidota > Bacteroidia > Bacteroidales > Tenuifilaceae > Perlabentimonas. The sequence goes on along the minus strand of JBBACY010000086.1, from coordinate 5,715 downwards.
CAAATACAAATTGCAGATATTATTGCATAACCGCTAAAAGTTTTTAAAAAATGGCACATAAGAAAGGAGCAGGTAGTTCCCGTAACGGACGTGAGTCGGAAAGTAAACGATTAGGTGTAAAACTTTTCGGTGGACAAACCTGTAAGGCAGGCAATATTATTGTACGCCAAAGAGGAACTACACATAACGCAGGATTAAACGTGGGTATGGGTAAAGATCATACATTGTTCGCCCTTATTGATGGAACAATAACATTCCGTAAAAAGGCTGAGAACAAATCATACGTTTCAGTTACCCCAGCAGAAAACTAGTTTTACCTCTTTATTATTACATAATTAAAATCTCCTGCAGCTTACCTGAAATGTGTAAGTTCAGGAGATTTTTCTTTAATAATACTTTCAGTTATGCTTACGCTTAAACAAATTTACGAGAACAAGGAGGATGTTATCGCTCGCCTTGCCATTAAAAACTTCGATGGGAAAAACCTTATCGAAGAAGTTATTCATTTTGACACTCAGCGGAAAACCATCCAGGGAAAACTCGACTCAATTCTTTCTGAACAAAACATACTATCGAAAGAAATAGGTAATCTGTTTAAGCAAGGAAAAACAGGTGAGGCAAACGAGGCGAAGGAAAAGGTTGCCAGCCTAAAAGAAGAATCGAAAGATTTAGCTTCGGAAATGGCCAATGCAGAAAAGTCAATGACCTCCATTCTACTGAAAATACCAAACCTACCCCATGCTAGCGTTCCCAAAGGCAAAGCGGCCGAGGATAACGTAGAGGTACGTTCGGGAGGCATCATTCCTACCCTTCACAAAAATGCAAAACCCCACTGGGACCTTGCAAAAGAGTTTAACATAATAGACTTTGAACTTGGCGTTAAGATAACTGGTAGCGGTTTTCCTGTTTATAAGGGGAAAGGCGCAAAACTTCAGCGTGCACTAATAAACTTCTTTCTAGAAGAGAATATTGCTGCAGGATACAGCGAAATTATGCCACCGCTCATGGTTAACGAGGATTCGGCATACGGCACTGGTCAGCTTCCCGACAAGGATGGACAAATGTACCATATGCAAACCGATAACTTTTACCTTATCCCAACGGCCGAGGTGCCAGTTACCAATATTTTTAGAGATGTAATTTTAAACGAATCCGACTTTCCTGTTAAGCTAACAGCATACACCCCTTGCTTCCGCCGCGAAGCGGGTTCGTACGGTAAAGACGTTAGAGGGTTAAATCGACTTCACCAGTTTGATAAGGTAGAAATAGTGCAAGTGCAGCACCCCAGCAAATCATACGATACACTAGACCAGATGGTTGCTCACGTTGAGGGTATTCTGCAAAAGTTAGAACTACCCTACCGCATACTTCGTTTATGTGGTGGCGATACAAGTTTTACCGCTGCATTAACCTATGATTTTGAGGTTTTCTCAACTGCACAGCAAAAATGGCTTGAGGTTAGCTCCGTGTCAAACTTTGAATCGTTTCAGGCCAACAGGCTAATGCTCCGATACCGTGAAGAGGGTGAAAAACGGAACCAGCTAGCACACACACTCAACGGAAGTTCATTAGCGCTACCTCGTGTTCTGGCTGCACTTCTTGAAAACAATCAGGACGAAGCGGGTATCAAAATCCCAAAAGCCTTGCAACCCTTCTGCGGATTCGATAGGATATAGCTCCACAAAATAAATACGAAAAAACAACACTTTTCAGGTAGAATCACATCTGGTTAAGTGTTGTTTTTTTACATTTGCAAAAGGCTAATTTTTTTACCCTTATGAAAGCAAAAAGAAAATCATATCTTTTTAGTGCTCTTACCATACTTTTTTGGGGTACAGCTGCAACCGCATTTAAATTCACACTTAATCACTTTAGTTTTATCCAGCTGCTGGCCTGGTCGTCGCTTTTTTCAACTATCCTGCTATTTGGAATTATTGTATTTGGGGGCAAGTTGCACCAAGTAAAAAAGCTAACAAGGGCCCAAATTGCCCCATCGCTATACCTAGGACTACTAAACCCGTTTGGCTACTACTTTGTACTACTGCGTGCTTATGAACTATTGCCTGCGCAGGTTGCACAGCCCCTCAATTTTATATGGCCGTTAATGCTTGTTCTTCTCGCTGTACCTATCTTGCGTGAAAAGATAACTGCCAAGGGTTTTATTGCGCTTGGGGTTAGTTTCCTTGGAGTTATTCTAATATCATCTGGAGGCGATATAACAAACTATAAAATTGATAGTCCGCTTGGTGTTGGTCTTGCACTTTTAAGCTCTGTATTTTGGGCGTTATACTGGATATTGAACCTAAAAAGACCCATTGACCCCGTAATTCGCCTTTTCTTCAACTTTCTCTTTGCCACGGTTTTCTCATTTGGCGCAGGATGCTTCTTTACAAATTTTTGGGATATAAATGTGGGCGGAATTCTTGGCTCAATTTATGTGGGCTCTTTTGAAATGGGCATTACCTTTGTACTTTGGCTAAAAGCCCTTAGCATTGCAGAGAATAAAGCCAAATTAAGCAACATTATTTATCTGGTACCGTTTGTAAGTCTTATATTTATACACTTTTTAGTGGGCGAACAAATTTACTGGACAACCATTGCCGGACTGCTTATTATAGTAACAAGCATTCTGTTTCAACAGCTAACGGATAAACGTAAACAACCTAACAACTAATATTATGAAAAGGACCTTACTTCTTATTATAATAGTATCGATTACAGCAGGATTTATGTCGTGCAAGGAAAAAGTAATCGATGATAACCCTAACGCCTATGCCAACGAGCAGCTTGTGCTAGCAATGGATGAGTATTACCTATGGTATGATAAGATGCCAGATGTTGATTACACAAAGTACAAATCGCCTGTAGAGCTTATGGATGCGCTTCTTTACAAAGAACTCGACAGGTGGAGTTACGTGTCGACAAAACAGGAGGTAGATGCATACTATACTGATGCAGAATTTACTGGTTACGGAATTGGCATGGGGTTCGATAATGCGAATAACCTCTGGATAACCTTTATTTTTAAAGACTCCCCCCTTCGAGAGTTTGGCGTTGACCGTGGATGGAGAATTACAGAGATTAACAATACTCGGGTAACATACGAAAACGCTAACACTTTGCTAGCGGCAAATACAGCCAGCTTCACTTTTATTGATCAGGATAACAAGAAGGTAACTGCCAGCGCATCAAAAAGAGTAGTTAAAATGAATACCGTTTTAATGGACACGGTATATTCAACAACAACAGGCAATGTTGGCTACTTCGTGCTAAAAGGTTTTGTGGACCCAACGGTTAATGAGTTGGATAATATCTTTAAGAAATTTAAGGAAAAGAATGTTACTGAACTAATAGTTGACCTCCGCTATAACGGAGGCGGGAGCGTACAAACAGCAGCACATTTAGCGAACCTAATTGCAGGAAGCATAGCCCACGATAAGATACTTGGCACATATGTACACAACGATAAGCGCGCAGAAGACAATAGTGATATCAAAATAAAAGTTACTGAAAACTCAATAAACCTATCGAGGGTGGTATATATAACAACCGCCAATTCGGCTTCGGCAAGTGAATTGGTAATAAATGGTCTATTCCCGTTCATGAACGTAACTCTTGTAGGAGGAGATACCTACGGCAAGCCAGTAGGTATGTATATCCTCACATCCAAATCATTCGATTGGGCATTTATACCAATTAGTTTTAAAATAATTAATGCAAATGGCGAGGGCGACTATTACGACGGAATACCTGCCGACATACTTGCCAACGACGGTATAAACTTTCCTTTCGGCAATTTAAACGAAGCTAGCCTAGCTGCTGCAATGGCTTTTATAGAAGGTGGTGCACCAAAAAGATTATACAACACAACAGATGAAATTAAATACCCCATACAAAAGGGGTTACGTAACGAGATTGGAGCGTGGTAACATAAATTAGCATTACCTACGGCTTAACGAAAAAACAATTGCCCCACATTTTGCTATCTTTGCAAAATAACTAGAAGGTAAAATGGGCGCAAATCAAAATGCTGAACGAGTAATACTTGGAATTGACCCAGGCACATCATTAATGGGGTACGGTGTTATTAAAACCTGCGGAAAAAATAACGTGGAGCTCGTTGTACTTGGCGTAATTGATCTTAAAAAGTATGGCGACCATTATATCAAACTAAAAACCATTTACGAAAGGGTTCAGCAACTGGTTGACGAGTACTTGCCAGACGATGTGGCCATTGAGGCTCCATTTTTCGGCAAAAATGTTCAGAGTATGCTAAAACTAGGGCGGGCTCAAGGCGTAGCAATGGCTGCTGCTCTCTCACGCTCGGTGCCAATATTTGAGTATGCACCCCGAAAAATTAAGCTAGCCATTACGGGGCAAGGAAACGCATCGAAAGAACAGGTGGCCACAATGCTGCAGAGCATTCTAAAAACAAAATCGTTTGACACAAGCACTCCCGATGCAACCGACGGTCTGGCTGCTGCAGTTTGCCATTTTTATCAAAATAAAATTGGAGTAGAAGGAAAAAAAGCGGGCAGCTGGAGCGACTACGTAAGGAATAACCCCGAACGAATAAAGTAAGAATTTACTAAGACAACAACAAAACGTTACTTCAACTAAAATATTTTAACCATGGGAATGATTGCATTTTTTAGAACACCAAGGCCCAAAAGGTTCGACTACAGTCCTGTTTTTTACGACGAGCAAAAAGAGGCTCTAAAAGAGAGAGAAAACCAACTTAGGCAAGAAATGGGGCTTACCGATGAAGACACGCCGAGGGTTTCGCTAATAAAAGGTCAATTTAGACGACACTTCGAGAGTAAGAAAGCACAAAAAAGCGGTAAGAACAGAAATATGAGGCTTGTTGCTATTTTTATCGTACTATGCCTACTTTGCTACTACATTATTTATTTATAAAACTACATGCCCGATATTATTCATCTTTTACCCGACTCGGTAGCAAACCAAATTGCAGCTGGAGAGGTTGTTCAGCGCCCCGCTTCAGTAGTTAAAGAACTTACCGAAAACTCTATTGATGCGGGCAGTACAGATATTCAGGTTATAATTCGGGATGGCGGCAAAACGCTAATTCAAATTATCGACAATGGTAGTGGTATGTCCGAAACGGATGCTCGCCTTTGTCTTGAACGGCATGCAACTTCGAAAATACGTGAAGCAAACGACCTTTTCGCCATAAAAACGATGGGTTTTAGAGGCGAAGCCCTTGCCTCAATAGCAGCGGTAGCCGAGGTTGAGCTAAAAACGTGCACTCCCAACAATCAGATTGGAACTATTATTCGCATTTCAGGGTCTGAGGTAATTGAGCACGAACCAACCTCATGCCCCGAGGGGACATCAATATGCGTAAAGAACCTGTTTTTCAATATACCAGCACGCCGAAAATTCCTAAAAAGCACATCGCTTGAACTAAAGCATATTATCAGCGAATTTCAGCGGGTTGCCCTAGCCAACCCACAAATAGCCTTCTCGTTACACCATAATGGCGCCAACATTTACAAGCTACCAGCGGGTAACATAAAGCAGCGCATTACGCACCTAATGGGCAAAAACTTGGGCAACAACCTAATCGACTTAAAAACAGAAACTTCAGTAATATCCATAAGCGGATTTATTGGACGACCTGAAAGTGCAAAGAAAAGCCCTGGCGAGCAATTTTTCTTTGTAAACAACAGGTTTATGAGAAGCCCGTACCTA
>JBBACY010000085.1:0-6338 GCA_041656735.1 Bacteroidales bacterium | reverse complement strand
GAAAGAACATTCAGGGTAGTATTTGTCATGGCGTATCGCTCTACTGTTAATTATTTCTTGTCGGAAACAATCAACAGGATACGCCACCCTCTTTTCCCCTCATACACCACAAATGACTATAGCTCTAGATAAGGCTAAAGCGCTGTATTTTTTATTCGTGTTCATTTCTTTATCTCTTTTTTATTATTGTTAATTCAGCTGTTTCTATTAAATAAAATATCTGTATCAATACGCTTCCCCCATATCAATGCAGAACCAGATGAACATTGTTGTTACTTAGAGATGTAACCCAGACACATGTAGAATCTGGGCTGCATATTTTATATTTCAACTCTTCTCTGCAATCGCTACGGCACAATAGCCATCCGCTTTTTTGCAGCCAACCGAGACAAAAATCATCATGGCGACCGCAGCAATGGCACCCGGCAGCGCGAAAACAATAAAGTTGGCTTTCAAAGGCAATTCAGCAGCCAATAAAAACCCTCCCAATATAGGCCCTACAATTGCACCTGTGCGCCCAACTGCCGAAGCCCAACCAAGGCCGGTAGTACGGAAAGACATGCCATAAAACTGTGCAACAGCTGCGTAAATAAGGATCTGCGTACCTATCACTGTCGCGCCCGCTATCGTAATTAATGTATAGAGAACAGGCATTGGACTGTTAAAGCCCATTAAGCTAATCGATACAACCGAGATAAGGAAAAAGATAATAATGACCTTGCCCAAGTTAAATCGATCTCCTAAAACACCGCCAAGAATAGCGCCGACAGCACCACCAAAGTTAAGTGCCAACAAGAAAGATAGACTTGATCCTAGACTATAACCCGCGTTATTCATCAGCTTCGGCAACCAAGAACCCAACGCATAAACCATTAGTAAACAGCAAAAGAAAGCAACCCAAAAAGCTAAGGTTCCAATTAATCGACCTTCACTAAACAAATCCAAGATCGAGCCCTTTCTATCAACTTTTTCAGGGAAAACTAATTGAGTATCGTGGGTAATATCGTTGTTACCTGGTTGCATTTTCTTCAGCAACACTTTCGCTTCAGCTTCACGACCATTACGCACCATAAAAGCTATGGATTCAGGTAGGTAAATGATAATAAAAGGCAGTACTAGCAAAGGTATAACACCGGCAAAAAACATCATTTCCCAGCCAAACGTGGGCATCACATAAATACCGAGACCAGCAGCAAAAACACCGCCTAATGAAAACCCACTAAACATCAGGGTTACTAAAGTATTGCGTATTTTTTTAGGCGCAAACTCATTGATCAAGGCAACGGCGTTAGGCATTAATCCACCACAGCCTAGACCTGCTAAAAAGCGATACACTCCAAACTCAGTTGGCGTGGATGCAAAACCAGTCATAAATGTTGCTACGCTAAATAACACAAATGAGATAATAATGCCTTTTTTACGACCGATCTTATCCGCCAAAGTCCCCAGCAAAAGTGCACCAAACATCATACCAAACAATGAATAGCTACCCAGTGTTCCAGCCTGGACAGGCGTAAGCCCCCACTCATCCATGACGACAGGTATCACAACACCAAAGAGGAATAAATCATAACCATCAAATATCATTAATAGAGTACAAACAATAAGTATCATCCAGTGAAACTTACCAAAGTGGGCATTATCAATATAGCCCTGGACGTCAAGTTCTTTCATTTCAGCCACCTACTTTTATCATTATTAGTTTTAGTAAATTTACTGCTTTTAACTTAATTTACATAAAAAAACCCTATACAACACAAGCCGCATAAAATAATAATTATATAAAATTAATACTTCAGGTCAGGAAAATATTCACTTACAATCAGTTTAAGTCACCTCCAACAAGCTACAAACAACATATGAATTTTATTATAAATATATTTAAAACTAAGCTATAAGAAAATTAAATATGGTTTTATTGAATGAATCATATTGCTCAATATTTGAGATGTGCGATGCATCAATTTCAAACAGCTTGCTATGGATTACCTTATCAACTATAAATTGAGCATCCTCAACACTAGTGACAGGGTCTTGTTTACCGGCAATCACTAAAAAAGGAATAGAAATGCTGGCTATAGCTTCGCGCAAGTCTTCTGCAGCCAAGGCTTCGCAACAGCTGGCATAGCCAAGATGGCAGCCAGCCGCCAAGTCCTGACTTAGCGAAGCAATAATATCGGGATTATCTTGAATAAAACCGTCGGTAAACCAGCGTGACGCTGCCGTCGCAGCAATTTGCTTCAGCCCAGTCTCTCGCACTACACAGGAACGCTCTAACCAGGCTTTGGCCTGACCAATTTTCGCTGCGGTATTACACACAATCACTTTATTTAAGCGCTCTGCTTTATGTATAGCCAGCCACTGGCCAACTAAACCACCCATAGAGATGCCACAAAAACTGGCTTTCTCTACTTTTAAATGATCAAGCAAATCAATAACATCTTGTCCCAGCTGCTCTACTGTATAAGGGCCTGCCGGGGTTGATGAAGCACCATGTCCACGGGTGTCATAACAAATCACATAAAAGTTTTTTTTGAAAAACTCGACTTGCGATTTCCACATCGAAAGATTGGTTCCCAGCGAATTAGAAAGGACTAACGCTGGGTGAGTCGCATCACCAAATGTTTGATAATTTAACCTAACACCCTTTACATTTAACTCTGGCATTTTAATACTCCAACCTCAAACACGCTCAATAATTAAAGCAATACCTTGGCCGACGCCGATGCACATAGAGCACAGCGCATACTGGCCCTGGGTTCTTTCCAGCTCATTGAGCGCTGTCGCCACTAAGCGCACACCGGAAGCACCTAAGGGATGACCAATGGAAATAGCCCCGCCATTTGGATTCACTTTGGCAGAGTCATCGGGCAAACCTAAGCTGCGCGTCACCGCCAAAGCTTGTGCAGAAAAAGCCTCATTAAGCTCAATCACATCCATTTGCTCAAGGGTTAAGCCGGTCTTTTTCAGAAGCTTTTCAATTGCCGGTGCTGGAGCAAAGCCCATTATTCTTGGCTCGACGCCAACAACGGTTGCACCAATTATTTTTGCGCGAGGCTTTAAGCCGTGCTGTACAAGTGCAGCATCCGAGGCAATCAGTACTGCGCCGGCACCATCATTAACACCTGAAGCATTTCCAGCGGTAATGGTTCCGCCAGGCTTCACAATCGGCCTAAGCTTGGCTAAGTTTTCTAACCTAGTAGAGGATCGTGGATGCTCATCTTGAGCAAAAATAATAGGCTCACCTTTACGCTGCGGCACTTCGACAGGGACAATTTCATTAGCAAAAAAACCATGCGTTTGTGCAGCGGCAGTACGCTGCTGACTTTGCAAAGCGAAAGCATCTTGGTCTGCACGACTGATATTGAATTGCTCAGCCACGTTTTCAGCAGTTTGTGGCATGCTTTCTACGCCGTACAACTCTTTTAACTGCTGATTAATAAAACGCCAGCCCATGGTCGTATCTTCCATCACTTGGCTACGATCATAAGGCGTCTTAGCTTTACCCATTACCAGTGGCGCACGTGACATGGACTCAACACCACCAGCAATAATCAAATCGGCTTCGCCTGATTTAATCGCACGAGCAGCAATAGCAATAGCATCTAACGAGGAACCACATAATCGGTTAATCGTAGTTGCTGGCACACAATAAGGCAGCCCTGCAAGCAAAGCCGACATGCGGCCAACGTTACGGTTATCCTCACCGGCTTGGTTTGCACACCCATAAATCAAGTCATCAACCTGCTGCCAATTCACAGAAGGGTTGCGCTCAATTAATGCTTTAAGTGGAAGGGCACCTAAATCATCCGCACGAATCGATGCCAAACTGCCTGCATATCGAGCAAAAGGGGTACGAATGGCATCGACAATATATGCATTTTTCATTTTGATAAATATCCTTAATATTCTAAAAACCTAGAAGTTTCTATGAATTGATGCCAGTTTCTTAATCAAATAAACTTATGCAGTTGCGTCAATCAGCTCTGCACCTGTCATGGACTGCAACTCTGCAAAACTTAAACCTTCAACTTTCTCTATAACCTCAAATCCCTGTTGAGTTACGTCGATAACACAGAGGTCGGTATAAATACGGTCAACGCACTTTAAGCCTGTCGCCGGATAAGTTAATGCGCTCACCAATTTAGGCTCACCCTGTTTGGTGACATGGTCCGTAGTTACAAATACTTTTTTTGCGCCAACAGCCAGATCCATTGCGCCACCCACAGCAGGAATTGCATCAGGTGCGCCTGTATGCCAATTAGCAAGATCACCGTTCTGAGCAACCTGAAACGCGCCAAGCACACAGATATCCAAGTGACCACCGCGCATCATGGCAAAGGAGTCGCCATGGTGGAAATAGGCACCGCCGGTCAGCATGGTGACAAATTCTTTACCCGCATTAATCAGTTCTGGATCTTCTTCACCGAGCTCAGGTGAAGGACCAAAGGCCAATAAACCGTTTTCAGAATGTAAGAACACTTCTTTATCTGTCGGTAAGTAGCTGGCAATCCGAGTGGGTAAACCAATACCTAAGTTAACGTAAGCCCCTTCAGGAATATCTTGGGCAACACGCTCAGCAATTTGATCGCGAGTTAATTTGATATAGCTCATTTGTTTACTCCAACTCTGATTGAGGTTCGACTTGCACGACGTGTTGCACAAAAATACCTGGAGTAATAATGTGCTCAGGATCCAGCGCACCCAGCTCTACCACTTCTTTCACTTGAGCAATAGTCACATCCGCAGCCATGGCCATAATGGGACCAAAGTTACGCGCTGATTTTCGATACACTAAATTGCCCCAACGATCGCCTTGATGCGCTTTGATTAAAGCAAAGTCAGCACGGATCGGGTTTTCTAAGACGAAGTCTTTACCTTCATAATTTAATACTGGCTTGCCTTCAGCCAGGGTGGTACCAAAGCCCGTTGGTGTGTAAATCGGCCCAAGTCCCATACCTGCAGCTTGAATTCTGCAAGCTAAGTTGCCTTGCGGAACCAGTTCTAATTCAATTTTTCCCGCTCGGTATAATTCGTCAAATACCCAAGAGTCAGACTGACGCGGAAATGAACAAATAATTTTACGCACGGCACCCGTTTTTAAAAGCTTGGCTAAACCGTAGTCACCGTTACCGGCATTATTATTGACGATAATAAGATCTTTAACGCCCAGCTCAATCAAACCATCAATGAGTTCTGCAGGCTGACCAGCGGTTCCAAAACCACCAATCATGATCGTGGAACCATCTTTAATCTTTGAAAGCGCTTCGATTAAAGGAGCTGAAGTTTTATCAATCATAATGCTTCCCAGAAAGTAATATTAAATACGTATTAGTTTTTTGAACATTGCTCTGCAGCAACTGCATCAATCCTTATAGGGTTACGCTTAGTCAGAATTAAGTGTGCAGCGACACCGATACAAATGCCCCAAAACACAGAGCTGATACCTAAAAAGCTCATGCCTGATGCTGTAGCTAAAAAAGTAATTAATGCGGAGTCACGATTCGCTTCATGCTGAATAGCCATTGAGATATTACTTCCAATAGCACCGAGTAAAGCCAAGCCAGCTAGAGCAGCGACAAGCTCTTTAGGAAGTAGGCTAAATAGCATGACAATGCTGCCTGCAAATAACCCGCCTAAAATATAAAACAAACCATTAGCAACGCCGGCTATATAGCGTTTATCTTTAAGTTCATGTGCATCTTTACCCAAGCATAAAGCAGCAGTGATTGATGCTAGAACAATTGTTATACCGCCCACACAGGCTACAAAAACTGAAACAATGCTAGTTACGCTAATCATAGGTCTAGCAGGTACGTCATAGCCATTGAGCTTCATAATGGCCATGCCAGGTAAAAATTGCCCAGTAAGGCTGACCAGAATCAACGGGATAGCAAGGTTTAAGGTTGAACCCCATGTCCAGTGTGGAGCAATAAACTGCGGAACAGTTAAAGAGAAATCTACAGCGACAGGATTGATTTCCCCCAAAAATAGACTTAACGCAATACCTAAACCCAATACCCAAATCATCACGTAACGCGGTGTAAAGCGCTTCGCCACAAGGAATACCAATAGCATGCCAAACACAATAATAGGCATTGTATCTGTTGCTGAAAAAAGCCCTAGACCAAACTGAAATAAGATCCCCGCCATCATAGCCGCAGCAATACTCTGCGGAATAAACCTTAATAACTTATCAAAGTAGCCGGTCACGAGCTATAGTCATTTGTGGTGTATGAGGGGAAAAGAGGGTGGCGTATCCTGTTGATTGTTTCCGACAAGAAATAATTAACAGTAGAGCGATACGCCATGACAAATACTACCCTGAATGTTCTTTC
>JBBACY010000084.1:0-6814 GCA_041656735.1 Bacteroidales bacterium | reverse complement strand
CTGCTGCCAAAACTCATAACGCTCGCGCGAACTCGTAGAACTCATAACCAGTACCTCCAAAAAAGACGAGGACTAGTTTGAAGCGGTATAATGCAAGATAAAAGATGCTGATTTAAGGGCGCTTACGTTGAACATAGTACAAAAGTTTTATAGTTATGGTTGCGCCATAGCTTATTGTGACGAATTGAACGGCTAGTGTGCCCTATAATAGTTGTAATGTTAGATTTTTTTAATTAGTGTTGATCAGATTCTTATTGGTTTTATTCTTATATTTTATTATTTTTTTAATATATAAAATTATAGTAAATAAGACAGCTATGAGCTGTAGGTATACACCCCCTAAAAAAAGCACTGAATGCTTTGCCGCTTCAAAATAGCCGTCACCAAATACCGAAGACAGTATCGAATATCCTACAGTAATACCGCCTGTGGTGAATAAATATAGATTAGACGTTAGATCTAAAGAGGGTTTTTTAGGTACAAATAATAAAAATAAACCGGTAACAATAGAAGCAATAAAAAGTATAAAGACAATAGTAAAAAAAACGGATGACTCTATCTTGAAAATTATATTACTCAATGAGAAACGTGTTACATAGTTGAGTTTTTTAAGCGCATTAGTATCACCTGGAATAGTCACTCCTAAGTAGTCTGGGTAAAACAATCTCATTTCCCCTGTGAACTTTTTTATGGGTATAAAAAACGTAGCAGAGTCTTGAATAAATAGTTTTAATAGTCTAGCGCGACTAACTTTTTGAATTTCAGGACAATTATTTAAAGCATTTTGTTCAGGGTGATACCAACTTATTCCTATGTCAACGTTACAATGCTCAGGTAAACCTAAAACTTTTAATGCTTGAATTTTATCAGTTGCTTCAGGAAGTACAGCAAAGAAAAAAGTATTAATTTTGTTTGCAGAGCTGATTGATTTTTCATTATCAAAGTTATGCTTGTTCATAAACTGAAAAGTAAAGATGCTGGCTAGGCTTAAGAACAAAAAAACAAAAGCAGGTTTTTTAAATAATGTACGATGATAAACAAGCCAAGACGTAATGCATAGTAATAATAAAGTTAAATAAGACCACTGTTGCTTACTCAAACCTAACCATATAATTCCAATGATTAGTATTGCTATTTGCAGTGTTGAGTATTTTCTGTTATTTTTATGAATTAAGTTATAAGAGCATATAATAATTAATGTAAATGCGGAAATAACAGAAAACTCACCATATAATGTATTGGCATAAGCAAGATATATACCTTCACTTAAGATGCTGAATAAGAAAATACTGGGAACAAGCCTTGCTGTACTTGTTAAAATAGCAAGAAATGATAAGGCTAGTAAAAAAAATAGCTTTATTGAACTTAAGTTAATAAAGCTTACAATATCTCCTACAGATAAAAAACGGGTAAGAATATATGATGAGACATTGTCAGAAGAACGCAGGCAGGAGTCTTTTGCAATATCACCGTCATATAATAATTGGGAGCTTGGTGAGCTTGCATGTCCGGCTTTTTTAGGATGATCTGGGATATAACTCCACAAACCTAGACAGGATGAATGCCTGACGAAATCATAGTTGTTCGCGTAGCCTATAAACCCGGGTTTATATAAAAAAAACAAACAATAAAATGCAGTTAAAGCTAGAAAAAATCCAGAAACAAGATTTTTATTTTTTAAGCTGGATACCATTCCAGTAAACTCCTAGTTTGAAACAAGCTATATACTAAAAAAATCTTTTCCAGACTTTATAAAAAAACCTTTATTTACCATGCTTAACATTTCACTATCGCCTCTTGAGTCACCATAAGCATAAGTAATAGAGGGCTTTCTATTTTCCAGAGTAATCCATTCTTGTATTCTGTCTGCTTTTTCTTTCCCGTAGCAATTCACTCCTTGAATACTGCCATCGACTATTTTTGATTTTGTATTCAGTTCAGAAGAAATAATCTGAGACAGATTTAAACTTTCTCCGAAAAATTTCAACCAAATATCAAATGAAGCGCTGACTAGTACGCAGTCATGTCCTTGCTCCTGATGCCATCTAAGCCGTTCAATACCTTCTGGACGCAAGAGTGATGGAATCACCACTTCAGAGAAACGTTTACCTAAAATAAATAATTCATCGATATGGTATCCGGCAAGATAGCGCTTAAGCACTGTTTCTTTAGCGATATCATTACGTACGAGCTTAAGGAAGTATCCAGCGAGTACAGGACTAACGAGCAGTAAGTTTAGATAATATTTAGGTTTCCCTGAAATAAACTTGAGAAATGGCATCAAGGTATCGCACGTCGTTAACGTCCCATCGAAGTCAAAGAATGCTATCGGCGTATCATTAACATGTGTGTCTGATGTTATATCTTTATTCATAGCGACAATCGTTTAAAAATAGCTTCAGGTATATGCTTGATAATCTGCATAATACCCCACCAAAACCACGGCAAATAGACCTCGCCTTTACCCTTTTGCATGGCATTCACTATCCCTTTAGCAATGACGTCTGGTTGAGCCCATAGTGGCCCGGACTTATCAAAATCTGCGGTCATTGGTGAATCAACAAAACCAGGTTTAATAGTGACTACAGAGACGCCTTTTTTGGCTAAACGATTACGTAAACCCTGCATAAATAAGCTGACCATGCCTTTGGCAGAACCATAGACATAATTACTCTGCCGTCCACGATCTCCAGCCACAGAGCTAATCGCAGCAATGACACCTTTACCTTGTGCTTCAAATTGATTGGCTAGTAAAGACAGCAAGCTTACTACGCTCAATGCATTGGTTTGAATTTCTTGCAGTGTCAGTTCGACATCAGCCTCACAGGCTTTTTGATCAGGTAACGTACCGTGAGCAATGAGTGCCGCATCAAGACCGCCCAGTGCTTCACTGGCTTGTTCTATGAGCCTGAGATGCTGGTTTATATCTGACAGATCAGCACTCACACTGTCAATCGTCTGATCACTTCCAGCTCTTACTTTTAGATCAGCAATAATTCTATTGAGTTTGTCAGTATTGCGGCCAATGCAATACACAGAGGCGCCATTTTGTACCAGTTGTCGCGCAGTATGCTCAGCAATAGCCGAGGTTGCACCGAAAATTACGACACGATTTAAACTATTCATAAAGTTACACGCTGCCAAAAATGTGATGAAAAAGCAGGATCAATAAAATCTGAAAAACGTTGCCACTCTGGAAAGCCTGACTGGAACAATGAAGCAGGCATACGTGCATCCTTAGCTGGATACAGTGCGCCGCCGGCCTCACTGACAATGGCATCCAAACGATTAAATAATTTTAGAGTTTTGTCACCTAAATTAGGAAAGTCCAATGCAAGCGTTGTTCCTGGCCTGGCAAAAGACAGCATCCCCACCGGGGCTTGAGAGCCAAATGTTTTCAGAACGGCAAGGAAGGAGCCTTGACCGCTTTGAGCAATAGCATCCAGTAATTGAACCGTTGCTTCACGAGCGACCTCAGGAGGTAGCACGCATTGATACTGATAGAACCCTTTATGTCCATAGATACGATTCCAGTCTTGGATGGCATCCAAAGGATAAAAGTAAGGTGCATAATGGCACAGATTGCCCTGTGGCTTTACCGGTTGGCGGTAATACAGAGCATTAAAGCTGCGCAGACTTAAACGGTTCACCAGAGATATCGGAGGATCAAAAGGAACTCGTTTACTGCGCTCTTTATAGCTCGGAAGCTGGGTCTGATTCGCTGCATGCTTGCCAGTAAAGAGAATCCCTCTACCTCTGGCGTTGCCGCTTGCAAGGCAATCAATCCAAGCTACAGTGTAAGGCCATTGCTGTTCAGCCTCTTTGTTGAGTTGCCAGAAATGATCGAGATTATTGAAGCGATGTGACTCCACCCACATCCATGGATTATTTACAGGTATTAACTGAATCTCAATCCAGCTCAGCAGTCCTGTTAAACCAAGTCCGCCAACTGTCGCTCTAAACATCTCTGTATTACGACCGGGACTGCACAGCAACACTTCACCTGACGAACGAATAAGCTCAAAGGCTCTGACATGATGACCAAAGCTACCTTGCGCATGGTGGTTTTTACCATGTACATCATTGGCAAGTGCTCCGCCTATGGTTGCGTATTGAGTGCCAGGGGTGCTCGATAAAAACCATCCATGAGGTACAACTAATTGCAGAATACTTTGCAGTGACACACCACTTTCACAGCGTAAAATACCATTTCTTTGATCAAATGAAATAAAGCGGTCAAGCGCAGTAGTACGTAATAATGTGCCTTTATCATTCAAACAAACATCGCCATAACTGCGTCCATTGCCATGTGCTAATAAAGGATGAGGAGCACTGTGTTGGCTAGGAATTGCATGTTCGGTTAAGGTGAGAATCTTATCTGATGCAATATTAGGTAAACGATTCCAAGATTGGAGTGTACTCATACGATTTCTCCTTTGCGGCTTTTATAAAGTGCTAGTAATCCAATTAGCACAGCAAACCAAAGGGTCGCCAGTCGTATAAATACAGTGGCAGCAATCGCAGCTGGCATCGTCATACCTTTTAATACCAGTAAGGAAATCATTATTGCTTCAGCTCCCCCCAACCCACCGGGTAAGAAGCTTAGCGCGCCTGCAAGCATTGAAATTGCGTAAACAAATATAGCAAATGAGAAACTAATATCAGCGCCAAGCCACTCTAATACTAAGTAAAAAGCGACTGCTTCAGCTCCCCACGACACGACACTGATTAGGGTTGCTAGTAATAATAGGCTAGGTGTATGGCAGCGACGAGCTTCTCTAAGTAGATGAGTAAGCTGATTTAAGAGTTTGAATAGCTTCCCTGTGCGAACGCTAGTCCACTGATGAGCGTAACTCAGTACCGTACGACTTGAGATACATATAAGTATCACTGCTATACCAACAACCCCCACAAGCACCATGCCTCTGGCTTGGGGATATTCACTCAAGCCAACTAAAGTGAGCAACACAATAGCGACAAGATCAGACAAGCGCTCACTGATTAAAGCTGCAAAAGTAGCAGGAAATGGTACATTACGTTGTTTGAGTAGTACGCCTCTAAAGGCTTCTCCTGCTTTACCTGGTGTAGTTGTGAGAGCAAAGCCGCTCAAATAAATGCGTAAACTAGGCAACCAAGCAACCCGATGCCCTAGCTTGCCAAGATAGATCTGCCAGCGAATAAATCGTAAGCAGTAATTCACTAAAGAAAGCAATAAGGTGATCAGCGTACCTAGCAGGCCAATATGTACAAAGGCATCGATAACGTCCTGCCAGCCACCCCATAGAGAAAATGCTAAATAGCCACCAGCGGCGGCGATAATAGATAAGATCAGTGCTTTTAATCGCCAGCCATCTAGTTGCGCAATAGTAGTATTCACGCTAACACCCACAGTGTTGTGACAACCCAAGCAAGCACCGTTCCTAATAGGTGCCAATCTGTTAACAGGTCTTTTGCTGTGTCATTACCCTTGGCTTTGTTATGCAGTAAAAATAAGTATCTAAAAATACCGTAAATCACAAAGGGTAGGGTGTAAATCAGGTCTTCAGTGCCATGCAAAGCTATCGTTTGTGGTGACATTGTATAGAGTCCAAAACTGAGAACAGTGCAGGCAGCAGTCACAGAAATAAACTGCTCCAATACCGCCGGGCTGTAATCATCAAGAACCTTGCGGGTTAGATTAGAGCTGCCATCAGAATTTTCTAGCATCAACAACTCTGCGCGGCGCTTTGAGAAACCAAGAAACAGTGTCACCATCAACCCACAAAGAAGTAACCAAGCTGACGGGGCAATGCCCAGACCCACTGTGCCGGACAATATACGCAGCATAAATCCCGCTGAAATAATAAACACATCGAGAATCACGACATGTTTGAGACGCCATGAATAGAGAATATTCATCACAAAGTAGATCGACACAAACAACGTTACCCAAAGGCTAACGGCTAGCGAGAGTAAAATTGACCCGGTAACCATCCCTAGTAGTAAGAGCTTTGCCAGCGATAGTGAGACCTCGCCACTCGGCAACGGTCTATTGCGCTTAATGGGGTGCTCTCTATCAGCATCAATATCCATGATGTCATTTAATATATAAACAGCACTGGCCATGCAGCAGAAAGAAAAAAATGCCAGAGCAGCTTCAGTTAATGTTTGAGTTGACCACTGGTGAGCGAATAGCGGACCCAGCAGTACAAATCCGTTTTTTATATACTGATGAGGGCGCAGTAACTTTATAACCGAGTACATATCTGCTTATCCATAACTCGAGCAGCTTTTCATAAAATTGAAACTCTACATTGAGATTGTGAGGTGTGAAACGTCGTGTACTTGCCAAGTATAAGTAGTCATACAAATAGCAAAAAAGACTGTGCTTAACGACAGTGCTTGCAGCGTAAACTCTACGCAGTGCGAGTAAGTTATATTACGTTAAACGATGCAAAAGCATAACATATTCTGTTGGATAATAGCCTTGAAACCAAGCCTTCTTATCTATGCTGCATTAACTTCTTTGATTACTAACTGTCATTTAGTTCATTCATGACGCTTTAATCTTGCACTTATACCGTTTTGTAATATTTATGATGAATGATGAAGTCTCGTCTCACTCTAGGATGCATCGCTATGTTGTTTATCAACAGTTGCTTTTCTATTTTAAACACTAAGTACAGCGCTAATCGTATTAGCTTTGCAGGGCGGTTTCTAAAGCTGAGTGCAACACGGTTAATGAATCGACGCTTGGCCATTATCACTCAGCGCCTGCTCTTTTAGCATGACTTCAGTCAACACCTCGATGGGGCATTTGAAACCGAAGCGTTTG
>JBBACY010000083.1:0-7186 GCA_041656735.1 Bacteroidales bacterium | reverse complement strand
TTTTCTACCTTTGTGCGCTAGTTATTTAAGTTAAAACTGAAATGGATATACGCGAAAAAATAATTGAGGAAGCTGGTAACCTATTTATGAAAAATGGGATTAGGGTAATTACTATGGACTCTATTGCCCTATCTCTGTGTATTTCAAAAAGAACTATTTACGAAAACTTTAAGGATAAGGAGGACCTAATTCATAATTTTTTAACACTAAATATTAGCACGCATAAAAATGACCTAATTAAAATTGTGAATAGTTCCAACAATGTAATCGAATCGCTGTTTCAATTTGGTAAATACAACCAGGATGCGTTTGCAAAAATGAATCCACTTTTTTTTACCGATTTAAACAAATACTACTCGGGAATGCTTGGGTCCATAAAAAGAAGCGAACAAATTGGAAACGGAGAAATATCATACCTTATATTAAAGCGAGGGGTTAATGAGGGTACCTTTATTAAAACCATTGACATTGATATTGTGAACAAGTTTATACATTTAACAATGGACTATTTTTTTAAATCGGATAGCGAAAACAATTTCCCTCACACAAAGGTATGGGCTTCGGTTTTTCACCCTTATATAAAGGGTATTTGCACTGAAAAAGGACTTGAGCACTTAGATAATTTTTTAAGTACAAGTGAAAACTTTTCATCAGTATAAAGTTTTTAAAAAAAGTAAAGGCAATTTTTCAATTAAGATTTAAGATGAATTGCTCAACAAATAAAAATAATGTCGGAGTTTTTCGTCGACTTTTTCACCAGTTTCGCCGATTAACCATTTACTATAGAAATACAGCAACATACATTTGTACCGTAAACTAAAAATGATGTCATAATAATAACAAAAAGCTATAAATACTGTTACGAAATAAATTCTAGAAGTCAAAAAATTAACTTACAACAATGAAACACAAAATTTTAATCTTCTCCTTGGTATTCTTTATGGCTGTGCAAGGTTTTTCTCAACAAAGTTTTAACCTTACTCTTAAAGATGCACAAGACCAAGCTCTAGAGCACAACAGAACGCTAAAAAATGCTTCGCTAGAAATACAAAAAGCTGAGGCTGCCCGCTGGCAAACGCTAGCCACAATGCTTCCGCAGGCCAATGTTAACCTCGACTATTCAAACTTTATGGGTTACGAAATAAATTTTGGAGGAATGCCTATCCCAATGAACCCATCGGGAAACATAACAGCACAAGTAGCCTTAGCGCTTAGTGGAGCCCAGCTTGTTGGGACGCAGCTAGGTGAAATAGCCACAAAGATGGCCGAAATAAATTTCAAAAAAACAGAGCAAGATATTGTAAATCAGGTTAAAACATTGTACTACTCCATTCTTATTATGGACCAAACGGTTACCCTACTAGATAAAAGTCTTGGTAATATTAGGAAGCTACATGAGTTTACAGAAAACTCTGTTAAAGTGGGAGTTGCCGACCAAACCGATGCCGACCAGCTACTGGTGCAGATAGCAACTATGCAAACCACAATTAGCTCAACCAAGCGCTCGCTCGAAATGCTTTACAACTCACTCCGTCTGCAAATGGGGGCTGAGGCAAGTGCTGATATTGCGCTAACACAAACCATTGAAGATTTGTTAAATATTGAGAGTGCATTAGAACTTTTAAGCACTGACTTTATTCTCGATAACAACTTTAACTACCAGCTAGTAAAGCAATCTGCCAATTTATCGAAAAAACAAATCGCCCTTAATGCCTGGGCTTACGGTCCAACCATTAGCGCATTTTACCAATATACTAAAAAAACCTACTTTGGCGAGGACGAAGGTTTTAATATGACCCCTCCTAACCTGATTGGTGCATCTATTGTTATCCCAATATTTTCAAGTGGAGTTAGATATGCTAAGGTACGCGAAGCAAAAATTACGCACGAAACGCAGCTAAATACATTGGCCGATACAAAAGAAGGGCTTGCAATTCAGCATAGCCAGCTTCGCTACAATCTAACGTCGGCTTTCGAAAGCTACGAAACCCAAAAGAAAAACATTGAGGTAAACCAGCGAATACTCGAAAACATTTCGAAGAAGTATGAGCAGGGTATGGCATCAAGCCTTGATGTTACTACAACAGGAACAAACCTTATTACGGCTCAAAATAGCTACGTACAGGCACTAATGGAAGTTGTTACCGCTCAAATTGCCTTAGAAAAATTACTTAATACAGATAATCAATAATACACAAGTTAATACATCAAAAAGATGAACAAACTATTTAAAGCATTCATTATTGGCAGCATGGTTCTCACCGTTATAAGCTGCGGTAAAAAGTCCGAACAGCAGGCTGAGGTTGAAAAAGTTGAAAAGGTTAAAGTTACCACACTTAACAAAACAACAATTGCCCGTCACATTGAGATATCAACCACATTGCAAGGCTACGAAACCATGAATATTGCCCCTGCAGTAACTGGCCGAATTGAGCGAATTTACCACGATGTAGGGTCGCAAGTAAAAGCAGGCGATATGTTGGTACGCATGGACCAAACCCAACTAAACACTACAAAACTTACTTTCGCCAACCTAGAGGTTGAATTCGAACGCGTAAAGTCACTTTACGAGTCGGGAAGCATACCTAAGCAAACTTACGACCAAACTAAGTTGGGTTACGAGCAAACCAAAGAGAATTTAGATTTTCTGACTGAGAACACCTTTGTTAAGGCTCGCATACCCGGCGTTATTGCCGCAAAAAACTATGAAGATGGGGAGTTATATGCCGGAGCCCCTATTCTTGTTCTTACCCAAATTCATTTACTTAAAGCGCTTGTAAACATTCCAGAATCGTACTTCCCATTGGTTAAAAAAGGTATGAATTTAAAATTATACTCCGACATCTACCCAAACCAAGCATTTGAAGCCACAATTGAAACTATTTATCCAACCATTGATGCTTCTACGCATTCTTTTCAGGCAAAACTGAAAATTCCAAATTCTAAAAACTTACTCAGGCCAGGCATGTTTATGCGCACAACCCTTGAATTAGGTGAGTTTGAGGCGTTTATTGCCCCATACCAAGCAGTACTAAAACTGATAGGTGCAAACAACCGATACGTATTTTTAAATGACAATGGCGTAGCCAAACGTGTTGAGGTAACTATGGGCCAACGTTTCGATAATTTGATTGAAATAAAGGCCAACGGAATTAAAGAGGGAGATGAGATTGTAACAGTTGGACAAGGAAAACTTGTTGATGGCGTCAAACTCGAGATTATAAAGTAAACCAAATTGCAATGAAATCTTTAGTATTTCCAATTGCGAGATGAAAAAAATAGTTTAAATATCCGAAAATGAGTATTTACAAAACAGCTATAGAGAAACCCGTTACCACCCTACTAATTTTTATAGGCGTAGTAATTATAGGTCTGTTCTCACTATTGAGACTACCTATTGACCTATTTCCAGAAATAGAACCTCCCTTTATATCGGTTATGACCGCCTACCCTGGCGCAAGTGCCAACGAGATAGAGACGAACATAACCCGCCTACTCGAAAATAGGCTAAATGCCGTTGATGGGTTAAAAGAGATAAACTCATCATCAAAGGACAATATGTCCATGGTTTTCCTCGAGCTTGAATGGGGAACAAATCTTGATGAGGTTATAAATGATGTGCGCTCATATCTAGATATGGTTAAGGATCAATTGCCAAGTGGGGCTTCAAATCCTTTTATTTTTAAGTTTAGCTCTAGCGCAATGCCCATTATTCAGTTTTCAGTTACAGCAAACGAAAGCTATTCCGGACTTGATAAAATACTGAATGAAGCGGTTATTCCTCAGCTTAACCGTGTTGATGGAATTGGAAACATATCAATTTCGGGTGCACCAGAACGCTTTATTTATGTCGATTTAAATCAGGAAAAACTTGATGCCTACAACCTACCCCTTGAAGTTGTTGGGGCTGCAGTTAGCAATAACAACCTAAACCTGTCATCGGGTACTGTGAAAATGAAAAACGAGCAGTATCAGCTACAGGTTAGGACTGAATTTATTGAGAGTTCGGAGATTGAAAATTTGGTTGTAACATCTACACCCGATGGCAAAACCGTTTACGTGCGAGATATTGCTCAGGTAAGGGATACTATTAAGGACTTATCACTTGACGAGAAAATAAACGGACAGGATGGTGTACGAATCATAATTTCTAAACAGTCGGGTGCCAATACCGTACAAATTTGTGAGGACGTAAGAAAAGAGATGGAAAAAGTAAAAAAAATACTTCCTTCCGACCTTGAAGTTGATGTAGTTTACGACTCTTCACTTGATATTAAGGACTCTATTAACAGCCTTCAACAGTCGATAATGTACGCACTTATTTTTGTAGTTCTAGTCGTACTATTCTTTTTAGGTAAATGGCGTGCCACGCTAATTATTGCCATAACCATTCCCATTGCACTGGTTGTTTCGTTTGTTTACTTGGCCTTTGTGGGTAGTTCGCTTAACATCATTTCGCTCAGTTCTCTCACCGTTGCCATTGGTATGGTGGTTGACGATGCCATTGTGGTGCTCGAAAATATTACACGGCACATTGAGCGAGGGTCGAGCCCACGCGAAGCGGCAAAATACGCAACAAACGAGGTTTGGGTTTCGGTAATAGCCACTACCCTAGTAATTATAGCGGTATTTGTTCCGCTAACAATGCTTACCGGAATGGCTGGAGTTATGTTTAAGGAGCTTGGCTGGATTGTTACCATCGTTGTAGCTACATCAACCATTGTTGCCATATCATTAACACCCATGCTGGCATCAAAGCTGCTAAAATCTAAGAAAGTTAAAGTTGACGAAAACGGCAAAATCATTCAGACCGAATCAAAGGTGAGCTGGTATGAGAAATATGCCATAACACTTATGGACAATCTGGATAACTGGTATGCCAAAGCGCTTAGGTATTGCTTGAGGCACAAAACAGTTACCATCATCTCAGTGATTCTCATTTTTGCTGCATCGCTTCTTCCTTTGGGTTTGGGAATGATAGGAACCGACTTTATGCAGGAAACCGACGGTGGTCGCCTTAACGTTAACATAGAGCTAAACCGAGGCACTCGCATTGAAGAAACGCTTAAGACAGCCCGTGAGCTTGAAACGCGCTTCATGGCGCTAGTCCCAGAAATACGCGTTTTATCAACCACCGCTGGATCAACGGACGAGGCTGGCGTATCGGCACTCTTTACCTCAACAACAAACAACACCATCAGCATGAACGTTATTTGTTCCAAAAAAGCTGAGCGTGAACGTTCAATATTCGAAATTGCCGAGGTACTCCGGAAAGAGATGGAACTGTACCCCGAAATTATCGACTACCAAGCCCAGGTTTCGGGTATGGGTATGGGTGGAAACTCTACTGTTGATGTGGAAATTTATGGTTACGACTTTGATGTAACTAACGTTCTTGCCGAAAACATTAGACAAACTATTAAGGACAATGTGAAAAGTGCCCGCGACATAACCATTAACCGAGAAGAAGAGCGCGCCGAACTTAAAATTGTATTCGATAAAGAAAAACTTGCAATGCATGGCCTTAACTCTGCAACCGCAGCTATGTATGTTCGCAACAGGGTATCTGGTATGCCTACCGGATACCTAAAAGAAGATGGGGACGAGTATGATATTGTTGTTAGAATGGAAGAAAAAAACCGTAACTCCATTACAGCTATTGAGGATCTAACCATTCCTACGCCCAGAGGCAGCAAAATAAAACTTCGTGAAATTGCTTCTGTTGAGGAGTACTGGTCACTACCAAACATTATGCGAAAAAGTAGGCAACGTATAGTTTCTGTTCAGGTTAGTCCGTACCAAACATCGCTTGGCGAATTGGCCGCTGAAATTGAAAAAGCAATTCAGGGTGTTGGTGTTCCTCAGGGTGCAACCATTAGGCTTGCAGGGAACTACGAAGAGCAACAGGAAACTTTTGCCGATATGGGACTGCTAATGCTACTTATCGTAATGTTAGTTTACATTGTTATGGCATCACAGTTCGAGTCGTTCACGAAACCGTTTATCATAATGATGTCTGTTCCGTTCGCCATTACTGGTGTTATTCTTGCCCTTCTGGTCACAGGAACAACCTTCGATATGATTGGTGCACTAGGTGCCATTATGCTGGTTGGAATTGTGGTTAAAAACGGTATCGTACTGGTTGACTACATTAACCTAATGCGCGACCGCGGACACGAACTTTATGAGGCCATTGCTCTTGCTGGTGCATCGCGTTTACGACCAGTGCTAATGACAGCGTTTACCACAATTCTGGGTATGCTGCCAATGGCTCTTAGTCAAGGTGAAGGTTCCGAGATGTGGCGACCAATGGGTATTGTTGTAATTGGTGGACTTTTAGTTTCAACCGTAATTACGCTTATTGTTATCCCTGTACTTTACGGTATTATATCGCGCCACGGAGAGCGTGATAAAGAGGAGAAAATTCGTAAAGAGTTTGTTTTTATGCAACTTGCAAACAATAATAACAACAACGATAACAAATAGCAAACAGGGATTCGCTATGAAACATCCATAAAAACAGGGTCAACACACAAGAAAACGGACTACTCCATGGATGTTTTATCAGTTTTTTTTGAAAATAAATAAATAGATATATGAAAGCAGTATTTATAGTTTTTAACCAGTCCAATACCGAGCGCGTTGAGTATATGCTTGAACAATTGGCCATTAGTGGGTTTACTTTCTTTGAGCAGGTTCAGGGACAAGGAACTAAAACCGGCGAGCCTCGCCGTGGAACCCACACTTGGCCCGAAATGAACTCCGCTATTATCACAGTAGTTGAAGAAGACAAGGTCGATATCATCTTAAAAACAGTGCATAAACTTGACTTGCGTAATAAGGAAATTGGCGTGAGAGCCTTTGTATGGAATATTGAGCAGTCCATGTAAATATTTTACAATACAATAACTTAAGAAAGCCGTGTTTGAAATATCAAGCACGGCTTTCTTATATAAAACAGGTTAAGTAGCAACTACCTTTCCCTGAGCAATAGCCCTATTAAGCCGTTTAATCTCTCTCGAAAGAAAGAAGTACGAAATTACACCTGCAATAATATCGGAAATTGGTGCCGAAACCCAAACGCCGGTTATTCCCCAAAAAGTTGGGAAAATCAATAGAATTGGTATTAAAACAATTACCTGCCGAAGCAATGAAATGAAAGCCGATATTAAAGCCTTTCCAGTTG
>JBBACY010000082.1:0-7317 GCA_041656735.1 Bacteroidales bacterium | reverse complement strand
CTCGTATGTTTCAATTACCCTATGGTATAGAGGTAGTGATTTAAGTGTGAGCTCAACCGTTTCGCCTTTCTTTGGTATCCATAATGGGCCAAAGTTATCTTCTGTCCATGGGTACTCTGGCGAGTGTGGGAAGATAATTTTACTCATCATGGTGTGATTTGTATTTTCGTGCTTTAAAACGGAGTGAACGTTGTTCAATTTCCTTATTTTGTCGTAGGAATTCTGGGTAAGGGGTATTTCATAAATTCCACCAGCCGGATTAAAAAACCTGTCATCCTTAGCTATATTTAGCCCGTCGAGAATTTTCGAGTTTATTGGGGTTCCATTGGTTCGTAAAATGTAGTTGTATTGTAATCCAGGAATTTCCTCCTGTTTATTCCCGTTTACATAGAGTTGACCGTGCTTAACTACTAGCGAGTCGCCTGCAATGGCAACGCATCTTTTTATGTAGTTTTCCCTTTTATCAACGGGCCGGGAAATTACATCGTACTCGCGCCAAACCCTTTCGCGGCCAATTTCTTTAACTACAGAGTAGTAACTTCTGTTCGATTGAAACTGAACTATTACCGTATCGCCTTCGGGGTAGTTAAAAACCACCACATCGTTCCGTTTTATATCGCCAAAACCAGCCAGCCGTTTGTATGGGCGTTTAATCCACTCAACGTACGATTTGTTGTTTTTGGTTAGCGGTAGGGTGTGGTGTGCAAAGGGGAACGAGATAGGCGTATTTGGTAACTTCGGACCGTAGCTAACCTTACTCACAAAGAGGTAGTCGCCCACCAGCATCGATTTTTCCATTGAGGAGGTGGGTATGGTATACGCCTCGATAAAAAACATACGAATAAGCGTAGCGGCAATAATTGCAAAAACTAGCGCATCAACCCACTCAACTAGGGCACTCTTCTTCTTCTCATCTCTTTTTTTCCAGAATGTCCAATTTACTTTACGGGTAATATGGTAATCAAAGAGAATTGGTAAACCCAAGAGCAGCCAGTAGTTTCCAATCCAAATTACCCATAGCACAAAGATTGCTGATGATAGGGCGAGCAAAAAGAATCGATTTTTTAAAAACACCTTAATTCTGTTCATTATTATGCTGTGTATTTAGTTCATAATTGAATGTAAAATGGTGGGTGAGCATACACATTTCACGAGGTAAGTTTAATACTTTTTATCGGATAATTATATTTTAAGTAAGCTATCCATTGTTAAAAAACCTTTTTTCCCTTTGGCAAATTCGGCTGCAAGCACCGCTCCAAGGGCAAAACCTTTTCGGTTTTTGGCTTCGTGCGTAAGGGTGATTAAATCATTTTCGGAGCTAAGGCTTACCGTGTGTGTGCCCGGCACGTTCGCTTTTCGAAGTGCAGTTATGGGGATTTTATGGTCGATTTCTTCGGGTACTAAAGACCACCCGGTTAGCTCATCAATCTCGCTTGATATAATGTCAGCCAGAGTAATGGCGGTACCGCTGGGGGCATCCTTCTTTTGTGTATGATGCACCTCCTCAATGGCAAAGGTGTAACCCTTTACCGTATTTATATACTTAGCTAAAATTTTGTTTAGTCTAAAGAATAGGTTTACCCCTATACTAAAATTTGAGGCGTAAAAAAGTGCTCCATCTCCGTTTTCTGCCATCTCCTTTGCCTTATCGAGGTCGCTAAGCCAGCCAGTTGTACCGCAAACAACAGGTTTGCCTGCCAAAAGACAGGTTTTTATATTGTTAAATGCAGTTTCGGGTGATGAGAACTCGATGGCCACATCCACATTTTTTAAACTCTCGGCATTTAGCTTATGCCGATTGTCTTGGTCAATTATAAGGGCAATGTTATGCCCGCGTTCTGTGGCTATGGACTCAATTTCATGCCCCATTTTGCCGTACCCTATCAAAGCAATATTCATATGTCTGGTGTATAATTATGTTTTCTCTTCGTGTCTTCTTTAGCTTCGTTGAGCTCGCAAAATACGCTCGGTTGTGGTTCTTTTGTGAAACATTGTTTAATAGGACACAAAGCACACGAAGAACTCTGTTGCCACCCTTCGACTTAGTTCAGTGTGACGCCTTATTTATGCAGAACTAGTCATACTGAGCATTGTTTATGCAGAACTAGTCATACTGAGCGAAGTCGAAGTATGACCATACAAACCTCAAAGGACGATTTTGAGTTGATATTATTCTCAAACTTTCACAACTACTTATGTTTGCTGCAAAAGTACAAAGAACGTTTTTTGTCAGCAAATTACTGCCGCTTTTAAAACGAGAATAGTTGTTGAATAGGCTACAAACCTTATGGAATAACAGCTTCTTTTAGTAAATAGGGCGTAACTCCCTTATTTTCAGTAATTCAAAAGGCAAATTGCCTAAAGCTACTTTTTCACCACTACTACATCTATTCTGCGGTTTTGTATGCGACCTTCCTCCGTATCGTTTGTGGATATAGGTTCACTGTTCTTCATATCCTTAACCTCAACGTTGCTAAACCCATTTTCAATTAGGTATTTTGCAACGGCGCCTGCACGTTCATACCCAACGTCTGGGTTTTGTATTGCCTCCAGATTATCGCAATGCCCTTGTATCTCAAGCCTAATTTCGGGGTTGTTCTTAACCTGGCGTAGCAATCGGTTAATTTCGGCAACCGACTCAGGCGCAAGATGAGCGCTATTGGCCTCGAACCGAATGTTAAGTTCAACTTTCGAACCCACGCTAATGGGTTTTAAAAGTATATCACGATCAATATTCATAAACGTTGTAACCTGCTGAAGCACTATATCCTCAGAGAAGTACCAGTAGTCGTCAGCTAAAATTTCGAGTAAGTAGTCGTCGCTAGCCATAAATTGAAGCGTATAGCCTCCACTGGTTGCGCTTGAATTAACGGAGGTCATAACAGCATTGGTTCTGGTATTAATAAGGTTTACTTTTGCCCTAACCGGTTGCTGGTTGTTTATGTCCTTTATTGTACCCGAAATGGTTGTACGCCTTACCTGCTGAACTCCTGTTTGGGTTTTTGCATCGGTGGCAGCAAAATTAATGCGGCGCACCTTTTCATCGAACACAAAGTTCACCTCAAACTGCTTGTAGCCATTAAATTGCACAAGAAAGTTATTTTGCCTTAAATCGAAATTCTCGTAGAATACATTATTAATACTTACTATATACTCATCGGTAACTGGCGCAAACAGTGTAAATTCTCCGTTTTTATCAGTTAGAGTTGAAAATGATCGTCCTTGACTGTCGGTCGCTGTAATACGCACATTAGAAACATCAATCCTTCCTAAACCTGAGAGGCGGCTACGGTTAAGGATAATTTTACCGAATACCTTATTCTTTTCAACAAAGGGGAAGAAGTAATTCCCAGACCGATCAACAACAAATTCCATATCACTATGGGCTTTAGTAAAAGTACCAGCATCGCCTCCTATTGGGTTGTAATTAATAGAGTATCTGCCTTCTGGGATTCTTTCTACAGTTACACGTCCAAAATTATTTGAAATTAATTGAACACTGTATAAATCCCCAGGAATATTAACTGCATTTTCCGGTTCTATTTTATTAATTTCAACTAAAACGCTTTTTATTCCAGGTTCCGTAGGTTCTTGAATGCTGTTTCCATTAAAGTCCTTGAAGAAGACTAACTCAATGTCATGATATCTTACGCTAGGATGATTGAAGCCAAACTCTTTACGAATACCTGCCTCAAGGTAAATTGTTTGGTATATTTGACTGGCCTCCCAAATGTCAATTCTGTTTTGTATAGAATAAACGCCTAGTGCTCTTATAAGCCAACTGTTTTTTAAATGCCACTGTAGTTGGGCAGTAATGTTTGAGTATGTTGATTTTGATTGAAGGTCATTGTTATATGAAATATTTAGATTTAGCTCAATAATATCCTTGTAGATAAAAGCATCATATGTAGGCATAAAGCGTAAATAAGAATAAGGGCGACCTGAGTAATAGGTTGCAATCTGTTCAAATATTGTTTTAGGACCCGAAGTGAAACTAGCATTCAGCCCGAATTTGGCCGTTCTAAAAAAAACACTGAATTCCTGGAAATTCATATTTTTAGTTGCATCGGTAATGTTTTCCTGTCCCTCTGGGGCTTCAATAATCGAAGTTTTACCAAGGGTTAATTGCGGAGTTAGGATAGTAAAACCATCTCCAAGTCTAAATCGCGCAGAAATAAATAGTTTCGGGGTTATTGAGTTGAAATCTGTAACATCAGCCTCAGGCTCCAGGTTATTCCATATGGAGTTGTCAAAGCCTAACCCTGTGGTAATTGATGTTTTTGGACTTATAAAATATTGATAATCTAGTTTTGAATTTCTGTTAATATTAGTATTGTTTAGTTCTGTGGCGGTGAGATTTCCAAAAGAACCCCTGGTGTTGTGAAATTCAAAAAACTGAAAGCGCAGAATATTCCCAGACTTTAAAAAATGATTCATTAAAAGGGATCCATTGAATCTTCCCCTGTAAGTGCCATAAAAAGCTGGAGAACCGTATTTCGTCCGTAAATTCAATGAGGTTCTACTATACTTTAAACTGTAATTTAAACTACCGGAAAATTCATTTAATTCCTTTTCTTCAGTATTAATAATATTATAAGCTCCCATTACTTGAAAGTTATGGATATTCTTTATGCTAAAGTTCGACCTTAGCACTCCCATATGTGATTGTAAATTATTAGAATTAAAATTTGGATTTTGGTTATAAATATAATCAGCCTTGAAGTGTAAATCGCTTCTTACCTTAAACCCCACGCTTCCTAATATATTTTCAACCTCAGTACGCAGATTCTTATTTCCAAGTAGTGTGAATGAATACTTTTTATTGTTAAACTCAAGGAATGCTCCCCTTCCCATTAACACAACTTCACTTGACCGATAATTATCACCCAACTCCACAGTAAAAAATTTATAATTACCACCAAGATACATTCTGTTGTATTTATATAAATCTTCAAAGTTTCTTGAGGTGTAGTTTCTGTAGTGGTAATAAAGGTTTTTATTATCATCAAAAATTATGTTGCCTTCGGCTAAAAGGACATAAGAGGGTTTTTGATTTTCCCTGAGTAAACCCTGCGTGGTAAAATCAATAACTAAGGGTTTTGTATTGCTGGGTATGTAGTTAATATAGTCCGATTCTAGTTTAGTGTACCATGCAGTGCCATTGTAAACTGTATCCTGAGTGGATACACGCATATTTAGTCTAAACATTTTTTTTCCATTAGAACTTAATTCCCTATGTTTTATGTTAAATACTAATGTAGTATCGCTATTGTGGGGTAAACTTAATTCCAGGTTATACTGGTTAGTATTATCTTCAATTATTAATGAGGGTTCAGTTTCAAGTGCTACATTTACAAGTTCTTGTTTGTTCCCTTTGTTTTGCATTGACAACTTGAAAGATGCAGTGTTTGTTTGGGGGTCAAGGTATGATAATCTATCGTAGCTACTTATCCTAAATCCACTTACTCTGGGAATTTTTACGTAGGCATATTCATTCTTTACAGTATTTCCTTTTGTATCAGTTATTGAGGCAATTATACTATACCCTATGTCGCCGCGTGCATTATTGCCAACAGCAACTCTTATCGGAACAAAAGTAGAGTCTTGGGGATTAAGACTAAGTTCAATCCTATCGGAACCAACAACACTCCATCCTTCTGGTACGGATAGGTTTACATACAAATTCTCTGTTCTGTTGCTGAGGTTTTTTATTTTAAGGACATTGAAGAATGTTTGCTTTGCCCTAGATTCTATTGATTGGTGAATGAACGATGTTTCAAGATTAACGGGTTCGGTATTAGAAAGAAAAAATTGCCCAAATCCATTTAAAGGAAGAAGGTATGTTATGAGGAGTAATAGGCAATATCTTCTTAGTAAAAGCATTATTCGCAGGTTATTCAAAAACAACTAAATTGTAATCTAGCTGTACATAGTAAACTCCTGGTTTTTTATTAACCATAGGGGCTAATCTATATGAGATTAGTAACTCAACAGTATTGGTTAAAGTGCCTCCTTCAATCACAACGGTAGGACTGGTATTGGGCTGCATTGAGTTTTCTTTTAAAAGAGCATCAACCGGAAAGGCTGTTTGATTAACCAAAACTATGCTTATCGTTAGCGAGTCAATTGGAATGAAATCGTCCATCGAATCCAGCCTGTCGTATTCAGATCTTATTGAAAATTCCCAATTATTCGGTGAATCAACTTGTAGAATTAAAGTTGTCCAGTTGGGTAAGTCTTTACCGTTAGCAAAGTCATTAAAATTGTTAAAATTAAAAGCCACATTTCTCCCCTTTATTACTGAAACTTTGGCCGCTTGAGCGCTAAGTTCTGAATGGAAAAGAGAAAGTATAAAAACTGCCGCTAATAACCTTAAGCAAAATATTTTGGTGTTCTGGAATGCCGGCATCAATTTTATTTATTAAAACTTAAAGCCAAACATTTCCGCTCGGCTTTAAGTTTTTAAACCATTGGTTGATAGTTTGTTTTTTTGTTTTGTGTCTACCCGCAAAGCATAAGTATGCAAAACAATTTTTTTTACTTAAACTAGTTAGGTACAATGTTAATAAATACGTTGCCTACATAGGTATCAGGGGCAATGTTTTGCTGTAATAAATTAGGATCACTTCCTAGGACAGCAGCTGTTGCCAGTTCCCATTGTATGTCAAAAACATTAACAACGCTTGACCCTCCTGATACCTCTTCAAGTATTGCTGTAGTGGCGACATCTAGGGCCGTCACTGCAGTGTTATTGTTTGTTCCAACTGTTGCCGTCCCTGCAGATTGATCGACCAAAAATCCAATATTAGCAATAGGGAAACCTGTGGAAGTACCACCGTCGTAATCCATACCTGCAAATGTTGCGCTCTCAGAATAAATTAGAACATCAAAATCACGCGATGAAGCAACGTTAAAACGGGTGGTGTAACGAGCCGAATTTGAAATACCAGCCTGGTAATCTTCAATGGTATTTACCACAAACTGAATATTACCACCAGACACAACGGTAAGTCGAAGAATGGAGTTAAGCGTTACAGACACGGGTATAACAGCGTTGTCTGAAACTTGCCCAAAGCTAAATTGGGCGAAAAGCAGCATGGCTGCTCCAAGTACTAGTTTTTTCATAGTTGAAAAATTTTAGTTATTAAATTGGTTAAGTTATTTTAGTTAAAATAATCCATTTCGAACATTGTAAAATTATATTAAATATACAATTTCACAAGTGGTTTGGCAATATTTTATTGTTTTAGTTGGCGTTTTCTTGAGCAATTGAACAAAATACGTGATTAACATCTATTTTTATGGTGTTAAATAAAA
>JBBACY010000081.1:0-8041 GCA_041656735.1 Bacteroidales bacterium | reverse complement strand
ATTGAAAACCTAACCAACAGCACCTAACACGCGGTAAAAGCAATGTGGGGGATGTGACGACTTCGGGTCAGCAAAACTCGCATTGGGTGGTTTTTAGCGGCGGATGAGGACGATAAGCCACGAACTCTCCCACTGCTTCTACCGCCAAACGTTAGCGGTTATTAGAAGAACACGACAGCACCAAATAATATGGCAAAGCAAGAACCATTAAAAGAAGAAATGATTGAAGGAATCTGTAAGATTATTGCAGATACATCAATGGGTTTATCAGGGACGGAAATAGGCAAATTATTAGCGGACTCAAAAATTACCGATACAGACCCTGATTTAACTAAATGGAAACGCTTGTATAATGCATTCGCTCATTGGCAAAATAAACATCAATGTTCAAATAACATTTGGGATTTTATTAAAAGAGCAATGGCACCTGTTAGATATCTCAATGACAAAGAAAAATTTGAATTCCGAAAAATAGAACTTAATAAAAGGTTGAGTTTTATCGGAATTGAGATTTTGGATTCAGGTAAACTTGTTAAGACTGATAGGGTTGAGACAATAAGTGAAGCGGAGAAAAAGGCGGATAGATTGAAAAGTATTTTAAGCGATAGAAATGTACATCATGACGTATTAAGATTCTGCAGAGCGGAATTGCTTGTAGATAACTACTTTCATGCTGTTTTTGAGACAACTAAAAGTGTAGCTGATAAAATCCGAGAACTATCTGGTTTGACTTCTGATGGTAATAGTTTGATTGATTCTGCTTTTTCAATTAATAATCCAATATTGATTATTAATTCTTTAGCTACAGAAACTGAACAGAGTGAGCATAAAGGATTTGCAAATTTACTTAAAGGTTTTTTCGGCATGTTCAGAAATACAACTGCTCACGCTCCAAGGATAGCATGGGAGATAACTGAAAATGATGCCCTTGATATTATGACATTAGCATCATTATTTCATAGACGACTTGATAGTTCTCAAAAAATAAGAAATGTATAAGAAAAAATAAACTTTTTGTAAACTCAGTACTATAAGTAAAAAATAAATTTATAAAATTATGGCAAATTTTGAAGTAGGTAAAGATTTTGAAACATCTGAAAGAGCTGGAGCAGGCGGAATGTTCCAAGTAGACACATTAAAAGATGATAATGGAAATGATGTCACTGACAGAATTGATGTCGGCAAACATTTCTCAAATGACGATGAATTAAAAGAGGAACTATCAAATGTTTTTGGAATTCCTGTTAATGATATCGATTTGACGGATTTGTAGAATAACAACCGCTAACACGCGGTCATAAAACATTGGGGATTAAGTGGTTAGTCGGGCGCTCTGCATCGCATCAAGGTTCGGTGTCGAGGGATGCGGCTGCTGCTCCGAAATCCCCAACGTTTCATACCGCAATCCGTTAGCATTCAGTGGAAGAAAACCCAACAGCAACATGAAACAGTAACAAAAACAGATAAATTAAAATGAATATTCACAATTAAAAAAGGAAGTCAAAAATGAAACACAAACGACTAAAATTAAGTGCCCTACTCTTTTTAGGACTTGGACTGACAGGACTACAAGCACAAACAAGCGTTAACGCGACTGGCGGAAATGCTTCTGGTAGCGGAGGCTCGGCTAGCTATTCCGTTGGACAGCTTGCTTACACCACCAACACAGGTACAAACGGTTCGGTATCGGAAGGCGTGCAGCAACCATTCGAAATTTCGGTAGTAACAGGAATTGAAGAAGCCAAAGATATATTTCTTAATGTTTCTGCCTATCCAAATCCTACCACAGATTATTTAGAACTTAAAGTTGAAAATTTGCAACTCTCAGAATTGAGTTATAAGCTTTATGATATAAGTGGTAAAGTATATCAAAACAAAGAAATTGGAAATAGTATTACCAAAATAGAAATGCAAAATTTACCACAAGGCATTTATTTTATCAAAGTAATTGATACAAAAAATAAAGAATTCAAAACTTTTAAAATCATAAAAAATTAAGGAGGACAACAATGAAAAAGTTATTTACATTTATGGTAGCCGTATTTTTAACGGCAACACTTTGGGCACAAAGTCCCGAAAAAATGAGTTATCAGGCAGTAATCCGCAACAGTAGCGAAGCCTTAGTAACCAACACAACAGTTGGCATGCAAATAAGTATTTTGCAAGGTTCGGCAAGCGGAACAGCAGTTTATGTAGAAACCCAAAGCCCAACCACCAACGCCAATGGTTTGATAAGTATTAAAATTGGAGATGGTACAGTACAAAGTGGGGATTTCACAAACATAGAATGGGCAAACGGGCCTTATTTTATCAAAACAGAAACCGACCCGGCAGGTGGAACAGATTACACAATTACAGGCACAAGCCAGTTGTTAAGCGTTCCTTATGCCCTGCATGCCCAAACGGCCGAAAGCGCCAACGAAACCGACCCCGATTTTAATGCATCGGTAGCCAGTGGCATTACAGCAACCGATACTACTAGTTGGAACAATAAACTATACAGCGAAACCGACCCCGTGTTCTCGACATGGGATAAATCAACAGGCATTTCAATAACCGAAAGTCAGATTTCAGATTTAGACCATTTTACCACAGCCGATGAAACTGACCCTGTTTACGGAGCATCAGTAGCAAGTGGTATTACAGCAACCGATACTACTAGTTGGAACAATAAATTAGACAGCGAAACCGACCCGGTATTTACAGCTTGGGATAAAGATTATGCAGACCTTATTAATACACCAGCAGCAGCCGATGGCTCCGAAACCAAAGTAACCGCAGGTACCAATGTAACTGTAACAGGTAGCGGAACAACTGCAAGCCCTTA
The DNA here is from genome assembly GCA_041656735.1 of Bacteroidales bacterium. GTDB lineage: Bacteria > Bacteroidota > Bacteroidia > Bacteroidales > Tenuifilaceae > Perlabentimonas. Next base: position 5,214 of record JBBACY010000081.1, on the reverse strand, counting down.
TGTAGTAAATGCAACAGCAGGCAGTGGTTCAACTACCTTTTCCGTAGGCGACTTTGCCCAAGGCGGTATCGTATTCTGGGTAGACGAAACCGGACAACATGGTTTGGTAGCTGCTAAAGAAGACCAAAGCACAGGGGTAAGATGGTATGCAGGAACTCATGGTAATACACAGGCAAAAGGAGACGGTCCATTTTCTGGTGAAGCAAATACCTCAATAATTATTGCAGCTCAAGTTGCTATAGGTGATGATGGCAGCACTTATGCAGCGCGTATTTGTAATGAGCTACAAGTTACCGAAGGGGGCAAAACTTATGGCGACTGGTACCTTCCCTCAAAAGAAGAATTGAATTTAATGTATCAAAACAAGGCAACTATTGATGCTACCGCAGGGGTAAACGGAGGCAGCGGTTTTGCTAGTGCCTGGTATTGGAGTTCTACCGAGTACAATAACGTCCTCGCGTGGATTCAGTACTTCGTCAATGGCACCCAGGGCTACTACATTAAGGACGACACAGACTATGTGCGTGCAGTTCGGGCTTTTTAACCATTTATCTATTTAACAATTTATCCGCGAAGCGGTCGATTTTTTTTGCTATGGCATTATACTACGAATTACAGGTTTTTAAGGATGTTTACACCCTTGTTCAGAAGGTGTTTTTATATACACAGGAGTTTCCTCGTGAGTATAAATATACGCTTGGGCAAGACATGAAACGAGACGCCATTCAACTTGTAAGGAGTATTTATAGAGCCAACAAGGCAAAGGATAAGGTTGTCTATTTGGAAACCTTTTTAGATGATTTTGAATTGCTAAAATTTGAAATACGCCTTTGTGTGGATATGAAAATTTTAGCAATAAAAAAGCAAGCCGAGCTATCTGGTTTAATGGATAGCATAGGCAAACAAATTACCGGTTGGCGTAATGCCAATCGGTAAATGCCAGAATTGTATGTGTTAAGGCATATACAAGCGAGCAAGGTTTAGTTTAAAAGCGATAAAGGGACTGCTCTTTTGAGCAGTTAAAATGAGCGTTACTTGATATGGAGCAATTCATTTTTGAGTAATACTACAATAAATATGAGATGCCTTGTATTTATATGAACTCCTTTATTTTTGCGGTTGGCGGTTTTGCTAGTGCCTACTATTGGAGTTCTACCGAGTACAATAACAACAACGCGTGGAAACAGAACTTCGACAATGGCAACCAGAACAACAACAATAAGAACAACACAAACTATGTGCGTGCAGTTCGGGATTTTAAACAAACCATTTTTTCAGAAAACCTGTCAGCGTCTGCAAAGGCGCTGATAGGTTTTCTTTCTTAAAAACTTTAAACTTTACAAACTGATTTGTGCAACTTTCATTATTCGACATACCACAACCCAAAATTGAACTTGAAGAACTATTCACTGCCTATTTCGAATGTCGCAAAAATAAACGAAATACAACCAATGCGTTGGCATTTGAAATTGACTACGAAAATAGCTTGGTGCAACTATGTGAAGAAATAAACAGCGGAACATACCAAATAGGTCGTTCCATTGCTTTTGTTGTGGACAAACCTGTTAAGCGAGAAATTTTTGCAGCCGATTTTAGAGATAGAGTAGTTCATCACTTAATTATCGGAAAATTAAACCATTTGTTTGAAAAACAGTTTATACACGATAGTTACAGTTGCAGAGTGGGCAAAGGAACACACTTTGGCATACAGCGAGTTGATAAATTTATAAGGCAATGTTCTAAAAATTACTCAAGCGACTGCTACATACTAAAACTTGATTTGCAAGGCTTTTTTATGAGCATCAACAAAAACATTCTATTTACAAAACTCGATCAGTTTATAAAAGAAAAGTATCAGCAAGCAGATAAAGAATTAGTTATAAAACTTTGCAAGCAAATCATTTACAACGACCCTACGAAAAATTGCATTATTAAAGGTAGCAAAAGCGATTGGAGCGATTTACCCCAAACAAAAAGCCTTTTTCACAGCCAACCCAATTGCGGTTTACCCATAGGTAACTTAACAAGCCAAGTATTTGCTAATTTTTACATGGACAGCTTCGACCATTTCGTAAAACACGATTTGAAAATACAATATTACGGCAGATACGTTGACGATTTTGTGATAGTGCATGAAGATAAAGAGTATTTGAAGAAACTTATTCCTCAATTGTCAGAATATCTGCAAACGGAATTACAAGTTACAATTCACCCTAAGAAAATATATTTGCAACATTACAGCAAAGGAGTAAAATTCTTGGGAACAGTAATTTTGCCAAACCGCATATACATAGCCGACAGAACTAAAGGAAACTTTTACAATGCCATAGCAAAGCATAACCAAATAGCCCGAGACCATAAGCCCTCAAAAGAAGAGCAACAAGCCTTCCAAAGCAGCATGAATTCATATTTGGGCATAATGAAACATTACAAAAGCTACAAACTAAGGAAAGAAATGATTTTTAAAAACCTGAGTGCTTGGTGGTGGAATTATGTATATTTATCGGGCGGTATAGCTAAATTTGAAATGAAAACAAAAATAGTATGACAATAACCACCGAAATGCTAACACGCAATATAGCAAAAAGCGGTGAAGTGCTTAATTTGGGCGGTGTTAGCCCGTTTGGGCATCATCTCGGTTTGATAGTTAATCGCTCGCAATCCGCTTCATGCCATATTGCCCAACGTTAGGCACAAGCTAAAGACGGAGCAACGAACCGAAAACAGACGATAAATATAAATATGAAATCCAACCCACATTGCTCACATTTGCAAATCGCTCGACCCGACATCAAATCCAAATTTGCAAAAGAGAGCAATTTTGCCTTAGCACGCTGGGATGATAAACAGAAGTAAGTATCTTTGAAAGTTAGATAATAATAATTTGAAATGGTAAAAAAGAAAGATAGTGCAAAAAATGTAATGTATCCGCATTCTGTTGCAAAACTAGAATATTATCAGTCATATCTGAAACGATATTTGCCAGTTTTGCGTCTTGCTGAATTTACTGATTGTATAAATATTTTTGATGTTTTTTGTGGCACAGGTATATATAAAGACGGAACCAAAGGAAGTCCAATTCTAGCATACGAAGCTATAAAAGAAAGCTATTACACTCATCAAACTAAAAAATTAACACCTGTTGGATTATATGTCAATGATTTAGTTAAGGAAAAGATAGACGGAGTTGAAAATTTTTTACAAAGTGTTAGTGCAGATAAATATTGCAATTTAGGATTTTATAATAAAAATGCAGAAACTTTTCTTAGTCAAATAACAACTTTTGTAAATAAAGAAAGTACAAAAGTTAGAAACCTTGTCTTGATAGACCCTTACGGATATAAAGGTATATGTCGTAAGCAAATATCTAACTTGTTAAAGAAGAAAAATACAGAAGTAATTTTATTCCTTCCTGTTTCTCAAATATATCGTTTTACTGGCAAGATTGTAAGTGATGAGGATTATGAGATAAAAGCATTGAAGGATTTTATTGATAGTTTCTTTCCATCACAAAACCATCCTGTTAGGAACAACAAAGTGGCTAATGAACTTGAGTTCATCGACCATATAAAAGAAGCTTTGTCTTTTGACAGTAAATTTTATTCAGCTTCTTATTATCTGCAAAGAGACGATAAGAAACATTATTATGCTATGTTCTTTATCTCTCCAAGTATTTATGGCTTACAAAAAACTCTTGAAGTCAAATGGAGTCTGAATGAGGAAACAGGCGAAGGTTTTGAACAACCCAAAGCAGTAGGATTATTTGATGACCAATTCAAAGCAGAAAAGAAAGCCGAAATATACAATGGTCTTAAAAATAAGTTAATCGAATATATTTCAAACAATAACGAGATTAATAATAACCAGTTATATGAATTTACTTTGAAAAATATGTTTCTTCCAAAACATACAAATGAAGTTTTGCGAGAACTACAAAACAACAACAAAATAGAAGTTTTAGACGTTAATTCTAATAAGAAAGCTAGGAAAAATTCTTTTTATCAAGATTATAGCAAGTATTACAAGAACAAGAATGTCAAAGTTCTGATTAAAATAATATAGTTATGGCATCAAAAATAGAATGGACAGAAGCAACGTGGAATCCGTCGACAGGATGCACAAAAATATCTGCTGGTTGTAAAAACTGCTATGCAGAATCAATGTCTAATAGATTAAAAGCGATTGGTACAATTGGTTATGAAAATGGTTTTGAGTTTTGTACCGTTCCTTCTCGTTTGAACGAACCTTTAAAAAAGAAAAAACCGACAGTTTTTTTTGTTAATTCTATGAGTGATATTTTCCACGAAGAAATGCCTGTTGATTACTTAGAAAAAATTTTTACAGTAATCGAATCTACACCTCATCACACTTACCAAGTTTTGACAAAAAGAGCTGATAGAATGTTTGAATATTTCTCAAAGAATAAAGTTCCAAAAAATGTTTGGCTTGGTGTTACTGTTGAAAATAAAAGTCAAGGATTGCCAAGAATAGACTATCTGAGAAAATTAAAAGCGAGTGTTTTATTTTTATCGGTTGAGCCTTTATTGGAAAATTTGGGTGATATCAATTTACAAAACATAGATTGGGTAATAGTTGGAGGAGAAAGTGGAAATAAAGCACGTCCAATGGATGCAAAATGGGTTATTAATATAAAAGACCAATGTGAAAAGTCAGATGTTGCATTTTTCTTTAAGCAATGGGGAACTTGGGGTGCTGATAAAGTAAAAAGAAACAAGAAAGTTAATGGGAAAGAGTTAAATGGGCAGATTTGGCAACAATATCCTGAAATAATAGAAAAACAATTTGAATTAGTATAGCTAGCCAGAAAGCCATACACATTTGCAATTCACACAAGCCAACTCTTAGCCCTAAAATTGCAAAAGAGTATGTCTTGCCAGCACACGAGAAGTGATGATAAGAGTAATAAATTTGAAAGATAAAATGACTAAAAAGAAGGAATGCCAGTGCCTAACAAGGGGTGTAACCAATTTGGGATGAATGGGTTACGGAATCGGGTCAACACCCAGGAAGCTTCTTAACGTGGGATAAATCCCAGCTCCGCTCCCCCAAACTGGTCACACCCCCAGCCGTTAGGTGCAATTGGGGAAAATCGCAAAGACCTCGGTAACACCAATATACAAGAAAGAATTTTAAAAAAACTTTACCCCAAAGCCAGCTGAAATGGCGGAATATTGACGGAATTTTATAACGGAT
>JBBACY010000080.1:0-8151 GCA_041656735.1 Bacteroidales bacterium | reverse complement strand
GACTTAAATTTAATAATTATATTGATGTCTGACTATAAAATGAGATTTTGTATCGGTATCGAACCTGAACCGGTTAATGTACCGGTCTGTATAATTTTTAAATGCAAGGAGCGGAATATAGCCCAACGGATGGCGGTATGGTTAGTTGCCGATTTCGAAGCACTTTCCTGTCAAATTACAACTACTTTTGATACGAGCTGTGCCGCTCGAATACCCACTGCACCGGCAATTAACTATACCGCGTGTTGAACTAAATCCCTACGGGATAGCTTCTTTCAAAAATAGCACAAATCTTTTTAGTCACAATCCGTTATAGCAGCATTATTCACTTTTAAATAATGCTGCTATGAGAAAGAAATCAAGCTTAACTATTGTTGAGCGGGCCATGATCCTGGTTCCTGAATTCCAGTCCAGAGCGTTGAAGCTGGAGCATCAGGTGGTACTTCGAGGGCAAAGCCAGAGTACCCTGAACAATTACATCAGGCGCATAGCCCTGTTTGTGATTCATTTTGAGAAGCTACCCGAACAGGTTAGCGAAGACGAGGTCAATGAGTACCTGGTTGCCCTGGCACGCGATCCCAAGGCGCCATCGCGCAGCAGCTTCAAGCACATGGTTTACGGTCTTAGGTATTACTACCGCCTTTTGGGCATGAGCAAAAAGGCCATTGCGCTGCCCTCCTTAAAGCAGGACACCAAGTTGCCGGTTGTGCTAAACCGTCAGGAGCTAAAGCTGCTGTTTGCGGCACCTGCACTGCTCAAGCACCGGATTATCCTTACGCTCATCTATTCGGCCGGATTACGGGGGCAAGAGGCCATCAATCTTAGGATATCGGATGTTGACTTCGAGCGCATGGTCATCCATATCCGCCAGAGCAAGTACAAGAAGGATCGGGTTGTCCCTTTGGCCTCTGCCATGGCCATCGGGCTTAAGAAGTACCTCAGCGCCGAGCATCCTCTTGTTTGGCTTTTCAACGGCAAAGAGCCTGATGGCCGCTACAGCGTTAAAGGGTTATCCTGGGTCATGCGGGAGAGCCTTAAAAAGACCACCATCTCCAAAAGTGTCAACCTCCACTCCTTACGGCACTCCTATGCCACGCATTTACTGGAGCAGGGCTTGAACATCGTAACCCTCAGGGATCTTCTGGGCCATGCCGACATCTCAACAACCATGGTATATCTTCACGTAGCCCAGTGCCAGTACATCCATCCTCACAGCCCTTTAGACACGCTCTATGGAAAAGCGCGGCAGAAGCAAGCATGAGCTCGCTCACGTTGTCCGCCAGTTTGGGAAGCGCTTGCTGCAGAGCGGGGAGCTGTCACCCAAGCAGATCAAGGTGCTGCACAACATTGTTCAGTGCCGTACGGCGGATCTGGGGGGGCACGAACAGGTTTGTGAGGCTTGCGGTGCGGTGCGCTACAGCTACAACAGCTGCGGTGACCGGCACTGCCCCAAGTGCCAGGGGGCCAAACAGGCCCTTTGGGTTGAGCGGCTGATAGAGTCAACCCTTGCGGTAAAGCACTACCACATCATCTTCACGGTACCCCATGAGCTCAACCCGATTTACCTGTGGGACAGAAGGCTGTATTGTAACGTCTTGTTCCGTGCGGCCAGCCGTACGCTGCACAGCTTCGGCTATACGCATTACGGCTGTGAAACCGGAGCCGTTGCGGTGCTGCACACCTGGGGGCAGAACCTTTCGCTGCATCCGCATCTGCACTGCATTGTTCCGGCAGCCGGTTATTCCCTGTCGGGAAAGTGGCGCCATATCGGCAAGTACGAGAGCTATCTGTATCCGGTGCACCAGCTGAGCGCTGCCTTTAAGGGTAAATTCCTAGACAGCGTAAAAAGGGAGCTGCGAAAGGTATCTGCAATGGATGGCTTCAGGGGCTGCACGGAAAAGGCGCATCAAAAGAAGTGGGTGGTCTATTGCGAGTCGTCTCTGGCAGGAGCCGAGCACGTCATCAGGTACCTGGGGCAGTACACCCATCGCATTGCCATCAGCAACCAGCGGATCCTGAGCGTTGACGCAACGCACGTCACCTTTGTAGCGAAAGACTACCGGGACCGGGCACAAAAGAAACCGGTAGCACTGACCGGTGAGGAGTTTCTGCGTAGGTTCTCCTTGCATGTAATGCCCGATGGCTACGTGCGTATCCGTAGGTTCGGGATTTATCATCACGCTACAACGCTTCACCTGGAGCTGCAATTTGTGCCCGATGAAAAGCCTGACATTGAGCAGCTGGTTGCTGATCAACAGGATGAAACGGCCTCGGCGCGCATTCTAAGGTTGACCGGGTTTGACCTAACCAGATGTCCGCACTGCAAGGAGGGGCGCCTGATGGTCATTAGAACTTTGCCCAGGATTAGATCCCCCGCAGGGCACCTGCCCTCTATGCTTTTTGCGAAGCTGCTGTAACCTACAGCGTACCCCCTTAAAAAGCCTCATTCACATGAGGTTCGGCATCGTATTGCCTTGCCGGTAGGTTTTCAGCCAGAAAGGAGCGGGTTTTCAACATCTAAGCCACCACGTCCGCCCTTTTCTTAAGTTCAGATGCCTGAAAACGGCAAGGCGACAGCATCGGTGCCCTTACCAAAAGCATCAAAAACCGACTTAAAGTGCATAAAAGAAGATTGTAGTCCTAACGGGATGTAGCTCAACCGAGAGTCATCGCTGGGTCGTGCCGACCGCTCAGAGTCCTATGTATTAGCGGATGCCCTTTTTTGTTATTTCTTATTTTGAACCAGCGATTATTGCATATTGCATCGTTAATTTGGATAAAATAGTGCCATTTTAAGATGAAAACTTTATCCAATTTTTACCGATGTCATTGTTAATGAACCTGCTACAGCTTTATCGTTAAACAGGTGAACATCCTCGTTTTCAACTTTTAAGGACATGGCATACAACAAGGGCAGATAATGTTCGGGCGTAGGTATAGCAAGCTCAAATGCTTTGCCATGACAGCGGTAATTAATAAGTTGTTTGTGGTCGCCGTTCAGTATGTACTTTTTCATTTTATCGCTGGCTTCCAAAGCCCAGTCGAAAGCATAATTATCTGCGTCAAACTTATCCCAAGCCACTTCACGCAGGTTGTGCACCATATTTCCGCTACCAATTATAAGCACTCCTTTTTTCCGAAGCGAGGCCAGCTCCTTCATTAAATCAAAGTGATACTGTGGTGTTTGGTAATAATCGAGGCTCATTTGTATAACCGGTACATCCGCCTCGGGGTACAAGTGTTTTATAACGCTCCAGGCACCATGGTCGAGCCCCCATTTATGGTCTAATGCAATATTTGTGGTTGTTATCAGCGACTTTGTTTCGTTAGCCAGTGCCGGGCAGCCCGGTGCCGGGTACTGCACATCGAAAAGTTCTTTTGGAAAGCCTCCAAAATCGTGTATGGTTTTGGGCTGCTCCATAGCCGTAACAAATGTACCCCGGGTTTCCCAATGGGCCGATACGCATAGTATGGCATTTGGCCTGGGGATTGATTTGGCAATATTTCGAAAACCCTCAACAAATTCATTTTCTTCAATAGCATTCATCGGGCTTCCGTGACCTAGGAATAGTACTGGCATTTTTGGCGTACTACTGAATGGTGCTGTTATTTTATTTAAAGCGTTAAGTTTCATCCGGAAATAATTTGTTTTTAATGGCCGGATGGAACTCGCAATATGAATTTTCATCCGTGTTTGTGATTAACGAATCATGCTCGTTTCATAATTCCTCCTGCTAGTGGCAAAATTGACAATCGTTTTATAAATTGTATTCGTTTCATTTTTCTTTATTGTGAAAATAGGATAAAGCTCCCGAAGGACATTTTTCAACGGCAGATATGATTTCCGAGGTTGTTGCATTATTCATTTTTATCCAGGGTTTTTCACTAGGATTGAAAACTTTCGATAAATTTCGCACACAATTACCTGAATGTATGCACTTACCTGACTGCCACACAACGGCTATCTCATCGTTGGAATAATTTTTTGTAATGTTGTTTTTATCCATGATTTTTAGATTTTAAAGCACATCATTATATTCTTTTACCTTATCAAATACACTTTTCGCAAATGGGCATAAGGGTAAAATATTTATTGCTTTTTCTCTTGCAAATAAAACTGCTTTTGCTACCATTTGCTTGCCAATACCTTTGCCTTTTAAAGTTTCGTTTACATCTGTGTGGTCAATTATGATTCTCGCTGGGCCTGCCCATACATAAGTCATTTCAGCAAGTATTTTATTTTCATGTTTTACAAAAAATGCCCCTTTTTTTCCATCATCATTGTGTAGAATTTCCATCTTTATTCTGTGATTTTTTTACTAATTCCTTAATCTATCATAAATCCATTTATCAACTGAAAATTTACCTGCACCCGAAATGGCTAATACTAAATATGTTGTTGCATACAGTAGCGCTAATTCTTGTTTTCCGAAGCCATCGTTGGCATGAACTATAAATGCTGCCACCAGCATAGTTATAAGCAACGGAATGGCCGAAAGACGTGTTGCTACACCAAATATTAGGAATATGGAACAAAAAAACTCAGCAAAAACAGTAAGAACCAACGACGCTGTTGTTCCAATTCCTATTGGGTCGGCAAATTGAATTGGACCATCGCCAATGAGCATTAAAAATTTGCCAAAGCCGTGCGTAAGCATAAATCCACCAACTATAAGTCTGATTAGCAACAATGAAATATCGATGCTATTGTTATATCCCCCGGTATGTAATATTTTTTTAATCATTTGTTTTGAGTTTATTTGTTTTCCAGATTGCTCCATTCTTTGTTGTTTGTTTAACCAATTTTTCTTTCGCAGTAAGCTCTTCAAGCAATTTTTCGCTTTCATCTCTTGAGATTTCTGACAATACTGAAAATTCATTTGCAGTAAGCGTTTGATAATTTGCGAATAATGCCTCCCAGTTTTTGCTGTATTCGCTTTTTGTAGCAGTTGGTGCTAATTTTAGAACGGCATTTTCAAACGCTGAATAGGGTTTTGAACCATATACAAATGTGCTTTCTCCTTCGTTGTTCATGAAAAATAGTTTAGGGAAACCTCTTACTTTCAGCTCTTTGCCTAATTTCAAATCTTCATTAAAAAGCTCTTTTGCTTTGCCATTAAAATCGGTATTAAATTGGTTTACATCTAGCCCTACCTTTTTTGCAGCGGCTTCTAAATGCTCCCATTTTGCGATATTTTTTTTCTCTAAAAAGACCATTTCTCTGATTTCACGGAGAAAGGATATTGCTTTTTCATTGTTCTGCATTTGAGCAGCTTTAAAAGCTATTGAGGGGGGATAGGAAGAACTCAAAGGGTCTTCCAACCAGATATCGCCATCAATGGGCATGTCGTAATAAACACTTGCTTCATCCCAATGATGAGCAACGTCAGAAGGCTTGCTTATACCGCCCCCGTTGTAACTCCAATCGGGCAATAAACCGCCCATTCTGTATTCAATTTCAACGGTATTGCCGTATTCCAGCTTTAGTTTGCGCAATTGCGGCTCTATACCCCAACAAGATGAGCAAATAGGGTCGGTATAGTAAATGATTTTCACTTGTTTTTTTTCAGCGTGAATATCACTGGTCAGCGTTGTGTCGCTTTTATCTGCAGGCATTTCACACATGCCTGTTTCTAAGTCGCACAACATGGTATTATTATTTTTTGTCATATTATTTGTGTTTTTTGATTGGCAACTTGCACTGGTAAAAGCCAGAATTGCTACCAATGTTATAATTGCCAACTTCATGTTTTAGAAGTTTTATTTATACATTGGTACTTCCATAAGCAACACTTCCGCATCCTGCGAGTTCGCTTCTACAGTAAATGTATCGGTTTCCCAAATCCCCAGTCCGTCGCGCTCGTTCAACAATATTCCATTAATGGTTACATCGCCTTTAATAACGAATGCGTAAACGCCATTTCCGCTTTTCTTTATTCCATATTCGGCTGAAAAATCTTTATCGAACGTTCCGAGATGAAACCAAGCATCCTGATGTACCCAAACGCCGTCTTGATTACTATTGGGCGAAACAATCTGCTGAAATTTATTGGTACGGTCTTTAAAGTCTAGCGTAATTTGGTCGTATCGGGGCGTAACATTTTTCTTGTTTGGGAAAACCCATATTTGCAGAAATTTCACAGGCTTGTCTTTATTCTTATTGTATTCGCTGTGTGTAATTCCGGTACCTGCGCTCATCACCTGCACGTCGCCATGTTTAATTACCGACACGTTGCCCATGCTGTCCTTGTGCTCCAGGTCGCCTTCCAGCGGAATGGATACAATTTCCATATTGTCGTGCGGATGGGTTCCAAAGCCCATTCCCGCGGCCACAAAATCGTCGTTCAACACCCTGAGGGCACCAAAGTGCATTCGCTCAGGGTTGTAATAGTTTGCAAAGCTAAAGGTATGATGGCTGTGCAACCATCCGTGGTCTGCATCGCCTCTGCTTGCCGATTTATGTAATACTGTTTTAGCCATGATTGGTAATTAATTAAGCTTGTTTTACAAATTGAACCTCGCCACCAATTTTCACTTCATCGCTCACCAGCACCCCACCGGTTTCTAATGCTGCATTCCAATTAAGTCCCCAGTCTTTACGGTTAATCTTTCCATTAAACGAAAATCCCGCTTTTAGATTTCCCCAAGGGTCTTTATTGGTGCCTCCAAATTCCACATCAAGAAATACTTCTTTGCTTACGCCTTTAATAGTAAGCAACCCTTTGAGTTTATATTCATCGTCGTCAACTTTAGTGAAATTGGTACTTTCGAAAGTCATGGCGGGATGGTTTTCCACATCGAAAAAATCGACACTTTTCAGGTGATTGTCCCTGTCGGTGTTGTTTGTAAATATTGACGAGGCGTCAATGGTTACTTTTACTGTGCCATTTGTGAAATCTTCATTATCTATTTCGGCTGTAAAAATTTTAAACTCACCTTTTACGTTACTAATCATTAAGTGTTTTACTTTGAAAGTAAGTTCACTGTGTGTAGGGTCGAGGATCCATTTTGCTGATTTATTGCTTAAATTTTCCATTGTATAATTGTTTAAATTGTTATGGTACAAAGATACAATGGTGCAATACGTGGGTGGTAATAGTTTTCGGAAGAAGGGTTGTAATATTATGCAATAAGGTTTTGCATCTCATCGCGAAACTCGGATGGCGTTTGCCCCGATTTCTTTTTAAAAACGTTGGAAAAGTATGATTTCTCGTTGTAACCTAACTCATAACCAATTTCGGAAATTGATTTACTGGTGCTCGCAAGCAGGTTTTTGGCTTCGGTAAGTTTTCGGGTTTCAATTATTTCCGACACACTTTGGTTCATAATTCTTTGGCAAATCTGGTTCAGGTTTCGCGATGACATGAATAATTTTTCAGCATAAAACTCCACGCCCATCGGTCGTCGATAATTTTCTTCCAATATTTTCAAGAAGTTGATAAAGGTTTCATTATGTGCTGAATGGCCATTGTTTTCATGCGTTGCAAGTTTTTTTCTTTCCGATTCAATCATAATAAACAGGGCGCTTAGCAGATGCCTTACAATAGATAAGTCGGGCAAAGGCTGTTTCATCTCCTGGTCAATAATTTCACAAATGGTGCTTAGCCGGTTAAAACATGCTCCAGTTTGCAATACCTGATTGGCGTTGTTGTGGAAACTGCTATATAGTTGAAATGTGGTTTCGGCAATAAATTCGCTTTTGAAACGCAATACCCACATATCGAAATTGCCATTCTGTAGTTTAGTAACAATACGATGTGCTTTCCCCTTTGCAATAAAGCTAATCAAAGGAGCTTTGATGGTGTATGATTTAAAATCAATAAAATGTTCCAGTTCACCTATCACTCCCACAATCAACTCTTCAAAATCGTGAATATGAGGCTCGTCGGGCATAGATGCAATATCGTTTGCCTTTGCTGTATCAATTCTGAATATATTAAAGAGTTGGTTCATGGTTTCAAAGGTAACAAAATGTATAGTTGAATTTGGAGAATGATATGTTTTGGGGTTTTAGGGTTTCCGCTAACGGTTGACGGTATGTTTGCGCCCCGCTTTGAAACAGCGTATTCATCTAACGCTAAAAGTAGCAAATAAAACGAACACAAACCCAACCAAGCAATCGGGGCGTAAAATATACCGTTTGTTGTGTGC
>JBBACY010000079.1:0-8238 GCA_041656735.1 Bacteroidales bacterium | reverse complement strand
GCTCTAACCAGCTGAGCTACCTCGCCATTACATTTAGAACTTGATAACCTCAGCGCCGACCTTCCCGATTTACAATCGGGACGCTCTAACCAGCTGAGCTACCTCGCCATTACATTTAGAACTTGATAACCTCAGCGCCGACCTTCCCGATTTACAATCGGGACGCTCTAACCAGCTGAGCTACCTCGCCATCAAAATTGCGGGGCAAAAGTATGAAAATATTTGCAACTCACAAACCTTTTACCAATTATTTTGTTTCTAAAACCACCTTACCTTCTACTTAAGGGGTTACTATTAACATTCAAAAGCCTTGAGTGTTAATAAAAAAGAGACCTATTTGTGTGCTTATAAATAAATTTTTGGTTACATTGCCAAAAGGATGCAGAAAAATTAAAATAACTAGCACAACCCAAAAATGGAGAATATAGAAGTAAACAATAAGATTGAGCTCGAATTTCCTTTACAGGTGTCACCTAGTATCTTATTTAATAGGTTAAGCACCCCTTCGGGTTTTTCCGAGTGGTTTGCTGATGATGTAAACCTTGATGGAGATATTTTCACCTTTTTTTGGGATAACTCCGAAAATCAGGCCGAGTTGGTTAGCAAAAAAGAAAATAAACAGATAAGGTACAGATGGCTTGAAGATGGAAAACCCATTAGTGATGATGCATATTTCGAATTTCGTATAACTACCGATGAGGTAACAGGAGGCATAGCCCTACATGTAACCGAGCTGATTAATGATGATGATGATGTTGAAGATGCTGAGTCGCTTTGGAACTGCCAAATTGCCGAGTTAATAAGAATGCTTGGATTATAGTTTAGTTCTTAGTTTTCCCTGCGTTAACCCATTCGATAGTTTACCTTGTTTACTTATAAGTTTGCAATATTTGCTTTATCATACAAATATTGCAGGCTTTTTTTTATTTTTGCCCTTCAGTAATAAATAAAGAGGTTAATGAACCATCCATACCAACAACTTTGTAAAATAAGCGTAGAACCATACCGTGGATGCTCCTTAATACCCTTTTGGAAATAAATATATAAACACATGAAAAAACTGCATCGGTTTATTCTTAAATCTTACTTAGGCCCAATGTTCATGACGTTTTTTATTGTTATGTTCATTTTGCTTATGCAGTTTCTTTGGAAATATATTGATGATTTGGTGGGTAAGGGGCTTGATGCTCATGTTATTGCTGAATTACTTCTATATGCTTCTGCCGGATTAGTGCCAATGGCGTTGCCTTTATCAACTTTACTGGCTTCGCTTATGACGCTTGGTAACTTGGGTGAGAATAATGAACTTTTGGCTATGAAATCAGCAGGCATCTCATTGCCTCGTATTATGAGTCCGCTTATTGTTATAACCATTCTCATTACTGTGGGGGCATTTTTCTTTTCAAATAACGTAATGCCATACACCAACTTAAAAATGAGCACTTTGCTTTGGGATGTTCGTAACCAGAGACCCGAACTGCAAATTAGGGTAGGAGTGTTTAACAACGATATTGAGGGGTATAGCATTAAGATTGGCGACAGAGATCCCAAAACCAGCCTTATGAGTAATCTCCTTATCTACGACCATCGATCAAAGGAGGGGAATTTAACTGTAACTGTTGCCGATTCGGGGTATATGCACATTACCAGTGATGAGGAGTATATGGTTGTTACGCTTTATAGCGGTTATACGTATGAGGAGATGCTTGAAACCAGGGCCGCACGGAGGACCGACGACCGAAAGTTTCCTGCACGTAGAAATAAATTTGATAAGCAAATTGTGCTACTCGAACTAAAAGGATTTGGCCTCGAGCGGAGTGGTGAGGATCTATTTAAGGGTAGCTTTCATGCTTTAAATCAATCACAACTCACACATGTTAGCGATTCTCTCTCTCTCGCATTAGAGGTACGTAAGAAGAGCGCTGCTGAAAACTTATTGAGGCTTACACTGTTTCAAAACCCTTTTCAGTTAACACGCGATAGCGCTGCTGTAGTTACCTATGTACTCAATAAAGATTCGTTATATAATTCGCTCACTCCAACACTTCAACAAACCATTTTATCACGGGCCCTCTCCACTGCCCGAACGGCAAAAAGCTCTGTTAGTAATACTGCAAACGAAATAAATATGCGAAAAAAACATTTAGTGAGGCACAACATTGAGTGGCATCGAAAATTTTCGCTTTCATTTGCCTGCTTCGTTTTTTTCTTTATTGGTGCACCCTTGGGCGCAATAATTCGCAAAGGAGGGTTAGGTATGCCTGTTGTTGTATCCGTTCTCTTTTTTGTTTTCTACTACGTAATTTCGCTTACGGGCGAAAAGTTTGCCAGAGAACTAATGTGGGAGCCGTATCTTGGTATGTGGGTAGCATCGGCAATTCTCCTTCCGCTAGGTGCTTTTCTATCGTATAAAGCAACAACTGATTCGGTTTTAATGAATGCCGATTTTTACGTAAATTCATTAAAAAAACTGTTAACTATGGGTCATAAGGTTAAAGGGTTTTTTAAACGTAAGTAAATGAATATCCTAATATTGGCCAATAAAGTTCCATATCCACCGCACGATGGGGGCGCCATTGCAACCCTCAATATGGTTTTGGGACTAACTGAAGCAGGGGCAAATGTTACCCTGTTGGCTATGAGCACTCCAAAACACCAACGCTCGCTAGCAGACTTTCCTCTTCATATTAAAAACAGGGTAGATATAAATATTGTTGATGTTAACACCAACCTATCGGTGTTGAAAGCCCTGAGAAACCTGTTTTTTTCCAGCGAGCCATACAATGCTGCTCGATTTAACAGTAAAGCCTACGGACAAAAACTTTCAGAGATTTTAACTCGCACCAAATTTGATATTATTCAACTCGAGGGAGCATACCTATATTCGTACATACCACTAATCCGTAAGCAGTTTAAAGGAATTATTGCGCTTAGAGCCCATAATGTTGAGCACGAAATTTGGCGGAGGTCTTCCCACAACCAGCGTAATTTTTTGAAACGTTGGTATTTCAATCTTCTTGCAAACCGTATCTATAAGTTGGAAACCAGCTTGCTTTCAGCTATCGATATACTTGTTCCTATTACGGCTCGCGATTTTTTATCATTCAAAGAAATGGGTTTTAGCGGCAAGTATTTTGTTAGCCCTGCTGGTTATAATGCTTTTGAAGACGAAACCAGTGAGCTAGTGAGTGAGAATGAGGATCTTTCGATTTTTCACCTGGGCGGGCTCGATTGGCTACCCAATCAGGAAGGGATTATTTGGTTTTTGCAAAATTGCTGGATGCAAATACTCGAGGAAGTGCCTAAAGCCAAGTTTTATATTGCTGGGCGTAATGCACCCGAAGGGTTTGTAAGTAAAATTTCAAGCTTTACAGGCGTGGTTTATTGTGGCGAGGTAAAAAGTTCGGTTGAGTTTATTAAATCGAAGGGTGTAATGGTTGTTCCAATCCTATCTGGTGGAGGTATGCGCATTAAAATTGTTGAAGGAATGGCTCTGGGCAAAGCAATTGTGAGTACGCACATTGGTGCTGAGGGTATTGATGCTAAAAATGGTTCCGAAATTAGCATTGCCTCTACTCCTGAGCAAATGGTTAGCGCCACTATTTTACTGCTAACCAATACACAGAAAGCAAAGGATATGGGTAAATTGGCCCGCGTATTTGCCGAATCGAATTTCAATAACAAAATCTTAACAAGTAAACTTCTAAAATACTACCGCCAACAGGTTGCAAATGAGGTCGACTAACTTTTATCAAGGTTATTAATCTCGACAATCGCTAAAATGACAATTCTTTTTTCGTATTTTTGCCGCAAATATTTCATATTAAGGTGGCAATTCTGTTTTTTACTCTAATATTTTTAGTTTTTCATTCGTACATACTCTACCCAATACTATTGTGGTTGTTTGATGCGAACAAAAAACCTGCCTATACAGTTTTTTCCTCTTCCGATAATTTGCCCGTTGTCTCAATTATTATGGCAGCACATAATGAGGAACAGGTTTTAGAGCAAAAAATTGCGAGCATAATGCAAACCCATTACCCCGTTGATAAGTTTGAGGTAATTGTGGGATCCGATTGTTCAGTCGACAGGACTAACGAAATACTTCAACAGGCAGCAAACACTTACCCAAGTCTAAGTTTTATCAATTTCGAACAGCGCCAAGGTAAGGTTGCAATTATGAATAATTTGGTCGATAGGGCAATTGGTGATATTTTAATTTCAACTGATGCCAATGTACTTTTCGACGAATCAACCATATTTGAATTGGTTAAGTATTTTAAGGATGATTCAATAGGGCTGGTCGATTCTCGGATGGTTAATAAGGGTTTAAAAAGAACGGGTATCTCAATCCAAGAGAGTGCTTACATTACGCACGAGGTAATGATTAAGTATCGCGAAGGCGCTTTATGGGGGGCAATGATGGGACCTTTTGGAGGCTGCTATGCCATTCGTAAAGAGTGTTTTACAAAACCTCCTCGTAATTTTTTAGTTGATGATTTTTTCATCAATATGAAAGTGTTGGGTAAGGGTAAAAAGTGCATTAATTCACTCTCAGCCTTAGCAACCGAAGATGTTTCTAATGAAATCTCGCAGGAGTTTAAGCGCAAAGTTCGAATTGCTATGGGAAACTTTCAGAACCTTAAAGAATTTAAAAACCTGCTGTGGCCTTTGCATACACCTGTTGCCTTTGCATTTTTATCGCATAAGGTAATTCGTTGGTTTGGCCCTCTAATTATGCTGTTTGCATTTGTAATAAGCGTGCTTTTATCGTTTTCAAGCTATTTTTTTAAAATTATAGTGGCTATTCAGATAGGAATAATTTTATTAGCATTAGTTGATGTTTTTTTGAAGAGTATTAAAATACATATTTTACCTTTGCGGTTCGCAACACATTTTTTAACAATGAATTTAGCCCTGCTAGTTGGGCTTATTAAATATTTTAAAGGAGTACAAAGTAATGTCTGGCAACCAACCCAACGTAATCAGTAAATTAAATACCATTGATGAGGCCATAGCCGAAATCAAAGCAGGTAAAATCATCATTGTTGTTGATGATGAGGATAGAGAGAATGAAGGCGATTTTATTGCAGCTGCAGAGCTCATTACGCCCGAAATTGTAAACTTTATGGCTACTCACGGCCGAGGGCTAATTTGTACCCCTTTGTCCGAAGAGCGCTGTAAAGAGCTTGACCTTGAACTTATGGTAGGAACAAATACCGCTCTGCATCAAACACCATTTACCGTATCTGTCGATTTAATTGGGCAGGGATGCACAACCGGTATTTCGGTTTCCGATAGAGCCAAAACCATAAAGGCATTGGTTAATCCCCATACCCAGCCTGAAGATTTAGGCCGTCCTGGTCATATCTTCCCATTAAAAGCGCGCGATAACGGGGTGCTGCGTCGTGCCGGTCACACCGAAGCAGTTGTTGACCTCACACGTTTGGCTGGTTTAAAACCGGGCGGTGTGCTGGTTGAAATAATGAACGAAGATGGTACCATGGCTCGTTTGCCTCAGCTACTTGAAATAGCTAAAAAGTTCGACCTTAAAATTATTTCAATTGAAGACCTAATAGCGTACAGACTAAAACTCGACACGCTTGTTGAAATGGGGAAACGAGTAAAATTACCCACCGCGCATGGTGATTTTGAAGCAGTGGCTTTCAGACAAAAATATCAAAATATCGAGCATATTGCCCTAGTTAAAGGGTCATGGGAACCCCACGAGGAAGTTCTTGTACGTATGCACTCATCATGTGTAACGGGCGATATTTTTCATTCGCAACGATGCGACTGTGGGAGCCAATTACAGCTCGCTATGGAAATGATTGAGAAGGAAGGCAAGGGCGTACTTGTTTATTTAAACCAAGAGGGGAGAGGTATAGGCCTGTTTAACAAGATTCATGCCTACAAACTGCAGGAGGAAGGATACGATACCGTAGATGCTAACGTTCAACTTGGTTATCAGCCCGATGAGCGTGATTATGGAGTGGGAGCAAGCATTTTACATGCTTTAGGCGTTTGTAAAATGAGACTTCTAACCAATAACCCAGTTAAACGGAAAGGTCTTGAGGGTTATGGTCTCGAAGTAATCGAAAATGTTCCAATTGAGGTTCCAACGTTGAAGGCAAACGAGTTTTATATGCGCACTAAACGCGATAAAATGGGACACGATTTGGTCTTGTTACCTCCATTTAAAGCCAAAGGAGATTCTGTTAAGTAGTAATTGCATGATTCCTAAAGATTTAAAAATACTATATATGGGTACCCCCGATTTTGCCGTTGAGCCGCTTAAGCGGCTCACGGAAAATGGGTATAATATTGTGGGTGTGGTAACTGTACCCGATAAACCTGCAGGTAGGGGACAGAAAATTAGTCAATCTGCAGTTAAGCAGTATGCCCAACAACAAAACATTCGGGTTTTACAACCAGAAAAGCTTCGTGACCCTGAATTTATAAGCGAAATTGAGCAGCTAAAGCCCGACCTATCCATTGTTGTAGCTTTTAGAATGCTACCCAAGATTGTATGGAGTATTCCTCGCCTGGGAACTTTTAATTTGCACGCATCATTGCTACCCGATTACCGGGGCGCTGCTCCAATTAATTGGGCAATTATTAATGGCGATAAAGTTTCGGGTGTTACAACCTTTCTAATTGATGAAGAGATAGATACCGGTAATATCCTACTTAACCAACAAGTTAATATTGATGATAATGATTCGGCGGGCGATTTGCACGATAAGCTCATGTTTGTTGGGGCTAATTTGGTAGAGCAAACTGTTATTCAATTGGCCGCGGGTAAGGTCAACTCTATTCCTCAGCATGAACTAATTGCTCAATCGCACGAAAACAGGCCTGCACCAAAACTTTTTAAGGACACAACCCGAATTGATTGGAATCAGCCAGCTTCGAGTGTGCATAATTTTATTCGTGGTTTAAGCCCTTACCCTGCAGCATGGTGTCAATTAATCAATGAGCAGGGAGAGGTTGTATCTACAAAAATATTTAAAAGTGAATTGGTTAAAGTAGCTGGCAATAATAATGAAGTGGGTAACATAACCACCGATGGCAAAACTTTTTTGCATATTGCTTGTAAACAGGGTGTTATTGGAGTAGCCCAACTACAACTTGCTGGGAAACGGCGTTTAAATATCATCGAATTCCTTTCGGGTTTCAGAGAGATTGATAACTACCGTTTTATCTAGTTCGTGGGTTACTTTAACGGATGGCAGTATATTTTACGCCCCATCGAGCGTGGCTGGGATTTGTCCACCGTTAAACCGTTAAATTGAAACTAAAAGTACCCTAATCAGCCAAAAAGTGGGGTGTAAAATATACCGCGTATTATGCGCTGGTGGTGTGTCTTTTATATCTGTTTCCAAACGGTAAACTATCCAATATAAAATAAGCCTTCCGGCTTCTATTCTTTCCAATTACTATCCAAAACTAGCGAAAATATTTATTTTGCGAATATTTTCCTCGTTTTTCTTTAATCCCTCTTCCCGAAGTAGAAGCAAAGCAACTACTTTTTCCTTTTTTTATGTCAACCCGTTGCGAAATATACAAATAGCTAGTTATCTAGCTGAAACTGTCCTATTTTGGGTAAAATTTCCATTTTCCCAACCAATTCACTATTTTAGGAAGCGATTATTATTTTATGATGGTGCAATATCTATCCAAGTCGGATTCAAATTTAATTTTTTCTCCATTGTAATATAAATCCTTTATACTGTAGTAATTGTCCTTAAATGTAACTACTACCGTATCTATATCATTCTTTAAGTGAAATAATGTAACTGATTTTTCATCACCATCATTACCTTCACCGAAAGAAATATCAAAATGGTATTTACCATAAATGGTATCAACTAAAACTAAGGAAGCATAACCCTCCGTTGATGTAATCTGAAAATCATTTACAGTTAAGGAATCTGCAAAAATATCTTTACCATTTGCATCTACAAAAGTAAATGTGGCAATAGTATCCTTATGGGTTCCAATATGAATTTTGTCACATGCCGTTAATATTGTGACAAAAAACAGGAATATCAATTTTTTTTTCATAATACTAATTTAGGTAAATGTTGTGAATAAGCTTCATATAACAGTTCATTACCGTCCGATAAAAACTCAAATTTGATTTCAGTTAAATTCAACTATTTGAAAACAAGCGATTTGCATATTGGCATTCTAGGTTTTTAGAAAGTAAGCCCCTCAGAATAATGAGGGCTGCAT
>JBBACY010000078.1:0-8796 GCA_041656735.1 Bacteroidales bacterium | reverse complement strand
ATTATTGGAAAATATCAACTTGAGACACTTGAGGGAAAGGATTTTATTCGTTCGATAAAAAGATTATCAGACAAAACATACCTAGATATCAAAAAGAAAGATATTTAGAATTAACAACGAAACGCCAACACGCGGTATATTTTACGCCCCACTTTTTGCCCGATTAGGTTACTATTCGTTCCAATTAAGCTTTTTACTGTGGGATGATGACGCTGTTCCAATCTCCAGCACTTGCCACACCGCCATCCGTTGACCGTAAGGCCCCCCATCCGAACAGCATAACACGATAACCGAACACCGCTGTAATTACCCGATTCTATTCGTATTTTAGTGAATCGATTGGATTTCGCCTTGCCGCCAGCCTGCTTTGCCAGCTAACCGTAATTAGTGCAATAGCCAGCGCAAGTATCCCAGCCAGCGCAAATATCCACCAGCTAAGGGTAGTGCGGTAGGCAAAGTTTTGCAACCACCTGTCCATGGCGAAATAGGCAATGGGGGTGGCAATTACAAAGGCAATGGTTACCCAAACTATTATGCTACGGTTTAGCATATTAATAATTTGAAGAGAAGTTGCTCCGTTCACCTTGCGTATGCCAATTTCTTTTATCCTATCGCGGGTTATAAATATGGTTAAACCCAACAAGCCTGTTAGGGCCAGCAGCACACACCAAAGGGCAATAAATTCTATAAAATGCGCCAGTTTAACCTCCCTGTCGTATAGTTTATTAAGGGCATCGTCAAGGAAAAGGGGTTCAACTTTTGCATCGGGATCAAACTTGTTGATTGTTGCGTTTATATATTCCCGAAGCTGAGTGTAATTTTCTGTTTTAACCCTAAGAAGCAAAACATTCTTACGCACATCGGTCAACCAAAACAGCATTGGTTCAACATCTTGCTTTAGTGAGCCGAAGTTGAAGTTTTTGGTAATGCCAATAATGTCGCCCATGAAATCGAAGCCTGGGAATTGTTTGTCAAGGGGTTTTTCCCAACCAAATTCTTCAATCGCCTTCTCGTTAAGAATAAAGGTATTTATATCGCTCTCGCCCTTCATAAATGTTCGCCCTTGAACTATGTTGATATCAAAGAAATCGAGAAATCGGTCGTCGATAGGCCAACTTTTCAGCATTACATGCTGCCCTTCTATCTGGCGGCCCCACGCCATCTCTACACCACCTGGAATATATTGAGAGTAGGTGTAATCGGTTATCTCGGCATTCTTCATTAGCTCATCAGCAAAAGCGCTGTGGCTTTTTTTAAGTTTACCGGTTGTGTTTATGTAAATTACATTGTCTTTGTTGATTCCCAAGTCGAAATTTTGCCAAAATTTTATCTGCTTCTCTATGGTAAAGGCTGCAATAATCATTGTAATGGTAAAAATAAATTGTACTGTAATTAGCACCTGTCTAAATCCTTTTCCCTTACCAGAGAAGTACATCTTGCCTTTAACGGTTTCACTTATGGGTGCCGACGTTATATACCGCGCGGGGTACAAGCCCGCAATAACACCAAACAGAATAGCGAATAGCACGAACCAAAGGATAAAAATAAGCCTATGAGCCAAGGCAAGCCCGCTTATGCCGAAAATATTTTGAACGTGTACGTAGGCTGAATTATGTATTAAAAGTGCAATGGCAAGCCCAACAAGTGATAAAACTAAAGCTTCGCCTACAATTTGCATTTGCGAGCGCCACTTTTTTTCGCCCAGTATTTGCTGTACAGAAATTGATTTTGCCCGTTGTGGAGCTTGTGATGTGAAGAAGTTTATGAAGTTTACAATACCCATTATGGCAATAATAGCTGCCAGTAGTAGTAATATATTAACCACCATTTGGTTGATAGTAAAAAGGTTCCGCTAGTAAAGTGCAGGTCAGCAAGTGGCACGATTTGCACAAACGTTTTTATCCCGCTTCTTTCTTCCAACGCCTCAAGGTATGGAATAACTTTTTCATGCTCTTCAATTTTAGCCTCAACGCTAGTTCGTGGCGTAGCATTTGTCAACTGCATAAATATGTGAAAACTCCACTCACTCCACTGTTGAGCCCCACGCCAATCGTCGCCCGGCTGTAAGTATGAGGCGAACGAAACTAGCGCATCGCTGCAAAAGGCGCTATTTTTTGGCATATTGGCCATTACGCCAGTTATTTTGTACCCTGTTCTATACCCCAGATTTACGTATTTGCCCAGCGGATTTTCCTTGCCAAACAACTTGTTGGCATATTCTTCAGAAATAACAATGCTTTTAGGGTCAACTAGAACTGTTTCTTTGTCGCCTTGAATAAGTTTAAAATCAAGCATTTTAAAGAAATCGGCACTAACGGCCAGAAACTCTCCACCTATTGCATTTTGTATATTGTCCTCTTCCTTGTATAATTCAGTATCCCACCATTCCGACACAACTATTGCATTTTGAATTTCGGGTATATCTCTTTGTAGTTCATCTGCTAACGGTGCGGGTACAAAGGGCACTTTATTAAATGAAAACAGGTAAATATCGTCCTTGCTTTTATGAAATGTATCGAAACTGTACTCGTAGCTAGCATAGAGTGATAGCATAATTATTCCCAGAAAGGCAATTACAAGGCTAAGTAGTGTAAGTGCAGACGACAACCTATACCTAAATATTTTTTTTAGTAGATGCTTTAGCTGTATCATTTATTTTTGATTTATATGTTATAAGTAATTGGCTGGCTAAGGTTTCGCCAAATTTATTGAAAGTGTAAAGCAGGAAACAAGCAAAGCTGAAGACAACTCTATAGAATGGGCTCCATTTGTCGTTTCATATTTTCGGTTAAAATTTTACCGTCGAAAAGGTTAACCACTTTGTGTGCAAACTCCGAATCGTGCAGCGAGTGGGTTACCATTACTATGGTGGCACCATCACTATTCAGCTCGGTAAGTAGGTTCATTACCTCAATGCCATTTTTGGAGTCGAGGTTCCCCGTTGGTTCGTCGGCAAGTATTAGCTTGGGGTTGGCCACCACGGCCCTAGCAATTGCTACTCGTTGCTGCTGTCCGCCCGAGAGTTGTTGAGGGTAGTGTTTTCTTCTGTGGCTAATTTTCATTCGCTCCAGAACGGCAGATACCATCTCCTTACGTTTTTGTGCCTTCATGCGCATATAAACCAGAGGTAACTCCACGTTCTCGAATACATTAAGTTCGTCCACAAGGTTAAAACTCTGGAAAACAAAACCAATATTGCCCTTTCGAACATCCGTTCGCTGGCTCTCTTTAAGGTTCCCCACCTCTTTGCCATTGAATATATATTGGCCTGAGGTTGGGTTATCGAGCATTCCAATAATGTTGAGTAGGGTTGATTTTCCGCATCCAGAAGGACCCATAACGGCAACAAATTCACCTCTTTTTACAGAGAAGTTTACGTCGTTTAATGCGAGAGTTTCCACTTCATCGGTACGGAAAACTTTGTTTAGGTTAACTGTTTGTATCATACTAGCTAGTTTATTGAAAATGGTTTAATATTTATAGTGCAGTACTAATTCTTAAATTTCTAATTTAAGCAAAATTTAGTCTACTGTTCAATCAAAACCGTCCCCTTTGATTTTGCTCAGGATGACGGCTTCGACTTCGCTCAGCCTGACTGACACCCTGAGCAGCCTGCCCTGAGCGAAACCGTCAGCCTTAACTAAACAACATTGATTCTTGAATAGAGTATAAGCCAATCCCATGCCAAATAGTTTTAGTGTCAGGTTATGTGCAAGTTAGCGTTTTGTAAGTGTGCCAATAGTAAAGAAAATTGACACGGGTGTGTAAAATAAATTTACACCCCTTTGCATTTGTGTTTCGCATAAATTACATTTGTTACAAATAATAGTTCTACCCATGGCCAAAGGAAATGTACTTATTGTTGATGATAACAAGAATGTGCTGGTTGCACTGGAAATGTTGCTGACTTCAGAATTCGACAGGGTGCACTGCATCTCGAATCCAAACCTGCTGCTATCCGAGTTGCAAAATCAGCGATATAATTTGGTTCTGCTCGATATGAATTTTAAGGCAGGTGTTAATACTGGTAACGAAGGTATTTACTGGTTGCAGCGCATAAAGGAAAATCAACCCCACATTTCGGTGGTGCTCATCACTGCATATGGCGATGTGGAACTCGCTGTTAAAGCCCTTAAAGCGGGAGCAACCGATTTTGTTCTAAAGCCTTGGGATAACCCCAAACTGATAGCTACGGTAAGGTCGGCACTACAGCTAAACCTTTCGAAAATGGAGATTGATGGGCTCAAACAGAAGGAGAAAGACCTAATAATGAGCATGAACAGGGAGAGCAAGCAAATTATTGGGCAATCGGTAGCAATTACAGAGGTTCTGAGAACTGTTGACAAGGTTGCTAAAACCAATACAAATATTTTAGTTACTGGCGAAAACGGTACAGGTAAAGAGCTGGTGGCTCGCAGAATACACAATATGTCGGCACGCAACAACGAGCTAATGGTTACGGTTGATATGGGAGCCATAAGCGAAACCCTTTTTGAAAGCGAGCTGTTTGGACATGTTAAGGGCGCATTTACCGATGCCCGTGACAACCGCATGGGAAAATTTGAAATGGCTAACGGAGGCACCCTGTTCCTCGATGAGATTGCGAACCTGCCGTTAAAGTTGCAGTCGAAATTGCTTGTGGTGCTGCAAAACCGTGAGGTAACTAGGCTTGGCTCAAACCAACCCACGCCAATAGACATAAGGCTAATTTGCGCAACCAACAAGAACCTGGGCGAATTGGTTTACAGTGGGCAGTTTCGCGAGGATTTGCTGTACCGAATTAATACCATTCAAATTGAAGTGGCCCCTTTGCGACAGCGTAAGGATGATATAATGCCCCTAGCAGAGTATTTTCTTAAAAAGTATTCAGAGAAATATGGCAAGCTATCGCTCTCTATTACGCAGCAGGCAAAGGATAAGCTAATGGAGTATTCGTGGCCAGGTAATATTCGTGAGCTAGAGCATACTATCGAAAAGGCTGTTATTATGGGCGAGTCGGGTAAGCTAAAGGTTGCCGATTTTTTCTCATACTCATCGGTGGGTGTGCAAGCCGATACAAATGTTATGAAACTTGAAGAGATGGAGGAGAAGATGATTTCACTTGCCATTGAAAAGAATACTGGTAATATTAAGGCAGCCGCTAGCCAGCTGGGCATTACAAGGCAAACACTTTACAATAAGATGCGAAAATATGGGCTCAATTACTAGGCCTGCAAAGAGGTTCCCCCTATGACTAACTCGTTTTTTGTAAATATAATAACTCGCATAGTAGCTATTGTGCTGCTGAGTATATTTGCTGGCTGGATTTTCAGCAGCCAGCAGCCAATTTACCTCGGTGTTACCGCGCTAACTGGGGTGGTTTTTCTAGCAATAAATCTAGTTTGGTATGTAAATAAAACGAATAGAACCATTGCCTACTTTTTTGATGCAGTAAGAAATGACGATTTTAGCTTGTCAATTCCAAACTATAAGGGTAGTAAAACGTTAACGGCTCTTAGCTATAATCTTCGAAGAATTTCGGAGCATATAGAGCAAATTCATATCGAGAACCTAAGGCAAGAGAAGTATTTTGAGGCTATGATTGAGCATATTACCGTGGGGGTTATGTCCATAAATAGCCAAGGTTTTATTGTTAACTGCAATTCGAGCCTAAAAAAGTTGCTGGGCTTAAATCAGCTAACCCATATTCGCCAGCTGGATAAAGTTGATACAAAACTAGCCAAGCTAGCCAACGGTATAAGGGCAAACCAAGAACAAACAATTATCCTAAGTGGCAAAAACGGGCCGGTAACCCTGCTGGTTAAGGCCAGTGCCTTTACAAATAACAACGAGCAGCTTAAGTTGCTCTCCGTACAGGATATAAAAAAGGAGCTGGATGAGAAGGAGCTCGACTCATGGTTAAAACTTATACGAGTACTTACCCACGAAATAATGAATGCCATTGCACCCATCACGTCACTTTCGGAGAATCTTCGCAACCAATATGTAAAAGAAGTTGAACCAATAAGTGCCACCGAGGTTGATGAGGCGCTAATCGGAAGAACTATCCGAGCATTAGGTGTAATTTGTGAGCAGGGGCAGGGCCTAACACGCTTTGTTGAGAATTACCGTAACCTTACCCGTTTACCAAAGCCCGAAATATCGGAAGTTTTGGTTAAAAATCTCTTTGAGAAAACGCTTATACTTTTCAAGTCAAAGTTTACCGAACAAACAATTAGTGTTTACACCCAACTGGAGAACGATGCGCAAATAGTAAGAGTTGATGAGAGCCAAATATTACAGGTGTTGCTCAATTTACTTAAAAACTCAGCCGATGCTCTTGCGGATAGTCCCAATGCCAAAATCACCCTATCGTCATGGGCAAATAGTAGGGGCGAGGTTATGCTAGCGGTTAGCGATAATGGGCCAGGTATACCCCCCGAGATTATTGATGAAGTTTTTATTCCTTTTTTTACCACTCGGGAGGAAGGGAACGGCATTGGTCTTAGCATATCTCGGCAGCTGGTTAGGCTTAATAATGGTGGGCTAACAGCTACTTCGAACCCAGGCCTCAGCACTACCTTTACGCTTAAATTCAGACCATCATTTACCTTCTTTCCAGAAAACTCTGACCTTAAAATTTGATTGTTTTCCTGCCAAGTATAAATCCATAGGGTCCCCTAAAAAAAATGATCAAATTTCGGAAATGTGATAGCAACAATTATTTTGGTTAACTTTGTAATACTAAAGAATTGCCATGAAAATCCATTTTATAGCCATTGGCGGTAGCGCCATGCACAATCTAGCCATCGCTCTGAAGCAAAAAGGTTACTTCATATCGGGCTCCGACGACGAAATTTTCGACCCCTCGCGTGGCCGATTGGAGAAGAATGGGTTGCTACCCAACGACATAGGGTGGTTTCCCGAAAAGTTAGACCGTACTTTTGATGCCGTAGTTCTGGGAATGCATGCCCGTGCCGATAACCTCGAACTTGCTCGTGCAAAAGAGCTGGGCATTAAAATTTATTCGTACCCCGAGTATCTGTTTGAGCAAACCAAAAATAAAACCCGTGTGGTAATTGGCGGGAGCCATGGAAAAACTACCATAACATCAATGATTATGCATGTGCTTAAGGATGTGGGGAGAAATTTCGACTATATGGTGGGCGCTCAAATTGAAGGCTTTGAAAATATGGTGGGGCTTTCGAATAACACTGATATTGCCATTTTTGAGGGTGATGAGTACCTAACTTCACCAATTGACCCTCGCCCAAAGTTTCATCTATACAAACCTCATATTGCTGTTATTTCGGGTATTTCATGGGATCACATTAATGTGTTCCCAACATTTGAGCAGTACCTAAAGCAATTTGAACTGTTTACGCAAACTATTGTGCCCAACGGGCACCTTATTTACTGCGCTAACGATAAATTTGCCGCGCAGATTGCAGCCAATGCACCCGATAACATAAGCACCGTACCGTACCTTGCCCACGCCCATAAAGTAGATAATAGTAAAATATACTTAGATACAGCCCACGGAGAGGTTGAACTTGAGGTTTTCGGCAGCCATAATATGGAGAACATATCGGCAGCCAAAGAGGTTTGTAGCCTACTGGGTATAAGTGGTAAACAATTTTATAAATCCATATCTACTTTTAAAGGGGCAGCTAAGCGGTTGGAGCGAATAAAGCAGGGCGCCTCAACCGACGTGTTTCTCGATTTTGCGCATGCTCCATCTAAAGTGGCAGCAACGGTTAAGGCATTAAAAGAAACTTACCCTAATCGAACTCTGGTGGCGTGCCTCGAGTTACACACCTTTAGCAGTTTAAATAAAGATTTCTTGGATGAGTATAAAGGCACTCTAAATGATGCCACGCATCCTATAGTGTATTATAACCCAGTAACACTTGAGCATAAAAAGCTACCACCCATAAGCCGTAAAATGGTTATTGACAGCTTCAGAAACGAAAACTTAAAGGTTTTCGATAACGCCTCCGAGTTGCTTCAGTATCTTGTTGATTTGGAGTGGGGTAATTCAAATTTACTGCTTATGTCGTCGGGTAATTTTGCCAACCTAAACATAGCCCAACTTGCCGAAATAGTTGTGAGCGGCTAAATTCTAACTTAAACCGAACCAGCATTTGCTATTAGAAATCATCAGCCATGAAAATACAGACTAAACGAACAGAGATTGCGCCACTAAACCTCGACGAACTTAAAACAATTATCGAATCAAGAGCCGAGTTCGAGAAAATGGCAGAATGTAATATTTCAGGATTAAATCTGCCTAGCGCCTATTGTGCTGAATTAGCCGAAATGTTGGAGCAAAAAAAGGACCTCTGGTTAAACAAGTCACCCGAATACCTGTTTCACACCCTATGGACCATTATTGACCCAGAGTTGAAATCAATTGTAGGCCTGTTTACTTTTAATGGAAAACCCAATGTGCAGGGCGAGGTTGAAGTTTTTTTTAGCATCGAATCGCCTTATCGACGTAAAGGCTATGGATATGAGGCAATGCGTGGAATACTTAAATGGGCGGCGGAAAAGGATTTGTTCAAAACGGTGCTCATTGAGTCTGATTTTGATAATAAGGCAGCCATGGCCTCGTTAAACAAGTTAGGATTTAGACCCATCCCTGTATACGAACATGAGCAAACTGACAGTACGCCGTCGAAATACTATATTAGTACTGCCAAATCCGGAAACCTTGACAGTGAAGAGCTAGATTTTGATTAACAACAACAGTTTTATCCGAAATTAAAAAAAAAGCAAAAAAATATCCTATACCCTTCTGGATGCTATTTAAGCTTC
>JBBACY010000077.1:0-9288 GCA_041656735.1 Bacteroidales bacterium | reverse complement strand
TTTAACAGAAGTTATGTAAGGGTTGTTTCACAAAATCAGCTATTTTTGTATCAAACTTATAGTGTTATGTATGCAATTTTTGTAAAAGAGCTCAATAGCTTCTTCTCATCGTTAACCGGCTTAATAGTCGCTATAGCATTCTTAGTCGTTAACGGTTTGTTTATATGGGTTTTTCCAGGCGAGCTAAACGTGCTCGACGGGGGCTACTCAACCCTCGATACGCTATTTATCATAGCACCGTGGGTATTCCTTTTTCTTGTTCCTGCCATTGCCATGCGTTCGTTTTCTGAGGAGAAAAAAACGGGAACTATAGAACTTTTGCTAACGCGCCCTATCTCTGATTTACAGCTTGTTTTAGGCAAATATTTTGCCGCCGTGGTTTTGGTGTTAATTACGCTGTTACCATCATTAGTATTTTTCCTGTCGGTTTATCTGCTGGGTAATCCGGTGGGCAACATTGATACGGGAGGAACCTGGGGGTCATTTATCGGATTATTCTTTTTGGCAGCAGGGTACGCAGCAATTAGTATTTTTGCATCTAGCCTCACCCAAAATCATATTATTTCGTTTATTATTGGTGTAGTGCTCTCCTTTTTACTTTACACTGGGCTCGATTCTCTAGCGTCGTTGTATGTATTTAGAGATATTCAGCATATAATTGTTTCCTTTGGAATTAATGAGCATTATGCTTCCCTAAGTCGGGGAGTGGTCGATTCGCGCGATATAGTTTATTTTATTGGCTTGGCCACTTTTTTTGTTCTGGCAACACGAATGGTTTTACAAAGTCGGAAGTGGTAATACATTTTTGCGTAAATTAATTAGTACCGTAATATGAGTTCACAAATGGGAAGAAGGAATGTAGCCGAGTTTGCAATGGGTGTAATTACCATTGTGCTTCTTGTTTACATCTCCAGTTTTATTAATTTCAGAATAGATTTAACCGCCGAGAAGCGTTACACGCTCGATAAGCCTACAAAGGAAGTGCTTGCCGACCTTGACGATATAGTGAATGTTAGGGTATACCTTGATGGTGATTTGCCTATGGGGTTTAGGCGTATGCGCCGAGAGTTAAAAGAATTGCTCGACGAATTTAGCACGCATAGTAATCGAATGTTCCAATACGAATTTATCAACCCTTTGCAACCTATTGATAAGGCAGAGCGCGATGCTTTTGTACGCGATTTATACGATAAGGGGTTACAACCTACAAATATACAGGAAAATAATCCTCGTGGCGGATCAACTCAAAAAACGATCTTCCCTGGGGCA
Organism: Bacteroidales bacterium; assembly: GCA_041656735.1. GTDB lineage: Bacteria > Bacteroidota > Bacteroidia > Bacteroidales > Tenuifilaceae > Perlabentimonas. Next base: position 8,019 of record JBBACY010000077.1, on the reverse strand, counting down.
ATTATAAGTTACAAGGGTAAGGAGCGTGTAGTAAACCTTCTGAAGAATAATCCGGCATTAAGCGCCGAGGAGAATATCAATATATCGGTTCAGGGTCTTGAATACACCTTGGTGAGCAGCATAATGGCACTAAAACCCGATAATTTACCTAAGCTGGCTTTTGTGCATGGGCATGGGCAGCTTAACGAGTTAGAAACAGGCGATATTGCACAGGAACTGGTAAAGCAGTTCGAGGTTCACAGGGTTTTTCTGGGAGGCGAAGTAGGCGGATTGAACCCTTATTCGGTGGTAGTAATGGCTGGGCCAACCCAGCGTGTTCCCGAAGCCGATAAGCTGGTGCTCGATCAGTACATTATGGGTGGTGGCAAGGTGCTGTGGATTGTTGATGGCGTTAATGCGAGTATCGATAGCTTATCGCAGGGTTCAACTACCTTAGCTTTTCCAAATGATCATAATCTCGAGGACATACTTTTTAAATTTGGTGCAAGGGTAAATCCCACATTAATTCAGGATATGCAATGTGCTGTAATACCTGTAAATATGGCACTTGCTAATCAGAATTCTAAGTTTGTACCAGCACCATGGGTTTACTATCCTTTGCTTAATGCACCCAATTCTCACCCAATTACTCGCAATCTGAACCTAATTTTCAGTCGTTTTGTTAGTCCAATAGATACTGTTGGGATGGATTCGCAAATTAGTAAGCAAATCTTGCTTAAATCTTCGCCCTATAGCCGAGTTCTTAATGTGCCATTGTTTGTTAATCTTAGGCAGGTAGAGCGAACCCCGCTCGAAACGGAGTTTAACCAACAAAATTTACCTGTGGCTGTTCTGCTCGAAGGAGTTTTCCCTTCCGCATTTAACAACAGGCCTTTAACCAATTTTAATAACGGTAATCCGTTTAGCTTTCACGAGCAGAGCGTACCTACCCGAATGGTAGTAATTTCCGATGCCGATATTATTCGAAATGAGGTTACTCAGCGGGCCGATGGGGCGTACGTTACACCGCTTGGCTACGATCGATACTCGCGCCAAACCTATGGTAATAAAGAGTTTTTGGTTAATGTTATTAACTATCTGAACGATGATAAGGGGCTAATTAACCTGCGCACCCGTGAGTTTAAGCTAAGGTTACTTGATAAAAACAAGGTGCTTGGGCAGCGTATTCAGTGGCAGGTAATAAACCTTGTTGTACCATCGTTGGTTTTACTTCTTGTGGTAGGTGTCTGGTTACTCATTCGCCGAAAGCGTTATGGGTCATCTAAATAGATGATTTTAAATTTGATTTGCTATAGATGAAAACGTCAAAATTGATAGAAAAGCACTGGGTATTCCTTTTGATTTTAGTCTTTGCAGCCCTTGTTTTGGTAGTGAACACTACTAGAAGTAGGCGCAAAAATGCTGAAACAAATTTTGCAATAAATACTGAAAATAGCGTTACCCGTATAGTTATTATTGATGGTGAGTCAAGCGTTAACCTTGAGGCTAACTCATCGGGCGGGTGGTTGCTTAACGATAAATTTCAGGTGAGCGACGATGCTATTAATACCTTCTTTCGCGTGGCATCCCGACTGCAAAATGCAGGCCCCGTTTCTCTTAGTGTAAATGATAGCTTGATTGATGCTGTTCAGCGTTATGGAAAACACATTGAGTTTTTTAGTAAAAGGAAGGAAATACTTAGCTACTGGATTCTCGATACCGATGCGTTAAACCTTACAACGGTTGGTTACACTGGAAGAGGGGAAACGGTTTACAAGCTGGAACTGCCCAATTATGATGGCAGTATAGCCAGTTTAATTAAGGTTGATGAAAGCTATTGGGGTGATAGTCAGGTGCCAGTCCCCAATTTTTCTCAAATTATAGCAGTTGAGGTAGACGTGCCTCACGAACCCGAAAAAGCCTTCAGGATAGACGTTGTTGGCAATGAAAAGTATAGAGTTTTAAGCCTGTACAGCGGGCTCGAGGTAAAGAATGCGGACAATGATAAGGTGCTTAATTTCCTGATCACGTTAACCCAAATTCCTCACCAGGGTATTGCCGAGTTAACTAGCCACCAAAGGGCTCAGCTGAGTTCTGCCAACCCCGATTTTGTGTTCAATGTTTTTACCTCAGCTGGCCCCACTGTTCTAAATATTTTTCCCATTCCTGTTAAGGAGTATACCGATGAGTTAGGTGGCACAGTAAATGTAGATTTAAATCGCGTTTATGTTGAGGTGGCTGCTAAAAATCAGGTTTTTTTAGTTAATTACATCGATCTCTACTCATTACTTCGAGGCATTTCATTTCTTACATCATAATTTCTAATAATAGACTTGTCAATTTAACTAAAAAGTTGTATTATTGTTTTCGTTTTATTACTATAAAATGTACTGATTTTCAGCGCACAAGCAATGCGAAGAAAAAGCCATTAAGCAACACAGCTAATACTTTAAAACAGTATGTTTGTAAAGTATATTATAATGTAATAACATAAACGCTACATTTGTTAACTATTTTAAAAATCGATACAGATGAACCATTCACGATAAGGCGTTGCCACACAAGGCAATGGCTATTCTATGGATGTTACATCAGTACCGTTGAAAACTAAAAACCAGACAGATGAAATTTGTAGTTTCCAGCACAGAATTACTAAGCCACCTATCGGTGGTTAGTAGGGTTATTAGCTCGAAAAACACCCTACCCATACTTGATAATTTTCTTTTCAATCTTCAGGGCAACGACCTTGAGATTACAGCCTCTGATCTTGAGACAACTCTCAAGACAACCATTAAACTTGAGAATGTAACCGACGATGGTGTAGTTGCTATTCCTTACCGTATTTTGGTTGATACCCTAAAGGAGTTCTCGGAGCAGCCGCTTACCTTCGACATAAACGACGAAACGCTTGCCATTAAGCTATCTTCTGATAGGGGTGAGTTTAATATTGTGGGGCAGCCAGCCGAAGATTTCCCTGTAGCACCACAAATTGATGAGAGCAAAAAAGTATCACTCAGGGTTCCTGCAGGTGCTTTGCTTAGCGGAATAGCAAAAACATTGTTTGCTACTGCCGACGATGAGATGCGACCCGTAATGAATGGTATTCTGCTCGAGTTATCACCCGAAGCGCTAACTTTTGTTGCTTCCGATGCGCACAAGCTGGTTCGCTACAAGAGGCTCGATGTGACAGCACAAGAGGAAAGATCTTTTATTCTACCAAAAAAGCCTGCGTCGCTGCTTAAAAATATTGTGAAGGGCAATGCCGATATTACCGTTGAGTTCGATGAGAAGAACGCTATTTTTATCCTTGAGCAATACTCGCTAGTTTGTAGGTTGGTTGAGGGTGTATACCCAAATTACAACTCAGTTATTCCTGTTGATAATCCCAATATGGCTACCGTTGACAGGCTTGATTTTTATAACTCACTTCGCCGCGTTGCGCCGTTTACAAATCAGGCAAGCAACTTGGTAAAGGTTTCGTTAACAGGAAATCAGATTGTTGTTTCGGCTCAAGACCTAGACTTTTCAATATCTGCACACGAAAGCCTACAGTGCCAGTACGAGGGCGATAATATGGAAATTGGGTTTAAATCGGTTTTCCTAATTGATATTCTTGCAAATATTTCGTCAGCCGATGTGGTGTTATCACTTTCCGACCCATCCAGAGCTGGTCTACTGTTCCCTGCAGTAAACGATAATCCAGATGAGGAAGTTTTAATGCTGCTAATGCCTATGATGGTTAGTGCTTAATAATCTTTTATTTAACCCAATATATGAAGCTGCTGCCTAACCGGCAGCAGCTTCAGTTTTTTAGCTAGTTAATACTGTAAATATGGATCTAAATATTAAGAACCCTTTAGTCTTTATCGATTTAGAAACCACTGGTATAGATGTGGTAAACGACCGAATTGTGGAAATTGCTGCGTTAAAAATAATGCCCAATGGCACGCAAGAGATTAAGTGCAGACGGGTTAATCCCACCATTCCAATTCCACCCGATTCCACTGCAATACACGGTATAACCGATGAGGATGTTAAAAACGAATCTACCTTCAAGGAGATTGCAAGATCGCTTGCACAGTTTATGGAGGGGTGCGATTTAGCAGGGTTTAACTCAAATAAGTTCGACTTTCCGCTATTGGCAGAGGAATTTCTTAGGGCCGATGTTGATTTCGATTTCAGAAAACGTAAGTTTATTGATGTGCAAACTATTTTCCATAAAATGGAGAAACGTACCCTAGAGGCTGCTTACAAATTTTACTGTGATAAGGATTTGATAGGAGCACATACTGCTGAGGCCGATACCGTTGCAACATTCGAGGTGCTTAAGTCACAGCTCGACAGGTATCCTGAGTTGCAGAATAATGTCGATTTCCTTGCAGAGTTTAGCACACATAAGCAGAATGCCGATTTTGCCGGTCGAATCATTTTCGATGAAAATGGCTTAGAGGTTTTTAACTTTGGAAAACATAAAGGCAAATCGGTTGAGGATGTTCTATCAAAGGAGCCCAGCTACTATGCTTGGATGATGAAAGGCGATTTTCCGTTGTATACAAAAAATGTGCTTACAAGCATATACCTAAGAATGCGTAACAAGTAGGTTCAAGTCGCTGTATTTCCTTGTTAATCTTTACAATAGAATTTTCAAGACTGTTTTAACAAACTCATTTTTTAGGGAAGGAATAAGTTTATTGCTCCCCTTTCTGTTTTTTAATCATTGGTGTCCGGTAAAAATTCAGAAATCATTACAAACCCCTTGTTTTTGCTGATAAAACCACGAATATCCCATTTTAGGGGCTTAGTTTTTAACTTGTGTATTATAGCAGAAAACAATGCTCTCAATTCACTTTTCTCAACTATTTACAATTGTTGGGGCTTTGCCCCAGACCCCACTTACTTTCTTGTCTTGAAACCAGAAAGTAAGCAAAGAAATTCAAGGCTACGCCCGCCTCACTCGAAAAACTACGCGTTGTAGGCTAAAAAATCTGAACTTGCACCTCCCTGCGGTCGGTGCTGCAAACAGCAGATTTTTCTTAACGCCCACTTTGCTTGTTTTTCGGCTCACCGGCCAATGCCCATCGAAAAACGAATCGTATCTAGTAATACATTTTAACCGGACAATAGTGTTTTTTAATAATAGAAGAAATTAATGTTGTTTAGTTAAGCGAAGTTTAGCCTACTATTCAATTATAACCGTCCCCTTCTACTTTGCTCAAGGGTGACGGTCAGGCTGAGCGAAGCCGAAGCCAACACCCTTAACTAAGCGATATTAATAGCAGAGTCACTTTTAGTTTGTATTACCTCTAGTTTTACTTTTGGTATCTGCTTTTGCGATGTTCTGTCCTCAAGGTTTCTTCTAACTTTGATTGTGAAATATCGTTCTCTTTATCATAATACATAAAACGTAATATTTTTGTATAGTCAAACCTATATTGTTTCGGTTGTTGTTGATATCAAAATGTTGAGAACGTCTTTTTTAAGTAATCTCCGCAGTAGTATATGGGTTTACTTTCAGCAAATAAATTGCTCAATAACAGCAAAAAACGTTATGAAACTCAATATGGTTTCGTATTTTTGTGAGAATTGAACCCTCTTTGTTAATTATAAATTGTTGTATTTTGAGTTCATCGAAAAGCCCCGTCGAAACCCCATTAATGAAGCAGTATAACTCTATTAAGCGAAAGCATCCCGATGCAATTTTGCTTTTTAGGATTGGCGACTTTTACGAAACATTTAGCGAGGATGCCATAAAAACTGCCGACATACTGGGTATTACACTAACCCGTCGTGCAAATGGTGCTGCCTCATTTGTTGAGTTGGCAGGGTTTCCTCATCATGCGCTAGATACTTATCTTCCAAAGTTGGTAAGGGCAGGGCAGCGAGTTGCTATTTGTGAGCAGCTCGAGGATCCGAAGTTGACCAAAACAATAGTAAAACGGGGAGTTACCGAAATGGTTACCCCTGGAGTTTCGTTTAACGACAATGTACTTGATAGAAGAGAAAATAATTTTTTAGCCTGCGTACATTTAGATAAGAAGTTTGCAGGTGTAGCTTTTCTCGATATATCAACCGGCGAATTTTATGTTGCAGAGGGTTCTTTAGAGTATATCGATAAGCTTATAACCAACTTTAACCCCAAGGAGGTTTTGGTTGAGCGTTCAAAATTTAGAGAATTTACCGAGTTTTTCGGAACTCGTTACTATACTTACAAGTTCGATGAGTGGGCTTACAACGAACAGGGCGCCCGTGAAAAGTTGATGAATCATTTTCAAACTCCTAGTCTTAAAGGCTTTGGTATAGAGGGGTTAACTTTAGGTGTTATTGCTGCAGGCGCTACTCTTTACTACCTCGATATTACCGAGCATAATCGGATTAAGCATATATCAACCATTTCGCGAATTGATGAGGATAAGTATGTTTGGCTCGATAAGTTTACTGTTCGAAACCTCGAACTCTTCTATTCGGTAAACGAGGGCGCTAAAACGTTGGTTGAGGTTATCGATAAGTCGGTGTCGCCCATGGGGAGCCGATTACTTAAAAAGTGGATTTCGTTACCTTTAAAAGATGAAAAGCCCATTACCGAGAGGTTAAATGCCGTTGAGCATTTAATTGCTAACCCTGAAATGGCCGATTTGCTGCGTGAGCATATTCGTGGTATGGGCGATTTGGAGCGGATAATTTCAAAAGCTGCTGTTGGACGCATTGCTCCGCGCGAAATGGTTAGCCTCAAAAATGCGCTGTTAGCGCTTGTTCCCATCAAGCAATTGTGTGCCGATTCCGAAGAGCCTACCCTAATGCGTATTGGTGAGCAAATTAACCTCTGCTCGCTTATAAGAGAAAGGATTGAGCGCGAAATTGTGGCCGACCCACCTGCTCAAATTGGCAAAGGAAAAGTTATTGCCAAGGGGCTTAATGCTGAACTCGATGAGCTTCGAGAGATAATGCACTCGGGCAAGGAGTATCTTATTGGTATTCAGCAGCGAGAGTCTGAACGAACCGGGATTCCCTCGCTAAAGATTAGTTTTAATAATGTTTTTGGTTACTATCTCGAGGTTCGAAATACTCATAAAGATAAAGTTCCGCCAGAGTGGGTTCGGAAGCAAACTCTTGTGGCGGCAGAGCGCTATATTACCGAAGAACTTAAGGAGTACGAAGCCAAGATTTTGGGTGCCGAAGAGAAAGTATTGAGCATAGAATTTCGACTTTTTGAGCAGCTAGTTTTAAGCCTTTCAGAGTATATTGCCTCAATTCAATTAAACGCTGGGCTTGTGGCCCAGCTCGATTGCCTGCAGTCGTTCGGCACAACGGCTACCGAGAATAATTACTGCAAGCCCGAAGTTAACCAAACCGATACTATTGACATAAAAGGTGGTAGGCACCCTGTTATTGAGCGAATGCTGCCCATTGGCGAGGTATACGTTTCGAACGATGTACTGCTAAATTCCGATAGTCAGCAGATTATTATTATTACAGGACCTAATATGTCGGGTAAATCGGCGCTGCTAAGGCAAACTGCGCTAATTGTGCTTATGGCGCAAATGGGATCGTTCGTGCCGGCTAAATCGGCTAAAATAGGGTTGGTTGATAAGATTTTCACCCGGGTTGGGGCTTCCGATAATATATCGTTAGGCGAATCGACCTTTATGGTTGAAATGCATGAGGCGGCAAGCATACTAAATAATATTTCGAGTAGAAGCCTAATTTTACTCGATGAAATTGGGCGAGGCACTTCAACCTACGACGGAATTTCAATTGCATGGGCAATGACCGAATATATTCACGAGAACCCTATTGGTAAAGCAAAAACAATGTTTGCAACACATTACCATGAGCTGAATGAGATGGAGGGTACTTTTTCGAGGATTAAAAATTACAACGTTTCGGTAAAGGAGTTGGACAATAAGGTAATCTTTCTGCGCGAACTTGTGCCGGGCGGGAGTGCTCACAGCTTTGGTATTCATGTTGCTCGTATGGCCGGGATGCCTCCCAGCGTGGTAAAACGTGCTTCGGAAATACTGAAGGAACTCGAAAGGAACCCTC
>JBBACY010000076.1:0-9386 GCA_041656735.1 Bacteroidales bacterium | reverse complement strand
AAGTTCGAGTTCGACGCAGTGAATCTCTTTGATATTAGCGATGCTCACTCGGGTACGCAAACCTTATATTTACTTTTTACTTTTGGCTGTTAGTTTTTAGTTTTTCGTTTTTCACTCTTCCCTCTCTCAGCCTCAACCTTACCAGCCTTTAGTTTTCAATTTTTTTATTCAGTATTACCAATTCGGGTTCGCAAACCCCATCCCCATACTATTTTTACCTAAAACCCAATATATTTTATAAATTGCACGAGTTTCAAAATTGACCATATTTTTATTACAAAAAACTCTCTATATGAAAAGGTTTGCATTTTTGCTGCTCGCAGCATTAATTTCGTTTAGCTTATTTGCACAAGATATTACAGGTCAGTGGAATGGCGCCCTAAAAATACAGGGAATTCAGTTACGTCTTGTTTTGAATGTTACCCAAACCGATAATGGGTATACTGCAACTCTAGATAGCCCAGACCAAGGGGCTACGGGCATTCCTGTAACAAGTATCACTTTTGAAAACCCGAATGTTAAATTTACTGTTACAAATATTGGTATTGAGTATAATGGCGAGCTAAAGGGGGATGAAGTGATTGGGGTTTTTACACAGTTTGGTCAAAACTTTCCTCTAAATTTAACAAGACAAAAAATTGAAAAAGAGGAAGTAAAACGACCACAGGAACCTATTGAGCCTTATCCTTACTACTCGGAGGATGTAATTTTTCAAAATACAAAAGCTAATATATCACTAGCAGGCACATTAACTCTGCCAAAAAAGGAAGGGAAGTATCCGGTAGTAATTCTGATTACAGGAAGTGGCCCGCAAGATAGGAACGAAGAGTTGCTAGGACACAAACCTTTTTTAGTAATATCCGATTATTTAACCCGAAACGGGATTGGAGTTTTACGATACGACGATAGGGGAGTTGGAGAATCAACAGGCGATTTTAGTACTGCAACATCGGCCGACTTTGCCACCGATGTTGAGAGTGCAATAGCTTATTTAAAAACACGGAAAGAGGTAAATAAAAAGAAAATTGGCCTAATTGGACATAGTGAAGGGGGCATAATTGCACCTATGGTTGCTTCAAAATCAAAAGATGTGAGTTTTATCGTTCTATTAGCCGGCACAGGAATTCGGGGCGATAAATTATTGTTACTTCAGCAAGAACTAATTGCTAGGGCTTCAAATGTTTCCGAATCGGACATTAAGAAGGCCAAAAACCTAAATACAGAATTGTTTAAAATGGTTATTGAGTCTAACGATGGCTCTTCACTAAAAGCAGACCTCACGAGCCTGATAAACAAAATGCTTAATAACGATACCAATGCTGAAATTGCAGACGCAATGGCACAAGAGGAATATGTTTCGCGTCAAATTAATCAACTTACAAGCCCTTGGATGCTATTTTTTATACGGTTTGACCCTGCCACAACACTTGAAAAGGTAAAGTGCCCAGTTTTGGCTGTTAATGGGGAAAAAGATTTACAGGTTCCGCCAACCGAAAACCTGACGGCAATTAAAAATGCACTTAATAAAGGTGGAAATAAAAATGTTACCACAATAGAGTTCCCAAATCTGAACCATCTATTTCAAGAATGTGAAACAGGTTCTCCGTCAGAATACTCTATTATTGAGCAAACATTTTCGCCAGAAGCATTACACGAGATTACTAAATGGATAAAGTTACAAACGGAGTAAGGCACATTCAATGAGTAATAAGCAGGTTTTGAACACTGTTTTATAGTGATTGTTTTTTTTGCTTTGCAAAGCTGAACAATGAACTATTCAATAGCCCATATAAGCAATTGTTAAAAGTAAAAAACTTTAATGTTTCGAGCTAGCCTGTGAACGCTTTTTGCGCCAGCAAGACTCTGTAATTTATATCAACCTAATTGTACTAATTGACTAAATTTTCACTATTATTATCACCATATTTTATTCAATATCGGTTCCCTGAGTTCAAATATGCTTTACCACTTATACAGAGCATTTTCGAAACTTGCTTGCAAGGATGTCAAAATTAAGGAGCAGTTTTTTTTATTAATCAAATAACGCTGAACCAGTAACTAACAAGTTTTGTGTTGATGAAAAAAGTTTTTATTGTCTTTAGCCTTTTATTTTTATGTAGAATAGGCATTACGCAGGAGGTAGGAAAGCCTTTTGTTCGAAATTACCTGCCTAAAGAATATGGTGCTCATGTGCAAAATTGGGCTATTGTTCAGGACGATAGGGGCGTTATGTATTTCGGTAATACCGATGGAGTTCTTGAGTACGATGGGGTTCGCTGGAACCTTATAGTACTATCAGACAATCGAGATATTGCGCGTACGCTTGCCAAGGATGGTAACGGGCGAATTTGGGTGGGTGGAAATAACGAAATGGGTTATTTAGAGCTAGGCGAAAAGTGCACGCAGTTTGTTTCGGTTGAGCCCCTATTGCCCAATTGGCAAAGAAAGTTTAAGGATGTTTGGGAAATTCATTGTGTTGAAAACGATGTGTATTTTGCTACCGATTTATATATTTTTAAATTTTCGGAAGGAAGCTTAGCCGCCATTGACAGTAGTAATATGGCGTATGGGCAAAGCTTTGTTTTAGATGGCGATGTTTATGTACCTGTTAAAGACAGAGGCCTGTGCATTGTAAAAAACGATACCCTTGTTGAGGCTTCCTCCGCGAGTTTGTTCAAAGAGAATAAGGTTGAAGTGTCTCTTGCTGTTAACGATTCTACTGTTTTTCTTGGGACCAAGAATGGTATATATTACTATTCACCCTGTTCTGAAAACTCGCCTGAGATGCTCAGAAAACTGCCCTCGGAACTCGATAAATATATTTCAAAGTTCAACCTTCCTTCAAAGGCACAGCAATATGGAAACTTCTTCTATGTTAGTACTCCAGGTGAAGGCTGCTTTGTGGTTGATGCCGAAGGGCAGACCGTTAGTAAAATTGATAGAACAATGGGCTTAACAACAAACCGATTGCATAATATTTATATTGACAAACAGGGCTTTTTATGGATTGCAAGCAATAATGGTATTAGCAAGGTAAGTATTGCGTCATCTATATCTTTTTGGGATGTTAAAGACGGTCTGGATGGGAATGTGGAGTCAATTTACAGGTACGATAGCACCTTGTATGTAGGTACACATCAAGGGTTGTTTTATATTGAAAATAATGATATTAAAAAAATTGCTGGACTTAATACCACAAGCTGGACTATGATTCCTTTTACCGATAGCAGAACGAATGAGGAGTTTATGCTTTCTGGAACTAGCAATGGGATATACCGTATTAAGAATAAAACAATGCAGCGGCTTGTGCATTCTTCAACCTACTATATTTATGAGCTTTTGCAAAGTAAGTTCTATGATAATATATTGTACGCTTGTACAACAGAGGGTATCCTTGTTTACAAATACTCTAACGGAGCGTTGTTGTTAAAAGGTATGACTGAAAATTTTAACGAAAATATTAGAAGTATATATGAGATTGATGAGCACACGCTTTGGCTGGGCACATTCAGAAATGGTGTTGTTAAACTAACTCACGATGGATTTTTGAAAAACTCGCAGATAACCTATTACAAAACCGAACAAGGGCTGGCATCAACTAAGAACCCAATCATTTTCCCTTATAAAGAGGGGTTTGTTGTTGGATCTAACGGAGGGATAAATCGCTATAATCCAACTACTGATTTAATGGAACCCGACTCAACTTTTGGAAGTGTGTTTTGTACTGGCGAGAAGGATGTGTTTTCTTTTTACTCTTCAACAACCGACAGGATTTGGATTTCGGGACTTAACAATAAACAGAGTGAAACTGGATATCTGCAGGCAAGCGATAAAGGCAAGTTCCGCTGGGTTACAAAACCTTTTAAACAAATTCCTGAAATGTTGGTGCTTGGCTTTTATGTAGAGAAAAACGGAACAACATGGATTGGTGGCACCGAAGGGTTATTTAAGTACAGTGTTGGTGATACTTTTGGCTACGATATGGAATTTAATACTAGAATCAGGCGGATTACGTTGTCCAATGATTCCATATTTTTTTGCAAAACTCCAACGAATGGCGAATATCATAGTGAGGCTATAATTACAGATAAAAGCCCTGTTAGAATTGAGTTTAAGAATAACTCACTACTTTTTGAGTATGCAGCAATATTTTTTGCTCAGGAAAATGACAATGAGTACAGCTACTACCTTGAGGGGTTCGACAAACAATGGTCGGGGTGGAGTAAACTACCATTTAAGGAGTACACCAACCTATTAGAGGGTAGATACGCTTTTAGGGTTAAGGCAAAAAATATTTTTGGTGTAGAAAGTAGCGAAGATGTATTCTATTTCACCATATTATCGCCATGGTATAGATCTGTTGTGGCGTATATTATGTATGCTATTGTTATTGTTTTGGTAATGAGTATTATACTTAAATTAAACTCTAAGCGGCATAAAGCGGCTAATTTAAGGCTCGAAAAAATAGTAATGCAACGAACAGCTGAACTATCGGAAGTGAATACTCAGCTCGAGGAGCAGCAGGCCGAGCTGGAAATTCGCCAGGAAGAAATTACCGCTCAGGCAAAAGTTCTCGAGGATAATAACAGAGAATTACAAAAACTCTCAATTGTTGCCAAAGAAACCGATAATGCGGTGCTTATAATGGATGCATACACCAATTTCCAGTGGGTTAACGAGGGTTTCTTCAAACTGTATAAAACCAACCTTTCGTCATTAATGAAAGAGCGGGGTATTAGCTTGCTTGATGCTAGTCAAAATCCCAATGCTAAAGAAATTGTAGATGAGTGCTTGAGTACAAAAACTTCGGTTAACTATGAGAGCTTTAATAAGATAAGCGCAAGCGAAGCTATTTGGATACAAACAACTCTTACTCCAATTATCGATGAAAGGGGCGAGGTTATTAAACTAGTTGCCATTGAGTCGGATATTACGGAACTCAAAATTGCGCAGCAAGAAATTCAAAAACAGCGTGATAAGTTGGCTTTGCTTAACTCAACAAAAGATAAGTTTTTTAGCATTATTGCACACGACCTCCGAAATCCTATCAGTAATATCGTTGGACTGTCGGAAATATTATTCGAGAAAATTACTGATGGTAAGCAAGAGGATTCTGTTAGGTTTGCAAAACTGTTAACCCAAACAACAAATACCGCTTACGAATTGGTTGATAATTTGCTAACATGGAGCCGTTCGCAATCGGGTAAAATGCAATTTATGCCTGATAGTGTTGATATTAAGGAAGTGGTTGACTCTATAGTTAAACAGATGGAGGGTGCTGCGCATATTAAGGGAATTAAGCTACTTTCAACTTTAACCGACAATATCCAGGTTTTTGTTGATAATGATATGATTTTAACAGTATTACGTAATTTGGTTACCAATGCCATTAAGTTCTCGACTTATGGCGATAAAATAACTTTAACTGCTATGGTTGATGCCAAAGTGGTAACTGTGTGTGTGTCCGATACGGGGGTTGGTATTTCGGAAAAGGTAATCGATAAGCTATTCAAAATTGATGGAAACGTAAAATCCGAAGGAACAGCCAACGAGCCAGGTACAGGGTTAGGACTAATTTTGTGCCGTGAGTTTATTGAGAAGAACGATGGGGAAATTTGGGTTGAGAGCACCGAAGGGGAAGGTAGTACCTTTTGTTTTACCTTGCCAATGGTGCAGGCATAATTTTATTAGGATAAACATACTGACGATAAGTATATGTAAACTGTTTACTTCCTATTGGTTTGTCCTCCTATTTTAAACTTTAGTCAATGGCTGGTTTGTTCATATCACTTCAGGTTGCCACGTTCTGTATAAGATAAAACTCAGATGTTATAGCCCTAGGGTGGTTATGGATTAAACAAATTTTTCAAGCGTTTCTTTGGTGGGAAGCATACAGGTATCCCTACGGCCAAACCATTTATATCTATTCCTTGATATTACATTGTATATGGCATTGCGAAGGGGTGGGGGAATTACAATTAATGAGTATAACAATGGCCAAAGTCCGCTTAGCCTGCGGGCAATAGTAAGCGCTGCGGTTGATTGTGTGTACACCTTTCCCCGCTGGTAAAGAATTATGGTGTCTGATACGAGGTTCTCAATTCTCAGCTTCTTAGCAATATCCTTCCCTGTATCACTTTGGAAGGTTGTAAATTGGAATAAATCTTTCTTATCTCTTTTTATAATGAAGTGTACACTGGCATTGCATAGGTTGCAAAATCCATCGAAAAGGATTATTGCCTTCTCCGATTCGTTGATATATCCTTTTGACTTTTGCATTAATAGAGAACAACTATTCTATGTAAATAGTTTATAGCCTCACATTTATACCATTCAATCGCAACTCTTCCTTAATGGCTTTTACGTTTAAAATTCCGTAGTGAAATATCCCTGCCGCCAAGGCGGCATCGGCTTTACCTGTGGTTAAAACATCAACAAAGTGTTGGGCATTTCCAGCACCTCCCGAAGCTATTACGGGAATATTCACTGCCTCTGAAACGCTGCGAGTAATATCTATTGCAAAGCCTTGCCTTGTGCCATCGGAGGTAAACGAGGTAAGCAGTATTTCTCCCGCGCCCAAATTGTAGCATTCTTTTGCCCAATCAACCGCCAATAGTCCTGTAAGCTTTGTGCCTGCGTAACTTACCACCTCCCAACCGTTTGGGGTTAATCGGGTATCGATGGCAACCACCACGCATTGTGCGCCAAATTGCTGAGCTAATTCAGCAATAAGATTGGGGTTTACTATTGCCGATGTGTTAATCGAAACCTTATCGGCGCCTGCCGAGAGAAGCGTTTCGACCTGTTTAGCCGAGCTAATGCCACCACCAACAGTAAAAGGGATGTTAATGGCTTTGGCTACCTCGGTAACTACCTGTAAAAAGGTTTGTCGCCCTTCGAGGGTAGCTGTAATATCGAGTAGGGTAAGCTCATCGGCGCCCTGTGAAGAGTAAAGGTGAGCTAATTCTACTGGGTCGCCGGCATCCTGTAGGTTCTGAAAATTTACACCCTTAACGGTTCTACCATTTTTTATATCGAGACAAGGGATAATTCGTTTTGTTAGCATAAGTTAAGTGAACAGTTAAAAGTTAAAAGTTAAAAGTGAACAGTTAAAAGTTAAAAGTTGAAAGTGACAAGTTGAAAGTTAAAAGTGACAAGTGAATAATTTATTGCTTTTGGGCGATTATTGGCAGTTTTATTCGACCTTCATAAATTGCTTTTCCTACAATGGTTCCTTGGCAACCAATTGATTCTAAAACGTTTAATTGCTCTTGCGCCGAAACTCCTCCGCTGGCATTTAACTTTATAGTAGGGAATTTTGCAATTATTTCTCGGTAAAGGTCAAAGGCTGGTTCACCAAGGGTTCCGTCACGGTCAATATCGGTTATGGTAAAGTTGATAAAACCATCCTCCATAAGCTTCTGAATGGCTGCATCTATCTCAATGCTCGATTCCTCTTGCCATCCCGATACTTTTACCTTTCGGTTCATTACATCCACCGAGGCTATAAGTTTTTGAGCACCAAATTGCTGTATCCA
This sequence comes from Bacteroidales bacterium, assembly GCA_041656735.1. Taxonomy (GTDB): domain Bacteria; phylum Bacteroidota; class Bacteroidia; order Bacteroidales; family Tenuifilaceae; genus Perlabentimonas. Next base: position 1,848 of record JBBACY010000076.1, on the reverse strand, counting down.
CAACGGCGCAATATCGGGTTGGTGTATAAGAATGGTACCCAAATTTACCTGTGTTGCACCGCAGCTTAGGCTATCTTCAAGGCTCCGCCGAGTGCGTATTCCGCCTCCAAAATCAACCTTAAGGTTTGTGCTATGGGTAATTTGCTCAAGCATCCTTAAATGTATGGGGTAACCTGCCTTGGCACCCGACAAGTCAACTAGATGTAGGTACTCAATTCCCTTGTCCTCAAAGGCTTTTGCTTGGTCAACGGGGTTGTCATTATATACTTTCGTTGTGTCGTAATCGCCCTTAAAAAGGCGTACGCACTTACCATCAATTAGGTCTATGGCTGGTATTAGTTTCATCTGTTTATTTTTCAAAGGTTTTGATGGAAAATCTATGGAATAGTCTTTCGTGTTGAGGTTACTATCATAGATATTTCATAAAATAAATTATTTGTTAAAGGTTGATAAAATTTCTTAGAATATCCACTCCAGCGTCACCACTTTTCTCGGGATGAAACTGTACGCCAAACCGATTATCTTTATTTACTGCTGCCGTAAACGGAATAGCGTAATTGCACGTTGCAATGGTGTTGTTACTTAGCTCGGCGTAGTAGCTATGCACAAAGTAAAAGTACGAACCGCTGGGAACACCTTTAAATAAGGGGTTATTGGTTACTTCTATGTTGTTCCAACCCATATGCGGAACTTTTTCGGGAATTTTAAATCGCTTAACGTTAAAATCCATTAGGTTTAGCCCTAACGTATTGCCCTCTTCCGATGTTCTGCCCATTAGCTGCATACCTAAACAGATACCCAAAATAGGTCGTTTAAAAGATGTAAGAACGGTATCGAGGCCTTTACTATTGATAGTGTCCATAGTATAGTTGGCGTGCCCAACACCAGGAAAAATAAGCCTGTCGGCTTGCATTAGCTCACTGGGTTTGTCCGATATAAATGCATTTACACCCAATCGCTCCAACGTATTTTGTACCGAGGCTACATTCCCCGCGCCGTATGATAGTATTGCAACTTTACTCATTGTTTTTGTTTTTTATGTACTCGTTCTTTCGTATAGTTACCCGATTCGTGCTTCAACCCACCACTCACTACTCACTACTCACTACTCACTACTCACTTCTCTTAACCTCAACCTTGCTCTTGGCTTTTAGCCCTTAGCTTTTTAAATTTCGTATAATTCAATCAAGTTTGCTAACTTGTAATCGATGTCTTCGAGAGCCACATCGAATTCCTCAGTGCAACACTCAGGCACCGGTAACTTCGCAAAGTACCCTCGCAATGATGCTAGAAAAAGCAGGAACGCATATTTTTAGTTTTTAGTTCTTAGTTTTTAGTTTTTAGTTTTTAGCTTTTAGTTTTTAGTTCTTAGTTTTTAGCTTTTAGCTTTTAGCTTTTAGTTCTTAGTTTTTAGCTTTTAGTTCTTAGTTTTTAGTTTTTAGCTTTTAGCTTTTAGTTTTTAGTTCTTAGTTTTTAGCTTTTAGTTCTTAGCTTTTAGCTTTTAGTTTTTAGCTTTTAGTTTTTAGTTCTTAGTTTTTAGCTTTTAGTTCTTAGTTCTTAGTTTTTAGTTTTTAGCTTTTAGTTTTTAGCTTTTAGTTTTTAGTTCTTAGTTTTTAGCTTTTAGTTTTTAGCTTTTAGTTCTTAGCTTTTAGCTTTTAGTTTTTAGTTTTTAGCTTTTAGTTTTTAGCTTTTAGCTTTTAGTTTTTAGTTTTTAGTTTTTAGTTTTTAGTTCTTAGCTTTTCACTCTTCACTTGTCACTTTCAACTTTTAACTTTCAACTTTTTTATATAACCCCCTTAGTACTAGGCAATTCTTTTCCCTCAATGCGCACAGCTTGGCGTAAGGCTC
>JBBACY010000075.1:0-9431 GCA_041656735.1 Bacteroidales bacterium | reverse complement strand
CGGCTTCCTTCAGATTCCACCTCACGATGGACACCCTTGCCTTCAGCTAATGGTTAGTGATTACAAACCCCCATAGTGGACTTTCACCACCTAGATAATTGCCATGCACGGCACACAACAAAAAACCGACTAAGAGCAAACTCCAAGTCGGTTTCAATAGAATGAATGGCATTAAAAGGTATGAATATACGCAGCGGGTGAATCAAGAACTTGTACCCTTTCCGAGCTCTTAATACCCACAGCGCTATTCTGAAGCAAAGCATCGACCACGGTATTGGTTTTTTCGGCCGACACGCTAAAAGTGCTCTGCACCAATGATGATGCTTTTTGCTCCTTGCTACCTGACGTAATTATTTTTAACCGCGATACTGTAGAGCTGGTGGCGCCTGCATTCATACCTGCAATTTTCATTAACTCTTCGGTATCCTCTTCCGAGATAACAGAAATTTCACAGTTGTCATTGGGTAGCCAAAGCTGTTGGTCTACCGAATCAACAGAAGTATCAAGCCGTTTGCGCCAAAAGGCATTCCCCTTTAGCTGGTCTACTGCTGCAATTATCTGCTCCATACTAGCAGCATACTGTTGCCTACCTACCCGCATGCGGGTATCAATTAGCCCGAAACTTATGGGGGTTTGGTAAATAAAACCACGACCAGGTTTATCGAGCCTTCCCTCCTCAAGCAGAAGTTTAATTATACTTTCAGTATCCTGCTCGGGCATAATTAGATGCACAACCTCTTTTTCTGGTGAAATGGTAATTCTAATTAACCCCATCTGGTCGCGCAGGTCGTTACTAGTACCGTATGTAATTAGTGGTACACACACGCCGAGGTCTAGGGCAACCTTTGCTAGTTTTTCACCAGTACCCGGTACAGAAAGAACACATATTACGTAAGATAATTTTTCAAGATAGGGTATATCGTGCGCAACATTATCCTCAATATTATCAAAATCAATAAACAATGGTTCTTTCTTGGTAAACTCAATTAAATCTTGCGAAAAAATTGTTCCCCTACCCGGTATGTTGAAATTGCCTATCCTTACAAGATAATCCATAATCATACGGGCCTGCTTTCGCTGCACAGTGAAACGGAAAACATTTACAGGCGTACTCTGCAACGTAACGGTTGAGCCTGGCAAGCCAAAATTTCTGGGAGTAATAAACTCTCTGGCAGTTCGCCCTGTTTCATCAAATATGGAGGTTATTCCTAATTTAAAGACTTGCTCCACAATTTTGTCGCTAAACAGCTTGTTAACGATACAGGTAATTCTGCTCACCCTATGCGGAGAGTGCGTTCCCTTGTCGAGTTGAGTTTTCCAAACGGCCCTCGAGGGGGAAAATGTTTTTTGTGCTGTGGTAGTGTCTCTATTGGTCATCGTTCTCGGTTGATACGTTAACAATTCGTTTTTGGCGTGCACGGGTTATTAATCCGAAGATAAGCACCGTAACTACTGGCGAAAAAGATGCACAGGCTAAAATGCCAAACCCATCAACAACGCTAAGTTCTCCACCAATGCTCAATCCCATAGCCAATACTAATGGCACGGTAACGGGGCCAGTGGTAACACCTCCGCAATCCCACGCCATAGAGGTAAATTCTTCCTCACTAAAATAGGTTAGCAATAAAAGTAAAGAATATCCTGGGAGGATTAACCAAATAAGAGGTATATCGTAAAGTATCCTTAGCACACCTAGTACAAGGCCAATGCCAACTCCCAGCGAAACCACATACAGTATTTGCGATCGTTTTACAGCGCCAACCGTTAGTTCCTCCACCGTAATGCCTAGGGCATTAAGAGCAGGCTCTGCCATCGTTGCCCCAAATCCCATTCCGAAGGCAAAAAGGAGAACAAGCAGGATTCCTAAAACGGTAAGGCTTGGCCCCAGTAAAGGCGCTCGTTTAATCACATACTCGTATATATTATTTTCTTTATCGTAATTCTCTGGTATAAACTCAACCACTTTATTCTCATCCTCGTGGGTAAGGTTAAAAAACTGTTTTTTAGTCCCATCGAGCGCTATAGTGCTAAAAACAATAGTAGTATCAAATGGGGCAATCATTTTGCTATCAATAAACTTAGCCTCCTTACTAAATGCCCTTGGTAACTGTGCGCCAACCTGCCCTCCAAGGGGGCCTAACCCCAAGCGAATTCCAGAGGTAAGAAGTATCATACCAACTAGGGTAAACGCAATACCCAGCATAAATTCGTCCTTATAGCGCAATTTTTCGCGTAAAAAAACAAGCAGTACAAGCAGAAGCAATAACGTTAATGGTATAACTGCCTGTAAAGCAATTTTCGATTCTTCCTTAAGTACTGTGGAAACAGGAATGCCCGATACCACAACTAAAGGTTCAGTTTTTACCGAAGCAATATATTTTCGTTCGCTTTCTGATGCCCTCTTGCTAAGCCACGAATCTAATGACATAGTGCCAAGCATATCTTTTAACACCTTGGGGTCGTTGGCAAGCTGACTAAGATTTTCGTGATAAAGCACTTCGTCAGCAAAGAACGATTTTCGACCAACCTCACTTCCTCTAGTAAAGGCGTGGTTTAACAGGGCAGTTTCATCATCGAAAAGTTTAAGTGCATTCTCTCTATTCTCTTTAGAAAAGAAATGGGTTTCGGTTGTTATCTCGGGAGAAGATGAGCGGAGGATTAAACCCAGGAGTAGCACGCTAAAGATTGGAATAGCGGAGGCAAGCATAATGATTCCAAATCCCCCACTCGATGCCTTATTCTTACTTGCAGCCCTAGAAACACCTATGCCCAAAGCAAGCACAAGGGGTACCGTTACCGCTCCGGTTGTTACTGCACCCGAGTCCCAAGCCAATGCAATAATTGAACTTAATGTTTCATCAAAAGATAAGAACAGGGTAAGTAATAACGCGGCAGGAATAAGAGTATAGATGAAAGGCTTTATCGAAAATTCGTAGTAAAACCTAACCATACCCAAAACCACCGCTAGTCCAACACCTGCCCCAATGGTATAAACCAGAGTTTGGGTATAGCGTTCAAGAAGCATAAAAAGCATTGGTGCATCCCAAGCGGTAACGCCGGCTCCGGCAGTACGCAATGAACTAATTGCAGGCTCTGCAATGGTTGAACCAAAACCGAGGAACATTCCAAAAATCGAAATAAAGATTATTCCAAATTTTATGGGCATCTTAACACCTACCCTTTCGCCTAAGGGCATAAGCCCCAGCATAAGGCCTTCGAGGAAGAATGCCAAACCAAAAACTACCAAACCAATACCGCCTGCAATAGACAAAGCATCGGAAAGTGGTACCCTTAGAATAACAATTTGAAAGGCTACCAAATAAAATATAATAAACGCAATTAGCCTAATTTGCTCAACTATGCGATCTTTTGCATAGCCACCAAGCATACCCACTGCGTTTTTAAAGGGAATTTTAATTCGCTTTTTCATTAATAAAGAGATGAGTTAAGTTTTCTGATATAAAATTAAACAAAAAAGAGAATTTAGCCAATAAATATGAACAAATTAAAAACTCAATAAAGTTTATACAAATAGGATTAACTTCTCATAAAACACTATGCGTAAAAAGAGGGCGTTCAATCATCAAAGTTTGAAGGGATAGAGCTATCTATGTCAGTTCACCCTTCTCCTTCATCCTAACTATAATTTGATCAACTGTAAGGGAACTGTTAGGCATTACCCAATCTGCACATTTTCCAACTTTCTCAGCTATCTGATATCGCTTACAGTTTAACCATTTCTCCTTACCTGCATTACAAAAAAGGGTCTTGTAAACATCTTCGGAGGTAGATCTTTTAAGAAGGACACCGTTAAATAGCGGGCACTTCACTACTTTTGGACAGGGTTATTTTTCCATAAAACGACAAGTTTAAGGCATTAGTAATCAGGGATAATTCTAGAATAAAGTTAGTACATATAAATGACATTGAGATTGTTTTTCAGTAGATAATTTATGGGTAACACAAACTATTTAATGGAAATTAGAAGAAGGTGTGCAGGGTTCGCACAAATTTTACAACAGAAACAAAATATTTGATGCAACTAAAACGAGCCTGCTTACTTTGTTAAGCAAGTTCAATTGAGCAAGGATATTGATAAACCGATTAGGCTTGTTGGCAAGGGTAAGGTAAACCAAAAAATTTGTACTGTTAGAATACAATAAATAGAAATTTGAATCGTCTTTCAGTTTATTTAATGCTAAAATTCAATATCTTTGGAAACAAGTATAAACAAACCGAAATCATATGCCTATTACCTACATTACACGCAGAGAACGTTTTTCGGCAGCGCACCGTTTGTTTGTTGAGGGTTATTCCGACGAGAAAAACAACGACATTTACGGAATTTGTTCGCGCCCCAACATGCATGGGCATAACTACGAACTTTTTGTCACCATTCGTGGTGAGGTTAACCCCACAACGGGTTATATTATGAACCTTAAATTGCTAAGTAAACTCCTAAAAGAAAAAGTAATTGATAAGCTAGACCATAGCAATATTAACATTGATGTTGATTTTATGAAAGGGTTAGTGTCAACAACTGAGAACTTAGCCATAGCCATATGGAACTGCATTGAGGCAGATATTAAGTTATTGGGAGCTGAACTGTATAAGGTAAAGATTCAGGAAACTGAAAATAATTTTGTGGAGTATATGGGAGAATAGTTTACCAAATTTCATAAAACTTTTCCCCACCTTACCTGTTTAAAACAAGAAGTTACTGCTTGCCTTTCGCAAATGCATATTAAGTTTAACGCATTTCAATTAGCGTTTTCAACTGTTTTGTTCTAATTTTGCACGCATAGTTTACGTTAATTCATACAAATATTACCATGGAAATAATTAATGACGGCGCCTTTCTTCCCGACAACGAGGGGTACGAAAAGGTGGAAAAATGGAATGCAGAAAAAACCGAAAAAATAGCCCATCACTATTCAGAAATCCTTAAATTATTGGGCGAAGATATTCAACGTGAGGGCCTAGTTAAAACACCTATGCGTGTATCCAAAGCGATGCAATTTTTAACCCATGGCTATTCTGTAGATCCTTCAAAAATTATCCAGTCGGCTAAGTTTAAAGAGGACTACAGGCAAATGGTTATAGTAAAGGATATTGAAATATACTCAATGTGCGAACACCATATGATCCCATTCTATGGTAAAGCCCATGTGGGCTATATCCCTAACGGGCATATTACGGGGCTAAGCAAAATTGCCAGGGTTGTAGAGGCTTTTGCACGCAGGCTGCAAGTACAGGAGCGCCTAACTGTCCAAATTCGCGATTGTATTCAAGAAAATCTCGATCCGTTGGGAGTTGCGGTGGTTATAGAAGCTGGGCATATGTGTATGCAAATGCGTGGTATTCAAAAGCAAAATTCGGTTACAACAACCTCCGCATTCACTGGAGTATTCCTATCGCAGAGCAAAACCCGCGAAGAGTTTATACATCTAATTGGTACACGGTTACACTAGCATCGCCACCGTTACAACAAGTTACTGTTTGCTACCGTAGGCCAAATCTCCTGCGTCACCAAGCCCAGGAACAATGTACGATTTCACGGTAAGTTCTGCATCAACAGCGCCCAACCAAAGGGTTACGTTTTTGCTGGGCAAATTTTTTCGTGCGTAGTCAACCCCCTCTTTCGAAGCAACTATCGATACTATATGCGTATGTTTAGGAGTACCACGCCTAAGCAACTCATGGTACGACAACAACATTGACGCTCCCGTAGCGAGCATAGGGTCAACAAGTATTAAAACTTTCCCTTCAATAGATGGGCATGAAAGGTGCTCAAAAGCTATCTTAAAAGTTCCATCTTTACTATATTTTCGGTAGGCTGAGATAAACGCATTCTCGGCCTTATCGAAATAATTTAGAAACCCATTGTGCATGGGCATTCCTGCTCGCATAATTGATGCAACAACAATCTCATCATCAGGAAGCATCATATCGGCTATCCCGAGTGGAGTCTGAGCCTGGGTTGCGCTATAGTTCAGCGTTTTACTTATTTCGTAGGCAAAAATCTCGCTAATCCGCTCCAAATTACGCCTAAATCTCATACTATCGTTTTGTGTTGAAGTGCTTCTCACTTCGTACATAAAACTATTCAGCAACGTATTTGACTCTCCAAGTATTTTTACCATAACGGTTAGTGTGTGTTTGTAGGGTGCTAAAATAGTGAAAAAATTGCGTTTAGAATAAAATAAAATCACCCCCTTTAACTTGCTTACTCTATAGCATTGAATTATCGGCAAAAGAGTAACATTGCTGGTTTGTAATAATTATGTGATCCAGCAGGTTTATGTCAAGCGTGCTAGAGGCCTGCTTAATTTTATTTGTAATACGAATATCGTCATCGCTGGGGTTATGATTTCCCGAAGGGTGATTATGACACAAAATTAGTCCAATGGCCTGATTTTCCAGCGCCGTACGCATTATTTTACGAACATCAACTATGGTTGCCGTAAACCCTCCTTCGCTAATGCGTACTTGGTCAATTATTTTATTTGAGCGGTTAAGTAGAAGCACCCAAAACTCTTCGTGCCCCAAGTCGGCTAAAATGGGCTGAAAGAGCTCAATTGCATCCCGACTCGATGTTATCTGCTTGCGATTAATTGCCTCGGTACTTTTACGTCTTCGTCCTAACTCAAGGGCGGCCATAATAGTAACGCCTTTTGCTGTGCCAATTCCTTTTGTTCGTGTTAACTCCTTTAGCGAGAATCTTCCAAGTTCGTTAAGATTATTGTCGGCGCTACTCAAAATACGCTGTGAAATGCTCACGGCTGTTTCATTCTTTGTGCCCGACCCTATTAGTATGGCCATTAGTTCGGCATCACTAAGGGCAGCAACTCCCTTTTTAATCATTTTCTCACGAGGGCGGTCGTCCTCAGCCCATTCTTTAATTGTGAGTGGTTTCGGGTTGTCCTGCATTTTAAATACCATTTATTTGTTACAGGAAAATTACAAATAAATAGTGGTAGCGAAAAATTTACATACAAAAAAAGCTCGCCATTGGCGAGCTAAATCCTAAATATCTTAATAATACTATTGTAAAGAGTTAACGTGCATAGAGATAGCACTCTTCAGGTTCGCTGCTTTGTTTTTGTGAATAATATTTCTTTTAGATAACTTATCTAGCATAGATGTTACCTTTGGTAGCATTCCTATTGCTGCCTCTTTGTCGGTAGTACCTTTTAAAATTTTAAATGCATTACGTGTTGTACGTGCAGCATACTTGTTTTGAAGTCTAACGGTTCCTGATCGACGAACTCTTTTTAGTGCTGACTTGTGATTTGCCATAGTGCTGTTTTTTTTTTTTTAAAATTGTAGCCCGTAGGGGAATCGAACCCCTGTTACCAGGATGAAAACCTGGCGTCCTAACCCCTAGACGAACGGGCCATTATCTCATCTTTCTTTTTGCCTTATCATTGTTAAGCGGCTGCAAAGGTAACTGAAAAATTATTTCATGCAAAGAAAAACCGAGAAAATTGAAAATAATTTTAAAAAACTTGATGCCCTCTCGCCAAACATTTTGGTTATCTAACCCTTAGGAGAAATTAGTGGCAAACAAAAAACTATGAAATTTATTTAATCGTATACTTAATTTGCAGTTTTAAGATAAACTAAACGACATTGAATTATGAATGATGAATTTCGAATAATGACTTACGAAGTAAGGGAATACAAAAAATCATTGCGCCTAAGCAAAAGACCTGCCCTATCCAACCTTCGATATTTAATATCCAGTGTTTGATATTAGATATTCTCCATTCAATAATTGTAGGGCGTATTATCTGCTTAACTGTTACGTACTCGTTTGGTTTACTTAATGGCCCCGAAAGGGTTGGATATTTATGGGATTTATCGTTTTGCTATGCTATGCGACCTCTAAAGAGGTCGCATGCCCTGCGCAAATTTATCTTTTTACAAACATTTGAATCCTACGGATTCGTTTGCTTATTCTACGAATATATGATTTTTATATAGCCGACAGCCTAAGCTAAACGACATTGAATGTATAGCATATAATTGCTAAGCGCTAAACTCACGTTTAGCGCTTAGCTAGTCATATTTCGTAAATGGGTGTTTCGCCAGGATGTTTTACCAAGTATATCTAACTCCAAGTGCAATACCCCAACCAAAACCATTATTATATCCAACAAAGTCAAACATTGGACGAGTATCTAAACTCAATAAAATGGGTACATCAAGATGGTTAAAGTCATACTCTAAACCTATTTGACCGCCAACTCCAAGGTTTACTCCGCTAGATTTATCAGTTCCTCTCCAATTGTAAAAACCTACTGCTGCACCAGGGCCCACATACCAGTTTAAGCCTTCAGTTATATTCCAATCCCATTGGTATGTTCCTGAAACAAATAGATTACTGTAATTTGTATACCCGTTAAATCCAAAATCAAATTCAAGTCGATTTAACTCACTCAATCCATGTTGATAAGAAATTTCTACTCCGTTTGAACTCCCATTACCTCCAGAACGAATTCCAATAGCATGAGGGTTAACCTGTGCTTGTGAATAAAGTCCTGCACCTAAAATAAAACATAAAATTGCAATACCTTTTCTCATTTTCATTAAAATTAAAATTCTCCTACTCGTATGGCTTTTCGGTTCCGCCTTGTTTTCAGTGGTGTTTAATCTCCACGTTTTATTAAAAAAATATTAATCTAGCATCACTTAGGCCTGACTATATGCAATTTAAAGTCAAAATAGAATAAAAAAAAATCAAAATCTCTATCCCGTTTCATTTATAAATTACTAAAGCCTTAAAGCAATGATAAAACAGAAACAATCCTTTTACCTAAAATGTTGCGATTGGCTTCCAGTGCCAATCAAAATCTGTACCAACGCCTAACAATTAGATAAGGAATGATGCTACTTTTAAGTAAAGACATTGCGTTTTCCAACAGCTTTGCTCACTAATAACCAGAAGCTTAAATAGCATCCAGAAGGGTATAGGATATTTTTTTGCTTTTTTTTTAATTTCGAATAAAACTGTTGTTGTTAATCAAAATCTAGCTCTTCACTGTCAAGGTTTCTGGATTTGGCAGTACTAATATAGTATTTCGACGGCGTACTGTCAGTTTGCTCATGTTCGTATACAGGGATGGGTCTAAATCCTAGCTTGTTTAACGAGGCCATGGCTGCCTTATTATCAAAATCAGACTCAATGAGCACCGTTTTGAACAAATCCTTTTCCGCTGCCCATTTAAGTATTCCACGCATTGCCTCATATCCATAGCCTTTACGTCGATAAGGCGATTCGATGCTAAAAAAAACTTCAACCTCGCCCTGCACATTGGGTTTTCCATTAAAAGTAAACAGGCCTACAATTGATTTCAACTCTGGGTCAATAATGGTCCATAGAGTGTGAAACAGGTATTCGGGTGACTTGTTTAACCAGAGGTCCTTTT
>JBBACY010000074.1:0-9977 GCA_041656735.1 Bacteroidales bacterium | reverse complement strand
TTTTAAGAATATGAAGGTACGTGCGCTTGGCATTGGGTATCTCCTTTGCTTTTTCTTGTGCCAAAGCAAGCTGAGCGTAAGCATTCAAATACAGCCAATTTTGTGGTGCACTTCCGCCATTAAGTTGTTCCATTGCGGCAATAGCCTTTTTGTAGTATGTAATAGCCTCAACCGGATTACCGCCAAACATTGATGGAGCATAATGAGCCGAGTTGGCTTTTTCTAAAAGAGCTTGGTACGAATTAGGATCCAGTGCGAGCGACTCATTAATAACACTTAGGCTTTTTGGTCCAATAAAGGGTGCTTTGTATGGCGAAATTGCTATTTGGTACGCCATTAGCGCAGCGCTAAGTGCCATAGCGTTGGCATTGCGGGGCTGTTCAGCTAACAACATTTCAACCTTCTGTCGAGCATCGGATAAAACGCTACTGGCTAACTTTTTGTTTTTAATGCCCAGTAAATAACCAATATAACCATACTGCAACTGAATAATATCAAACATCACCTCATTACTCGGCGTAACACGATAGTCGTTTCCCATTTGGTCTAGCACTTCCAACCACTCATCCATTTGCCCCAGCTGGTAACTGGTATATAGCCTATGGCTATACGTTTCGCCCTGTCCTTGGGCTAAAGGGCTTAAAATTATTGTTAAAAGAAGTAATGCAACTGATGAAAATATTGTTTTTATGGTCATCACTAATTTTCTATTAGAATTAAATTCTACGCCCCTTCCAAACATACTTTTTGCTATTCGAAAAAGCCAAAGCCTTGTAAACCAAATGCAGAAATGCAAAATGCTGCAAAGGCCAAAGTAAAACATTAAAATATAGCGATTGTTTTGACAACCTAGACACGAATACACGTGACGATAGTAGCATAGTAAAGTATAGTAATACCAAAGGAAAGGGAAGTCCAAACAAAACAATAAACGGCCCCACAGTACCTAGCAATGCAAACAAAAGCGTAACAACTATGCTACCCCCAAAAAAGGCTGTAACATTCTTTGTAAAACCAGTAATAGCCTCGTGATACGATCCGTACATTCGGCACGAAATATCATCGGTGCCCAGCAGTGTAGCCATTTTAAGTTTTTGCTTTTTCACCATACGGCTAATGGCAATATCTTCAACAGCCGATTTCATAACCCTCTGGTGCCAATCATTCTGTCGGTATGTATTGGCATCGAACATCATCATTTGGCCATTGGCTGCCGATAACGACCTACGCTTACTCCAGTATATAAGGCGCAGAATCAGTAGGGTTAACAAAATCCAGTTCATACTTGGCACAACCAACTTTTCGCCTGTCGATCTCAACTCCTGCCTTGGGAACATACTTAGAAGAGTTAACTTTTTACGCTGCATAAATGCAAGCGCATTACCAACTAAATTGGGCGAAACCGATACGTCCGCATCGAGAAAGAGGAGAAAATTACCATTGCCGCTTTTGGCAAGTTGGTAACAAGCGTGGTTTTTACCTAACCAGCCACTGGGTAAGCTTTCTCCTTGAATAATTTTTATTTGTGAGTTGGTGCTTGCCAAATCCAAAACAATACTAGCCGTACTATCGGTTGATTGGTCATTGTAAACAATAATTTCGAGGTTTGTATAGGTTTGATTTAGCAAACTTTTTATAAGTTCCTGTATGTTTTGTTCCTCATTACGAGCAGGAATTAATATTGATACCATAGGAGAACCCACAACTTCACCAAATGGCAATTCGGGTTGAGTAATGTAGTTTACAAGGGCAACGACAAAACGAAAAGCCACGAATACCAATAAAAATATGGATATGTAAAAAAGTGGGCTCATACCTTCAAAATATTTTCCTGATTAACAAAACTGTTGCTTAAATGATTATTGTATGCCTGCTCAATATCAACAAGCGTGTGGTTGCCATTATACTCGGCGAGTGACAGCGTGAGCGTTGGCTTACGGTATGAAAAATAATTGGTAATACAGGAAGCAAAAACAATCCTAACATTATTGGTTTGTGCTAATATTCGCTCTACCCCCCTTTGGAAAACAACATTCGTTTTATGCTGTGGCTCTATTTTTCCTTGTGGATATAGAACTAACAAGTTATTTGGATTGCTTAAAACTTCGGAACAAAAATTCAAGCTTTCAATTACGCTTCGGCTACCCTTTTTTACGGAAAATGCTCCAATTCTGCTAAAGAACGAAAGCTGCGACAGCTGCTCCTCAAGCATAAGAACGTGAAACTTCTTCTTAAAAACAGCTTTATTTAAATGCCACGCAAAAAAACCATCCCACCAGCTAAAGTGATTGGAAATAAGTAAAACGGGTCGGCTATCGGTATCTAAGTCACCAGTAATTATTACCTCTCTAAAATCTGTTTTTAAGATAGTTCGGATGTAAATATCAATTAAACAGCTATGAAACTTACTATGATTGGGCTTTATCATACAGAAAACATATATGCACAAATGTAAACAAAAATACTATTTACACACAACCAATAAGTCACAGTGTAATGAATCAGATTTTTCAAAATTTAATACCTTACCAAGGCATTCTCAAAAAAAACAGTTGGATTTATGATTAGCTAGAGTCAGTTTTGGGGGAACAAATAGCTACATAAAAGTATTCCTTTTTGGTGTAAAAAATTCACTTTTTTATAGTGTTTCACTTACCTCGTCGTTTTAAACTAAAAAAAATATTAACCATATCCAACTGTCCTGTTACGAATTATCCTCAATGAAGAAAGAAGCAATACTCCTGACTACCTGAGCATTATATGCCATAAAAATATATTTATGCTTGTTCTCTGACAACCGATTGGAAGTTTAGCTAACTTTGTGTCGTTTTTTAAAACCATAGCTAATCCTCTACAATTTTAAAAAAACACGTAAAGGATAACTCACAATATTTTTTAACTAGATAACAAAACACACTTGAAATGAACTGGATTTTCAAACCAAAATTTTTTTCGCTATTTAAACACGGATATAGTAAAACCCAACTACAAAGCGATGTACTTGCCGGTATAATAGTTGGTATTGTAGCCTTGCCATTGGCCATTGCGTTTGCCATTGCCTCGGGCGTATCACCCGAGAGGGGTTTAATAACCGCAATTGTTGCGGGGTTTCTAGTCTCTATTTTAGGAGGAAGTCGCGTACAAATTGGGGGACCAACTGGAGCTTTTGTTGTTATTGTATTTGGTATTGTTCAGCAGCATGGCATTGAAGGATTAATTATCTCAACCTTTTTAGCAGGAATATTCCTCATTGCATTCGGTTTACTCCGTCTGGGTACTATTATCAAATTTATTCCACATCCTCTCGTGGTAGGATTTACTAGCGGTATAGCTATCATCATTTTTTCAACCCAAATTAAAGAATTTTTTGGCCTAAGCATTACCGAAATCCCATCGGGATTTATTGAAAAATGGGGAGCATATTTTAGTGGGTTAAATAGTTTCAACATATATGCCATAGCCATTTCGGTGGGTACAGTTCTAATATCGGTATACTCAAAACGCATCATAAAAAAAATACCGGGGTCGTTTATTGCAATTATACTAATGACTGTTTTAGCCATGGTATTTAAACTACCCGTAAGCACTATTGGTTCAGTTTACGGAGAATTACCAACCACAATAAGCCTAAACTTACCACATATCGACTTAGGAAGCCTTTCCCAATATGTTGCCCCAGCATTTACCATTGCGCTACTTGGTGCCATAGAATCGTTGCTATCGGCCGTAGTTGCTGATGGGATGATAAGCGGTAACCATCGATCTAACACCGAGCTGATTGGTCAAGGTGTAGCCAATATGGCATCGGCACTATTTGGTGGGATACCTGCAACCGGTGCTATTGCCCGAACTGCTACCAACGTAAAAAATGGAGGAAGGACTCCTGTAGCAGGTATTGTACACGCCATTACCCTACTACTAATAATGCTATTTTTTGGGAAATGGGCCATTCAAATTCCGCTAGCCTGTTTGGCTGGCATTCTGGTTGTTGTTGCATATAATATGAGCGAATGGCGTTCGTTTTATTCCATTTTAAGAGGATCGAAGTACGATATTGTTGTACTTCTTACAACCTTTTTCCTAACCATACTGGTTGACCTTACCGTAGCAATACAGATAGGTATGGTGCTTGCTGCCCTGCTATTTATGCAACGTATGTCAAGCGCTAGCCACGTTGTTGCTGCCGATGCCGATGTTGATGCACTTGAGGATTACTCTGACCTCCCAAAAGGTATTGAAGTTTATGAAATTAAAGGGCCCTTCTTTTTTGCTGCAGCGCAAAAGTATAGGGAAACTCTAAAGGGTTTCGGAAAAAAAGCGGATGTTCTCATCCTACGAATGCGGTTCGTTCCGTTTATCGATTCAACAGGTATCCACAACTTTGAGGATACTGTAAAATACCTCCACTCAATAAACGTAAAATTGATACTATCAGGGGTTCAACCCGAAGTAAAAAAGGAGTTAGAAAAAGCACGCTTCGACTTTTTAATTGGACGAAAAAATATTTGCAGTAGTTACAACGAAGCTAAAAAAATTGCAATAAAAACAATTGCAGAACAAGAAAAAACAAAAACAATAAAGGCTTAGGCCCTAAAGATAATAATAGAGAAAGGGGTACAAAATTTCATTTTGTACCCCTTTGCTTTATGTAAAATTATTAAAAGATTACTTCAACCACTTATCAAGCCATCCAAAGAATTCGCGCTGCCAAACCACAGCATTCTGAGGTTTAGTTACGAAGTGAGTTTCATCAGGATAAACTGATAAACGGCTGGGAATACCCTGCAGCTGAGCGGCGTTGAACGCCTGTAAGCCCTCGGAATATGCAATACGAAAATCATTCTCGCCCACAATCACCATAATAGGGGTATTCCAGTTCTGAACAAATTTATGAGGACTATTAGCGTAAGTACGTTGCGCTACCTTATTATCTTTCTCCCAGAATGGTCCGCCAAAGTCGTGATTTGGAAAGAATGTTTCCTCGGTTGACGCGTAAAAACTCTCGAAATTAAACATACCATTATGGGCAATAAATGCCTTAAACCTATTTTGATGCATTCCGGCTAAATAGAAAACCGAATAGCCTCCATAGCTTGCACCAACTGCACCAAGACGATCCTCATCAACCCATGGCTCCTGTTTAACATTATCTATGGCACTTAGGTAATCGCGTATATTTTGGCCGCTATAATCGCCTGATATCTGAGCGTTCCATTCCTCACCAAACGAGGGAACTCCCCTTCGATTTGGCGCAACAACCACGTAACCGTGTGCTGCCATTATTTGAATATTCCAACGGTAGCTAAAAAACTGGCTAACCGTACTCTGTGGACCACCCTGACAGTATAGTAAGGCTGGGTACTCTTTAGTCTTGTCGAAATTTGGAGGCAACACAACCCATACAAGCATCTGTTTCCCGTCGGTAGTTTTTACCCAACGCTGAGTAACCTCACCCATTTTAATGTTATCGTAAATATTCTTATTAATAAAGGTAAGCTGTTTTTCCTCTCCAGTTCCCGGATTAACTGCAAATAGCTCTGAAGCCATGCTCATGGTCATTTTTGTGCCTACTAAAGTTCCCTTTGCAGTAGCAAACCATGTATAGTCATGCCAGCCATCGGTAATCTTATCAATCTCTTTTGTTTCAACATTTATTTTATAAATCTGAGCCGTAGCTTTAGTACCGCTGATAAAAATTATATTTTCACCACATTCGCTCCATGTAATATTGTCGACATCTTGGTCAAACTCTTTAGTTAAATAGCTACGCTCACCAGTTTCAAGGTTTAAAACAAATAAGCGTTGTTTATCGCTTTCGCAACCTGGAGTTTCCATACTTTGCCAAGCAATTTTACTCCCATCGGGTGAAAAGGTAGGATACTTATCGTAGCCCATCATACCCTCGGTAACATTCTCAACCGTCGCATCCTCAACATCATACAAGTATATATCAGAATTGGTTGAAACCGCATAATCTTTACCATGCAATTTTTTACAGGTGTAGGCAATTATCTTACCACATGGGCTCCATGCTAACTCGGAATCGTCGAAAGAAGAGGACATTGGAGCATCCCAAGGTTCTCCCTCCATAATATCCTTAGCCTGTCCCACTACGCCGTTGGTATAAGGGGCAACAAAAATATGGCTAAAACTACCATCGCGCCAGTAGTTCCAATGGCGATACATCAAATTATCGGTAATACGCACATTGGCTTTTGGCATATCGGGATGTAAATCCTTTGTAGTTTTATCAATCTGCACATTCTTTGTATACAAAATCCTATCGCCAGTTGGAGCGTATGAAAACGAGTTTATTCCACCTTCAATAGTTGTAATTTGGGTTACGTTGGCACCATTAGCATCCATCTCCCAAAATTGGGTGTCGCCACTTCGGGTAGATAAGAATCCGATTTTTTTGCCATCGGGTCTCCAAATTGCGCTAAAATCATTCGTATTATTTGTTGTTAGCTCTATGGGCTCACCACCCTCAACAGGAATACTGTAGATATTACTTACGCCTTTGTTTGCCTCCATAGAATAGCGTGTAATGGAAAACACTACCGTTTGCCCATCGGGAGAGACCTGAGCGCCACCCAATCGGCCAAATTTCCAGAGCACCTCAGGGGTAAGTTTTCCGTTAGAAATTTCCTGAGCAGTAAGCTCAATATCAGGGGTAATTGGTTCGGCCTGCTTCTTTGTATCAGCATCTTGACACGACCATAAACCAGCAGCTAATGCCATAACTAGAAATAGTTTAAGTTTTTGTTTTAGCATAATCTATAGTATTTAGTTAGTTTGTTTACAAAAATAGTTGTTTTAAAACGCTATTCCTCAACAATTTCAAACATTTGTAAAAATCTTTAGCCATACCATCGAAAATAGCAGGTTTTTTATTGCTGTTTTTTGACATATGCAGAATTCTTAAGCTACTGAATTAAAGTGCAGTAAGTATACAAAAAAGCAAATTGAGAGCGCTTTACTAATACAAAATTCAGTCGGAGGAACATAATGGTTTACCTTTTTACCATCAACAAATATACAAACCCGCCCAGATTCACTCTAGATTAAAGTTATATCCGCCAAGAAAACACAAAATCACTATCTCACTAACCTCAAAAAAGGGATGAAATGTTAAATATTAATAAAATAAAGCTTAGTTCAACACAATAAATAACAACAACAGACTTAATTACAGCAACTTAAACTGAAAGGGAAGTGTAATGCAATTTAGGTTTCTAGAATATTCTTGTTTATTCTGTATCTTTGCATAAAGAAAGGAAGCAGGTAAAAAACGAGTATGGTACAATCGCTCAAATCAAAAAATCTAGATAAATTAATTGTTGTTGGCGACAGGGTTTTAATAAAACCCAAGAACCCTGAGCAACGTACAAAAACCGGATTATTACTGCCTCCTGGAGTTCAGGAAAAGCAGAAGGTGCAATGCGGATACGTTGTGAAGGTAGGACCAGGTTACCCAATTCCTGCACCAACCGATTATGATGAGCCTTGGCAAAAAAGTGAAAATTCACGCTATTTTCCGCTTCAAACCAATATTGGCGATATGGCTTTATATCTTCAGGATAGTGGTGTTGAAATTGAGTTTAGCAACGAAAAATATATAGTGGTTCCTTTCCATGCCATTCTGCTTTTAGTTCGAGACGAAGGTCTTTTTGAGTAATTTATTATTCATAAGTTTGATTTTACAGCATTATCAATATATTTGCAGTTAATACGTAAGTAACTAAACAATTTGTTAAACATACCGGCAAAAACAACCCCGGTTCAACCAAATTTAGGAAATGAAAAAAACATCACTAATTGTAAACATTGTACTGGCCATTGCCATTGCCCTTCTTTACATCCTATATTTTACAGCAGCACCAAAAGGCATTGAACCAAACACGCAAGGTACCGAACTGACAGAGCAAGCCATAGGCGAAAAAGTTGTTGCCTGGGTAAATATGGATTCATTGCTCAACAGCTACGATATGTATTTTGATATTCAGCAGGAGCTAGAAGCAAAAGGTCGTAAAATGGAAACAGATATGACCTCACGCACCCGAAATTTTGAAAAGCAAATGATTGACTTTCAAGACAAAGTACAAAAGGGACTTGTAACCCGCTCAACAGCACAAGAGATGCAACAAGACTTGGCGGCTAAGGAACAAGAACTTTACCAATTTAGAGACGAACTTCGTATGCAATTTTCTGAAGAAGAACAAGTAATGCTTCGACGCATACAACATAGCATTACCGACTTTTTAAAAGTTTACAACCAAAATAAGGGTTACCAAGTTATTATGAGTGGCACCTTTGGAGGCCCCTTGCTTTATGGGCATCCTGCAATTGATATTACTAAAGATGTGCTTGTGGGACTAAATATTGAATACCAAAAGTCTCGCCCTGCGAAAAAATAGTTATTAGTACCGTTTTTATAAGTCCCTGCCCTAACAAGGCAGGGCTTATTGTTTATAGCCAATTACAAATAAAGCCACAACAATGCAGCACACCTATTTTAAGCGGCATCAATCGTTTAGCCCTCATATAAGCCATGAGCCAAATGCAAACTTAGGCCTTACAGTTGTTCTTCCATCGTTTAATGAGCCAAACCTTTGGCAATCGTTGCAATCATTAATAAATTGTGCCCTGCCTCACGTGGCTGTTGAGGTAATTGTTGTGGTTAACTATCCCGAAAATTCATCTGAAGAAATTGTACAGAACGCTGCTGAATGTGTTAATTTGGTTAACAAAGCAAACGCCAGTGTTAATAACCCAAATTTTCGATTTTATCCTATAAAGGCCTATAACTTACCAAAGAAACATGCTGGTGTTGGTCTAGCTCGAAAAACTGGGATGGACGAAGCAGCCTGGCGTCTTCTGCGAACAAAAAACGAGCATAAAATTATTGCCTGCTTCGATGCCGACGCCACCTGCGAAACGAACTACTTTGTTGAACTCACTAAACTTTGGGAACAATACCCAAAAACCGATGCTTGCTCAATACGTTACGAGCACCCCATTGAGGGCGAAGAATTTAACGATCAAATTTATAAAGCCATTGCCGAATACGAGCTGCATTTACGATATTACGTGAGAGCCGGGAAACTTATCGGGCATCCATTTTCGCACCAAATTATGGGTTCTAGTATGGCATGTAGCGCCGAGGCTTACGTAAAGTATGGCGGAATGTGCAAAAACAAGGCAGGCGAAGATTTTTATTTCCTTCAGAAATTTATTCCTCATGGACATTTTCGAGAGCTTAATAGCACAACCATATACCCTTCTCCACGAATCTCGTACCGGGTTCCCTTTGGCACCGGACGAGCAATGAACAAATATATTGAGACCAAGAGCAGTGAATACGAAACCTACAGCCTCGACTCCTTTCTGACTCTAAAAGAGTTTATTGCTCAAGCCCCTACCAAACTATTTCAAGCTGCCCCCAGTAAGGTTGAAGAGTTTTTAAAAGGCCAACCACAGCCAGTACAACAATTTTTACTTGCCAATAATTTTGTTAACTCAATCTCGGAAATTAACCAGAACACGTCAGTTGCCGAAACCTTCGGCAAAAGATTTTTTTTATGGTTCGATGCATTCAAACTGCTTAAATACTTAAACTTTGCCCATGAAACATTTTTTACAAGAAAAGTCATATCGATTGAAGCTGATCAACTGCTAAAAATGATTAGCAAAACAAAAGCTGAAAGCAGTTCGAAAAATGTAATCGAGTTACTTGTGCAATACCGAAATCTAGACTCAACTCATCCAAAATAATCAGCCATTTCAAAGCCAGTCCAATTTGTCTCACAAGGATGTTAAAATAACGTAATTAGCTAACAACCACATTTTTTATCATTACCGTCCGATAAAAACTCAAATTTGATTTCAGTTAAATTCAACTATTTGAAAACAAGCGATTTGCATATTGGCATTCTAGGTTTTTAGAAAGTAAGCCCCTCAGAATAATGAGGGCTGCA
>JBBACY010000073.1:0-10906 GCA_041656735.1 Bacteroidales bacterium | reverse complement strand
TCCACAACCAAACTCAATGAGGCACGACCCATCCCCTTCAGTCCATTCCTCACCTCCCAAGTTTATAAAATAGGCTAAATCGTAAGCCCTAATAATATTTAAACCATCTACAGCCTCAAACTTTACCAGGGGAGCATGATCTCCTGGTTGTGTACCATAATAGTTTCCTACATATTCACCCATATTATATGGACAAAACCCCAGCAATTCAATCTCTTTTGAAAAGGGTTCACTCACCTTTCCTCCACAAGTTGTTTCAATAACCGTTACAACAGCTGAAGTATGAACCGATGAATGATTAAAGGTGATGTAGGCAATACTTGGATATGTTTCATCCTGCACTACTTTACCACCAGCTGCACCTCCAACAATCCATACATACGACGATCCTCCGCGCTGAGGAACTGAATACATAAAAGGATAAGTCTGGTTCCCGTGAGCCGTTGCAACCGCATCACCGGCAATATCAAAAATTATGGGTTCAATGTTATCGTAATCATAAACAATCTCCTCTTCGCAAGAAGATAAAACTATTGCCAGGGTGCTAAATATTAAAATAGCCCAAAAATATAGTTTGCTTTTCATATCTCTATTAATTTATTTTCAAAAATAGTTATGAACTAATAATGTTTTTTTACCACGAAGGAGTAAAGTGATAGTATGGCTTAATCCAATCGCCCCCATTGGAAGTATTTATTCCATCGGCATTTTCAACCCCTCCAAAAGTATATAGTTCTCGCTGTAGAGTTAGCAACTCTTTTCCGGGCACTGGAAAATGTAATGGGGTACCATACTGTAAATCATCATTTCTACGTGTATCACAAAAAGAGATTAGGAATCCATTGTTCATCAATTCTGTAAACCTCTCGTAGAAGATAGCTTTGAGAATTGCATCGGCATTTGTGCCAACGTTTGGAAGTTCACCTCTTTTTTTACGTGACCCAGCAGGGTCGTTTAAAATTTTAGCCGCACCAGTAAGGTTTCCAGTTCTAACCATAGCCTCGGCTTTCATTAACTCATTTTCCCAAACACGTAGCTCTCTTAGAGGTCCTATTGACTCGCCCATAGTTAACCCTTCACTGCTTGTAGTTGGTGGCATATCATACCTACTATGCCTATAGTGAGAAAAATGCCACCCTCCCCTTTCTGGGCGGAAATCATTTGCACGTAGGTACTCGAAATCGGATTTAAACCGTTTATCATTCGTAATAACAAGACCTCCATTGGGTGGCGTTGACGTAGCATAGCCATTGGCTTCGGTAGGGTATCGGACTGGTTGATTCTCGTCAATCATATTAATAATTCTCATATCTACCCTACCCCATCCTTCTTGGCGCAAATACTTGATATTTAGGTCGAACCAGGATCCACCATCCCAAGGTAAACCGTTACCTACGGGGGCAAAGTCAATATCAATACCATTATTCGCATAGTTTAATACGTCGGCCCAGCTGTATTTTGTCCATGACAAATCGCTGTTCTGAGCCTTGGTTCTTGCACCAAGCGTTAAGAATCGTGCAGCATAGGAATTTGCAAGACTAGCTACGTAGGCACTATTAAAAGCCATCCCATTAACAGTTGTGGAAGGAAATTCAAAAGAAGCTGATTCGGTTATGTCGATGACTTTATCTAAATCGGCTATAGCCTCCTCTAACACTTCGTACCAAGGAATAAAATCGAGAGAAACGAGATATAATTCTATATTTCCGTTGGGTGCTTTCTCTGTTTTTGAAACCATAGCCTTATCAAACGTCAAGCCAAGTTGCCCAATGCATAACCCCCTAATTAAGTAGCAGGAAGCTAAAACCATCTCATTATCTACTCCCTTTTCACCAATTAACATTCCATTATCAATAAGCACAATTGCATCATTAACAACAGAAATAATAGCGCTTAGCCCATTGTAAACATCTTCGGTTAGCGAGGCATCGTTATAGGCGGGATCGTTGTTCCATGCCTGTCGGGGCTCATAGGACATATCTCTCCAAGCAAAATTGCCATGACTAGCCGTAGAATGATCGGCGGCCACATGGGCAGTAAGTCCTATATTATACCCTTTAATTATTTGAAAATATGACTGATACTGTCCTAATACGAGGACTTTTACGTCCTGAGGATCAGACAGAACGCGCATCTTATCGGGGAGGAATGTATTCTCAACCTCTAATTTTTCGCAACTTGTGCTAAGCACAATTACAAAAACTGTTAAAATGGCTGCAATATTACTTATATATATCTTCATTGTAAACAAGTTTTATTATTCTCTAAAAAATAAGTTCGAGAGAGAATGTATACATCCTATAATTAGGGTAATTAAACATATCTATATAATAATTAGTGGAGTTCGAATAATCGGCCTGAGCAACCTCCGGATCCCAACCCGAATAGTTGGTAAAGGTTAACAGATTTCGGGCAATGGCTCCAAATTTAATTCCCCCCAAAAAATTCATTCCTACTCTTGATAGCTGCTGTTTATTAATAGTGTAAAACAGGGAAGCCTCTCGAAGTTTAATAAATGATCCATCCTCAACAAAGTATGAGTTTATGTCGTTTGCCCGGTAAAACTCTTGGTAATACGCTGTTGCTTTTTTCTGATTATCGGGCTTACCGAACTGATCAATATCGCCATGGCGATTATCACGATACAGCCATTGCTTTGTTTGGTTATAAACATCGCCTCCTTTTTTTAGCTGCCACAGCATATAAAAGGTAAGCCCTTTAACTGAAATGGTATTAATCCAAGAGATATTAAAGTCAGGGTTCATGTCGGCAATTTTACCAAACGCTACTTTCCCATCCTTATCAAGCAGTTTTATTGGTGTCTCAAGCATTGTTCCTTCAGTCCCCCTCTTAATAACATACCCATCGCTGTTTACTACATAGTTATTAATGTCATCATTACTGGGCAGCTGCATACCCATCTGTTTTAGGGTTCTAACCCAATCGCCCCCATACATCATTCCGAATACTTCACCCTCGCGAACATAGAATACGGGTAACTCGTTAATTTGAGGTCCAACACGAAAAGGTGGGGCATTTAGTTTAGTAATAACCTGTTGAATTTTATCGAAGTTAAATTTGGTGTTCCAAATAAAATTTCGGTTTTTCACTATATTGATTCCAAGGCTAACCTCATAGGATTTCGACTCAATATCGGCAGCATTTCGCCATTGGTAAGGAAGTCCGATTACAGCAGAAACAGGAACATTATAAAAAGCTCCCTCGGTTAACGCCTCTGCATAGGTCGCCTCAAGAGTAAAAGCATTAAGAAATTCAATATTAAGGCCAACTTCTAGTTCAGACGTTTCGCTAGGCTTTAAATCTTTATTACCGAGAGTTTGTAGCGTTGGATTTCCCTGATACAAACTATAAGTCTCGTACTGATACGAAAACCCTGGACGCTGACCCGAAGTACCATAAGCCCCCCTTATTTTAAGTTCCTGTATGCCGGGGATATCCACATCTTCGGAAAAACGATAAGCCCCTGACGCCCTGTAATATGGATTCCATCGATTATTCTCTCCAAAAAGCGACGACCCATCATACCTGAATAATACGGAAAAGATGTAACGGTCTTTTATGTCGCCATCAATAATAGCAAAGAAGTTTCGAGCCCGGGTTTCAATCAGATCAGAATATATTGTATTATACGAATCGCTTCTAATTGCACCTAAGTGCGGAATTCCAGAAATTGTAAAGCCTGAGGCGTCAATCTCAAATCCACTACTCTCGTAACCTTCGTACAGGTAGCTAAGTTTCCCTTTAAGAGTTAAAGCACCTACCACTTTATTCATATTAGCGGTAAATGAGTATACCTGGCTCAGTCCTTCTCCAGAATATTTGTACAAACCTCCATCCGTATTGATTTGTTGTGAGTTTGAAAACCCTTTTGGTTTATACTCTGTTCGAAGGTAATTTGATCTTTCGAAGCTATATGAACCATCAAAATTTAACCACGATGTTGCAAACCACGTTGCCTTAAAGTTCTGCATTACGTTTTTTCTTTCAAAATTCCGTTTTGCATAGAATAACGCATGTAAAGGGTTACCATTATCTGGTTGCCAAGGAGTTGGATGTATGGCATACTTGGGTAAGGTAGCACTTGAGAGGGCATCCTGATTAAGGTCTATATCGGGTTCAAAAAACAGCGCATTAAAGAATGCTGTTCCTTGCCCACCTCCCCATCCACCTGTAAAACGCGCATCGGCCACATCCATCTTATTTTGGGAAATAAAAGTGCTGGATTTTAAGGATATCTTCTCGCCAATCATATGGTCCACATTTAGCCTGAAATTCTGGCGCTGCGAACCTTCAGTATTCCAAACAATACCTGAGTTGGCCGTATTTTCGAAGGAGCTAAAAATGCTTGTAGAACCAGTATTATGCGCAACCCCCACGTAGTTAGTGTAGTAAGTACCATCCTGAAAAATCATATCTTGCTGATCAAACAACCTTGAATAGGGTTGATCGGCGAAACCGGCATGGGTAACCAGCCTTTTGCCCGATATCTGAGCATTACGACCCTGAACATAATCTGCGGGGTACGAAACACCTTCATATTTTGAAAATGTGGAATAGTCTTGCCAATCATCGGCCAATTGGTATATATGGTGGTTTGCAAGGTCAATCTTTTTGGGTAGCTGCGACATACCAAACTCATTTCTTACCCTTACACTTGATTCTCCCTTTGCCATGGTATCGCCTCTTTTAGTAGTTACAACTATTACCCCTGCACCAGCACGTGATCCATACAGAGCAGAAGCCGCCGCACCCTTAACAACCTCAATATTCTCAATATCGTCAACATTTATATCCGCCAGGTCCCCCTCAATCATAACACCATCAACAATAATAAGTGGGTTAGAGTCGCCTAGCAAGCTTGTTGACCCACGTAACCTGATTGATGAGCCTAAGCCTGGATTGCCTGATGGCTGCACTATAGTAATTCCTGTAATTTTACCCAGCAAAGCACTAGAAGCAGAGGTGGCCGGAACAGCCTGCAAGTCTTCTGAACTAACCTGATCGATGGTAACGCTTAATTTTCGTTTGGGGGTTGCACCTGCCACGCCCGACACGATGATATCCTCTAACGAAAGAACATCAAATTCAAGAACGACATCAATACTAGCGCCAGCGATAGCCGCAATCTCCTGAGTTTTATATCCAACAAAACTAAAAACAATTTTTTTTGCATAGTTAGGTACTAACAAGGAGTAACTTCCTTGCGCATCCGTTGAAACGCCAATGGTAGTTCCCTTTATGTATACAGACACACCAGCTATTGGCAAACCATCCTCGGCGCTGGTAACCTTACCTGAAATAGCTGCAGATTGTGCATAAAGAAAGTTAACGCTTGCAAACAATAGCATTGCAACAAGCGATATGCAAAACTTTTTCATAAAAGAGATATTATTAATCAAGAAAGAGTTAACATTGGTTAAAAACTGCGGCAAAGTACAAAATGTAACCGTTTGCATCAAATTTTTGATGATAAAAGTTCCTCATTTTATTAAACAAAATCATTTGTTTTTAAAAATATTTTACACATAGCACTTTAACAACTTCTAAACAAAGACCAGGGCCCTGAATAAAAGCATTGCAATAAAAATTTTGAAAATAAAAGTTTGAAAATAATGATGGTTGCAAGTTAAACCAATGCGGAAAAGTTTGCTCTTTAGGTTAACAGATACAAGCCTCAACTATATGATTGAGGGTAAAAGTAGGTTGGAGGTAATACACCCAAACGCATTGTCAAAAATAGGACTTTTATATAAGAAGTAATATCTGAAGCAAAATCTCAGGTTTACAACTAAAATCAGATAGATAATAAATTATACTAACTTACAGTTTGGCATTCTTAACAAAAAAATGCTTACTACTAGAAGTGCTTCAGCATTAAAAGGTGAGAAGTAGTGTTTAAAAACCACAAATTACCATAAAAATATACACCACCATATTACTTACCGTATTCACCCGGCAAATCGAGTAAGTAGGAGGATTACTCCCCCGCCTTCTCGCGCCACAGTGCATACTCTTACATACGGCAGTTTCTTTTACTTATTAATCTTTTTATAATTTAACGTGAGATGGCACAATCCTACTTCATCAAGCCATTTATTGTCATTACTTTTTAAACTTTCGGGCAACCCGATTTACGCCAATGTGCAGTTCCAGGAAGAGCTAAAACCTAAGTTTGCAGAGGATTCTTTTTTATTAACAGTCGTCCCAACACCCTTGCAAGTGGCTAATTATTGGCGATTACGAGCCCCTATAATAGGCTTGCGCCACCAACTCCATGCTCGACACAAAAAAAACACCCCTAAACATAGCTTAGGGGTGTTTTTAAAACTTTAATAGATGAAGATTACCATCCCTCATTTTGCTGTTCCGCAAGAGTTGGATTACGGATAATATCATCTTGAGAGATTGGCCATAAAAATCTTTTGTCTGTATATTTAATCAGACTAGTTAAGTACATATCTGCATCTATTGGAATATTAACACCATAAACAGCTGCATTAACTTTATTTGGATTTATTTTTGCAGGAATACCTTTCGAATCAAAAATAGGGTCATTGATTAATCTATGAATGTCCTCCCATCTTCGACCTTCGGCGAATAATTCAATTCTTCTTTCCCACAAAATTGCTTCTAATAAATCGTTGTTTGTTGGGAAGGTAGCGGCAGTATAATAGTCAGCTGCCTCAACGGATCTATTTCTTACAGCATTCAATAGTTCTAGCGCTAGAGTTATGTTTCCATTGCTACGAACCAATGCTTCAGCATAAGTTAACAACACATCTGCATAACGAATAATTGGAGCATACTCATCTTGTTCTGTAGGCCTTTTGTATTTGTCGGCATAGACTTGGTTGCCACTCTTGTAAGTTAACTCCTTTTTTCTCAAATCGTTTTCTAGCCAGAATTTTGAGTTATAAATAATTGGAGATAGCCTGACAAGGGATCTACCACCAACTCTAGCAGACATCATCTGACCAATAGAGCCGTTTACGGTGGAGTTATCATCAGCGCTATTTTCGATAGAAAAAATTGACTCGTTATTACTCTGAAAAGATACAAAAGGCGTTGCTGGGTTATCGGCCAACTTATATCCTCCTACAGGACTTGAAAAGTCAGTTGTACCTTCAACTATCTTCTGTGATTCAGTAATTACACTAGGCCAATCTTTCATCCATAAATACAGTCTAGCTTTTAAAGCTATCGCAGCACCTTTAGATGCCCTAGTAATTCCATTTTTAGAGTTCTTATCTGGCAATAATCCCTCTGCAGCACTTAAATCCGCTAATATCTTAGTGTATGTATCCTCAACCGAAGAACGTTTTATTAGAAGATTAGCTGCCATACTTTCTGGCGTATTAGATGCCTGTTCGTAATATGGCAATCCATAGTTATTATTGCCAGTTACTCCATAGGGTAAACAAAAATGCACAAGCATATTAGAATATGTTAACGCCCTTATAAACAAACATTCCCCTATATACTGGTTAATTGCATTCTGATCAGTAAGAATGCCTTTATCCTTTGCATTTTCAATACCAGCCTTTACAACATTTGCCCTATTTATCGCAGCCAGTGAGTTTTCCCACATAGAAACGTTATTAGCCGATGTTGGAGTATGGTTTGCTCTATAGGTAATAAGAAAGAATGAAGCAACGTTCACCATATCTTCACCTCTCATTTCTGACTGTAAAATAGAACCTGAACCAAAAGGGTAGCCCCTTCTAGCGTCATTACCTTTGTAATATCCACTTTGTGCTGCATCATAAACCCCTACTACTGCCAACTCGCATCTGTTAACAGTTTCGTATGAAGTCTCATCTGATAGCCTATCTACCGGAGATAACTCTACCACATCTTTTTCACAAGATGTCAATAAAGAGATCCCTACTATACCAAGAACCATTGTAAACAACAATGATTTTGGAGAAAAAATGGTGTATTTCATAATTTTACTTTTTAAAGTTAACTTGACTAAAATCCAACATTCACACCAAAAGTGAAAACTCTTTGTTGTGGTTTGTTACCATAATTAACGCCTGTTTGCTCTGGATCTAATCCTGTGTACTTTGTTATAGTAAGCAGGTTCTGTCCAGACACATAAATGCGTACACTAGATAAATTCATAGCGCTAAGTGCAGTCTTAGGAAGAGTATAACCCAAACTTAAAGTACCCAATTTTATGTAACTACCATTTTCCAAGAATCTATCAGTAGCAGACCCTGTTAAGTTTATGATGTCATCACCATAACCAAGAACAGGAGTTGTTCCATCGCCTGGGTTAGCTATACTCTGCCAACGACCTAAAATTTCAGTGCTGTTATTAGAAAAACCCATATTAAGCAAATCCTCTTGGCGAGTAGCATTATAAATTTTATTGCCGCCAGAGAAACGGAAGAAAATATTTAGGTCAAATCCTTTGTAAAGAATTGTGTTATTCCAACCACCAAACCATTTTGGGATAGGATTTCCTAACACTTTCCTATCTTCTGAAGCACTTAGTGAAGCAGGAACAGATACATCAGCAGGATTATTCGGATCATATACAGCATAGCTATATGAATCAAACAGGTCAAATTGAACAAAGGACCCGTCAGCTTTTTTATAGATAGGGTAACCATTCTCTTTGTTAACCCCTGCATATTCGTAACCATAAATAGCATTCATTTGCTCGCCTTCTCTCATAATTGAGTATGACCCTACAATATCTTGACCATCAAGCAATTCTACGACTTCATTATTCAGAGTAGAGAAGTTAAGATCTGTTTTCCATGATAAATCTTGACTTTGGATAACATTGTAACCTACTGAAATCTCTATACCGTTGTTATTGATCTTACCAATATTTGAATAATAACTATTATCAGGAATACCTAAAGAAGGGGCTGTAGGCACCTTCATTACAAGGTCTTTACTGTTTTTATTCCAGTAAGCAAGTTCAAATGTAACTTTACCATTTAAAACAGAACCATCAATTCCAATATCGTATGTTTCTGTTGTTTCCCATAGAAGATTGGAGTTACCCATATTTAACCAAGCCATACCATTCTGCAAACCGTATTTCTGTGGGTTATATGAGTTAATGTATGGAAAATTACCTCCAATATCCTGATTACCTAAGGTTGCATAACTACCTCTAAATCTCAAGTCATTAATAATATCACTTACGCCTGAATCTTTCCAGAAAGATTCTCTAGATAATCTCCAAGCACCAGAAACGCCCCAGAAAGTACCCCATCTAGAATCTTCAGGTAACTTTGACAAACCATCACGCCTTACAGAACCTCCAACATAGTACTTACTGTCGAAATTATAATTAGCCCTAAGTAAATATGAAGCTAAGCCATTAAACGATTTCCCTCCATAAACCTCTTGAGAACCATAAGTTCTTGAGATGATATTGTCCATAAAGAAAGGGTCAGATAGTTGCTTAACAGAAGCGTTATCATACATAAATTCGCTATAAGTATACTCCTGTACAGCTGTCAAATCTAAATTGTGTACATCATTAAAAGTATTATTGTATGACAGGATATTTTGCCAGTTCCAATTTTTATATGTTGAATGGGTTTGGTCAAGTAATCCTCCATAGCCTAATCCGTCACCTGAATTTGGATCCCAAGTCATAAAGTTATTCAATAATGACATATCCATACCTCCTAATGTCTTAAACTTAAGACCAGGGAGTAAAGAGAGCTCCGCAAAAGCATTACCTATCATGCGATTATTGGTTCCTCTATTAACGTTTTGCTCTAAAACGTACAAAATATTAGGAATATTATTGTCAATAGTCCTTAAGTTAGAGCCTCGTCCTAACGCTTTTCTATTCGCAGCATCAATATTATATCCCGTTTGATCATTTGGGTTCATTACGCTAACGTTTGGCAACATTCGGATACCTGCAAAAGAAGCATCACTTAAAGAATTTGTCCCCTCAACAATACCGTTAAGTTTTGTTTGGGCAACGTTAACACTTAATCCAACATTTAACCACTTGTTTATAGCAGACGAACCATCAGCTTTCATTGTTAAGCGCTGTAAATCATTTGCAACAATTATACCTTCTTGATCAGTATAACCTAATGAAAAATAGTATTGACTTTTATCTGAACCTCCACTCAAGTTCAAACTATGATTCTGTTGTACAGCATTACGATAAATATGGTCATTCCAGTTTGTATTTGTACCATCGTAAACAGCCATTTCAGGATCTCCCCATGCTACCAGTTTCTCGTTTGCAATCATTGTGAACTGTTCACCATTTAACAAATCATACAATTTTGCTGGTTGTGCAATTCCAACGAAACCACTATAGTTAACTTTTGTAACACCCTTTTTACCTTTTTTTGTAGTAATTAACACAACTCCATTTGCAGCACGAGATCCGTAAATTGCAGTAGCAGCTCCATCTTTCAAAATCTCAATACTTGCAATATCTTCAGGGTTAATGTCTGTCATCGCATTAATAGAAACATATCCCTGAGAGATATCACCACTTGTCATAGGCACCCCATCAACAATCATTAATGGTTGGGTTCCTCCTGTAAGTGAACTAATACCCCTAACGCGAAAAGTTGGTGCAGCACCAAGTAAGCCAGATGGCTGAATAACTTGAACTCCTGCAGCACGTCCTGCCAATTGATTGTCAAAACTTGGAGTAGATAAGTTCGCAATCCCTTCGCCTGAAATTTTTGATATTGAGCTTGTTACGTCTCTTTTCCTTTGAGTACCATAACCAACAACCACGATCTCATCCATCGTAAGCATATCAGACTCCAGAACAACATTAATGACTGTTCTCCCACCTATCACTATTTCCTGATTTTTAAAACCCAAAAAAGTATAGATTAAGGTAGTTGCATTTTGAGGAACAGATAATGAGTACTTA
>JBBACY010000072.1:0-11078 GCA_041656735.1 Bacteroidales bacterium | reverse complement strand
CGTGGGATATGGGACATGATGGTGGAATCAATAAAATAAGCTGACACTATTGTATATAAAACATGATGCAACAAAGCGCATTCCATGGCAGCGTTGTAATTGCGTGTTTGAAGGGCGATATTGTATTATTTGATTTTTCGCAAAGCTGCTTAGGTAGATAAGACTTATATTTTTATTTAAGATCTATAATAATAATCATTATCATTTACGATAATTGATCAACGGTGTTATTTTAATAGAGATTTTCTACATGAGAAGCCATACTTTTACCAAAATTTCCCTCAGTGTCCTGGCCGCCTTTTCCATGGCTGCCGTTAGCATACCCATGCTTGCCCAGGCACAAACCAAAGCGACAGCGCAAGTCCAGGCACAGCAAAAAATCGCCATTGAAGATGTCCTGCAAACCTATGCGGGGCAGGCCCAGCAGCTTTATGCCAACAGCGTGAAAGATCTTGAGGCGCTGCAAACGGCCATCAATGCCTTTGCCAGCCAGCCCACCCAGGCTACGCTGGACGCAGCCAAGGCGGCATGGTTGCAGTCACGTGAAAGTTATGGCCTGACAGAAATCTTCCGCCTGTCCGAAGGTCCGATTGATGCAGAAGAAGGTTGGGTGGCAGAGGCCTATGGGGCGCTTGAAGGCCAAATTAATGCCTGGCCCCTTGACGAGCACATGATTGACTACACGCTTGATGCCGATAACAAGCGTACCAGCGGCAATATCATTGATACCATTGGTAAATTCACACCGGGTGGCGAAGAGGCCGCAGAGGTGGATGTGACTGAAATCACCGTTGAAGCCATTACCGAGCTTAATGAAAATGGCGGAGAGGCCAATGTGGCATCCGGCTATCACGCTATTGAGTTTTTGTTGTGGGGCCAAGACCAGGATTACAACAATTTCCTTGAAGACAACATTACCAATGGTGCCAAAACGGCAGGGCAGCGCCCGTTAAGCGATTTCACCAGCGACCCGTTCGCCAAACGCCGTCTGGCTTACCTGCAGGCAGCCACCAACAAGTTATTGGCAGATGTCAAAACGGTAGCCGAAGCCTGGGATGACAAAGTGGATGGTAATAAAGGTTTATACCGTGCCGCTTTCCTGTCAGAACTAAGCGGTAATAATGCCGATAAAAACATTCCCGCTGAAACCGCCCTGCGCCAGGTGCTGGCAGGTATGGGGGTATTCATCAAATCAGAACTGGCTAACGAGCGCATTGCCGTGGCCGTGTTAACACCCAGCGAAGAAGACGAGCATTCCTGCTTTTCCGATAATACCCATCGGGATATCGTACGCAACTATGAGGGTTTCAAAGACGTATTGCTGGGGCAGCTTAATGGCAAAAAAATTGGCCCTGCGCCCTATGATGCCCTGGGCCAGGCAGAAAAACAAACCATTGACAATTTAATGGGCAAGATAGAACAGCGTCTTGAGAAAATGGATACCCTGGCAAAAACCAGCATGCATTTTGATTACCAGATTATGCCCGAGCATAAAGAAGAGTCAAAAAACATCGTTTCCATGAAAAACGACATGCGTAAACTGGGTGACCAGATGGTTCCGGTGGCATCGGCTTTTGATATCAAGTTAAGTGAAGAAGATGTCACTGATGCTGAAGAAACCCAAATTTAACGTGTATTGATTGATAAGGAACGGGTTGTGGCTGTGCAGATAAAGGGGCTGGTGTTGTTAATGGCTTGCGTTTTGGCCGGTGGCAGTCATGCCGGGGCCTTGTCTGGCATGGCCACCGCGGTTTCAGCCACACCGGCGGAACTATCCAGTGAAGAAGAACAGGACAGGCTGCTTATTGGCCGTTCCTTTTTTACTGTTCCCTGGGTAGCTGCACCCAGTGCCACCACCGCCCGTGACGGGCTTGGCCCCTTGTTTAACAGTAATACCTGTGCCAGTTGCCACCAGGCCAAGATGGCCGGGCATCTGCTGAATGACAAGCATGAGCAAAGCAGGGCTTTGGTGGTCAAGCTGTCGCAACCGCAAAAACATGCGCTGCGCGATAAAACCACCATTACGGTACCCGATCCGGTTTACGGTTCTCAAATTGCCATTAACGGGGTCAGTGGTGTTTTATATGAAGCCACGCCCGGGCTGGACATGCAGGTGAAAACAGTGGTTTTCCCCGACGGCACGGAAGTTGGTTTAAGCTGGCCGGTACCTTATCTGAAACGCTTGAATTACGGGCCTTTAAGCCCCGATACCCGTTTAAGTTTGCGGCTGGCCCCCATGCTTAACGGTACCGGCTTGATAGAGCAGATACCCGAACAGGCCATTCTGGCCGGTGCCGACCCCAATGACCGGAACCGGGATGGTATTTCGGGCAAAGCCAACTGGGTGTATGACCCTTTGCTGCAAGCCTTCAAACTGGGGCGCTTTGGCCATAAGGCAAGCCAGGCCAGTGTCATGATGCAAACGGCCGATGCCGCTGCCCACGATATGGGTTTAACCAACCCTTATTTTCCTGAAGAATTGTGTGGCAGTACCCAGACCGCCTGTTTGCAGGCACCGGCAGGCAGGCCGTCGGCAAGGGGGGAAACCCTTGATTTGCCCATGCACCGGCTGGAAGCCATCAGCTTTTATGTCAACCACCTGAACGGCTCGCCCAAACGAAGAAGTGATGTTTTGCCGCAAGCGCTGGCTGCGGGCAAGGCGCTGTTTCAGGCCGTTGGCTGTGTCCAATGCCATCGCCCCTCTTTTAAAACACAAAAGGGGCAAACCATTTACCCTTACAGTGATTTTTTATTGCACGACCTGGGGCCTGCGCTGGCCGATGCCCGCCCCGAGTTTGATGCACAACCCAATGAATGGCGTACCGCACCTTTATGGGGGAGCGCTGAAAAAGTCCGCCAGGGCTGGCGTTTTTTGCATGATGGCCGTGCCGCCAACCATCTTGAGGCCATTTTGTGGCATGACGCAGAGGCTGCGGCATCACGTCAGGCATTTATGCAGCTTAATGTCACAGAACGGGAACAACTTATCCAATTTCTGGAATCTTTATGAAAAAAGTCGCCGCCGTGCTTACCTTGTTCTGCACAAATCTTGCCTTTGCAGCCCCGGATATTTCCGGGCCGGTGGCTTCCGTGTATGACAGGGTGATCGTGCACAATGCCAACAATAGTGTGCAGGCATGCAATAATTTTAAAGTTAAATTAAATGAAACAAAAGACGGTGCAGCTGCCGAGGCACTTGATACCGTTTTCAAACAATTGCTGCTGGCCTGGAAAAAGGTGGAAGCCACCTATATGGCGGGTGAACTGGATCATGACTATCTGGATACCCCCCGTTTCATTGATGTGTTTCATAACAGCAATGAAGACTTAAGCGCCATTATGCAACGCCAGCTGGCTTCTTCCAGCCCGCCAGCCAAAGCATTGTTCAAGAATTCATTCAAAACGGTCAATGCCCTTGAGGCCGTGTTGTATGCCGATACGCAACTGTCTGCCCGTGAACTGTCGTTTGCAGCCGTGATGGCTGACAGCATTTGCGGACATTTGCAGGATATTGCCACGGTCTACACCGACCAGCGCCACGCTTTGCTGGCCGACCCTGAAAAGGCGCTGGCCTTGTATACCCATGCCCTGTCCAACAGTATCTTTACCGGCAAAGAATGGCGCATTGCCGATCCGGCCGGTTTAAGCCGGAAATATAAAGACCAGCCCAATGCCAAACGTAGCGAGTATGCCTTAAGCGGGCACAGCCTGGCTGCCATTGAAGCGGTGTTTGAAGTGCATCAGGCCATGATGGGGCAGCAGGATTATGCCAACCTGGCTGACGTCATCAAAATGTACCAGGCCAATGAACTGGCAGAAGCCATCAATTTGACACTTGAGCAGATCATGCAACAGATTGGCCAGCTTGGGCAGCAGGCGTTTGCCTTCCAGCCCGATTTAACCCGTCCGCTCTATGACAGTGCCGGGCAGCTGTACCAACATTATTATGTCAGTCTGCTTAGTGCCCTGCCCATCGTGGGTAAAATTCTGGAAGCCGACGGAGACTGAGCATGCCATGGGATTATGTGCTTGAATCGGGGCAGCGCCTGTTCTGGCTTTACCTGCTTTCTTCGGCATTGATTGCGCTGTTGTTTACCGGTTTCAGGGTGATACGGCAACAGGGCTTTGCCATCCGGCAGTATTGGCTGCATCCCAGTGCCTTGCTTGATTACCGCTATTTTTTTGTCAGCTGGTTTATCAAGGTGTTTATGCTGGCCCCTTTGCTGTTGTCGGCCAAAAGTATTGCCTTATGGACATTCCAGCTGGCTTCCCCCTGGCTGTCGCGGCCGGACTGGCATCTTTCTTATGAATCACTGGCTTTGCTTTATACCGCCTGCCTGTTTGTGGCCAGTGACTTCTCCCGTTACTGGCTGCATCGTTGGCTGCATACCAATAAATGGTTATGGCAGTTTCACAAAGTACATCATAGTGCACCGGTGCTGAATCCGCTTACCTTTTACCGGGTGCACCCGGTAGAAAATTTCCTGTTTGGCTTGCGTTACGCGCTCAGTGCCGGTGTGGTGACCGGTTTGTTCATGACGCTGTTCGGGCCTCGTTTAAGCCTGATGACCATCATGGGCAGTAATGGTTTTATTTTTGTTTTTTCTTTGCTGGGCAGCAATTTACGGCACTCCCATGTGTTTCTGGGCTATCCGGCCTGGCTGGAACGTGTGTTTATTTCTCCGGCCCAACACCAGGTGCATCACTATAGCCGTTATGCCCGTTTCAATTATGGCGGCTATCTGGCGGTGTGGGACTGGCTGTTTGTCTCTTTAATGCCTTCGGGCAAGGCGCAGCGTAGTGACCGGTTTGGTTTTCAGGCGCAGCAAATGAATGACTATCGCACGATACCGCAACTGCTGTATGCGCCTTTTGTTTCCTGTTATCGTTTATTGAATTATCATGCAAAAAAGAAAACTGTTATTGATCGCCGGACTTCTGATGGGGGCGGCAGCCGCCACGGTGCCGTTGTGGCAAAACCGGGTGCTGGCACAATTACCGGCACCGGCAGACCATAATCCTGAAGAGGAAAAAATCGCCCTGGGCCGCCTGCTGTTTTTTGATGTGAACCTGTCAAAAAACCGGACCCAGAGCTGTGCCACCTGCCATGATCCGGCCCGGGCATTTAGCGATGGCAGAAGCAATGCCGGCAAGGGCATGGTGTCGCTGGGTGATGATGGCACTTCTTTTGGCAATCGCAATACGCCCACTGCCATGTATGCCAAGTATGCGCCCGATTTTCATTTCAACCAGAAAACCGGGCAGTATGTGGGCGGGCAGTTTCTGGATGGCCGGGCCAACGATCTGGCGGCACAATCAGGGCAGCCACCCCTTAACCCGGTGGAAATGAATATGCCCAGTGTGGGCAGTATTATTGAGCGGCTTAAAAACAATCAATACTATCTTGATAATTTCAGGACAGTGTATGGTGATACTGTCTGGGATAGCGAGGAGACCGCCTACGAGGCCATGATGCAGTCACTGGCGGCCTTTGAGCGTACCAGCCAGTTTGCGCCTTTCAATTCAAAATATGATAAATACCTGCGGGGCGAGTATGAGTTGACGGTGCTGGAAGACCTGGGCCGTACCCTGTTTTTTTCTAACCAGAATGTGAATTGTTCGGTGTGCCATAAGCTGCGTGCCGAAGATGCGCCTTTTGAAACCTTCAGCAATTACGAGTATCACAATATTGGGGTGCCGCGTAATGAAGATGTGGTGGCTTTGAATAAGCTGGCTCAGGATTTTGCCGATCATGGTTTGCTGGAGAACCCGCTGGTAAGCGATGAAGCCATGAAGGGCAAGTTCAAGGTGCCTACCTTGCGTAATATCGCCATTACCGGCCCGTATATGCATAACGGGGTGTTTAAGGATTTGCGCACGGTGGTGCTGTTTTATGACAAATTCAATAATCCCGAGCGCAGTGTTAATCCTGAAACAGGGCAAGCCTGGGGCGAGGCCGAGGTGCCTGAAACCGTGAATTTGAAGGATTTGCGGGCCAATGTGTTAAGCGATCGCAAGGTAGATGCCCTGGTGGCGTTCATGAAGTTGCTGACCGATGAAGAGTATGAGCATTTGCTGGAGCAGGAAGAAGCGGGCAAATAATTCAAGCTTGTATTATT
Organism: Bacteroidales bacterium; assembly: GCA_041656735.1. Lineage (GTDB taxonomy): Bacteria > Bacteroidota > Bacteroidia > Bacteroidales > Tenuifilaceae > Perlabentimonas. The sequence continues at coordinate 4,959 of JBBACY010000072.1, read as the reverse complement.
TGTTAATCGTTTGCTTGTTTCATGCGCCGCGTGGGAAGGCATACAACTGTTCCCACGAAGCAGAAAAATTCCCCTCTGTGGAGGGGTGGCAGGCGAAGCCTGACGGGGTGGTGCTTTCCGCACTTAATGGTAATCTCTTCCCTGGAGCTCTCCCAAACGCAAAAAAGCTGAATGATGATGCCGCTTCGGCAGAAGAAACCGGATAAGCCTGTATGCGACCCCTTAATCTTTAATTTCTTTTTGCTGCTTTAGCAGGTGCTTGGCATTTTGTGAAGTAACCACTTTTTTACCGGTTTCCGCTTCCAGTTTTAAACGGGCCTCTTTAGCGACACCACCACCACGCTTGGCAACATCCTTATGATCCGGGAAAGTTTGCGGATTATGAACCTCCGAGATTTCCTTGGTGGATAATTCCGCCAACATATTCAGCACCAGTTCTTTATTGCTCATGTTATCGCGCAGGTTTTCTTTTTTAAGCCCTTTTAATTGTTTGTATTCCCTGGCTGTTTTGCCTGCCCAAGCTTGATAAATAATATCGGTGAGCGTGGCAAACTCCTGCCCTTCTTGCAAACCGTGCTTTTTCCATTCATCAGTTAACTCTTTACGAATTTCAATGCTTTTTAGGCGCTGGTTAATCCAATTATCTGAATAACCCAAACGCTTATAATCATGCATGGCCTGTTCGATAGATAGCTCTGGGTCTTGCAATTGGTCTAAACGCTCGCTACCCACTTGTGCCAGCCATAGCTTAAATGGTTCTGTCTTGGGAGAGGGTATGGATTGAATGAGACGTAAGATTTGTTCAGTATCGACTACATCCGTCTTATAGCGCTTACCATCTGCTGCAACTAATTTCAGTTGGTTAGTCTCACTAACCAACTTACTTCCCTCTGTTATTAGCTTGTTTTTTAACCACTTCCAGTAGTTTCTGACTTTTTTGTAATCAGATTGTTCGGTTAAAACAGCCACTACATCCAGCACCGAGAACCACCATTTTTCTTCTTCTTCATCCCATTCGGTACGAATGTGTTGCGACTCAAAAAGTTTAATCTTATTTTCTGTCATCTGCCTGATTCCCATAAGCCATTCTTACAAAAAAACTCTATTTGAATTTTTCGTGATTTTGGATATTGCTTTGCATGTCTGCCACCTCCCATATTTGAAACTCCTGCGGGAAACAAAAATTGCTTTTGTTTTTGAAGGAAACATGCAAGCCACTATAACCTTCCTTGTTGTGAAGATACCAGTTTTTCAGGTTCAATTCATCCCGCCAGTCATTGAGCAAATCCATGATGTTTTCTTATTTCGCTAACTATTGATTAATTCCCCGTACAACACCGAGGCTTGGGCATAAGGCCCGTTCTCCACACGGGAACGCATAACACTTGAAATGATGGCTATTCATCTTTTTGTCATATTTTTAGTTTATGGTTTTGTAACTAAAATTTTTAGTTGTGAAATTTTTTAACCATATCAATCAGTAGGGAATGGGTGTGTCAGGTGTAAGTTATCCGTGTGTATTGTTTAAAACGCAAAGAATGATGAATGATTATGCTGCGGATGATATGCGTTATGGTGATATGCCAACGTCGGTCCTGAAGCAGGATTTTGGTTTGCATCAGGTATCCCATTTGGTTGAACCTTATACGTTAAAAAGGCGTAACCCCATACCGGATTACCGCTGGCAAAGAGGCGTGTATGAATCTGTGTTGAGTATGGCGGGGCATCGTCAGGACTTGTCAGTTCAGGAATGTACGGATATTCTTTTTAACGAATTCAGGCAATATTCACGCCTGTTTACCCTCTGGGGGCCATACAGTCATTTAATGGGTAAGATGATTGACCATATGCAGCAAAATAGCGGTACGCCTTTTTATAACCCTGCGCTGGATTTGGCGCTACAGGAACGTATTTTGGAGGATAAGTCGTCTGAAGGGCCAGTGCAGGTTATAAGAAAAACCTTAATTGATTTTATTGATTGGGAACGAAAAGAGTTAACTATTGTTGGAAAGGAAAATATTTCTCATTACGTGCGCTCTAATACAAAACTACCTAAGTTTACTGGATTTTGGCCTATATTTGATGGGACAAAAATTACGGTACATGATATTCATGCTTTACATATTAGGTTGAAGTTTTTACAGATAAATGGGAATCGTTTCCATGCAGTTGTTCACTTTGATGGGCAGGATCATTTTGGGTTGGATGTGAATGATATTACACATTCGGTTTATCGGTATTTACCTATTTTCAGGGTTTGGTTTGTTTTGCAGCGTTACGAGCGTTTTGGATTCAGGCCATTTTTAACGAATATGCAGGCGACAGTAGATATTTATGGCAGTCAGGGTGAGTAAAAGGATGAAACGCAAGTTTGGGCTGTTATTGATTGCAGTGTTGACCTATATTTTTTGGCAAGGTATCAGCTACGTTTACCGTTATTTCCAACCAATGGAGGTGGTGGATATTATCAAGAGTAATGAAGGATTTTATGATTATATTATTGTAAAAAATCCTCCGTTGAATGAACATGATTTTATCCGTTGGTGGCAGGAAAATAAAGCGGGTATACAAGTCAGATACGCCATCCCTTCAACCCGTGATGAAAGTGGTTCTTTTACTATTGGTGTTTGGGATATTGGTGAAGGGTATGAGACGGATAAAAGCGGTGAATATAAACCGGTTTTTCCATATCTGGAAAAATATGATCAAACCTGCATTATGGAAATTGTCGGTGAGGAACGTTGTGTAGAAAAAAATAACCGTTATGCCAATGTTGGACGAGCGATTTCAGGGTGGTATTCGATTGAGTTTTCAAGCGGCAATGAATATATCCAGAATGATAAGGGCGAGTTTGTTAAACGTAAGAAACCTGAGCGCTAGGTAATATCCGGCGTCTTCTATAGCTTTATCGGCATATGGCTATTTTCAGGGTTTGGTTTTTTTGCAGCGTTACGCGCGTTTTGGATTCAGGCCATTTCTAAGCAATTTGCAAGTGACGGTGGATATACATGGTGTGAAATTACCGAAATAGACATAAGTCAATGAAACTAAAAATTAAATTCCAATTCCTATTAATTCTGCCCGTTTTCTTTCTTGTCTGGCTTGGCGTTAACTATGGCTACCGTTATTTCCAGCCGATGGAGGTGGTGGATATCCTCCCCGCACATGAAGGATTTTTAGATGCAATCATATTAAAAAATCCTCCGTTAAATGAACAGGATTTTATCCGCTGGTGGCAAGAGAATAAAGAAGAAATACGAACTGTTTATCATATTCCTACGGAGCACCCTGATGTGGGTTTTTACAGCATATCAGTATGGGATATTGGAGATGGTTATGAAATTAATAAGAAAGGCCAACTTAAAGAGGGAGTCAGGTTATCACCATTTGCGGTATATAGCCAAAATTGTTTTTTAATGCTTCCACAAAAAGCACGTTGTCTCAATAAGGAAAATCGTTATGCAGATATTGGTAAAGCAGTTTCTGGATGGCACTATATAAATTTTTCAAGTGGTAATGAATATGTCCAGAATGATAAGGGCGAGTTTGTCAAACGAAAGGAAATTAAGCACTAGGGTAATATCCGGTTTCTTCTATGGTTGCGGAACAATCATTCAGCTTTGTGCAAGTATATGTGATTAAAATAATTAAAAAGTAATAATTTATTATTTTTGTCGAATGAAATTTTTCATACATTAAAAAAATAAAAAAGTCTCTATCTTCAAGCTATATACAACGAAATATTTACCGTGATTTATATATCATTTTGTTTTAAATGTATTTTTTTAGTTTTTATTTATGAAATAATTAAGCTATAAATTATTAGTTATTGTTTTTAATAAGTATTTTTCATTGACAACATTGTTTATGAAATTTAAAATCAATTTAAATGTTACTTTTAAATAAAAATAATAATAATTATTACATATTTGTTTAGATATATAACTAAGCCAATTAAAGGATAAACATGCATAAATCAACGCTCCTCTTTGTTGTCATGGCTTCTTTCTTTGTCATATTTTGCTTTTATTTTTTGTTTTTTCTACCCTCAAAACCAGTCTCGGCCACGGGTTTGAATTCGGTTGTTTATACCTATGACAGCTTGGGACGGCTGATAGGGGCTACCAATCCTAACGGGACATCAAGTGGATATTCCTATGACCCAGCAGAAAACCGGGTTCTTTCAACGGAAAATTAATCACTTGCAGTTTGTTGAGTTATTTTTATAAGGTACGACAATAATGAGTAAGCATTATTATGTTATTTCAATACGTATTTTGGCATTATGTGTAATTGGAATTTCTGCTTCGAACGCAAATGATCTGAATCCTTCCAAGCCCACGCCTTTATCGGGCAATTTAAACATGCCATTGGTATCACCAGACGATGCTGCCAAATATCTTGAGCAGCGCGTTGTTCCTAAAAATGATGAATTAATAATAAGTTCAAAATCCAGTCGCCAACCCCTTGTAAAGCTCAATGCTCAAGCCAAGCTTGGTCATAAATTACCCACTAATAACAAGACCCCATACGGATTTATCAGGGCAGATTTTGCAGTGGCGGATCAGCAAGTCCTCACTGAAAATATCAGACAAGACAAGGCTGCTCTGGGACCTCAAACCATCATCAAAAAACAAGAAGATGTGCCAGTAAAAATTGATGAAAAATTACCTGTAAAGGTTGACAGCAGGTAGTAGTTCATTAGCTGGTTTTTTCATCGTTAGTATGAATCAAGAACACCAATTTGGAAGGGATAGGGATATGACCATCAAATGGAACAGGTTTAACCGTTTGTTAATTGCTATGGTGATAGTTATTGCAACGGGTTTAAGGAGAGTGTAAATAATTCTGTGTAACCGCCTAGGTTATACGTAATCGCTGATGCGATCCTCGAATTCAATAATAAACCGATTTAGTGCAAGCTTCCAGTTGCGAATGGGCATGGTCCATTTTTTGGAC
>JBBACY010000071.1:0-11162 GCA_041656735.1 Bacteroidales bacterium | reverse complement strand
AAATCGTAAAATGACTTTGCTTGCCCTTCAGCAATATATGCTCCAGATAAGCTGAAAGTCAGGAATATTAAAATATTTCTCATTGTAATTTATGATTTAGTTTTATCTTTAAAACAACATTTTAAACTAATTGTTTTAAAACAACTCTAATTAATTAGTCACTTACATTTTTTATGTGGTATTACTAAAAATTACCCTTAACACCCTTTTTTCTATGTACCACAAAACTCCCTACATACTATTAATTACATCTTAAACCCTTACAAATTATGAGAACGAAAAAAGTAGCATTAACGGTACTAGCTATACTAATAATTTTGTCGGTAGCGCTTAATTTATATCAGTACCTAAACAGCAAGAGTGTTACAACCAACCTAAAAGGAGCGGAAAAGCTCTTCGCACTAAACTTTACAAATTCCGAACGAGATTTGTTAAAAGATGATGTAACGGAAGCGATTGAGAAATACACCTTAATTCATGAGTTTGATATTCAGAACGATTTAGGCCTCTCCCTAGTATTTGCGCCTGTACCAACTAGCTATTCACCAAAATTCGAAAGCAACACATCTAATTTTGATTTACCTACAAGTGTAAACTTACCCGAGAATAAAGAGGATTTATGCTTTTACACTATTGCCGAACTATCATACCTCATAAAAAATAGGGCCATTACCTCTAAAGAACTTACTGAACTATACCTAACCCGGATAAAAAAGTACGATTCTGAACTATTTTCCGTAATAACCCTCCTTGAAGAGCGAGCATTAGAGCAAGCTCAGAAAATGGATGAGGAAATTGCAAATGGCAAATACCGTGGCCCGCTCCACGGCATACCTTATGGGGCAAAAGATCTGCTTGCGCTAAAAGATTACCCCTTCACATACGGATCACCTATATATAAGGATCAGATAGCCTCAACCACAGCATCGGTTATTCAAAAACTCGATGAAGCCGGAGCCATTCTCGTTGCAAAACTATCGCTGGGTGAGTTTGCATGGGGCGATGTGTGGTTTGGTGGTAAGACTAGAAATCCTTGGAATACGGAAAGGGGATCGAGTGGATCATCTGCCGGATCGGCCTCTGCAACGTCAGCTGGACTAGTTGCTTTTGCCATTGGCTCAGAAACCTGGGGATCAATTGTTTCTCCATCAACCGAATGTGGCGTTACGGGATTACGCCCTACTTTTGGTCGTGTTAGCCGTACGGGGGCAATGACCCTTTCATGGTCAATGGATAAAATTGGGCCCATTTGTCGAACTGCACAGGACTGCGCCATAGTAATCAACTCCATTTCGGGAACCGATAATATGGAAAAAGTATTGGTTGATGTTCCGCTAAACACAAACCTTACTGAAAAAATTAGTAGACTAAGAGTAGGATTTGCTGAAGATTACTTCAAGCAAGACTACCCTTTTAAAACTAACGACAGCCTTGCACTTATAGCTTTCGAAGAGCTTGGTATTGATCTTATTCCTGTTAAACTACCCGAACATTTACCCATGTCGGCTCTATCAATAATTCTCGACGTGGAAGCAGCAGCAGCATTTAGCCATCTAACCCTCAGTAACCTTGATGATCAGATGGTTAGACAAGTGAAAGATGCATGGCCAAACTTTTTCAGAAAGGCTCGCTACATTCCTGCTGTTGAGTATATTCAAGCGAACAGGATTAGAACGGTACTTATTAATGAGTTTTCAAGGCTATTTGAGGAGGTTGATATAATTATTTCGCCTAGTTTTGCAGATAATCAGCTGTTAATGACAAACCTAACCGGCCATCCTGCAATTTCAATACCCACTGGTTTTACCGATACCAAACTACCTACCAGTATAACCTTAATTTCTAACTGGTACAGAGAAGATAACATACTTTTACTAGCTAAAAAGTACCAAGATAAAACCCTGTGGTTTCGTGAAAAGCCAGAAGGGTTTTGTAAATAATCGTCAGTCTATGCTCCTAATAGTGAAGGCTGAAAGGCAGTTCTAAACGGTATACAAATAAGTAGCCCCGACCTTAATGGTCGGGGCTACTTTCTTTTACTACTAAGTAAAAACTACAATAACTTAAAACTTATAACCAATTGTAAAAACAAACCTGTCTTGTGAAACCTCACGATGAACATTAGTAGCCGTTAGGTAAGGTTTATACTTATCGTTAAACTGAAGGCGTTGGTATGCCCAATCTAAAGTTATGCTATTAATTACAAGGCCAAAACCGCCCGAGAAAACATCGGTATGTGAAGCAGCAAATGGGTTTCCGTCGACATAAGGACTTCCATAATAAGCATATCCAGCTCTAAGAGCTAAACTACCAATCCAATATTCAGCACCCGTTTTAAGATTAAACGTGCTTTTATAGTTACTTTTAATTGCTTGGTTTTCGGGTGTAAACTTATACCCGTCGCCACCCTTTCCAAATCGCATTTTTGCATAATCAATAAACTCATAATCGACACTTACAAGTGCCTTTGTGCCAAAGGTATATGCAACTGAACCAATTAACTTATATGGCGATTCAATTGTATAATCATATAAATTTGCAGGCGTTTCATCTGAAACTACTCTATTAGATAACTGAGATTTCATCGTTTCAAAATACTCTTCAGAAATATTGTAGAATGTTGGTGTGTGCACAGCAAATCCCAATCTGAGCGCGGGTAAAGGTCGGTATATAGCGCCTACCTTAAAGTTATAACCAGCCCCAGTAATAAGTAAGCTTTGGTTGTAGTTTAACGATTGAAATAGGTCGGTGTTCGGAAGAGGCTGGTTGCTTCTAAAAGCTTCCTCGGTATAGTAAACATTGCTCTCGTAATATACATCCTGCACTCCAACCGTTGCACCAAGGTACAAACTATTTGAAATATTGGCTCCTAGAGAAAAAGTGTACTCTCCCATCCCGCCCATCGAAGAAATGGACTGATCCTGGTAAACACCATCGCCAGGGTTTAACGCCCTAACGTAATCTAGTGTATCACCCCCCGCAACCAAAAGATCCTCGTCAGGGTTAATTAAGTATGTGTACCACGCCATAATTGATGTCCATACATCTCTGTTTGCATCTGAAAAACTATCAATATCCGAAGGCTTATACCCTTGTACACTTGAAGCGAATAAATTCATTATTGAATTGGATGTGTTTTCGCCTAAGGCTGTGGTTTCACTATAAAAGTCGTTAAGCCTATTATATCCTATTCCAAAGTTTAGTCTAATTAATCCCTTCTCATCATCGCCACCAATTTTGTTAAACGTACCCACCAAGCCAAAGTTGTCAATAAAAACTTTACTACGCGAATCGGTATAAGCACTATTAAGATATTCAGCCCTATCGTTACGTATTTTAAGACTAGGCGTAAATGAAAATTCTGATGATCGGAAAACACCTAAACCCGCTGGGTTATAACTTAACGAGGAGAATTCTGAGCCTAAAGCCCCAAATGCCCCTCCCATGCTTACCATACGAGCCGAACCGTAACCGTAGTAACTAGATAGGCGAAGTGCATCGCTTGGCACTTGAGCAAAAACGCCAAACGATGATGCCAATATTAGAATTAAAAATACTTTTTTCATATTCGTTATTGTTATAATCCTCTAGGTTTTTAATTGACGCAGGGTTAACTATTGGAATATACCTAAAATAGTTTCCTTTATCTTTTCCCCCTTGAGGTTGAAGTAGTTGAAGTTGAAGAAGTTGAAGAAGAACCTGACGTTCTTGATGTAGAAGAAGAAATACTTCCGCTTGAACTACCACTAATTCTGGTTTCACTTCGAGAAACTGAATTTGATGAATTTCTTGAGTTTGATATAGAACTGCTGCTGCTTGCAGGTACTGTAACAGAGGGCAAACTAGTTCTGGCTGGAGGGTTATAACCCCTATTTCCTCTAGTACTCGCGTTGGATGATCCAACCTTGCCTACACCATTTGATGCATTGAACTCAATCTTATTTCCTGGGTTTGGCCTTGTATAACTAGCTGGAGGCCTGTGAACACTTACCCGTGTATTTCCTTCTACAGATTTCGAACCAACGGAACGGGGGGAATTCATGCTTCCAGGGCTTACAATGTTGTTGTTTTTATCACGAACAGGCTCGCTAACTACTCCTCGGTTACTGGAAACTGTTCCTTTCTTCACAGGGTCCTGAATACTTGCTTGCCCGCCTAAAGTTACCTGCCTTATAGCTAAATTTCCTTTTATGCTGCCAATGCTTGCGCTAGCCTCTTCCCTACTATTATAGTCCACTATTCCAGAACCGGGTCTACGACCATACTCATAGTTATCCCTAAATTTGGAGTACAGAGCAGGTCCCATATAGAGACTATGGGAATAATAAAATGGAGAGCCAAAACCAAAACATATGAAATCAGGGTCATTATATCGGTTTAACCAAGGGTTTCTGTAATATGAACCTCCAAACATATATGAACCTCCAAACATATTGGTTATCCAAGTAGGCTCAACCCAAACAGAATCACCCACTGCAAATACATTATAAAAACTAGGGTCGAAAGCGCTAGCGTACCAATAGTCAGAGGAATACCTAACAGCCCAATTATGCATTCCGTAGTATGGGTTGCTCCTTGCAGCAAGCCTACGCTCATATGCCTCTTGATAAGAATCAACCAGAAGCCTATCGTAAGGGTTTTGGTTAGGACTACTAAATAGTACGGTATCAGCGCTTTCGCTCGAATCATTAGCCAAAAAATCTTTGTACTTTGCTTCCAAAGTCTCCATATCGAGAATTTTATCACTAACTGCTTCTGGAGTATATGGTTCCGCAGAGTTATCATCGGCATAATAGTAAATGCCATCACTATTATTAGGTGCTGAACTATTAACATGAAGGCTTGAGGAGCACGATGCAAAAAGCCCAAGGGCAAAAGCAATCGTAAGTAGTTTAATTGTAGTTTTCATAACAACCTCCTTTTTATTTAATTAATATAGTTTTATTTCTTTACTTTGCATCATCATTTTATTACACAGAAAGCAACAAAATTCATACCAAAACATACAAATGGCAAAAGGAATTACTAGCAGAGAAGAGAATTACTCTCAGTGGTATAACGACATCGTTTTAAAGGCCGGATTGGCCGACCATTCCGCCGTACGCGGTTGTATGGTTATAAAGCCCTATGGCTTTGCTATTTGGGAAAAGATACAGCGTCAACTCGACGATATGTTTAAGGCAACAGGACACCAGAATGCCTACTTCCCATTGTTTATACCCAAATCATTTTTTAGCAAGGAAGCCGATCACGTTAAGGGTTTCGCCAAAGAGTGTGCCGTAGTTACCCATTACAGGCTAAAAAATGACCCCTCAGGCAAAGGAATAATAGTAGACGAGGATGCAAAGTTGGAGGAAGAGCTAATTGTGCGCCCTACATCCGAAACTATTATATGGAATACTTATAAGGACTGGATACAATCGTATCGCGATCTTCCGATATTAATAAACCAGTGGGCTAACGTTGTTCGCTGGGAAATGCGAACCCGACTATTTTTGCGCACAACCGAATTCTTATGGCAGGAGGGGCACACGGCCCATGCAACCAAAGAGGAAGCGATTGAAGAGACCACAAAAATGGTTAACGTATACGCTACTTTTGCCGAGAAATGGATGGCTATGCCTGTATTAATTGGCACAAAATCTGAAGGTGAGCGGTTTGCTGGCGCAATTGAAACATATTGCATTGAGGCTTTAATGCAAGATGGGAAAGCGCTGCAAGCTGGTACCTCGCATTTCTTAGGTCAAAATTTTGCCAAAGCATTCGACGTAAAATTCCAGTCGAAGGAGGGTACGCTCGAACACGTATGGGCAACCTCTTGGGGAGTTTCAACTCGACTTATGGGAGCTTTAATAATGGCTCACTCGGACGATAAGGGCCTGGTGCTTCCCCCAAAACTTGCCCCAACCCAAGTTGTTTTTGTGCCAATTTACAAAAACGATGAAGAGTTAGCTCAAATATCAGAAAAAGTAAACGAGCTAAAACTAAAACTAGAAGAGAAAGGTGTATCAACCCATTTCGACAATAGGGATACAGTAAAACCTGGGTTTAAATTTGCCGAGTACGAACTTAAGGGTTACCCAGTACGCATTGCCATTGGCCCTAAAGATATGGAGAAAGGCACAGTTGAAGTTGCCCGAAGAGATACCCTGACGAAGGAATTTGTGAGCCAGGCCACAGTTGTTGATTATGTGGTAAACCTGCTTGACGAGATGCAAGAGGCAATTTTTGAAAAAGCATTTACATTTAGAGAGAATAACACGCAGAAGGTTGAAACATACGATGAATTTAAAAAGGTTCTAGACGAGAAAGCAGGATTTATTCTAGCTCATTGGGATGGAACCTCTGAAACGGAAGAAAAAATTCAAACAGAAACCCAAGCAACCATAAGGTGTATACCGCTCGACAGTGAGGAAGAGATTGGAAAATGCATTTACAGTGGTAAACCCTCTAAACAAAGGGTTGTATTTGCTCGAGCTTATTAGTACTCATAATTAATCAAGAAATTATGGCCCAACAGTCAAAAGAAACAAAGAGTGCACAAACCCTGATAGTAGATACCCTAGTCGAAAAATCGGGAATGAAGCAAAAAGTATACGAAAACACTTTCGAAACCTTCAATATCATAAAAAGTGTATTGCATGAACTAGCAATTGAACTCAACGGTGATATAAAAAATACTGACAAAAAGATAAGGCTAGAGTATCGCGACAGGGGTAAGTTTGAAGCAGAAATTAGAATCGCCGGCGATATCTTGGTTTTTAGTATGCATACCAACGTTTTTAAATTTGATCGCGATCACAATACATGGAAACTACCATACGTTAAAGATAATAACCTTAACGCGTATTGCGGTGTAATTAATGTTTACAACTTTTTAACCGACTCCTTTAAGTATAATAGGATAGATGACCTAGGCTACTTAATTGGCCGACTATTCGTTAACAGGGAAAACCACTATTTTGTTGAAGGCAAAAGGCAAATGGGATTCCTGTACAATAATTTCGGACAGGCTATTATCAATAGGGATGACGTTAAACGAATTATCGAAACATCAATGCTATACACGCTTGAGTTCGATCTGTTGGTTCCCCCATACGATATGGTTAAGATTGCAACCGTAGCTCAAATGAACAGTAAGATTGACAGTTCGAAAATGCAAACTGGGAAACGCCTGGGCTTCAAATTTAACTCCGACGATGTTCTGGAAGTAAAATAGTAAACCAAAATAAAAGTCTAACCTAAAAACATGAAACAATGAAAAAAATAGTTTTTTTAGCACTGGTTTCCATCGCTGTTTTTTTGGCTTCATGCAACCAATTAAATAAAAACAAATCCGCTATGCAAGCCAAAGTTGACGCTTTCGTTGAAGTTGAATTAACAACCAACATTAGCCATCTTTCTGCCAAGGAAAAGCAGATGCTCCCATTGCTTTTTGATGCAGCTCAAATTATGGACGAAATATTTTGGCTTCAAGCCTTCGGATCTAAAGATGAACTTTTAGCAAAAACAGACGATAAAGCAACTAAGGCTTTTATCAACTTAAACTACGGGCCATGGGAGCGTTTGAAAAACAATGCACCTTTTGTTGAAGGCTATAACGAAAAGCCCTTGGGTGCAAACTTTTACCCCGCCGATATGACTTTGGAGGAATTTGAAGCATTCTCATCGGATGACAAAACCAGTCTCTACACCATTATCAAGCGCAACTCGGAGGGTTCATTAGAATCTGTTCCATACAGTTTGGCCTATAAGGAGCAATATGAAAGAACTGCAGATTTACTGCGCCAAGCGGCAGATCTTGCCGAGGATGAAGGATTAAAAAATTATTTAACCCTACGGGCCGAGGCCTTACTAACTGATAACTATCTGGCCAGCGATATGGCCTGGATGGATATGAAGCATAACAATATTGACTTTGTTGTTGGCCCCATTGAGAACTATGAAGACAGGCTTTTTAACTACAAAGCAGCTCACGAAGCCTTCATACTAATTAAAGATCAAGAGTGGAGCCAAAAACTATCGCATTTTGCGGCTCTATTGCCTACCCTTCAGCGAAGTTTACCTGTAGCACCGGAGTATAAAACCGAAGTTCCTGGAAGCGATAGCGACCTAGGCGTTTACGATGCGGTTTTTTATGCAGGCGACTGCAACGCTGGAAGTAAAACCATTGCCATTAACCTACCAAACGACCCAATAGTTCATATTGAGAAGGGAAGCCGCAAGCTACAGCTTAAAAACTCGATGCGCTACAAGTTTGATAAAATATTGGTGCCCATCAGCAAAGTTATAATTGATAAAAAGCAACAAAAACACGTTACTTTTGATGCATTTTTTGAAAACACTATGTTTCACGAGGTTTCTCATGGTTTGGGAATAAAGAATACCATTAACGGAAAGGGAACAGTTAGAGCATCTCTTAAAGATGCTTATAGCCCTATTGAGGAGAACAAAGCAGACATCCTAGGCTTATTTATGGTGTCGGAATTAGCCAAAATGGGTGAACTTGGAGAGAAAGACCTAATGGATAACTATGTAACCTTTATGGCTGGCATTTTTCGTTCAGTTAGGTTCGGTGCAGCATCGGCGCATGGCAAAGCAAATATGATGAGATTCTACTACTTTCAAGAGCAAGAGGCATTTACCCGCGATGCGAAAACTGGAACATATAAGGTTGATTTTGAAAAAATGACCAAAGCAATGCACTCGCTTGCCGAAAGCATACTAGTGACACAAGGAAATGGGGATTACGAAGGGGCAAAAAGGATGCTAGATGAAATGGGGTTCATAAAGGAGGAATTACAAGCCGACCTGGATAAAATTAACAATTTAAACATACCCATTGACATAAGATTTAAACAGGGGAAAAAATATTTAGGATTGTAAATTTTCGCCCTTACTAAAGTTTATAAATTTAAAAAAGCGTTGACAAACAGATCTTATACTCGTTATATTAAATACTGATTATCAACGCTTTATTTTACACAAACATTAAGTGCTTCAAATATCTTCAACCTAAATTTACTTTGTTTTCAATTATTACTACATTAGCAAAATTTGCAACTAGGCAATATTTATATATCTATTAAATTCAGCCTTATTTCATTATACAAAACTGAGTGCAAGCAACGATAACCAAAATATTATGAATCTAACATTCAACTTTATTAAATCCGTTTCGAATATTTACGACGAAATGATGGAAAATGGGTTTTCGCTAGTTTACCTAGGCGAGTTTAGCCACGAGATAACCAAAATGTTTACCTCTATGGCCGAAACAGATATGGAGAAACAAAGCGAGGAGCGATCGGTACAGCGTAAAGTTTACCATGTTATGGTTGAAACGTTGCAGAATATGAATAAGCACTCCGATGAAATAAAAGATGGCAAAATCGGAAGCGGACTTTTTATTATTGGAAAAAAGGATGAGACCTACTATATTATCACATCAAACGTGGTTGCACGAAAGCATAAAGATGCCCTAGAAAACTCTTTGATTACAGTAAATAATGCAACCAAAGATGAATTGAAGGAAATGTATAAGAAACAAATAAAGGAGGGGAAAATTTCTGATAAAGGGGGTGCTGGTCTTGGTTTAATCGACATAGCTCGCAAAACTGGCGAAACACTTAACTATCATTTCTTACAGTTAGATGATGATAACTTCTTCTTTATTTTAAAAGTTGAAATAAACGCTAAAAAGTTTGCCAAAGAGTAATAGTTAAGGCTGCTAACTTACCAACGCGTTTCGTCAAACCGTTCGGGATAAAAAAAACTCGAAGGCATACTACTCGGTAGTCTTATGTCGAAATATTTCTCGTATAAATACATATACCCATCCTCAAGGTATTGCACCTCGGTAGCCACAGGTTTACCATATATTTCCTTATAATTTTCATAGAAAATTTCACGAGTACCGTTCTCATTTACCCTTCTAATGCCATAAAACAGAAGGTTATCAGTGTGTACCCAAAAGCATAAACTATCGGGGTTCCCTACCTGGAAAACATTATTACCCCTAACTTGGGTTTGGGTAACAATAGATAGATCGAAACCCATTTGCTTAATTTTGGGAATTGTTACCTGTGGCGATGCCCCATATATATCATAGCCAAGTATAATGAGTTCATGAAGCCTTGGGCTTTTCCCCTTAAGTTTGTTGTGGTTGTATGAATATAACGTATCGTTTACGATAAGCCACCCCCTACCCGAACTAAAATCGAGGTACCGTATATGCAATTTTGTGGGAGATGAATAGGCAACTAGCCAAATCTCATTCCTAATTAGGCTGTCGTTTTTATACCTAAACATATTCTGCTTAAGCGTAATATGCTGATACCAATTATCGGCATATTTAGCGTGCATCTCTTCAATTAGCTCGCTGCCGTTACTAATGGTCTCCTGCGAAAAAGTGGAAAAGGAAAAGAACTGCAAACAGAAAAACACAAGAGAAAAGAAAAAACCAACTGTTTTCATAATTATAACCTTTAGTAACTAACGATTACTTAACACTACGACTGCAATTTATTAAATTTGAAAGAATAAGCAAAAACAAAGGATAAAATATTCTCTCTGGTTACTATAAAGGAGTTATTTACAACTAGATTTGCTTGAATTAGCTTGATTAACTAAATTCGCTGGAAATTAAGAACCTGCCGGTAGATACCCACTAGTCATTTTAAAATGCATATTGGTTTTATACCAATATTATTCCGATTTTTGTATAAATTATATGATTGCAGCAAATGAACGAAACACATCAACAGTTTATGCGCGAGGCCATTAAGCTTTCGCTCACAAATATAGAACAGAACGGAGGCCCATTTGGAGCGGTAATTGTAAAAGATGGTAGCATTATAGCCACTGGTACAAATAGGGTTACCGCCAACAACGACCCAACAGCACACGCTGAAATAACGGCTATTAGAGCAGCAGCCCAAAAGATTAGCTCATTCGACCTGAGCGGGTGTACAATTTACACCTCGTGCGAGCCTTGCCCTATGTGCCTAGCAGCAATATACTGGGCAAGAATTGACCAGATTTTTTACGGTAATACCAAGCTAGATGCTAAAAATATTGGTTTCGACGATTCGTTTATTTACGATGAGATAGCCCTACCAAGCAGTAAAAGGTCAATTAAAACAGCGCAACTCATTCGGAAT
>JBBACY010000070.1:0-12156 GCA_041656735.1 Bacteroidales bacterium | reverse complement strand
CGCCTGTGGCATATAGCTTGCCGTCATCTCCTCTGGTTACACCGGCAAAAGATATATGTGCATTTGATGCTATATCATCATGCACTATATTGTCTATAATAATTTCAGCCGGAACAGACTCGCTATACGGGTAGTTTTTGCTTGCCATAACAACACCTACGGCATATTTATCATAAAACTCAATATTAGCTTCTGCTAGATTGCCGATAGCTGCTTTATAGAATAGCTCGCTTGGAGATTTTAGAAGCGGCATAATCTCTTCACACTCAGGATCTCCAAACCGTACATTATATTCCAAAATTATAGGCTCGCCTTGCACCACCATTACGCCCATAAAAAGCACTCCGGTAAAGGGCATGCCTTCTTCTTGCATTCCGGCAAGTGTAGGCTTGACAACCCTTTGCTCTAATTTACGGTAAATTTCCTCGTTTACAAGCGGTGTCGGCACATATGCCCCCATACCGCCGGTATTTGGACCTTCATCATTATCTAAAAGTCGTTTATGATCCTGAGCTGCAGGTAATATAA
Organism: Bacteroidales bacterium; assembly: GCA_041656735.1. Taxonomy (GTDB): domain Bacteria; phylum Bacteroidota; class Bacteroidia; order Bacteroidales; family Tenuifilaceae; genus Perlabentimonas. The sequence goes on along the minus strand of JBBACY010000070.1, from coordinate 11,628 downwards.
CGAAATCTTTACCGTCACAAATGGCAAAAACAGAAAGCTCATACCCGTCAAGAAATTCTTCAATAACTATTGCTTTACCAGCTTCCCCAAAAGCATTGCCCGAAAGCATCTCTCCAGCTTCTTTTTTTGCCTCATCATAGCTTTGCGCTATAATAACACCTTTGCCGCCGCATAAACCATCTGCTTTTACCACTATTGGCGGTGTAAGGGTCTCTATAAATTTATATGCTTTTTCCAATGAGTCTGTTTCGATATATTTAGCAGTCGGTATATTGTGTCTGGCTAAGAAGTTTTTCATAAAGATCTTTGAGCCTTCTAATTGCGCAGCAGCAGCTGTTGGCCCGAATATATTTAATCCTCTGGCTTTAAAGACATCAACAATCCCTGCTACAAGAGGGGCTTCCGGCCCCACAATAGTAAGTTCGATATTGTTGGCTTGAACAAAATCAGCTAATATATTAAAATCACCAAGAGGTATATTTGTTCCTAGATCATCAGTAGCTCCATTCCCCGGAGCAAAATATAATTTCCCAACCTTTGGATCTTTGCGTAATGCAAGCCCCATAGAGTACTCTCTGCCTCCACTGCCGACAACAAGAATGTCCATAAATTAATTCCTTCTTTTAGTTTCTTACTTCAAATATATAATGACTTTGGACACCATAGATTTAAAGTACACTCCACCCAACTAGCCGTTCTGCTAAAAGTCGGCCCTAAAAAGCCAACGGTGCGGGAGAGAGAAATCTTTAGGGGGCAATCTCTCGCTAGGTTCACTAGCTCAAACGACACCGCCCACACACCGATTTACTACTAGTCCTGCAAAAGAAATATGTTGGACCTCAATATTACAGTAATCGAACTACTCAGGCGAAGTAAACAATTATATCCTATTTGGGGTTAGAGATGGGTTTATTTTATGAATTCGATATCTCTTTTGCAAGTTTTATACATTCAGATATCAACGGCTTGGATGCTATCATATAATCAGTACCAAAAGGAAGGGCATCTGCTGTGGTATCACCTATAGCAACAACTTTGTATCCATCAAAAGATCCAAAATTTTTTACAAAACATTTTATGGTAGAAGGAGATGTGGCTATAATAATGGCGCCGTTTGGCGGTTTATGGCTAATATCATAATGTTTGCATTTAGTTTCATATATTATTCTATCGTCAATATCTATGTCTTGATCTTTTAAAGACAATAAGGCGTTTGAAGCTATCTCTTTTGGGCGTATATACAATATCCTTTTGTTTGGAAATTTTTCCCTGATCATTTGTGACAAACTTGATGCATAATATGACTCACTAGTTCCTATGACCAAACCGCCAAGCTCTTTTATCTTCTTGGCTGTTTGACTGCCTATGGCAATACAAGGGAAATCTAGCCATGCCGGATTTATCTCGTTTACTATAGATACGGCATTTTGGGAAGTAAATAATAATATATCATAAGATGAAAAATCTATACTATTCGCCGTTGGGACAAATTCAATCATAGGTAAGTTCTCTACGCCGTCATAAAAAGACGAAGATAAAAGATATATCATACGTCAGTTTCCCTTGGTAAGAGTATCTAATGAACCGTTTGAAAACAAAGCATCATTGATCTCTTCGTCATCATAAGGATCAAAATGGGGGGTAATAATCCATTTTTTTAGAGGGTCAATGGCCATCATCTGCTCTTCAACCTGCTCTGCTATGCGATGAGCTTCCAAGAGTAACATATTTGGACGCAAAACCATATGAAACTCTACAAAATTTACAGTTCCGTCCGTACGCGTTTTGAGCCAATGATAGCTATTGATTTCAGGATTATTATTGAGTATATCGACTATAGCGGCTACCTGGTCATCAGGCAAGGCGTGATCAAGCAGTATCTTTGTGCCATCCACAATAATCTTGCTGGTAGAATAAATTATATAGATACCTATGCACAAACCAAAAATAGCATCTATTATATTTTGCCCTGTCATCCAAACTAACGCCAACGCCAAAAGAGTAACACCATTACTCCAAAGGTCACTTTGATAATGAAGTGCGTCAGATTTTATAACCAAATTGTCTGTCTGTTTTGCTATATGCAACAAATAACGTACTAGAAAAAATGTAATCACAATAGAAAAGACCATAATGGCAATAGACGGACCAAGCAGCTCTGTAGTACTGCCTGTATATATCTTTTGGATTGCTTTGTAGATTATAAACAAACCGGATAGCGATATGATAGTACCCTCTATTACTGCAGCAATGCCTTGGATCTTTCCTTTGCCGTATTGAAAACTGTTAGTTGGATTTTCTTCCGCTTTTTTTATGGCAAAAAAATTAAACATAGATACAAGAAAATCAAGCAATGAATCAATAGCAGAAGCCAATACTGCGACAGACCCGCTAAGCAAACCGGCTGCAAATTTGATACACACCAATAAAAATGCTATACTGCTTGAGACAATAGTTGCCTTTTTTTGCGGTGATACAATATTAGCCAAACAAAATCCTTTTAGATGAAACGATTTAAAAATTGTAACACATTATATGTACAAAACTGCCAAAAATACAATTATTTAAAATTATTATGATAATAACAATATAATATTTTGTTAAAATATTATATTGTTAGATTTTGCTAAACTCTTCCTTGCTCCATACTTTTAGCTTAACTTTGTCTTCTTGGCTCAAACTTGCGTCTTTATGCAGCCAAACATAACTAGCAAGCGGCATTCTGATCACTATGGAATCTTCTATCCTATCAAAAAGATCTTTTTGTTTTTCAGCATTATATTTTTTAAACTCTGAAAAATTCAATATTTTTCTGCCATCATTTATATGAAGCCTTACAAGCCAAGAAGATGGAGCTATATTCCCATACCAAGGAATTGTAGAATCGTTTGAGTGACAATCATAGCATGATCTTTTTAATATCGTTTTTATTTCGTTTCTAACCACAATCTCATCCTTTAAATCAGACTTGATATGCTCTTTAGTGTCAATAGTTATAAACTGAATACCTATAAATATTATGGCAATATAAATAATAATTTTAATCAAACAATGCTCCTCGTAAACTAAAAATAATTGGGTGTCTTTAGTTTGGCATTGTAGCGTAAATATCAAGAAAAGAGCCAGCATCTTGATATCCTAGTTCAAAAATCTCGTCCAAATGCTTCAATGAAAATAGAGAATAATTGCGCAGCTTATCATTGGTGATAAAAACATTACATTTTTTTTGGCTATCTTGTGAGCTGGAATATGTTTTTAGATATACTGCTCTTTTTATGAAATTAAAAATATTATTTTGATTATGTGATATGGTAAGCGGATGGAGATTTACTCCTACAATTGAAAATGGATGTTCCAAAAGAGGCAAAATTGGCATGTGATTTATAAGACCTCCATCACCCAATATCCGCCCATCATACTTTACCGGCTCAAACATTGGGACAAGTGCCGAAGACGCCAAACAAATCTCTGGTATCTCGCCTTGAGAGAAAAACAACTCTTCTCCCGTATTCAAATCAACTGCTGTAAAATATACCGGAATATTTAGCTCTTCAAGATTATCTATCGGCATCAGTTCCCCCAAAATGGCAGCCTTGGACTTAATACTAAATATAGAATTATGAAAAAAATTAAATGAAAAAATATTTTTGAACTCACGTGATTTGAATATTTCAAGTTGTCTGTGCGGGCTAACTCCCGCGGCATAACTAGTTCCTATTATGGCACCTATTGATGTGCCACAAATAGCTTTTACTTTTATATTCATTTCATCAATATATTGTAACACACCCAGATGATATGCGCCCCTAGCTGCTCCACCGGAAAGTGCAAGAGAAATTTCACTCATGTATTCTCCCAACGAATTATCTCAAATCTGCCGTCATGATGTTCCACAACGGCACTGCAATTCTCAACCCAATCACCACAATTATAGTACATTATATCTTCTACCATCTTGGCTTCGGGCTTATGAATATGTCCGCATACGACTCCGTCATATTTTTTGTGTTTCGCATGGGTAGCTAATATCTCTTCAAAGTTATTAATAAAACTAACAGAACTTTTGACATTGTCTTTTATATATTTTGAAAATGACCAGTATTTTTTGATGCCGCATTTTTGACGAAATTTATTAAGCATATGATTTAAAAACAATACAAAATCATATCCAACATCTCCTGCAATAGCTAGCCATCGATGAGTCATTGTAATACTATCAAAGAAATCCCCATGAGTAATCAAATATTGTTTGCCGTCTAGTCCCGTATAGCTTAACTCATTTAGAATTTCAAGATTATCACCCATTAAAAGTGGCGTAAATGGTCGCAGAAACTCATCATGATTGCCGGTAATCAAAAATACTTTTGTACCTTTTCTGGCTTTTTTGAGAACTTTTTGTATGATATCAGAGTGTGCTTGTAACCATCTGAATTTTCTTTTTATTGCCCATCCGTCTATAATGTCGCCGACAAAAATAAGATTTTCTGATTCGTTATGTTTAAGGAAGTTCAAAAACTCCTCTGCCTTAGAGAACCTGGTGCCTAAATGAATATCTGATATAAATATTGATCTGTATTGCATAAGCGGATTTTATTGGCAAATGATAACAAAAGAGTTACATTATAAAAATGATAATTTTATATGTTTTGTATCCTATTGTCTGAAGGTATGTTGAGTGAAACGAAGAAGCAATCCACCCCTATTGTCATCTTCGCGAAGGCGGGGGGATCCATATATAATAAATAATATCATTTGAGCTCTCCTTAAAAGCCATGCTTGTAGCAGTAGTGCATAAAAAGCTTGGCTTTTAAGGTCGTTCGGGTGACATACAAATTAAAATAAAAAACTAAAGCGCCTTACTTGCTATTCTAGCTACTCTTTGAGCAAATTGTGACTTCTCATCTATATCCAACCCTTCTGCTATGCGTGCGCTATCAAACAATACCCACGCCATATCTTCAAACATTACTTTATCTTCCAAAGATGATAATTTTTTAATCATATCATGGTCTGGATTTATCTCAAGTATTAATGGGGTTTCCGGTACTTCTTGTCCCATTTGGCGAAACAAATGAGCCATACTTGCCATCGGATCAGAGCTGTCTTTTAGTACGCAAGCCGGGCTATCAGTAAGTCTAACAGAGACCTTAACCTCTTTAATGGCATCACCTAAAACTTCTTTGATCTTTTCAACAAGCGGCTTCATACTTTCATTTATAGCTTCTTGTTCTTCCGTGCTCTTGCTTGTAGGAGCTTCTATAGCAGATATATCTTTAAAGTTCCACTCTTTATAGCTTCCAATTGATGGAGTTACTATCTCATCTACTTCTCTATCATCCATAATAAGTACTTCGATACCGGCTTTTTTATATGCCTCAAGAAGTGGGGAAGCTTTAGCTATTTTTTCATTTTCTGCTATGATATAATATATCTCTTTTTTCTCGCTATTGCCACGGCTTATATAGCTCTCCAGTCTTACAAGTCCGGCTTCGCTAGAACTTTTATATCTCACGATATCTAGCAGTAATTCTTTGTTCATGTGATCGCTATAAATACCTTCTTTTATAACTCGGTTATACTCAGATGTAAATATATCCATATCTTCACCTTCAAGTTTAGATATAGCTTGGAGTATTTTTTTGGTAGAAGTTTGTTTAATATTGGCAAGTATTCTATTTTCCTGCAATATCTCGCGGCTCACATTAAGTGGCAGATCAGATGAATCGATAACTCCTTTTACAAATCTAAGGTACGGAGGTAAAAGCTCTTTGTCGCTATCTGTTATAAATACTCTTTTTACATACAATTTAACCCCAGGCTCCCAATCTGCTCTATACATATCCATCGGTGCTTTACGCGGGACATAGAAAAGCGTAGTATATTCATTCGCACCTTCGGCTTTATTGTGTAAATAAGTTAACGGCTCACTGTCACCATGAGATATGCTCTTATAAAACTCTACATAATCCTCTTTTTTAAGTTCAGATTTACTCATGGTCCAAAGTGCTTTTGCTGCATTTATCTGCTCGCTTTTATCTAAAATTTTGGTCTCTTTTGCTTCTCCTTCACCAACTACCTCTTCTTCTTTGTAGTTTAGAGTGATAGGATATGCTATATGATTGGAGTATTTTTTGACTATCTCTTTGATTCTCCATGGGCTGATAAACTCTTTTTCATCATCTTTTAGTTTAATATAAATCACCGTACCGTGTGATTCTTTGGTTACGGGATTAATCTCAAATTCGCCTGTACCATCACTGCTAAATTTATACGCTTGTTCCTCTCCGGCTTTTTTTGTGATGACATCCACGCTCGAAGCTACCATAAATACAGAATAGAAACCAACGCCGAATTGACCTATAAGGTTGCTGTCTTTTTTTGCATCTCCGGTTAGATTTTCAATAAACGATTTTGTACCAGATTTGGCTATAGTGCCTATATTTGCCACCAAATCATCTTCATTCATGCCGATACCATTATCGCTTATGGTAATAGAATTATCTTCTTTGTCTATTGTGATGAATATCGTGCCGTTCCAATCTTCACTTTTAAACTTTTCATCAGTGAGGTAAAAATAGTTAAATTTATCTATAGCGTCACTAGAGTTAGATACCAATTCTCTTACAAATATCTCTTTATTTGAATACAATGAGTGCGTCATCAGATGAAGTAATTGACCTATTTCTGTTTGATATTGTCTTTTTGCCATAATAAACTATCCTTTTTTTCAATAATTTTTTTGAAATTATAATACATTTTAGACTAATTTGCAAGAAGTTTAGTTAAAATTTTTAATAAAATTGAGTTGACTTCACTAAGGGTTGATGTATAAAAAATTTTACCTTTTAGACTATTTGATAAACTATCAATATAAAAAATTATCAAAATACACAAAGCCTCCACATTTATACAATAGTATTTGGTATATATCACTAAAGGAGATATTATGAGTAAAATACAAGTAAAACATTTAGGAGCAATAAGTATTATTGCTAGTATGCTGTTTTTTACTGGGTGTACGCGTACTGAGAGGGCATTAGCAACAGGTGCGGTCATTGGTGCAACTGCGGCCGTGATTATAGGTTCATATAATTATCCTCGATATCGTGATAGACCTTATTATTATTATAATAATAGATATTATTACGGCGGTACTTATCGTGATGGATACTATTATTATCAAGATCGCAGATTGTATGGCGGACGTTATTATCCATATTATCGATATGATCCATATTATCGATAACCATAGGCAAATGCCTATGGTATCTTCTTGTAAATAAACTCATTATTTTCATATTTCACACTCAGTAAGATTTCCATAAAAATCTGCATAAACAAATACGACTGTATAAAAGATACAATTTACACAAAAAGTTATTTGGTTAAAGAAATAAAAAGAGACTTTTATTCTCTATTGATTTAAAAGGAAGCGCCATAGACAAAATGCCTATGACAGAGAATTTATCTTCAATAATTGTAGTAGCGCCCACCGCACAATGTATCACCTTTATAGCGATAGCATCCGTTTCTTAGGTAGGTTCCTCCGTAATAGTATTTACCGTGCCAGTAATAATAAGGTCTATCACGATACCGAGGATGATCATATGCAGCTACTATAAGTGCACCAACGGCTGCACCGCCAAGAAATGCTCCTGTACGTGAACATCCAGAAAAGAACAACATGGCAAAAACAATACCAATTGCAACTAATTGTGTAATTTTTATTTTACCCATAACATCTCCTTTAATTGATATAATGCAAAGCATACGCTTTTCATTATATATTATAGTACAAATTTGGAAATTTTGTACATTTTTTCAAAAAAATTTATTATTTTTTATAGCTGTTTCTTATGGTAAACTATTTTGATACTACAAAAAGAACTATTTTTAAAAAGAACAAGGATAAATCCTGAAACAAGTTCGGGATGACACTTTTTGGAGTTTGGCTTAGTTTGCTTTAGATATGTGTAACGTTGAAAAGAGCATAAAATTACTTTCGAGAAAAAGAGACTATCAGAGTAAATCTGAGTTTGGATTATATTTAGATGTTGTTGCGAAGAAATAACTCCATAGAAAAACTATTTTTTAGAAGCTTGCTATTTATTTGCTCTATATAAGCTCTTGCGAAGAGGGAGCATACTTCTCAGGAAAAGAAGTATTTGTTGAAAAGATAAAAATATTAAATTTGCTCTTAGTTTGTGTTAGATTTAAATGTTGTTGCAAGGGAGCTTACTCAAAAGTAAGTGACCGAGCAAACTCATTCAAAGATAGTGCAAAACAAGAGTCAAGTTACTCCCATTCGATTGTTGCTGGAGGCTTGGAGCTTATATCATACACTACCCTGTTAATGCCGTCTATCTCATTAATAATTCTACGACTGATACTTTCCAATACATCATGAGGCACATGAGCGAATGTCGCTGTCATGCCGTCAACCGACTCTACCATGCGTACGCACACTGTATTGTCATAAGTACGATTATCGCCCATGACACCGACTGAACTTACATTTAAAAGTACGGTAAATGCTTGCCATACTTTGTCATAATATCCTGATGATTTCAACTCTTGCTGCATAATGGCATCTGATTCGCGTATAAGTCTAAGAGCATTTTCATTTACTTCTCCCATAACACGAATAGCAAGTCCCGGTCCAGGGAAAGGATGGCGACCTATCATATCGCGCGGAAGTCCAAGTTCAAGACCAAGTTTGCGTACCTCATCTTTGAATATTTCTCTAAGAGGTTCAACAAGTTCGAATGTCATCCAATCAGGCAGTCCGCCTACATTATGATGCGATTTGATAGTCTTAGATGGTCCTTTGACAGAAACCGATTCGATGACATCTGTATAAAGCGTACCTTGAGCCAAGAAAGATACATCTGTATGTTTTTTCGCTTCTTCGTCAAATACCTCTATAAAGGTTTCGCCTATGATCTTACGTTTTTTCTCAGGATCGCTCACTCTGGCTAATTTATCTAAAAATAATTTTTGGGCATTGATAGTAATAAGATTTATACCTAACATTCGGAACATATCTTGTACTTGTGAGGCTTCGTCTTTACGCAATAAGCCCTGATCTACAAAAACACACACCAATTGATCTGCCGGCAATGCCTCATGAAGAAGTGCGGCTACCACAGAGCTGTCTACCCCACCGCTCACTCCACAAAGCACTTTTCTTGATCCAACTTGAGCTTTTATCTGAGCGATTTTCTCTTTGGCAAAACTTCCCATATTCCATGTGCTTTCGCATCCGCAAATATATTTAGCAAAGTTTTTGAGCATAATGACACCCTCGCTAGAGTGATGAACTTCCGGATGAAATTGGAAAGCATAAAGTTTTTTGTCTTCATTTGCTATAGCCGCATACGGAGAGTTTTCACTCACTCCAATAGCTTCAAATCCCACAGGAATAGAAGTAGCTTTGTCTCCGTGACTCATCCAAACGATAGAATCATTGTTAACTCCATTAAAAATAGGTGATGATTTGACAATATTTAATTTTGCTTTGCCATACTCATGATGATCTGCGGGCACTACTTCTCCGCCAAAATGTTGAGTGATGAGCTGCATGCCATAGCAGATACCCAGTATCGGCAACCCGAGATCCCAAATGCCGTCATCTGGTTTATAAGCATCCTCTGAATATACAGAAGCCGGACCTCCTGAGAGAATGATACCTTGTGGATTTTTGGCTTTAATATCCTCTATTTTTTCTCTATAAGGGACCACTTCACAATAAACTCCGCTTTCACGCAATTTTCTAGCAATTAGCTGTGTGTATTGTGAGCCAAAATCCAATATTACCAAAGGTACATTTTTCATCATACATCCTGTTTGTTTTAATAATGTAATTATACCTTTAGTAGATTAATTCTGAATTTTCTATCTCCATGCCAACAAAGGAGACGGTCTGCGGCAAATCAGTACCGCCAATTTATTCTCACCGTGATAAACTAAATATCTTGTTCTTCTTCTTCTATGTAATGTGTACCTAGCGAATCTTTGCGTGAAAGTGCAGCATCAACGATTGCAGAAGCAGTATTTAGCCTAAGCTGCAACAATCGACCTATCTCTCGGTTTTTCAGATCATAAACGCAATTTCTTGCATGATGCAAACCTTTAGTAGTACGAATAATGCCTACTTCATCCCACATGATTTGACGAAGCCTATGCTTATACTCTTTATCGTTTTCTTTATGCAAGATATTGCCGTAATCTTTATCAAATTTCGGCATTGTGGCAATATGAGTTTCATGTGACAATATATGATCTACTGCCCTTTTGGCAAACACCATTCCCTCCAATAAAGAATTTGATGCCAATCTGTTTGCTCCATGCACCCCGGTACGTGCTGCTTCGCCTATAACATAAAGTCCCGTTATCCCTGGAACTACACCATGACTATTGCATGCTATTCCTCCATTCGCATAGTGAAATGCAGGAGATATTGGCACACGGTCTTTGGGAAAATTATAACCTACCGAAGCAAATGTGCGAGTAATATTCGGGAATCTCTCATGAAACCATTTTGGCTTGAACATAGAAAAATCTAGATATACCTCTTGCTTGGTGCGGCGTTTATAGTCAAATATACCGCGAGAAACGATATCTCTGCTTGCCAGTTCTCCTCTCTCGTCATATTCAAACAAGAATCGCTCCCCCGCTTCATTTACTATATAAGCTCCTTCCCCGCGCAATGCTTCAGTGAGAAGCAGTTTTCTTGCATATGGTGTCTTTATAAAAACAGTAGGGTGAAACTGCATAAATTCCATATCTTTTAGCGCAATACCTTTTTCTACACAAATACCTTGAATATCTGCACTTACTGTTCTAGAATTGGTATTATATTCATAGAGAGAACCCACCCCGCCGCTTGCAATAATAACAGTATCCGCGTAAATAGTGGTAGGTTGATAATTGATTGTAGCTTTGACTCCGTAACATCTGCCGTCTTGTATAAGCAGATCATAAACAAGTGCATTTTGCTCTAAAAGATGGTGGTTTTGTGTCATCATAAAATGATGCAAATATCTCCCCGTAGCATCACCTCCTGCATGGATAATCCTAGCTACGGAATGCGCTGCTTCTTTTGTATACAACAGATTGCCTTTGGCATCAGTATCAAATTTCATACCTTTAGATATGATATCGGCAGTAGTTTTGAGTGACGTTTCTGAAAGTATCTGAACGATTTTTTTGAGATTGTGGTGAGCTCCGGCCTCTATAGTATCATGCACATGGGAAGCTATATCAGCTTCATCCAATGCTGTTACAATGCCGCCTTGAGCATAAAATGTATTACACTCCCATGGGATATCTTTGCACAAAACAAGCACTTTTTTGCTTTTGGGAAGATTCATGGCAGCATACAGCCCTGCTATACCTGCTCCGATAACAATAACATCATATTTTGACATCTATTTTCCTTTGCTTTGCATGGCATAATTGACATCTGGAGCATATTTAGGCGGTGTTTTATATCCACATCCGGATAATAATACACAGCAAATAGATGCTATAATTACCGTATGAAAACAGCTAAAAATATATTTTCCGAGTTGACGCGACAATCTCAATTTGTTCCCCTTGTTCAATATCAATGCTATGGCAAATTTT
>JBBACY010000069.1:0-12627 GCA_041656735.1 Bacteroidales bacterium | reverse complement strand
TTTGTGGGTAGACTAATTTTTAATTTGCCCTTTCAGGGCGCAGAATACATCCCATTATTTAACCCGAGGCGTTGCCTCGGGCTGAATTTATCTGGGCTTTCAGCCCGATTGATTTTGTTTATACATACGCTAGCGTAACATTTCCGTATTTTGTAAATATAATAAGCCGTTTATCAGGTCGTTGTCTTAAGGCTTTCGCCACGAAGTGGCAACTTATTCCAGCCCAAGGCAACGCCTTGGGTTGAAAGGGGATATATGTAACATCGCCCTGAAAGGGCAGGTTAAAAACTTTACATGCTAAGACGAAGGATTATATACAAAAGCAGCGGGAACATCATCAAAAGTTGAGTTTTAAAGAGGAGTATTTGTTATTTTTGAGAGGGTATGGGATTGATTATAATGAGGATTATTTGTGGGTAGACTAATTTTTAATTTGCCCTTTCAGGGCGCAGAATACATCCCATTATTTAACCCGAGGCGTTGCCTCGGGCTGAATTTATCTGGGCTTTCAGCCCGATTGATTTTGTTTATACATACGCTAGCGTAACATTTCCGTATTTTGTAAATATAATAAGCCGTTTATCAGGTCGTTGTCTTAAGGCTTTCGCCACGAAGTGGCAACTTATTTCAGCCCAAGGCAACGCCTTGGGTTGAAAGGGGATATATGTAACTTCGCCCTGAAAGGGCAGGTTAAAGATTTCAACGAAGTTAGTCCATTTGTAATGATAGCAACCAAACAATTTATCACCACGGATTGGAAGTTTATCAAAGTTTAAATATAACGCCTTAGGTTAAAATAATATACTCCTGCCCACTGTCTCACGCCTTTTCTCGTATGCAATAGTCGTAAAACCATTATCGCCACGAAGTGGCAACTTACTCCAGCCCAAGGCAGCGCCTTGGGTCGAAAGGATATACATATAACATCGCCCTGAAAGGGCAGGTTAAAGATTTCAACGAATCTAACCGAGTTCGAAAACGAACTCGATGAAGCCAACAGGCTTCGAAGAACGAGTTCGGCGAAGCTAATCAGCACAATATTTATGACGCATATATTGTTATATGACGTATCTTTGCTACATACAAAACCATTGCGTAAAATGCTCAAAATTATTGCCGATAGTAAAATCCCTTTTCTTACTGGTGCTCTCGAAAAATTTGCCGAGATTGAGTATGTAAGCGGTAGTAATATCAACCATTCCAAAGTAAAAAATGCGGATGTGCTAATTATTCGTACCCGTACAAAGTGTAACGAGAATTTGCTGAAAGGCTCATCGGTAAAGTTTATTTCTTCGGCAACCATTGGGTACGACCATATTGACACGCAATATTGCAATGCAAATGGTATTGAATGGACTAACGCCCCAGGATGCAACTCTGGTTCGGTAAAGCAGTATATTGCTTCGGCATTGGCTCAAATTATTGCCGCTAAAAAGTGCCGTTTTTCCCATATAACGCTAGGCGTTATTGGGGCAGGTAATGTTGGTAGTAAGGTTGTTGATTTGGCTATACATTTGGGAATAAAAACGTTGGTAAACGACCCGCCCAGAGAAGCCATTGAAGGGAATATGCACTTTTCTACCATCGAGCAGGTAATCGAAGAGTCTGATATTATTTCCATACACGTTCCGCTTACATACGGGGGTATAAATAAAACTCACGATATGGTAAATGCACAATTTCTTCAAAAAATGAAGAAGGGTGCTTGGATTATTAATACTTCACGCGGCGAGGTTGTTGAAACGGGCGCTCTTATACAGGCACTCGAAAAACAGCACCTTGCCAATGCCATTATTGATGTTTGGGAAAATGAGCCCAGTATAAATCACCAACTCCTTAATTTAGCTCATATTGCCACTCCCCATATTGCTGGTTATTCGGTAAACGGCAAAGCCTTGGGTACCGCAATGAGTGTTAGGGCGATAAGTAAGTTTTTTAGTCTCGAAATAGACGACTGGCAACCTCTTCATCTTCCTTCCGTAACTCCCAACACTCTACACATTGAATGTAAAGGCAAAACCAAAGAAGAAGTTTTTACCGAGTTGTGTCAGTTTTCGTACAATATTTTAGCCGATAGTAGTAATCTCAAAAGTTCACCTCAAAATTTTGAGATGCAAAGGGAGAATTATCATGTGCGTGTTGAACCCGAGCATTTAAAGGTTATTTCATCCGAAGATAATGCTCAAATGCTTAACTTTATTACTGGGTTAGGATTCAACATATAGCAACACTTTTTGGTAAGTTTTAATACTTAGCTTAAATATTCACTTTTCTTTTTCAATCAAAATTCACTAATTTAGTGGCAAAATAATTTCACTGATGACGATACTAATACAAAATATTGAAAAGTTGGTTCAGGTTGAGGAAACACCCAGAGAGTGGGTGGCCGGAGCCGATATGGCATCGCTTAACACCATTGATAATGCCTATTTGCTTATTGAAAATGGAGCGATTAAAGATTTTGGCACAATGGATAAGTCGCCAAAGGTCGACCAGAGCGCTCAGGTAATTGATGCCAAAGGAAAAATGGTATTCCCTTCATACTGCGATTCGCACACGCACCTTGTTTACGCAGGGAGTCGTGAGATTGAGTATGTTGATAAAATTAGAGGGCTTAGCTACGAGGAGATTGCCAAAAGGGGAGGGGGCATTCTTAACTCGGCCAAACTTCTTCATAATACTTCCGAGGATGAACTGTATAATCAATCGTTGCAAAGAGTAAACGAGATTATTTCTCTCGGAACCGGAGCCGTTGAAATTAAAAGTGGTTACGGTCTAACTGTCAAGGATGAGATTAAGATGCTTAGGGTAATTAAGCGATTAAGAGAAACCACTCCAATAACTATTAAATCAACTTTCCTGGGAGCGCATGCGGTTCCTGCCGAGTACAAAGGAAGGCAGGGCGAGTATGTCGATTTAATTATTAATGAGATGATACCCCTTATATCTTCAGCAGAGCTGGCCGATTATATCGATGTATTCTGCGATAAGGGCTTCTTTACGGTTGAGGAAACCGAGCGTATGCTTATGGCCGGTATGAAATATGGACTTAGGGGGAAAATTCACGCCAACGAGCTGGCATACTCGGGGGGCATTCAGGTTGGTGTTAAGTATGGTGCTCTGTCTGTCGATCACCTTGAGTTTACTGGCGATGATGAGATTAAATCGCTGTTAAACTCCGATACTATGCCCACACTGCTGCCAGGCGCTGCTTTTTTCCTTGGAATGGAATACCCACCGGCTCGAAAAATGATTGAGGCTGGGCTTCCCATTGCGCTTGCATCGGATTATAACCCAGGGTCTTCGCCCAGCGGCGATATGAAGTTTGTTATGTCGCTAGCGTGTGTTATCATGCGCCTTGTTCCCGAGGAGGCAATTAACGCTGCAACAATTAACTCGGCGTATGCAATGGGAATAAGCGATACCCATGGAAGCATTGCACGTGGTAAGGTGGCCAATGTGTTCATTACAAAGCCAATGAATAACTACGAGTTTATGCCCTACGCCTATACCACAAACCTTATCGATACGGTTATACTGAATGGTGACGTGTGGAAGTAGTTTTTATCCGAATATAAAATAAATTTTGTCATATGAGAAAAATTTTGTATCCTACTATTGCTTCGTTAGCTATATTTCTTCTGATTGGAGGGTGTGGGCAATTTAATTTCCCTACTGATTTTAAGCTTCCACAGCAAACACAAGCATTAACTACTGCCGAGGTAATAAAAGGCTTAAAAGAAGCCCTTACCGTTGGGGCAACCAATTCGGTTGGTTTTGCTTCAAAAACCGATGGTTTTTTCAAAAACCCACAGCTGTTCGTGCCATTTCCCGAGGAGGCAATAAAGGTTAAGAATACCCTCGAGTCGGCAGGGTTAAACCAACCCGTGGATAACTTCATTCTTTCGTTGAATAGAGCCGCCGAGGATGCATCCAAACGTGCGCTGCCAATTTTTAGGGATGCAATTATAAATATGTCCATTACCGATGCAATGGGAATACTAAAGGGTAACCAAACCGCTGCAACCGATTACCTAAAGGCTAAAACTAAAAGTCAGCTAAAGGCCGAGTTTTCTCCTGTAGTTAGGCAATCAATTAGTAATGTGAAAGTTACCAGCTACTGGAACCCTATTGCTACAAACTACAATAGGTTAACGTTGCTAACTGGCGCGGAGCAGGTAAATCCTAACCTCGAAGAGTATATTACCGAGAGAACCATCGACGGGCTATTTACCCTAATTGCCAAGGAGGAGGCGTTAATCCGAAAGGACCCAGCTGCTAGAGTGTCCGATATACTTCGCAAGGTTTTCGCACAACAGTAATATTAAGGGGTGCAAAACTTTAAAACTAAACTCTTACGTCATTGCGAGCGTTGTTTGCGAACTTAGCGAAGCAATTTTATGAGTATAGCGAATAATAAAGCAATTTTTTATCAAGTAATAATATGAGTTTAATGCACATAAAAACTATTACCCAACAGTTGTTCCATAAGTTCCTTCAAAATAAATAAATAAGTAAATAAATAAATGAAAACAAAACAGCTAATCGAATGCGTTCCTAATTTTAGTGAGGGGCGCGATATGAATATCATTAAACAGATAACCAATGAAATTGAATTGGTTGAGGGTGTTCGTCTAATTGACGTGGATCCGGGCCATGCAACAAACCGTACCGTGGTTACCATGGTTGGAACGCCCGATGAGGTTTGCGAAGCGGCTTTCAGAGCCATTAAAAAAGCGGCCGAATTAATCGATATGAGCAAGCACAAGGGAGCGCACCCCCGATTTGGTGCAACCGATGTGTGCCCTTTGGTTCCCGTTGCAAACATAACCATGGATGAAACCGTTGAGTACGCTCGTAAGCTGGCCAAACGAGTTGGCGAAGAGCTTGGTATTGGTATTTACTGCTATGAGTTTGCCGCTTTGGAAGAGAAAAGGCGTAACCTGGCCAATTGTAGGGCTGGTGAGTACGAGGCATTGCCTAAGCGCCTTCAGGATCCTGAATGGAAACCCGATTTTGGCCCCGCTAAGTTCAACCCTAAAAGCGGTGTAACCGCTGTTGGCGCCCGTAACTTCCTGTTAGCATACAATGTTAACCTAAATACAACATCAACCCGAAGGGCAAACGCCGTTGCTTTCGATATTCGCGAAAAGGGTAGGGTAAAACGTATTGGCAATCCCATAACGGGTAAAAAAGCGCTCGACGAAAAAGGGAATGAGATATGGGCTCCCGGTAGCCTTAAGGCTTGCAAGGCCATAGGCTGGTTTATTGATGAGTTTGGAATTGCCCAAATTTCAATAAATCTTACCGATATTACCGTTACCCCTTTACATATAGCTTTTGAGGAAGCTTGCAAAAAGGCACAGGAAAGAGGCCTAAGAGCTACAGGTTCCGAATTGGTGGGAGTTGTTCCGCTTCAGGCCATGCTCGATGCAGGTCGCTATTTCTTACACAAGCAGAACAGGTCAACCGGCATTGCCGATAGCGAAATCATTAAAATCGCCGTTAAATCAATGGGACTCGATGAACTTTATCCGTTCGATGCCAAGAAGAAAATTATCGAGTATATACTAGAGGACGATACCCAGAAGAAACTGGTTGATATGGGTCTTTCTGATTTTATTGAAGAAACTGCTTCCGAGTCGCCTGCTCCTGGCGGTGGATCAGTATCGGCAACAATGGGGGCAATGGGAGTATCTTTGGCTACAATGGTTGCAAACCTTTCGGCACATAAGGGCGGATGGGATGAGCGCTGGGAAGAGTTCTCCAACTGGGCCGATAAAGGGAAGGTGTATACAAATCAACTTTTAAAACTAGTTGATGAGGATACCAACGCCTTTAATAAAATTTTGGATGCTTTTGGTCTACCCAAAGGTACCGACGAGGAAAAAGCCTTAAGAAAGAAAGCAGTACAGGATGCTACCCTATACGCCATAGAGATACCTTATAGGGTAATGGAGCTAACACTTCAGTCAATGGAGGTAATGAGGGCAATGGCCGAAATTGGTAATCCAAATTCTGTTTCCGATGCTGGCGTGGGTGCGCTTGCTGCACGAAGTGCCATAATGGGTGCTTTTCTGAACGTAAAAATCAATGCCCAGGATCTCGACAATAAGGAGAAGGTGGCTGAGTACATCAAGAAAGGCGAGGAGATAGTGGAAAAAGCTCAACAAGCCGAAAATAAAATTATGGCTATTGTAAATAGTAAGATAAAGTTGTAAGCTTGCCTCAACACCCAAGTTGTTAAGCCACTATGGGTTTTAATTAGTATTAAGTGTTTTTTTTTTAATTGATTTGTTAACTATTGTTAATAGTTTTTTAGCGCATCCGTTTGTAATTAGGATTATTATACATATTTTAGCGGTGTTAAAAATTATTAGCTCAAATTTTGTTAACTTAAAATTTAGTTTTATGAAAAAACTATGCGTATTCCTTGCATGTGTTGTGTTTGTGGGAGTAAACTTCCTTCAAGCGCAAACAGTGCAAATTACAGGTAATGTTACCAGTGCTGAGGATGGGATGCCCATACCTGGGGTGTCGGTACAAGTTAAGGGAACTACCATCGGAGTTGCATCCGACATTGATGGTAAGTACTCTTTAGCTGTTCCTCAAAGTGGTACAACTCTTACATTCAGTTTTTTGGGTTTTAAGACTCAAGATGTAGTTATCTCAGGACGAACCGTTATTGATGTTGTTCTTGAGTCTGATGCCATGGCATTAGAAGAAATTGTTGTAACTGCGCTAGGTATCAAAAAAGAGAAGAAAGCTCTTGGTTATGCAGTACAAGAAATTTCTAGTGAAGAAATTGGTCGCACAGGTAATGCTGACCTTCTTGGTGCCATGCAGGGTAAAACTGCAGGTGTAGATATTAAACCATCAAGTGGTATGCCTGGTGCCTCATCACAAATTGTTATTAGGGGCGCACGTTCGTTTACCGGCAACAATACCCCACTGTATGTTATTGATGGTATGCCAGTATCTTCAACCTCAGCATACTCTACAGGTAATAGTGTAACTGGTGCCGATGTGGCTAACAGGGCCATTGACATTAATCCCTCTGATATTGAGAGTATTGATGTGTTAAAGGGACAGGCTGCAGCTGCCCTATACGGTATTCGTGCATCTAACGGTGTAGTAATTATTACCACAAAGAGTGGCAAAGGCAATAAAGTAGGTAAGCCCGTTGTTAGCTTCTCACACAACAGTAACTTTTCTGTGGTTTCACGTAGTCCCAATTATCAACAGACTTATGCACAGGGGAATGATGGAATGTACGATCCAAGATCATCAATGGCTTGGGGATCAAAAATTGTTGACCTTCCTGATGATCCAAACTACGGAGGTAACACAACTAATCCCTATACTACAGAATGGGGCATGCAGCAGGGAATGTACTATGTTCCTCAGCTTAATGATGCCGGTTTAAACCCTTGGTTAAAGCCTCAGACTTACAATAACTGGACAGACTATTTTCAAACTGGTTACGGTATT
Organism: Bacteroidales bacterium; assembly: GCA_041656735.1. Lineage (GTDB taxonomy): Bacteria > Bacteroidota > Bacteroidia > Bacteroidales > Tenuifilaceae > Perlabentimonas. The sequence goes on along the minus strand of JBBACY010000069.1, from coordinate 5,136 downwards.
TCAGACAATATTAACGTTTCTCAAGCAACTGAACAGGGTAGTTTTGCTGTTGGATTTAGCCACAATAACCAAAGCGGTATTGCTCAGGGAACAGGCATGACTCGTTATAATGCCAAAATGAATGCCGAGAGAAAGTTAAACGATAATTTTACCACTGGTTTTAGTGGTAACTACATAAATAGTAATATCGATAAGTTGTCGGGTGCCAACGATGCATCGTTAGCTGGTGTTTTAGCTGCTCCCGCTAGTTACAATCTTAAGGGAACCCCAACTCACTTTCCTGGGAACCCTTATAAACAAATATATTATCGTGGTGGTAGTTTTGATAACGCATATTGGGTAACTGATAACAATACCTTTAACGAGAAAACGGATCGTTTTTTCGGTAATGCTTTTATAAATTTTGACGCCGATTTATCAGATAAAACTAGCATTAATGTTCGTTATCAGGCAGGTGCTGACTCATACACTACACACCTACAGGATATATTTGGCTATGGTGCTAGAAATAATTCTAAAGGAGTTATTGACAACTACGGCATGTCGAACACTGTTTTCAACTCTTTACTAATCGCTACTTTCGATTGGAAAATTACCGACGACCTTGTGTTTGATGTAATGTTAGGAAATGAGTTGAATAATTCCAACTCAAAGGGTTATCTTGAGAGTGGAACAGACTTCAACTTTGGAGGTTGGAATCATATCAATAACGCCAATATAGTTACAGCAAGCGAGTCTCAATACCTAAATCGTACAGTTGGTTTCTTTGGTAATCTTTCTCTATCTTGGAAATCAATGCTTTACTTAAATGCAACTGGCAGAAATGACATCGTTTCAACCATGCCACGTGGTGCCCGTTCATTCTTCTACCCATCTGTTTCATTAGGATTTGTAGCATCTGAGATTGAAGCAATAAAAGATGTTAGTTGGCTATCGTTTGCAAAGGTTAGATTATCTTATGCAGAGGTAGGACAAGCAGGTAATTATTATCAAAATTATTATGCAACCCCTAGTTATGGTGGCGGTTTCTGGCTTACAGACCCAATATCATACCCAATTGGGGGAGTTAATGCATATGTTCCTAGTAGTTCACAGTATGACCCTAACTTGAAACCTCAGAATACTAAATCATACGAACTAGGGGTTGATCTTAAATTCTTAAATAATAGGTTGGGTGTTGATTATACATATTCTAACCAGAAGGTAACCGATCAAATATTTCCTGTGCCTTTGGCAGGTTCAACCGGTGCATCTCAACTTGTGATGAACGGTGGTGGTGTTTCAACAGACGTGCATGAGGTAATTTTTTATGCTACCCCCGTTAAAACTCTTGATTTTCAGTGGGATATGAGCGTAAACTTTGCTAAGGTAATAAACATGGTAGATGAACTAGCTCCTGGCGTAGAGAGTATTTTCTTGGGTGGTTTTGTAACTCCTCAGGTACGTGCCGGTGTTGGTAGAACCTACCCTGTAATTTATGGCTCTACTTTTGCTCGCGATGATAATGGAAATGTACTGGTTGTTGATAATCCTGGAGCTTGGAACCATGGTTTCCCAATGGCTGGTGAACCTGATGTAATTGGTGAGGTTTCGCCAGACTTTATTCTTAATGGTTCAACTAGTTTCTCCTACAAGTCAATATCACTTAGTGCAGTGTTTGAATGGAAGCATGGAGGCCAAATGTATTCGGGTTCTAACGGACTGATTGACCTTTATGGAGTGAGCGGTATTACTGAGGACAGGGAATCGACTTTTATTTATGAAGGTGTAAAACCCGATGGAACTCCTAACGATATTGCAAGAGGAGGAGCCAATGATCCACAAGGACTTCAAGATCTTTATGCCAACGTATTGTCAGATATTGACGAGTACTATATTCACGATAATTCGTTTGTTAAGCTTAGAGAACTTTCATTAAGGTTTCAATTACCTAGAAATTTCTACAAAACAGTTAATGTTGGTGTTTCATTGTATGCGCGTAACATCCTTTTATGGACAGCACTTCGCAACCTTGACCCAGAAACATCACAGGGTAACAACAACATGGGAGGTTCGTTTGAAAGGTTCACGCTACCTCAAACAACTAGCTATGGTTTTGGTATTGACTTAACTTTTTAACCCTTAAAAACTAATGATTATGAGAAAAATATTTAATATCCTGTTGTCTGGACTCTTTGTGCTAGGTACATGGTCTTGTTCAGAAGACATAATGGATGATATCAATAAGAATGTGAATGACCCAACAGAGGTTGGCTCACACCTTATTATAACTGACGCAATGGTTACCTCTGCCTTTAGCGTTGCTGGTAGCGACCTTGCATTTTATGCTGGTGTTTACATTGAGCATAGTGTTGGTGTATGGAACCAAAGCTATTCTGCAGAAATACGATCTGGAGAGCCTACAAAATCGACCACTTATAATAATAATTGGAACGCAATTTATGCTAATCTTTATAATCTTAAAGACGTAATTACGAAGTGTGATGTGGGCGGTTCCGAGGAAGGAAATTTCCACACTTTAGGTATTGCTCAAATTTTATCAGCTTACAACTTAGCCGTTTTAACCGATTTAATGGGAGATGTACCCTGGAGTGAGGCTTTACAGCCAGGCATTATATATACGCCAAAGTTAGATAAGCAAGAGGATATCTATGCTGACATTATGAAATTCTTAGATGATGCAATTGCTAATCTTGAGAAGGAATCAACTTTTGCCCCTTTAGGAGTACAAGATTTTATATATAAAGGAGGAGAAGGTTCCGAAAAAAGTTGGTTGAAATTTGCATATGGTCTAAAGGCTAGATATACAATGCGCTTATCGCATAAAACGCCTAACTATGCAAAAGTAATAGAATTTGCAAATTTATCTTTTGCCTCTGCTGGCGAGCAAGCTCAATTTAACTATGATGGTTCTACTACCCAGAGCCCGTTCTTTAGGTTTTTTAAGGATAGGGACTATTTAGGTGCTAGCCAAAGTCTACATGATAAACTAGTGGAAAGATCTGACCCAAGGGATGCTGAATTTTTTAAGCCTTACCCTGGAACAGGAACTTTAGAATTTGCGCCCAACGGAACCCCAAAACAATCACAGGGTTTTTATGGTATTTCTGCACTTTCAAATATTACAGCTCCAACTTATCTATTGAGTTATCATGAGGTAGAATTCCTTAAAGCTGAAGCGTATGTACGTCAAGGCGGTGCAGCTAATCTTGCTTTAGCCCAAACTGCTTTAAGAAATGCAATATCAGCTGCTTTTCAAAAAGAAAACATTGGGTTAACTGATGATGATGCTGAAGGTTATTTTGACGACAATGTATTGGGCCTTTTCAACGCAAATCCGCTACAGGAAGTAATGAACCAGAAGTATATTGCTTTTTATGAAGAGGAAGCTGTTGAGGCATATAATGATTATCGTCGTTTAATGGCTATGGGAGATAATGTTATTTCCCTTGCTAACCCAAAAAATGCGGCTAATCTATTTCCTCAGCGATTTACCTATGGTGCCAGCGATGTAACAACAAATGCTAATGTTCGCGATGCCTATGGTGATGGAACATATGTTTACTCAGAAAAAGTATGGTGGGCAGGTGGCACACGATAAAATTTTGCTAACTAAAAAAAAGATAGAATATGAAATCATATAAATTGTTAGGCTTAATTGCTGCAATGGTCTTTACTTTCGCTTCGTGTGAAACAGAGATAATAGACCCAGCTGGCAGTAGAGGAGAAGCCGTAGTACCAGGCATAGTTGACCTAAATCCAGCCATATTTGACTCAAAGGATATGGACAATACATTTGTGCAGTTCACCATTGACCTAGGTACCTCTAAAGTTGACGAAGCGCTAGTTTTAGCTTCTTACAAAGGAAACCTAGCTAGGGTTGAAGTTGATAAAGTAACTACTTTTCCTGCAACAATTAAACTTGAGTTAGCCCCTGTTGCGGCTGCTTTAGGAGTTAAATTAGCCGATTTAGAGTTGGGCGATGAGTTTGCTTTTGAAATAGTTACAATTAAAGACGGCAAGAAGAATTTTTCGAGTGCTTCTTTTGTAGCGCCTCTTCTTTGTGCATACTTTCCCGAAAATGTTACAGGGAGTTATTATGCGGTTTCTGATGATTGGGGGACTGAGGGAAGTGTAACTATAACAGTTGACCCAGAAGATGATTACACTGTTTATTTGTCTGGTCTAGCCACAATAGATGGTGAAGACGAAGATAAAGGGCCTTTAAAGATGACTGTCGATCCTTTAACCTTTAAGGTTACAGCGGTTAAAACAGTTATTGCAAGTAATTTTTTTGGTTACCATAACGTTGCTTTTGCGGGATCTGGAAACCTGAATACTTGTGATGGTACTTATACTATGATGCTAGCTATTACTGTAGATGAAGGTAGTTTTGGTAGTTTTACATACACATTTACACGTAATTAATTTTAATTGATGCTTTAGTTAGTAGGGCTCTTCCTTATGGAATAGCCCTACTATTACAACAATTTTAATGCTATTTTTTTTGTGCACAGATATCGATGACAGAAGTTTGTACTAATATTCTTCAAACAATTAGTTCTGTGCCTATATACATCGAAAAGGTAAAGTAGAGTTAATAGCATTTTCGATTTGAGGAGTGGTTTATATAAACCGCTCCTCTTTTTTTATGCTAATTTGCAATACAAACCGCCAGGCAGCCTCTTCTTATGATAATTCTGAGTCAGCAACCATTATTATCCATTCTTGCATACAGGCGTTTAATAGTTTATCTTTATTTCATAGTGCTATGAATACCTCCCATAACTTTTCGAAGTACCTTTCTTTGTCAGGTTTTATTTTCACACTAAAAGTTTGTTGTCAGAACTAGTATCTATATAAATAGGTCCCTATTTTTGACAATGCGTTTGGGTGTATTACCTCCAACCTACTTTTACCCTCAATCATATAGTTGAGGCTTGTATCTGTTAACCTAAAGAGCAAACTTTTCCGCATTGGTTTAACTTGCAACCATCATTATTTTCAAACACTGTTGTCCGATAAAAAATTAAGAGCAGGAAGATAGTAATATCTTCCTTGCTCTTTTTGTAGTTTTGTTTTTCACCACAAAAAATAAACTACATGGATAAAAGTACACATTTTTTTGGAACCTCC
>JBBACY010000068.1:0-12976 GCA_041656735.1 Bacteroidales bacterium | reverse complement strand
CCGTATAAAAAACATCATTACTATGGGCTTTTATCCTAAATAATTTCAATATCACCCTACCCTAGGGCAAATGATAAAGAACCAAAAATACAGTTAGTACACACTCTTAACTCGTTATTTAGAATGTTTACAATGAAATTTCATTAAAAAAAGGAGGAAAAGTGAACTATTCACAGAATATTTTTCGCTACAATAGCCAGATAATCAAGGCTACATCATTTTTTTAACGATATAAACTAAAAAAGATGCTGTTTTCTTTGGTTGATTTAGTTAAATGCGATATTTTTGCAAACGCAAATGAGAGGATTAATTTCGTGAGGTAGATTGAAAGGAACATTTGAAATAATGCGGAAATAGCTCAGTTGGTAGAGCACAACCTTGCCAAGGTTGGGGTCGCGAGTTCGAGTCTCGTTTTCCGCTCAAGCGTTAAAAGCGGAGTTAGTCCGCTTTTTTTTCTATAAAACACTTTTCTTTTCATAACCAATGGGCCCGGATGGTGGAATTGGTAGACACGCAGGACTTAAAATCCTGTAGCCATTGCGGCTGTGCCGGTTCAATTCCGGCTCCGGGTACAAAAACAAAAGCCCCAATTGAAAATTAATCAGTTGGGGCTTTTGTTTTAGAATCATTGGTGTCCGGTAAAAATTCAGAAATCATTACAAACCCTCTGTTTTTGCTGATAAAACCAAGAATATTCCATTTTAGGGGCTTAGTTTTATGTTTTTGTATTTAAGTAGAAAAATAATGCACTCAATTATTTTTCTGCATTATTTTCAATTGTTGGGGCTTTGCCCCAGACCCCACTTACTTTCTTTGTTGCTTCACACCGATTTTAATTTTTAAGAGTGTTCAGCGAGCTCGCAAAAAAACGGCTCGGTTGAAAGCAGAAAGTAAGCAAAGAAATTCAAGGCTACGCCCGGTTGACTTCGTCGAACTCGCAAAGAACGCCCGGTTCACTCGAAAAACTACGCGTTGTGGGCTAAAAAATCTAAACTTGCACCTCCCTCCGGTCGGTGGTTGCCTTCGGCGAACTCACACAAAACGCTCGGTTCAAACAGCAGATTTTTCTTAACGCCCACTTTGCCTTCGGCGAGCTCGCAAAAAGCGCTCGATTGCTTGTTCTTCGGCTCACCGGCCAATGCCCATCGAAAAACGGATCATATCTAGCATAATACGTTTTAACCGGACACGAGTGAAATCAATTACAAAACCTTTAAAATTCAGTAGTTAGTTTGCGGTATACTTGTATCTTAATCAGATACTCCCTGTGTCGTAGGGGTTCAGAAACTAGTAGCAATAAATACATACCCTAAACATAACAGCCTTCAAAGGGATTACGAACCTTTGGCATGTTTAAAAGTCTAGGCTATCCTCTTCCATTAAAGATATGACGTTTTTGAAGTTAACCAAGGTATTCTTGAGTTCTTTCTTATGGCTTTACTAAAGAAAGCGGGGCTAACCATTTCTGATTAGCCCCGCTGCAATTTTATAAATTCTAGTGAGTTTGTATACCTTCACTAAAGTATCAAATTATTACTGGTAATCGGGTAAGGCGCTCATAAGTTTCTGGCGTGAAAAGAAAATACGACTCTTAACTGTACCAATTTTCAGGTTTAGCTTTTCGGCAATCTCCTTATACTTATAACCAGAAGTGTGCATTTGGAAAGGTATCCGGAAATCATCACCTAGCTCATTAACCTTCTGGCTAATTTCGCTGTGCGAAAAAGTTGACTCAGGTCCCTCATCAAAAGTACGCCCATTAATTAGATACTGATTATCGCTTGAATCAAAAGTAGTTCGTTGTTTTACTGCCTTACGATAGTTATTAATAAACGTATTCTTCATTATGGTGAAGGTCCATGCTTTAATATTGGTGTTATCCTCAAACTTATCCTTATAGGTTAAAGCCTTTAAGTAGGTTTCTTGGAGCAGATCGCTTGCATCTTCAGAGTTTGCAGTTAAACTGTAGGCAAACCTCTCAAGATTCGGCTCAAGCTCAATAAGTGCGGTGTTAAATTCTGCTGTTGACATAATAATATGGTTTAAGTTGTTATTTTTATTAAGTCTAAATATATGTTCATACAAATATACGGTAGGATTAGACAAAATCAAATCGAAACTCCTCACATAACCTCTATTAAAGCGACATTCTAAATAAAATAGGCAAGCAAACACACATCTCCCGCTGCCTACATAAGAAACTGTATAAATAAGTTCTAAATAATTATTATCACATATTCTTGTTGAACAATGTTCTCAATAATATCTTGTAAAATGCTTTTTATGGACAAAGTATCAACATTTCAGGCTTTTTATTACTAACAAAACAACCTAATAAAAAGCGAGTTAGAGTACAAAAAATCAAAAAACAACAGCCTCCAAATTCACTATTAGATTTGTTGTGTTGTTTTTATTGAAGTGTAACTAAAAAAACCTGAACAGCCAGAAGAGCATTGGTGAACTATTTCAGATGCCTATACTATAGTAACGAAATAGCAATAACTTGCACAAATAGAACCGTCAACTTGAGAGAGAACTTAAAATTTAGCTATATTTCGAAATCGAAATAAAAACTAAAAAAGCAATGACCAATAGGATTAGCAAGCCCAACCTCTTTCAAGCATTTATTCCCATTCTGTTCCTTATTATTTTCCTAGTCTTAAACGTATATTTTTTCGGCAATGACACCCTCTCGGGAGCCAACCAAATTGCCTTACTACTTGCCGCCACAATTGCTGCAATTATAGCCGTTTCGTTGGGGCACAAATGGTTTAGTATACGCAAACAAATTGTTAGAAGCATAAGTTCCGCTATGCCATCTATGATTATTCTTTTACTAATTGGCTCACTGGCCGGAACGTGGCTTTTAAGCGGAGTGGTGCCAGCCATGATATACTACGGACTAAAAATTCTTCATCCATCTATTTTTCTCATGGCATCGGTAATAATATGCTCCTTGGTATCGCTTGCCACCGGGAGTTCTTGGTCAACAGTTGCAACCATTGGGGTAGCGCTGCTTGGCATAGGCAACGCTCTAGGTTTTAGCAATGGTGTTGTGGCTGGTGCCATTATTTCGGGTGCGTACTTTGGCGATAAAATGTCGCCTCTTTCCGACACAACAAATCTTGCGCCCGCAATGGCAGGTACCGATCTTTTTACCCACATACGATATATGATTTACACAACGGCCCCAACTATGGTAATTACACTAATTATCTTTTTTGTAATGGGACTAACATACAAGAATGCGGAATCTGTCGTAAATATTGAATCGACCCTAATTGCCCTAAAAGCCACTTTCAACATAACTCCATGGCTGTTCTTGGTACCCATAATTTTAATCGTGATAATTGTAAAAAAGATGCCACCCATTCCAGCTTTAATGGCTGGCACCCTCCTGGGTGCAGTGTTTGCAATTATATTTCAGCCACAAGTAGTAACTCAAATTTCGGGTATTGGAAACAACTACGCTATGTCATCGTACGTTGCAGTTATGCGAAGTATGTTTGGCAATATTTCGGTTGTAACAAACGACTTGCAAGTAAACGATCTACTTAGCACAAACGGTATGGCTGGTATGCTAAACACAATTTGGCTTATTCTGGCTGCAATGATTTTTGGAGGGGTTATGGAGGCGGCCGGCTTCCTTGTAAGGATAACCGAAAGCATTATACGATTTGCAAAAACCACTGGCTCTCTCGTAGCAACCACTGTTGGTACCTGCCTATTTTTCAATATTACGGCGTCGGATCAATACATTGCAATTGTGGTTCCGGGCCGGATGTTTGCAAAAACTTACAAAGACAGGGGACTTAAACCAGAGGTTCTAAGTCGAACGCTTGAGGATTCTGGAACGGTAACTTCCGTCTTAATTCCTTGGAACACCTGCGGAGCAGCACAATCGGCTGTTCTGGGTGTACCCGTTTTGACCTTTTTACCCTATGCATTTTTCAACATAATTAGCCCTTTTATGAGCATTTTTATGGCAGCCTTTAATATAAATATTAGACGATTTAATGATCAAGAAAAGGAAACGGCAACGCCCATAAGCATTGACGAGGATTAGTTATCAAGAAACGGCACGATTCTTGCTTTTAATAACTTATAGTGAAGTAGGCTTTTCAACATAAAAACCTTAAACTTGATCATAAAAAAACACAACAATTATGAGAAAACTTTTTACCCTCACTCTAATTCTATTTACCATTTCAAGTTTAGCTCAAAATCGAGGCCATATTCAAAGTAGCCCAATAAAATTGTATTCAACGTTTTTACAAAATAGCAAGGATGATGCATTATTCCTTTACCCTGGTAATTGGAGTGACACCACCGAGGCAAAATTGTATGATTGGGGAGATCAAAAGGGCTATTTATTCGGCACCAACACTTTTAACGACAAGGGCTGTGCCCAAATTTTCAATATTAACAAAACGTACCAAATTGAAAGTGCCATTTTTTGGTTTGCAGCAAAAGAAGGTGCTACAGGCAACGTTAAATTTGTTGTTTGGGACTATTCAAATAATACCATTGGCAACATTTTAGGCTCAAAAACAGTTCCCCTGGCAGATATTAGTATGAACAATAATTTAGACAAAATTATTGCGGTTAAGTTTGATGAACTGATTGAGGTTAGCTCCAGTTTTGCCATTGGTATTGATATTTCTGGGCTAGACCCATATTTACCCGGTAAAAATGAGCTGGGATTGGTTTCATCAGAAGAAAACTCAGCAAGAAAGTTTGGTTTATCTCTTTTACTAGACAAAGACGACAAATGGGTACCCATTTTAGATTATGACGTTGATGTTGATATAGCTATTTTCCCAATAGTTTACGAAGTGGCCAGCAGTACTAAACCAACAATTCTTCATAAAACCAATGCCTACCCTAACCCGTTTAATGAGAAAATTTACATTGAGAATGCCTTAAAAACCAAGCGGATAATAATTACCAACGTAATTGGTCAGGTAGTTATAGATATGCCCGTAAACTCGCCAACCCTAACCATTGAAACATCTTCGCTAAAGCAAGGTATTCATCTTATAATTTTTGAAAATGAGGATGGCACCAGAGTGGTCAGAAAAATGATAAAACGATAAAGAACAAACCAAGCAAGTAAAAAAGATGCCTAGTTCCATAGGCATCTTTTTTTGCTTCAGCGAACTATAAAGCCAATCAACAAGATACTTTTTACTACCTTTGGCGTTGCAAAACTCACCATATCTATGACCCTATCAGTTGTAATTGTTAACTACAACGTGAAGTATTTCTTAGAGCAATGTCTTATCTCGGTTTTTAAAGCGATGAAAGGCATTGAGGGCGAAGTGTTTGTGGTTGACAATGCTTCGGTCGATGGATCATGCCGAATGGTAGAGGAACGATTCCCAGGCGTTAAGCTTATTGAGAATAGTCAAAATCACGGATTTTCATTCGCCAACAATCAGGCGCTTCGGCTTGTATCGGGCGAATTTGTACTTGTACTAAACCCCGACACAGTGGTTGAGGAGGGCACATTTAGCAAGTGCCTTAAATTTATGAATGAACACCCTGATGCTGGCAGCCTGTCGGTAAAAATGATTGATGGCAAGGGGAAATTCCTCCCCGAATCGAAAAGGGCTATGCCCTCGCCCATGGTTTCGTTTTACAAAATATTTGGCTTTGCCAAACTTTTCCCACGCTCCAAAAAGTTTGGCCGTTATCATCTTGGACACCTCAACGAAAACCAAACCCACGAAATTGAGATATTACCCGGTGCCTTTATGTTCATTAGGAAAAAAGCCCTTGATAAAGCGGGCCTTTTCGACGAATCCTTTTTTATGTACGGAGAGGATATTGACCTATCGTACCGAATACTTAAAAGCGGATTTAAGAACTACTACTTCCCCGAAACAACCATAATACACTACAAGGGCGAAAGCACAAAAAAAGGTAGCATAAACTACGTAATGGTGTTTTATAAGGCTATGATGATTTTTGCCCGTAAGCACTTTTCGCAAAAAAATGCTTTTGTTTATACAAGTTTAATTTACATTGCCATATACTTTAGAGCAGCCCTTAGCATTGCCAAGCGAGTATTTAGTCGCTATATTGAACCGCTTGTAGATGCTTTAATAATTACGTTAGGCATTGCTATTATAGTGCCCTTTTGGGAAAAACTTCGATTTAGCTCAATCAATATATACCCCGATAAGCTCGTGATACTCCTTTCGGCAACATACATAGCCGTTTGGCTTACCTCTATATGGCTCTCGGGAGGTTACGATAAACCCCGAAAAAAGATGGCGGCGGCCAAAGGGATTGCCATTGGGAGCATAGTAATACTCTTGGTTTACTCGTTACTTCCGGAGGGCATGCGTTTTTCGCGAGCCGTTATACTCCTGCTCTCGCTTTGGGCTGTAGGTTTTATACAGCTGGCACATATAGGTTATGCTTTAATTAGGGGGGAGACAGGAGGAGACAATCGAAAGCCCAAACAGATAATTATTGTGGGAAAATACGATGAGGCGGTAAGGGTCGAACATATTATGAGTCAATCCCCCATTCCTAGGCAACTCATAGGCATTGTATCACCCAGCAACAATATAACACAAAAGAACAATCTAGGCACTTTAGCACAGCTTGATGAGATAGTAAGGGTTAACGAAATAGATGAAATTATTTACTGCTCGGGCGATGTGTCATCGCATGAAATTATCAGGTCGATGCTTACTCTGGTTGCCCAAGGAGTAGATTTTAAAATTGCTCCACCCGAAAGCTTGTCGGTAATTGGTAGTAACTCCGTGGACACGGCTGGCGATCTTTACACGGTTGATATAAATGCCATATCATTACCATCGAACGAACGATTTAAGCGGATTTTAGATATTACAACAGCCGCTATACTTATTGTACTCTCACCCGTGCTAGTTTTTTTTGGTAGGGGTATTTCAATTATGCTTCGCAATACTATAAAGGTGTTAATTGGCAAGCGTACCTGGGTTGGCTACATTAGTAAAAGCGTAAAAGGGTTACCAAATATAAAGCAGGGTGTTTTCCCGCCAATAAAACTCTCGAGCGCTAAAGCCCTCAACGACTCTCAAGTAGAAAGACTTAATATGCTGTATGCTAAGAATTATAATATTTCTAAAGATATTAAAGCTATTTGGACAAACATTACTTAAAACAACTCGTGAACAGTATGATAAAGAAGATATTATTAGCCATTACGCTATTTAGCTTGGCTGCTTGCACAGGATCGCAACAACGCGATTACATTAAAATTAAAGGTTTTACACAAGGAACCACCTATAACATCACCTATTTTAGTCCTGATAAAAAAAACTTAACCCCAGCAATTGAAGAGTTGCTAGAAAGGGTAGATAGTTCAATGTCAGTATATCGCGAGAACTCTATAATTAACTCATTTAACAATAGTCAAGAGGGATTTTTGCTAGATTCTCTACTGGCCGAAACGGTAATGCTCTCGCAACAATACAACGAACAAACACAGGGTGCTTTTGACATAACCATAGGACAACTGGTAAAGGCATGGGGTTTTCACGCAAAAAAAGGCGAAATGCCAGATGACCAAACCATTAAGCAGCTTAAAAAAACTGCAGGGCCCAATATGATTGAACTCAACGGCCTGTACCTATCAAAAAAACACCCAGAGGTAATGATTGACGTAAATGCCATTGCACCGGGGTATACCGTTGATGTTATATCCGACTACCTAGAGGAATTAAGCATTACCGACTACCTAGTGGAGTTAGGTGGCGAAATTCGCACCTCAGGCAAGAGTCCCAGAAACTCCAAATGGCTCGTAGGGATTGATAAACCTCAAGAAAATTCAATTCCAGGCGAAGACCTACAGGTAATCATTGAACTATCTGACGAAGCGCTGGTTACCTCGGGAAATTATCGTAAGTTTTTTGTTCGCGACGGCGTAAAATACAGTCATACTATTGATCCGGTAACTGGGTATCCTGCGAAACACTCATTGTTGAGTGCTACTGTTATTGACAAAAAATCGTCGCGAGCCGATGCACTTGCCACTGCATTTATGGTAATGGGTGTCGAAAAAACGAAGGAATGGCTTAGCAAAAACCCTGAAATTGAGGCTTACCTAATCTCTTCGAACTTGCAAGGCCAATTCGAGGTTTGGATGACCGAAGGGCTACAAAAGAGAATTAAAGACTAATTTACAGAATTACACATAAAGTAAAATGCGCAACAAGTTTGGCTAAAAACCAACCGTGTTGCGCATAATAACGTTTTTTTTTAATGGCTAACTTTTGCCTAGCTAGAATTTATGGCAAGCCGCACGCCCCTGTTCCACATCCACAGCCAAATGAACGCGTCTCGCTTGTTTCGGATGAACAACTTGCTGATTGACTCTTGTTCTTCTTTAGAAGCACGAAGGACACATACATAAAACCAGCTATAAACAAAAGGAAACCAATCGTTACCAATATCAATTTTAGTGCTGCCATACTATTTTAATTTAAAATTATGTAATATGGAAACACTTTAAATCGCCAAATGTTTACTTAGTTTCGGGCATGCTCAAAGCAGGTTCCGCATTGCTTGCCTTTTTTGGTCTTGGACCAACGCATCATTTCTTCGTGCCTAGCGCAACCTATTCCTCTTTTGCGCATCTCCTTATTGTGCCCTGTTGACGTTTCGGGAAACTTATGCGATTTATGAAAGAAAATTTTAACTCCTAAAAGTAGAAATACAAGGGCTATAATCACTAGAACTACTAACAAAAGGGCTAGAAACTGCATTGTGTTTTATGTTTTTAAGTACTTACAATTCTATTTTTGGCAAAGTAAGCAAATTTTTAGATATGATTGGATATGGGGGGAAGTGGAAAACTAAAAGTGGAAAACTAAAAACTAAAAACTAAAAGTTAAAAGTTAAAAACTAAAAGTGGAAAACTAAAAACTAAAAACTAAAAGTTAAAAGTTAAAAACTGAAAGTGGGAAGTGAAAAGTTACGGGTTACGGGTTGCGGGTTGCGGGTTACGGGTTGCGGGTTGCGGGTTACGGGTTAAGGGTTAAGGGTTAAGGGTTAAGGGTTGAGAAAGTGAAGAGTGAAAAGTAAACTTTTCACTCTTCACTCATTACTCATTACTCATTACTCCTCACCTATCGTTGAATTACAACCTTTACGGTAACCCATTCTCCACCCGATGAAACTCTGAGTAAATAAACTCCGGGGGTAAATTTGTTTACATCAACACGGTGGGTAAAGGGCTGGTTTTGTGTAATATTTTTCGAATAAACAACCTGACCTGCCTGTGAAATTAACTCAATGGTAAACAGGGCAGGTAATTTAGGCTCAATATTAATGGTAATCCACTGGTCGGCTGGGTTTGGATAAACAGTAACCACGGTACCTGAACCAGGGATTTGATGCACCGATGTTAAGGTTAACACAACCGTATCGGAAGCTTGGCAACCAAACTCGTTGGTAACCGTTAACCAATAGCTGCCAGGACTATCCACAGTAATATTGGATGTGGTTGCACCCGTGCTCCATAGGAAATCGAGACCAGTAAGCCCTGAAATAATAGTATATGGGAACGTTACATCAAGATCATCGCCAAGATTAACTGCGGGGGAAGGGTTAATAGTTATATTTTGCATAAAAGGTTCGCCCAATGCGCCCTCATAGCTAACCCAATACTTTATCGTGTAGCTATCCATCCCTAATTCTAGTCCTTTCTCAAATTCGAAGGTTATTTTGGAGCCACTCTCAAACGCTTCGCTTAGTTCCAACTCTTCGCTAACCACACTTCCACCGTTTACCTGATAGTTAAGCTCTATCTCTTTGTTTTTAGCTATTGTGGTACCTCTTCCGTTGGTAACAATAATTGACACGGGAATTTTATCCTTTTTGCAGTCTTTTTCCAATGGCGAAAGCACCTCCGAAACAGTGAGTTTTGAAAAGTTTTTAATTTCTAGAATAACCTCATCAGTACCTTCGCATCCGTTATTATCCGTAACCGTAACCCTGTATGTACCCGACTGAGTTACAAGCAATGTTTGGTTTGTTGATCCATCGCTCCAGAGATACGATACAAAACCGCCTCCAGCATCAAGAGTTAACGGGCCATAGGAAATTCTATCCTCTCCAAGGTTGACTACAGGTGATTTATAGTGCTCAACATTGACAGAAGTTGTATTGTTTGACGGGTCTTGGTCGAGACTATACTCAAGGGTAGCGCTAATAGTGTATTTCTTATGTTCGGACAGGTTTGCCTTTTTATTAAACGTATAGTCAACCGATTGTTGAGGTTCTAATTTAGCTGAAACGGTTATCGCTTCGTTAGCAATATTTTTTCCGTCGATACCAAAGGTTAAGCCTATTTTACTTCCCATAGGCAGGGTTTCAATTCCCATATTTGTAATTGAAACCTTAACTGTTTCGGCATCACTTAACGAGCATGCGCTAACTGGGCTCAAAAGGCTTATCTGGTAATCGGAGGTAATAAACGTTATGCTAACCTCATCAGTTGCTGAACAACCATTTACATCGGTAACAACAACACTATATACGCCAGTTTCGCTAATAGTAAGGTTTCGTTCAATTGATCCGTTGCTCCATAAATACGTTGCAAAACCTTCCCCAGCGTCAAGCACTGCGCTCGCTGTTTTCACAACCCTATCGCTGCCCAAATCAACCGTAGGAAATCCGTAAGATACAACCTCCTGCATTAAACTATCGTTAGCCGGATTGTTATCAAGCGGATGTTTTGCCTTTACCGCAATAGCATGCTGATTTTTGGCAGATAAGTTCACCCTATGATTCAAGGTATGCTCAATAGACGCACCCGGTTGAAGGCTTTCGGAAGCCGCAAAATCCTCATTGACTAGCAGTTCGCCATTTTGCCATAGGCTTAAGGTTATAATGTCACCCGTAGAGAGTATATCGTTACCCTGATTGGTTATTTCAACCGTCACAGCCTGGTTGTCAGCCAGCTCACAGTCGCTTTTAGGGCTAATCAACTGTGTTATACCGTAGTCGGGCATAAGAATGGTAAGATCAACCTCGGCATAGCCTTGACAACCATTGTCGTCGGTAACCAGCACACTGTATGTTCCGCTTTGGGTAGCAGTGTATGTTTGATCGCCCGTTACATCAACCCCTTCGAACTGCCATTGGTAGGCATTGTAGATAGCACCCACATCAAGAAGAATTGGGTTGTAGGAAACTGTTCCTGTTGCAACGTTTAGGCTTAAATTTACCTTGGGGTAAGAATTCATATTAAGTGTAATGCTGTTATTACTATCAAATCCATCGTTAACCATATCAATCCAGAATAATACAGAATGCCCTTTTGGTTGAGAAAGATCAATGGTTTGTGAAAGGGTTACTTCAAAAACTCCACCTACTGCAACTTCCTCGGCAAGTGTATATATTTCAGGGTATTCTACACTTTCGTAGGTATAGCCCATATCGATTACTCTACCTACCGGTATGGGGTAATTTCCATTATTCTGAATCCTGAATGTGATAGGCTCTTGACTGGATAATCCACAGCCGGTTGCTGGTTCGAGCACCTCCAGTAGCTCAATATCATCCTTGTAGAATGTGAGCGTAACCTCATCGGTGCCCTGACAGCCAGAGAAGTCGGTAACCGTAACGCTATAGGTTCCATTTTCTGTTGCTATCAACTCCCTTTCAACACTAGCATCATTCCATATATATGCATCGTAATACCCAGGATCCAACTCCTCTTGCCAGGCATAAATATCCCTGTCGGCACCAAGATTTGGACTGGGGAAGCCAAGGGCGTACACCGATTTGTTGCGCGTGTTGTTGTCGTAGTCAACCTCTTCGGTAGCGGAGCTAATGTTAAGTTGCACTGTTGCAGAGTTCATAACGCTTAAATCAAGTACCTTGTTTAACGTTATTTCTTTTGATTCTTTTGATGCAAGGTTTTCGACTAGACTAATCGACTCTGTATCAATGTATGAACCGTTTAAGTAGATGTCAATATCTAAATTAGTACCTGCTGTGTATTCTGTGTTGCCACTATTTTGTAGAACAAAGGCTACAGGTGATTCACCTGACAATTCACAGTTGGTTCGCGGATATATTATTGATGAAATATTAAGATCGCTAGTTACAATCCGTAAAGCATCACTTGCGGAGCAACCAAAACTGTTTGTAACTGTAACCTCATATATGTTATACTCAGGTGCTCCTAGAATAAAGTAACTTGACTCTTCAAAACCATCGTTCCATAAGTATGTAAGTGAATCGCTTTCATCAGCTAATTCAGAATATATGGGTTCTATTGTAAAGGTTTCATTTGGTTCGAAAATTTTATAGAGCACCTCTGGATTAATTGTTACACTTGGTGATGGTAGTGTATTTACTTCAACTCCAACTTCATTGTTCTCTTCGATAGGATCAATATTGGTGTGGATAGAAAAACTTAAATAAGTGGAGCCTAGAGGAAAATCATAGCTACTAGTAAATTCATAGGTTAATTCTCCATCTGGATCTAGTGGGCTAGTTAAAGTGTAACTTTGTGTTTGATTTCCGGTGGGGGTAATGGCAGTAAACTGAATTTGGGAATTGCTAGGGTAGATGTCTCTGCCAACATTTTTTACAAGCACGGAAAGTGGTGTTATTCCCTCGCTAAAGCAAATTTCTGAGGATGGGCTAGTTATGTTTGTTAACGATAAATCGAAAGCATTTACTAGAATCATTGCTTCAACTGTTCCGCATCCGTATTCTGTATCAGCTTTTACTTTGTAGTAAGTTGATCCTAGTTCAGCAACCACAAGTGTTTGGGTGCTGTTTATAGGTGTTTCGTTAAAATCTGCATCAAATATTCCTTTAGAATACCATTGATAATTGCTAAAGCCACTGTTAGCCTTTAGCTGGATGGTATCGGCTTGTGTAGATATAATCTGCTCGAAGCTTTCAAATACTTCAGGCACACTATTGATTCTTGTTAGTATGTCTAGTTTAGCGGTGAAGT
>JBBACY010000067.1:0-13329 GCA_041656735.1 Bacteroidales bacterium | reverse complement strand
TTCCTTCAGATTCCACCTCACGATGGACACCCTTGCCTTCAGCTAATGGTTAGTGATTACAAACCCCCATAGTGGACTTTCACCACCTAGATAATTGCCATGCACGGCACACAACAGCAATCCCCGCCTAAAGCTTGGCGGGGATTGTTTTTTAAGTCGTGTGGTAAATTTATAAATCCTTCAGCCTAAGATCATACAAATCTTCTCGCCTATCATTCATAGTGCGCACGCTACCGTGACTGTGAAGTTCTTTAAGCAAATCAAGGTTAACGTCAACAATTAGCGTCATTTCAGTATTTGGCGTTGTTTCGGCCTTTACGCTATTGGTTGGGAACGCAAAATCGGAAGGCGTAAATACGGCCGATTGCGCATACTGAATATCCATATTATTTACTTTAGGCAGGTTGCCCACGCACCCTGCTATGGCAACGTAACACTCATTTTCAACAGCACGAGCCATTGCACAGTTTCGCACTCGCATGTAACCATTCTGTGTGTCGGTTAAAAAAGGAACAAACAGTATACTCATTCCTTGATCGGCCAGCAGCCTAATGAGTTCAGGAAATTGCACGTCGTAACAAATTACCACACCAACCTTACCGCAGTCGGTATCAAAAACCTTAACCGAATCGCCACCAACCATTCCCCATGCTTGGCGCTCGTTGGGCGTAATATGAATTTTTCTAAATTCGTCAACTTCACCATTACGATGACATAGGTACGAAACGTTTTGCAAATCGCCACTATCATTAACAAATGGCATTGAACCAGTTATAATGTTTATATTATAACTAATGGCGAAGGATTTAAACTTTTCAAGTAGAGGCAATGTATATTCAGCTAATTTGCGCATTGCTTCGGCAGTACCCATATGATTATAGGGTGCCATGAGCGGGGCGTTAAAAAGCTCGGGAAACAGAACGAAATCGGAAGAGTAATCGCTTACCGCATCAACAAAAAACTCAATCTGTTCAACCAACGATTCAAAATCGGGATGCGACCTCATTTGCCATTGAACCAACCCAAGTCTAACTGTCGACTTGGGAACGTTCATAGGATTCTCTTCCTTCTCGTAATAAATATTATGCCACTGTAAAAGGGTTGCATATTCAAGCGATTGCACATCGCCCGAGAGGTAATTTTTTAAAACCTTCTTCACATGAAACCCATTGGACATTTGAAAGGTAAGCACTGGGTCGTAAATCTCCTTCTTTTCAACCTTATTAATGTATTCGCGAGGGGTTAACTCATTAGAGTACTTCTTGTAAAGCGGCATACGCCCCCCCGCCACGATAGCTCTTAAGTTTAAACTTTCACAAAGTTCTTTTCGGGCATCGTAAAGCCTACGGGCAAGTCTAAGGCCTCTGTAATCGGGGTGTACAAAAACCTCTATACCATAAAGCACATTCCCATTGGGATCGTGATTACTAAATTTTGACCCACCAGTAACCTGAATAAATGTATGCTTATCCCCTAATTTTTTATAATCAATAATTACCGATAAAGCGCATGCAACTACCTTGTTATTCATCTCGACACAAAGTTGCCCTTCGGGGAAAAGTTTCAGAAGAGTTGCAATCTCATTCTCCTCCCAGTGCATATTGCTAATGCCTGGGTAAACCTTTTTCATTGTCTCTTTCAGATCGAGGTAATCATTTAGTTCAAGATTACGCAACGATACCGTTAAACCTTTATGGTCCTTCATAACTAACTTATTTTCATTCTATTCTGCACCAATCTGCTCGTTAATAATAGCTTCATAAACAACATCCTGAATGTTAGTGCGAATGTCCATTTTCAAAAGTTTATTATTCTCGGCCTCAGGAAAAACTCTATTTGAGAGGATAATGTAAATTAAATCGTAAGCAGGATCGGCCCACACAAGAGCGCCCGTAAAGCCAGCATGACCATAACTTAACGAAGTTGCCATTTTGCTTACATGTTTCGATTTTTTGGGATCAACTTCAGGTTTATCGAAGCCAATACCCCTTCGTACGCCATTCATACAATTAACACAACTTGTAAACTCACTAATGGTAGCTGAAGGCAGAAATTGCTCACCTCCATAGAACCCATTATTTAAAAACATCTGCATTAATTTGGCCAAATCGTTGGCGGTTGAGAACAAACCAGCATGCCCTGCAATACCTCCCATAAGTGCAGCAGCAGGATCGTGAACATACCCCCAAACCAACTGCTTACGGAAAAATACATCGTATTCGGTGGGCACAATCCTATCGAGACTCAACTTTGAATAAGGGTTAAAAAGGGTATTGCTCATACCCAACCTACTGTAAAACTTCTCAGCAACGTACTCATCTTGTGGCGCCTCAATAATATTACCTATTGCTCTGTGTAAAAGAATTAACCCCACATCGCTATAAAGGTACTTCCCTTTAGGATTAATGGGAGTTTTGTAAATCCAGCTGTAAATACTATCCTGAATACTCTCCGCAGCATAAAGACCCTTGGCTACCTCGTGAGGGAAATCGAAAGAAAATTCGTTTCGGAAAAATTTGCGCGAAGGAAAGGTATAACGATTTACAAACTTACCATTAGCCAATTTATATGGATACAATTCGGAGAATTGCGAATTGATAATTGGTTGCTTTGGCCATAAAGTAGTTAGGGTACGGAGATAAAAAGGGATCCAAGGTACCAACCCTGCCTGATGAAGCAATATATCATTAATAATCAGCCTATTATACTGCGAGGTGTCGGGCAAATGCAAATACTTGCCAAGGCTATCGCTGAGCAGCATTTTACCCGTAGAGTATAAATCCATTACAATAGGCAGTGTGGCTGCAATTTTGGTTACCGAAGCCACATCGTAAACCGATTGGTCTGTAACAGGCAAATCATTGTCAACATAGGTATGCTTTCCAAATGATTTATTGTAAATAACCGTTCCCTTTAGGGCAACAAGTACTTGCATACCTGGCGCAGCCTCAAACTCAATTGCTTGCCGGGCAATAGAATCAATTTTACTAAAGTAAGATGCCTTTAGTCCTAGCTCTTCAGGAATGGAATACTTCAGCCTAATTTTTTCACCTGCGTCGAACCCGCTGCCCAGCGTATATTTTTGTGATGCCGAAACAGGAAGCCTTCCGCTAACGCTTAGCCCTCCCCAAATTAATTGAGCAACAACACTTTGAGTAATACCTGAATTATCATAAGCGACAATAAGAGTATTGGGATTTACAAATTCGTCGAGTTTTTCGAGAGCGTACGGGGAGCCAAAAATGCTAAGAACAGTAGTCTTATTTCGACTAATACGGCTAATTAGATTGGAAATATTAGGGGTGACACCAAAATCATTTTGAGGCCTGGGGCTTATACAATGATACCCGAAAACAACAAGGTTAAACCTCCGTAGGTCATAACTTAGCTCTCCAATCTGCTCTTCTGATGAATTGGCATTAACCGAAAACTTGGTTATTGGAGCGTAAAGCGCCATCTGGTTATAGAAAGCGGAGCCTTGGTCTTCGCCAATTTCAACATACGCCACGTTAAGCGTATCAAGCCCTCGCAAAGGAATTAAATCATTGTTATTGCTTAAAACCGTTACAGCCTGCTCGGCTATTTGCCTAATAATTAGTTCGGATGAGGTTTGGTTAACCCTTTGGACCAAGTCGTCTGTCTTAATGGGTTTAAAATGACTAAGCCCTACCCTATACTTAGCCTCAATAACCTTTCTGCATCTACGTTCAATTTCCTCTTCGGGAAAACGGCCTCGTTTTATCTCCCTCTCAATTTTTGTAATTGATGCTTTCACCTCCGATGGAAAAAGGATTATATCGTTCCCTGCTTTTAATGCCATTAGGTTTAAGTCGGCAGGATTACAGCCCTCACTAACCCCTTTCATATTAAGGGCATCGGTAATTACCAACCCCTTAAAACCAATATCGTTAATTAGCATTGAGGTAACCACGTTATACGAAAGGCTCGACGCCAGTTTAGCCGTTGGTTCAACAGAAGGAATCTCCATATGGCCAACCATTACACCGGCCACGCCATTTTGAACAAGCCTGCGAAATGGATACAATTCAATAGAGTCAATTCGATTAAATGAGTGGGTGAGCAAAGGCAAAGTATAATGCGAATCTACATCGGTATCGCCGTGCCCTGGAAAATGCTTAGCACAAGCCAATATGCCATTATCCTGTAAGCCAAGCATATACGCCAATCCTTTTTGTGCTACCATTTCCTTATTTTCGCCAAAGGCTCGTGTGTTAATTACTGGGTTCTTCGAGTTATTATTAACATCAACTACAGGAGCAAAATTTATGTGCACTCCTAGAGCCTTTAGTTGGCGTGCAATATCAGCGCCCATATGGTAAATAAGTCTGTTATCGTCCATTGCCCCAAGCATCATTTGCCGTGGGTACGAGACTGTGCTATCCAAGCGCATTCCGAGCCCCCATTCGGCATCAATTGAAATAAGCAAGGGCACTTTAGATATTCTCTGGTAGTAGTTTGTTAAATTAGCTTGCCTAACTGCCCCGCCTTGAAAGAAGCAGAGCCCTCCAATTTTCTCGTTTTGTATTAGTTCTATAATTTCGTCAATATGATTCTGGTCTCGATTTGAATATGCCGCCACCATAAACAGTTGGGCAATTTTTTCGCGAAGCGATAGGCTATTCATAACAGAATCTATCCATTGCTGCCCTTCGTATGAAGTAGGGTTGGCAAGCCCACTGATTTTTAAATTATGGTTGCTGTGGGCAGTACCACAAAAAGATAAAAACAGGATGGTTAAAAGAGATAAACGTCGCATAGAAAAATATGAAGGGAATTATTTTTTACTTAAAACAAAACAAAGATAACATTCTGTTTTCACAACTATATGTTATATCACTTGATTTATCTCTCCTTTCGCTTCAATTAGCAAAACTATTTTTAAATTACTTATTGATAAAAAAACATTACAACAACAGAAAAACCATACAAGGCAAGGAAAGCAACATAGCATAAGAAATTCTTCTACCTGCTATGAACTTTAAGGAAGTTTGATGCTAGGTCGAGGTTTTCAATTTTACCAGCATCAATTATAAAGTTATTGGTAGTATTAAATCCTAGTATTGATTGTGTTTTAGACAACTCAAGGTACTCACTAATAATGGGAAAAACTCCCGAACTTTTCACGTTTTTAAAAAAATCAGGACTAACAACGTGTATTCCGCTAAAAGCCATTTCAATAAGTTCGCAATCCGTTTTACGAGGCATTTTGGTTTCGCCTGTAATAATATTTTTCCATCCCCATAAATTCATACTGTTATCAAAGAGAAGTTTTCGCGATGAATACCTATCACCAACAGCAAGTGTTGCCAATGGATTAGAGTGTAAGTGATAATCCATAAGTTGGGCTAGGTTTATATCAGAAATTATATCCACATTATGCACAAGGAATGGCTCGTTACCCATTAAAAATGGCTTAACCTTAAGAATTGCCCCTCCAGTATCGAGAAGTTTAGCAGATTCGTCGGAAATTTTAATTGATGCACCGAAACTATGCGCGTCAAGAAAAGAGACTATTTGCTCGGCATAATGATGCACATTTACAACTATTTCGGTAAAACCAAAACCTACTAAACGAGTAATAATATGTTCAAGAAGCGGCTTGCCATTTAACTCAACTAACGCCTTGGGGCAATTTGAAGTTAAATGGTCCAACCGAGTACCCAATCCTGCTGCTAAAACGAATGCCCTCATTACAAATTTTAATATTAAAAAACTTTAGGCTTACAGAGTTTGCCCTCTTTGTCAGCATATTGCCCACACTTTTTACATACAAACCTCTTTGTTTCATCAGTTTGCTTTCCACCTTTACACAATTTCTTTCCCATTTTCGTACTTATTTAACTCTCTATGACTTAACGTTACCGAAACAGGGCCTTCTTTTTTAAGGGCAGCCGCCATTCTATTCGCCATATATACCGAACGATGCTGTCCGCCTGTACAACCAAACGAAACAGAAAGATGTTTAAACCTCCTGCTAAGGTAAGTTTGAACCGAAGGTTGAACCATACTGTACGCTTGGCTAAAAAAATCATCTATCTCTTTATACTCTTCGAGATACAAAATTACGTTTTTGTCGTTTCCAGTAAGCATTTTATAACTATTTATGCGACCTGGATTAGGCAATCCTCTACAATCGAATACAAACCCTCCCCCGTGCTCGGGGTGTTCGGTTGGATACCCCTTTTTATATGAAAAGCTGGTAACTTCTATTGCTAAACCACTAAACTCTTGGTGTTGTTCACTTGGCTCGTGAAACTTTTCAACAATAGCCTCACATATCGCTCTAAGGGTTGGTATGCCTTGAAATAGTTTATGATTATTATTAAGTAATAGTTTAAGGTTTTTTGCGGCCAACGGAATACTTTGTAAAAAATGAGAGCGTCGCTCAAAAAAACCTCTAAACCCATAAGCTCCGAGAGTTTGAATGATTCTGAATAAGACAAAAACTGGGAAAACTTCTTTTGAAAGTTCCTTATCTATTTCCGTTATATTCGACACCTCGCACAGGTAATAGTTAAGCAGGTGTAAACGCACACTCTCGGGTAAATTGGCTTTTGCTTGGTACAGAAATGAAGCTACATCGTAAAGCAGTGGTCCCTTTCTACCGCCCTGATAATCGATAAAGTAAGGCTCATCATTAAAGAGCATTACGTTACGCGATTGAAAATCGCGATAATGAAAATATTTAATCGGCTGCTGTAAAAGCATTTCAGCTATGGTGCTAAAATCGTCATCAAGCAAGGTTTCGTTAAACCTAAGCCCTGTGGGTTTTAAAAAACTATACTTAAAATAGTAAAAATCCCACATAATGCTTTGAAGGTCGAACTCCGATTTTGGGTAACACTTACCAAAATCTAATCCTTTAGCTCCCTCAACCTGCACTTTAGCTAGTAATTTAAGCGTTTTTTCGATGGCTAAAATTTGTAGTTTGGCATTGCTCCAGTCTACATTTTCGATATATTGCAAAAGCGAGGCGTTTCCTAAATCGGTGAGCAGATAAAACTTTTCATCCTGGCTAACGCCCAATACCTGTGGCACGGGTATACCCTTGCCATAAAAATGGTTGGTAAGGTATATAAATGTTCGGTTCTCTTGAATATCGATATTGTATGCCCCCACTGCTGATTTTCCTGCAGAAGTAAGCCTAAAGTATTTCCTATCAGACCCTCCTTGAGGTAACGGGGCAATAATCTCGGGGGCAACCCCAAAGTATTCACTATAAAGAGTAGAAAGGGAACTAATAATATTTTTCATTTATTTGGTTGTACGTAAACAATTATCCAAAAAAGTAAACCAGTGGAATTATAAACAGCAATGCGGGAATAAGATTGAGAACTTCAATCTTTTTAATTCCCAGAATTGTAATTCCTAGTCCAATAAGCAGTATACCACCTGTGGCAGTTAGTTCATCTATAACAACACTCTCGAGCGATACACCTACCCAAGCAGCAACAAGGGTAAGCCCTCCCTGATAAATTAACAGTGGGATAACGGAAAAGATAACCCCAACCCCAAGTGCTGCCACTAGGGCAATGGACGAAAAACCATCCATTAAACTTTTTATTAACAATAACTTAGGCTCGTTGCCCAGCCCCTCTTCAATAGCCCCCAGTATGGTCATTGAGCCCATACAAAACATTAGAAAAGCAGTAACCATCCCTTCGCTAAACCGCCCTCCTTTTAGTTTTAATCGTTTTTGTATTAAATCTCCAACACCCTCTACCCTATCCTGCAAGCGAAACAAAGAACCAACTAGAGCACCTAAAATCAGGGCAAATACCAGTAACAACGGGTTGCTAGTTTTTAAACTCATCGAAAATCCAAGAAAAAGCGTAAAAAGACCAATTGCCTGAAAAAAGGCTTTTGTAATTCGCTCGGGCAATCTCGACCTAAATAGAAAGCCTATAGAACCGCCAAGAACTACAGCTGCCACATTTATTAGAGTTCCGATTATCATTCGCTGTTTTTTTTACAAATATAACACTATAACCCCCAAATACCTTGCAAAAAACAAGGGTTTTATTGGCAGGAATTGCTCGAACATTGCAATCGATAAAAATGTTTAAATATGGCAGTTTGAGTAATTATACGAACAGAGTACCGTTTCACAACCCCTAACCTCCTGCCCGTTTGCCTAAGTTCAAACACTATTATGTGATATCTAAACCGAAACATTGAATTCTCCATTATTTCAACATTTGAAGCACATTTAAGAATGACTAAAATAGAAACAATTGCAGCTACTTAGCGTATATTTACCTAGTTAGATTTTTCGTTTAGCAACGGGCAATGATTTTAAATAGTTTAAACACCAATTAATGAAGAAGTTATTTCTACTAGCATTCGTTTTAAGTGGATGTGCAGTGCTATCGCCTTTACAAAAAGGGCGGTTTATATCCATTTCAAATCTTATTGAAGCAAGCAAATTTGAAGAGGCAAAAAAAATGATTGACCAAATGACCGATGATAGAGAATCGGCAAAATGGCCAAAAACCTGGTATATGAAGGGATTACTTTGCCAAACCGCCTATTTTGAGGGTGTGAAAAAAAATAGTGACGAATTACAAAACCTCTATCCAAACCAACTCAACCTGGCCCTTGTTTCATATCAAAGGGCAAAAAAGTTAGATACAAAAGGAAAACTAGACAAAAGTTTAGCCCCAAATTACGTTTTGCTGGCAAATGAGTTTCAGCGAATCGGGAAAGAGGAATTTACAAACAAAAAGTACTCAAACGCCCTCGTAGCTTTTGAAAAAGCACTAGCCATTACGCAGGGTACAACCCTATCTATCGAAACCGACACCAACCTTGTGTACAATACCGCCCTGGCTGCTTTCGAAAGCAAGAATTGGGACAAAGCAGTTGAGCACCTCCAAAACCTGCACAAAAAGAAACATTCAATCAACTCAACACACCTGCTGTTTTTAGCCAACCTTGAAAAAGGCGATACCCTTACCGCTAAAAAGGTTATAAAAGATGGAATAGAGCGATTCAATACTAATGAGCAGCTCGTGCTACTATTAACCGATTTACTCTATAAACAAGAAAATATGGAGGAAGCTTTTTTGTTTCTAGATAAAATTATTGCAAAAAAACCTACCAATGCAAACTTCCATTACACTAAAGCGCTATTATATCAAAAAAACGAACGCTATACCGAGGCCATCAGCAACTATGCCAAAGCGTTAAAGTATGATGCAAGCAACCTGATGGCTTACGTTAATACTGCCACCTGCTACTACAACATTGGTGTAGATATTAATGAGCAAACCCAAAGCATAGCCAACAACCGAAAGGTAGTGGAAGAGAAGGTGAAAGCACAAAAGGCGTTTGATTCTGCCATTGAATGGCTTAACAAAGTTAAAATTGATGAAACAACCAGCGATGATATAGTTGCTAAGGTTTATGAACTTAATAAGGCGCTTAAATCAACTGGTAGGTCACGAGATATTTAGGAAACGTATGAGGCAGGTTGAGTAACCCTTTACTTTTGAAAAGGATACAATCAAACTTACGTTAACAAAACAATCTAACTACATTTTGAAAGACAGTGTTAACCCAACAAACTGGCTAAACTGGGTTTTTGCCCCTTTTTTCTGTTCGCCAAGGCTATTCAATATAGGGTCTTCTTTCATTCTATCATTAAACAGCAGGAATAAAATATCGTCATCGTAAATTAGGTGAGAGTTAAGCTTAATGGTAAAATACCAGCTAATTTGTTTCTCTAGGCTAAACTCCCAGTCCACGTCAACATTCTGAGGATTAAGTAGGTAATTAGAGAAAAGTCTTACCGAATTTTTAATTTTCATATCCTTAAAAATCGTAATTGCACTATTTATCACAAGCTGCCCTCCCATTTCGTGCCTAACCTTTTTACCCATCTCGATACCGTGGTTTGTTTGGTCGATGGTTATGGTATCAATCACAAAAGTGCTTTTGTATGAGAGTGGAGAAAAGTTAAGACTCAATTTTTTGCTTGGCTTAAACTCAAAACCCGAGCTGACAGTAAACGTTCCTGGGTTTAAAAACTTTGAAACGGGTATGGAATCATTTGGATGATTATAACCCTTTGCCAGCTGAGTTTTCATATAAACACCACTACTAAAGTCAATCTTTTCACGTATGGACTTATTAAACTGTGAGTTTGCCTCAATAATATCGGTATTGGTTCTAAATTTTTGCGCTTCGGTCCAAGTGGTACCATAGCGCAATCGTCCGTTAGTGGTCCACGTTGTTTTAGCCTCCTTGTTATTATACTCGGCTAAACCATTAATATCTAGCATACTCGAAACGGTTGTCTCACCTCCTTTTGCCCAGTATTTCGAAAGAAAGTTACCATTTAATGCGAATGAGCTAGATAGTTCGCTATGCCAAAAGATTGGTATCTCTCGCAATGGCTTTAGCTCGGCAAGCTGCCTATTGGGCCTAAGTATGGTAAAAGGGATATCATCAACCATTTTTCGCTCAAGGCGCTCAACGTTAACATCCTCCTCGAGCACTAGCGAAATGCTCTTTCTTGTAGGGTTTCCAATCCAAATGGTTATTGAATCGTTTTTTGAGTTTTTTACCCAGTACCTCGCCATATCGTCTCTACCCGACGAAACCCAAAAAGGAGTTCTGCGCCCTAAGATATCGTTAATCTGTAAAAGCATTGAATCACGCTTATTTGTATAACCTAAAATGGAGTTTACCGCGTGCATTAAAGAATCGGATGTATTTGCGTTAGGCACAATATTAAATGGGGAACCGTTCGTTCCTAAAAGTACTGGAATGGCTTTAGAGAACACCATACCCGACGAGTCGGGAACAAAGCGAGCAGTTTGCCATTTCCGACGCGGAATTACCGACCGTGGAATATTTCCATCAACCATTTCAAAAATACGCACCCCTTTTATTGCCAAATAGCTAGTATCTACAATTGAATTAACGATAGTATCACTAACCTGCTCCCTTTGGGTTAAAGTATTGATAAACTTCATTGTAGAATCAATTGAACTGGATGGAATTGACATAGGCTCATTTACAACTATACTTTCTTTCGTAACAATAGTTTTCTTCAAAATAATTGGGTCTCTGTCAAATTTAACCGTGTCAATAATAAATGACGAAGAGGTAAGCCAACGAACGGGCAGCGTATCGGTTAGCACAAGAGTTGAAGGCTTCACTTTTAACGAATCGTACGGAAACATCTGTAAACGCTTGCCTACGCTGTCGAAGGGTTCGGTAAAATGATTTAATAACTTCTCTATTGACAACCTAAACCCATTGTCATCCGATCGCCACAAATTATTCGTTTCAACAAGTTTAACCAGATATTGGGCTGCGGCATTTGGTTCAAATGAAATTGATACCAATGGAATGCTATCGGTTTCAACCAAAACCGAATCGATATTTGCAACACCATTAGTTTGAGTCGGCAGAGAGTCTTTAGCAGAAGTTATCTCTTGCACCGAAGATGGCACGCCCAAAGTATCAACCCTTAAGCCTATTGTATCGGCAATAACCATAACCGTATCTATTTCTAAGGCAGCACTATCAACAACCTGAGAGAATAACGCCAAGGAGGATAGAGACGAAAAGACAAAAACTAGAAAAGCAGTGAAGAAAAATAATCGACGCATAACTTTTACAATTATCTAAGAAAATGTTCACTTACAAAAACGCAAACTTAATGCTTATGTTACAAATTGGGCAAACTTATATCAACAGCTAAGCGATATCACCAAAATTTAACAATTTAACCCCACAAGTTTAACTGGCAACGTTCAAACCTATTAATACGATTAATCCTAATTTCGCTGAAAAAAGGATGGATGCAAAAATCTCAAAGCCAATCTCACCATATTCTTTTGGCCTGATGGTTTATCACACCTATAGATAATTCTTATGAAATCAAACTCTTTACTAGATGTTCCAACCGCTTGTTTTTTTATAGACTTATAATAGTGTTGTGTCAATTCAAAAGAAAAAAACCAATAAAGAAAGAGGAAAAATCCTTAAAAATTTTTAATTTTACTGACTTCATAGGGAAATTGACTAAAGGATACTTATCCATACACATAAAATTGGAACAACCTACAAACCAATACAATACACTTATGACAGCAGATGTCGCACTAAAACTTTTTAGCCAGGGGAATAACTGCGCACAATCAATACTTGTGGCCTTTGCTGAGGAAGCAGGAATTGATGCAGGTATGGCATTTAGTATGGCCTCAGGACTTGGTGGAGGAATAGGAGAAACCCAAAATATTTGTGGGGCAATTAATGCGGGGGCAATTGTTCTGGGGTTAAAGTTTGGAAAACATAATCCAAACGATTCAAATTCGAAAGATTGGATTGCGGCTCACGTTGGTAATTTTATAAAGCAGTGCCGACAAGAACTAGGCGATAGCCAATGCTCAGGTCTCCTAAAATTTAATTTTAACGACAGTGAGAAAAAAAAGGAAGCCGAGGAAACCGGTCATACTTTAAAAGTTTGCACCAACGTTGTTGAAACAACGGCCAGAATCCTTATACGGTTCCTAAATCAGAATCCAGCGTACGAAAACACTGGCAAATAAATCCTTGTTTTATAGAAAAGATTAAATGCCATTTAGTTTAGGTTTTCAATTGTTAACTCAACTTTCGCGTACATCTTATCCCCTTTACATCTAACTGAATATCAAATTTTGCAATTGTTTATATACCTGATAGTAAACCACCTAATTATTTTTTCAATTCCTTTGTATATTCTTTGTGCAATCCTTCGTGTTACTTTGTGATATAGTTTTTTTCAATTACACAAAATACACAACCGAGCGAACTTTGCAAGCTCAACGAAGTTAAAGAAGTCACAAAAGCCTCAAAGGGCTGTGCTTATATTCCTGTATTACAGAGATATGTACGATTCGATTATGCTTTCGAAAGTTGAATTATTAACTATATATTCATTGGACAAACAAACGAATCCGTAGGGTTCAAGTATTTATAAGCAAATATGGTAAATCATTGGTGTCCGGTAAAAATTCAAAAATCATTACAAACCCCCTATTTTTGCTGATAAAACCAAGAATACCCCATTTTAGGGGCTTAGTTTTATGTTTTTGTATTTAAGTAGAAAAGTAATGCACTCAATTATTTTTCTGCATTATTTTTAATTGTTGGGGCTTTGCCCCAGACCCCACTTACTTTCTTTGTTGCTTCACACCTATATTTGTTTTATAAGGCGTTCAGCGAGCTCGCCAAAAAACGGCTCGGTTGAAACCAGAAAGTAAGCAAAGAAATTCAAGGCTACGCCCGGTTGACTTCGTCGAACTCGCAAAGAAC
>JBBACY010000066.1:0-13875 GCA_041656735.1 Bacteroidales bacterium | reverse complement strand
CTAGTAAAGGCAACTAAAAGCGTGATAGATAAATTGGAGTTGGAAAACAAAACCATATCACAAATCACTTCTAAAGAGCGTATAGACAAAAGACTTTGGAATGCCGTTGCTTTGCGTGAGGCGATAATTAATGCTATTATTCATAACGATTACACTCGAGAAATTCCTCCGAAATTTGAAATTTTCACTGACAGACTGGAAATAACAAGCTATGGAGGACTATTCGACGGATTGACAAGGGAAGACTTTTTTGAGGGTTTATCATTACCACGCAATAAGGAACTTATGCGTGTATATAAAGACTTAGGAATGGTTGAGCAATTAGGTTCGGGTGTGCCTCGAATATTGCAAGCATACGACAAAGACTGTTTCAAGTTCTCAGAGAACTATTTGCGTATGGTTTTTCCAGCATCAGAGAAACTCACCACGCAAGTAACCACGCAAGTAACCACGCAAGTTGAAGAATTGATTAAAATCTTTACAGGAGAACATTCGAGACAGGATTTACAAGACAAATTAAAATTAGCAAACAGAGAGAATTTCAGAAAGAACTACCTCCAATTAGCTTTAAATGAAGAATTAATAGAGTTAACTATACCCGAAAAGCCTAACAGCAGTAGACAAAAATATAGATTAACTGAAAGAGGAGTTTTAATGAAAGAAAAATTGAAAAAAGCCGACGCTTCGTAGTCAAGCACATTGGCTGGTCGCACAAAAAGCCAAAGCACGACCAAAACCAGCCAAAGAGCTTGCCCACCCGAACGCATGACAGACAGAAACGCTGTAGCAAATTGATTGTAAACTAAAGTAAACAAAAAAAAGCCAACGGCTAACACGCGGTATAAAACATTGGGGTTTAAGTGGTTATTCAAGCATTCCCCCACGCATCAAGTTCGGTGTAACTCGACAGGATAGTAGCCCGCAATCCCCAACGATTTCATACCCCCAGCCGTTAGGGGCATGTGGAAGAAAAAACTTCAGGAACAACATCAAACTTCTTCTCTGAACTTCACTAAAAGGTTAAGCTGAATTCTTGACTGAAAAAATATCTTCAAAAAATTGTGATTTTTGTAACCATAGTGCGAATAATTAAGAAAAGACGAATACTTCTTAAAAAAATCGAATTAAAATGGAACACAAAAATATCAGATTAATTATTGTTGTCGTTACGGCATTTACAATACTCACAATACTCACAACAGGTTGTAGCATTTCGATAACGAGAAATTATTATGGTGCAAAACCAAAAACACCCATAATAACAGACAGCACAAACTATGTTTTAAAATTAGGTTCTCAAACGCACAAACCGAATGATGGACAAAGATAGAACAGCAAATTTTCTCGTTATTGTTGAGAGCAATAAAGGTATTCTATTTAAAGTGGCAAACTCATATTGTCGGAACATTGAAGACAGGAAAGACCTCGTTCAAGAAATTATTTTGCAGTTGTGGAAATCACTTGACAACTACAACGAAAAATTTAAACTTTCAACTTGGATATACCGAATTTCATTGAATGTGGCTATTTCATTCTACAGGAAAGAGAAGAGTAGAAAACGGATTTCAAACCCGATTACTACAGATATTTTCGATTTTCCCGACACAGAAATATCCGATGAAAAGGAAACCAACTTGGGGATATTGAATCATATAATTTCAGAATTAAATGATTTGAACAAAGCCCTAATGTTGTTATACCTCGAAGAAAAAAGTTACAAGGAAATTTCAGAAATCATCGGAATTACTGAAACCAATGTTGCAACAAAAATTGGCAGAATTAAAAGCCAACTAAAGAAGGAATTCAATCATCTTAAAAATTGATAAAATGGAAAACATAGAACTGATTAATATTTGGAAAGAACAAAATGCCAAAATTGAAAAAACATTAATAATTAATAAACTACTTTTAAAAGAGACTATTGGTCGAAAGGCAGAATCCGCTTTAAATGGCTTGGTTCGATTAACTACGGCAGGAATTATAGCTTTTGTATTTTATCTTCTCATATTAGGATATATCTTGTTTTATGCTATTTCAAATTATTCTTCGGCAAGCAATTACTTTATTGTTTCAATGTCGGTAATAGCTTTGATAAATATAAAAGGTTTTGCGGACTATATTAAACATTTGGCTTGGACAAAAAATATAAATTACGATGGAAGTGTAATGGAAATTCAGAAACGATTATCAAAACTTCAACTTTCTATAATTAGCCACAGCAAAATTATGATTTTACAACTTCCATTTTGGACTACCTTTTATTTAAGTAACAGTTGGTTTCCGCAAGATATAGGCTTTACCTACATTCTCTTTCAAATAACCCTAACAGGAAGTTTTATCTATTTGACTTATTGGCTTTATAAAGTACACAAACCCAAAAGCCTAAATAAAAAGTGGTTTAGAAATTTAATAGCAGGTTCGGGCGGGAAATCCGTTGAAAAAGCCATTGAATTCTATAAGGAAATAGAAGAATTTGAAAAGGAAAATGGTTGAATCAAAAAAGCCAGCACATAACAACGTATATAAAAAATAGCGGTTTAGGTGCTAACCTGAACTGCTATTGTCCTTAATTAAGTATCTTGCTTTCCGAAAAATTAGTGCTTAAAAATCCGCTTCTTTTCATATACAAGACCGTTTAATGCTAAGGGAAATTGTGCAAATACCACTCATTAACAACACATTTGAAAATCTCGCAGGTTCCGCCATTTCCGAAATATTTAAAAGAGGTGTTTTTTTGCTATCACATAAATATAAATAGTATTAATTTGAGAATAGTATAATATTTTGATGCTTTTATCTAATATTTTCTAAGTATGAATGCAAAAGAATATATAAAATACTTGTTATCTATTGAAAATTATTCATTTTCAGTCGATGAGATTTCTAAAGCAACAGATGGTAACAGTAACTCTTTAAAATTCGAACTGCATAGATTATCGAAAAAAGGAGAAATAATAAATCTGCGAAAAGGGTTTTATTTAATCATTACACCTAGATATTCTTCTTCTAAGAAAATTCCAATTCAACTTTATTGTGTGAAAAGCTATTTCAATATCTTGATAGGAATTATTATGTTGGTTTATTCTCTGCAGCAAAATTTCACGGAGCAAGTCACCAACAAATTCAACGAGATTACGTGATAACAGAACAACCAAAGTTCAACAATATTTCAAAGAATACGATAGATATCCGTTTCTTCACAACAACCAACTGGTCTGATAAAAATATTCAGCAAAAGAAATCCGATGCAGGGATTTTTAAGATTTCCAGTCCTGCTTTGACACTTGTTGATTTAATACACCATCAGACAAAATTGGGTGGTATTAATAGAATTCTTGCAATTATTGAGGAGCTAACTGAGGAATTGACAGAATCAGATTTGTCAGAACTTTTAAGTTGGTATCCAAATAAAAGCACTTTGCAAAGATTAGGGTTTTTGCTTGAAGAACTAGGCTCGGAAGAAGAATATGAAGAAATGATTTATGCAGAACTAAAAGCAAAAAACTTTTTCCCCATTTTGTTAAGCCCAAAATCAAAAGAGAAACCGGGGGCTGTTGCCAATAAATGGAAAGTAGATGTAAATGTGAAATTAGAAAGTGATTTATGATACCTAAACCATATATAGCAAAATGGCAGTTACACGCACCTTGGAAAGAGTTTTCTCAAGTTGAACAGGATTTAATCATTTCACGAACATTAGTTGAAATTTTTTCTGACGATTTCTTGAGAGATAACCTTGCATTTCGAGGGGGAACAGCATTACACAAACTCTATCTTAACCCAGCCCCACGATATTCTGAATACATTGATTTGGTGCAAATTAAAGGAGGTCCAATAAAACCAATAATGGAAAGGTTAAATGATGTTATTACCTTTTTCGAAGAAAAAAGAACTACACAAGTTCGTGGACATGGAGCCAAAGCTTTATATCGCTTTACTTCGGAATATGAAGAAATACGAATGCGACTGAAATTGGAAATAAACTGTAAGGAACATTTTAATTTACTTGATTGGGTTGACTTTCCATTTGAAGTTGAAAGTGAATGGTTTTCTGGTAAAGCGGAACTAAGGACTTACAATATAAATGAACTTTTAGGAACAAAACTTAGGGCTTTATACCAACGGAGCAAAGGAAGAGATTTGTTTGATTTATATTATTCACGGCAAAACACTGGTTTGGACTTTGAACAAATTATAATTTGTTTTAAAGAATATACCTCCTTTGCAACGGGTAAAAGATCTCCAAGTAAAAAAGAGTTCTTACTTAACATTGAAGAGAAGGAGGCTAGTGCTGAGTTTACAGGTGATATGGAAGCTTTACTAAGAACTGAAATTAAATACAATCAGAGTGATGCTTTTAATTGGTTGAAAAAAGAATTGGTTGAAAATATTTAGAAAAATGGCTGGAAATAAAAAAGACCAGTTGGTAACAAGCGGTATATTTTATGCCCCACTTTTAGGCTGATTAGGTTACTATTTGTTTTAATTTGGTTTTATAGTGTGGGATGAATAACTTGCTTTCTTTCTACGGGATAGAAATAGTAA
The DNA here is from genome assembly GCA_041656735.1 of Bacteroidales bacterium. Taxonomy (GTDB): domain Bacteria; phylum Bacteroidota; class Bacteroidia; order Bacteroidales; family Tenuifilaceae; genus Perlabentimonas. The sequence goes on along the minus strand of JBBACY010000066.1, from coordinate 9,330 downwards.
CTCTTTTTGTTGCCTTAACTTGTTTTGCCTTTGTGTATTAGGAGAAAAATATGAATTCTGTGTTGTATAATTTGCTGCTGTTTATGCGTTATCACTCTATCAATAATATGATTACTAATTAAAAAATGCTCTATGAAACCAGTAAAAATTCTTTACCCTGTTGCGATGTGGATAATGCGGTTTGCCATATTGCTTGTCGCATTTTATCGTTATTTTGATGTTGTTAAAGCGATGAACTTCAGCAGTCTATCGTTTTACTTAGGCGTTGCTTTTATTCTATTTAGCGTACTGCTTTTTGCGGCCGGATTACTTAGTAAAGCATCGCTAACCGTTGTGTCGGCACTTGTGCTTTGCGTAATTGTAGGCTTTCATATTTTTGCTATGGCAAAAGGCGGCATTGGGATTGACTTTACGCTAAATCTTTTGTTAGGAAGCGTTCTTCTACTGTTTGTGTCAAAGGGTAATAGCTAGCGTACCCTTAAACTATTAGTTTGCGTAACCTTTGTATAGCGCGAGAACTAAGCGCTATTCAACAAAAATTGCCATTACGTTTTTAGCGTAATGGCAATTTATTATGTTTGGTTCTGTAATATTTAAAACTCAAGAACTACCAAACCGTTTTAAGCATACCCCCATCAACGGGAATGGTTGTTCCTGTAATAAACGATGCCCTATCGGATAGTAGAAATGCGGCTAAATTACCTAACTCCTCAGGTTTACCGTATCGCGATAGCGGAATTTGCTCGTAGAATGATGAGCGTACCTCGTTAACGCTAATCCCTTTTGTTTTGGCAACAATGCCATCGAGCTGATTTACCCTTTCGGTATCGAGCCTACCGGGAAGAATATTGTTTATGCGGATATTGTACGATGCCAAATCGCGCGATAGGCTTTTGGCCAAGCTGGTTACACCCGAGCGAAAAACGTTTGAAAGCAGCAGCATATCAATTGGTTCTTTTACCGACATTGAAGTAATGGTTATAATTGAACCCTTGTTGGCCTTCTTCATAAAGGGCAAAGCCTCTCTAATAAGCCTAACTGCGCTCATTAGGTTTAGTTCAAAAGCGGCTTGCCAATCATCATCGGAAAGCGTGTCGAACATACCTGCAGGTGGCCCGCCAGCGTTAACAACTAGCCCATCAATGCTTCCAAATTTCGTATGGGCAGCAGTAACCCATTCTTTTATAGAATTTGGTTGGGTTACATCAAGTACACCGTAACCAACGTTGGCTCCGCTCTCCTTGGCAATGAGCATCGAAGAAATTTTTAACTTATCCTCGTTTCTACTCCCCATAAATACATTAGCTCCTTCTAGGGCTGATGCTTGGGCAATAGCATATCCTAACCCTTGGCTGGCACCAGCCACAAGTATGGTTTTCTCATTAAGTATTGGTTGCATAATATTTTGTTTTTATACTAAGGTAATCAATTGGCTAAACAAAAACACTGTCAGAGTTGCTTCTTTTGATACTTACTCAAGAAAACTACTTAGATCGCCGGTAAGCGTTTTTATTTCTAGGGCAGCAGCCTGTGAGTTCATTTGCGATGACATTAGGCGGGTTTTTGCATCGAGAAACTTATTTTGACTTTCACGAAGTTCAATATCCGATATTGCCCCTAACTGATACTTTTCCCATGCTGCCTCGGCGTTTCGCTGGGCAAGTTTCACCGACTCTTCCTCAACCAAAACCAGTTCAATGGCCTGATTAAGATCGTTTACCATCTGAAAAGCTCTACTTTGCAAGCTTAGTTCCAGCTCCTCTTGACTTATTTTTCGGTTTTCGGCAATAATTGCAGCATTCCTTATTTTTCTGTTGATATTGTTACCATTAAACAGCGTAAACGAAGCACCAACCCCAACCGATGGGCCGTGAATTTGGCTAAGGTGTGTTTGACCAGCGGGTGTTCCTGTTCGTGAAAAGTTGTATGCTCCGGCCAAGTTTATGGTTGGGTAGCGCGATGCTTTAGCCTCGCCAACCTCAAGTTCAGATACCTTGGCTTGTAGTCGGGCAAAGAGCATATTTGGGTTTTGCTCTTGTACCTTTAAATAAATATCTGATGAAAATTCCGGATTGGGTACAGGGATGGTTGTATTAACCATAAAACTCACATCGGGCTGGCGTGCCAGCAATCGGTTTAGCTCAGCCTTAATGTTTGTTAGGTAGTTTGATTGTTGCATATATCGGGCACTATCTGCCCTGTAATCAACCTCCGACTGAAGCTCTTGGAGTTCATATCCAACCCCAATATTAGACTTTTCACGTGCAATGGCTAACCTTTCGCGCGATAATCCCATTTGATCTTTATACGATTTGTAAAGGTTCTCATTAAAGGCAATGCTGTAATAAGTATAAACTATATTAGCAATGGCATTCTCAATGGACATTCGAAGCTGTAAATCGCTTTGCTGTGCAAAAACATCCAATTTCTCTTTGCGAATAAACATGGCGAAACCATCAAAAAGAGTCCAACCCAACTGTGCTCCCGAAGCTAAGTTATGAGTTCGATACCCTTTTTCAGAATTTGAATCACCATCCTCATATTCAAAATATCGATTTTGAAAATTATTATTCTGATTTACATTTAAATCGACACGAGGTAGGTAACCAGCATTTCCAATGGTATTGTTGTTCTGTGCAATGTCAACCTCATTTTTGGCAATTCTAATTGAGAAACTATTCTCAAGACCAATGCGGATGGCCTCCTCAAGAGTTAGAATATCCTGCGAACTAACCACAAAGGGTAGTAGAATGAATGCTAAAATAAATTTAAAACTACTCTTCTTCATTGTGGAGTATATTTGGTTTTTTATTTGAAATGTAGCTATACATAGCCGGTATAATATAAAGTGTTAGTCCTAGCGATAGGAGTAACCCGCCAATAATGGTTATTCCCATTGGTATTCGACTGGTTGAAGCAGAGCCAAAGGCCAATGCAATTGGAAGGGCTCCAAAAATTGTTGCAAGGCTTGTCATCAGAATAGGGCGTAATCTTTGGCCAGCGGCCTCAATTACGGCTTGAGTTTTATCGTACCCCGCAATTTTCTTCTGGTTGGCAAACTCGACTATTAAAATTCCATTTTTGGTTACGATTCCTATTAGCACAATAATTCCAATTTGGCTGAAAATATTCATAGTTTGACCCATAACGTATAGCGAGAGTAATGCACCTGCTAAAGCAAGGGGCACAGTAAACATAATAATAAGCGGATCCCTAAAACTCTCGAATTGTGCAGCCAGAACAAGGTAAACCAGAATGAGGGCAAAAGCAAATGCAAAGTACAAGCTGCCCGAACTCTCTTCAAACTGTTGCGAAATACCCGTTAATGTTGTTGCAAAGGTATCATCAAGAATTTCGTCTGATATTTCTCGCATTGCCTCAATACCTTCTCCCAGAGTAACATCTGTTGCTGGTGAGGCTCTAAAGGTGGCCGATACGTACCTGTTATACCTGTAACGTTGTGGAGGCGTACTCTCCTCGGTAATAGTTATAAGGTTACCCAGCTCAACCAAATTACCCTTATCGTTACGCACCTGAATGCTGGTAATATCCGATGGGTCATCTCGATACTGACGCTCGGCCTGTCCAATTACTTGGTACTGTTTACCCTCAAAAATGAAAAAGCCATAACGTTGACCAGAAAAGTAGAGTTGTAAAGCCTCGGCAATATCTCTTACCGTAACACCTGATGTTCTGGCTTTCTCGCGATCAATCTCGACGTGTAATTCTGGTTTATTAAACTTTAAATCAACGTCAACAACCTGAAATCGTGGGTCATCCTGTGCTCTTCGTAAGAATACCGGTACAACCTCTTTAAGCTGCTCAAAAGTTGGAGCCTGAACCACAAACTGCACGGGTAATCCACCACCCCGACCAGCCCTAATGGTTTGATCTTGTGTTACAAATGAGCGTGCAAGAGTTTGTGTATTTAGGTACTCCTGAATTTCGTTGGCCAGCTGTTGTTGCGATTTTCCACGTTCATTGGGCTCACTTAAAATCAAATTAACAAAACCAGTATTCCTTGAGCCAGACCACCCTGGTGATGCCAATGCAATTATGGCTTTACGCTCGGGCATAGTGTCAACGTAACTGACGATGTTGCTAATGTACTCATCCATAACTTCATAGGAAGTACCCTCTGGAGCTGTAGATGATATTCTTAAACGAGATTTGTCTTCCATTGGGGCAAGTTCAGAGGGAATAATGCTTCCCAACCCCAGGATTAAAGCCAAAGCTCCAATAATTACCGGAAAAGCAATCCACCTTTTTGCTACAAATGCTGTGAGTGATCGCTCGTATGCGCTGGAAAGTCGCTCAAAAAAACCTCCAACAGCAGCAGCAAATCTTCCCTCTTTCTTCTTCTTCCCACCAAGGATACGAACACTTAGCATTGGAGTAAGGGTAAGGGCAACAAATGTTGAAATGAGAACTGCCCCTGAGAGCACTATTCCAAACTCTCGGAAAAGTCTTCCTGTAATTCCCTGCAAAAAAACGATGGGCAAGAAAACGGATATAAGGGATATTGTAGTAGATATAATTGCAAAGAAAATCTCTTTGGTTCCTGTATATCCAGCCTTAAAGGGATCCATACCCTTCTCAACCTTCGAGTAAATATTCTCTACCATAACAATGGCATCGTCAACCACAAGGCCCGTGGCAAGCACAATTCCCAAGAGCGACAGAACGTTTATAGAGAAGTCCATTATGTACATCACAAAGAACGACCCAATAAGAGATATTGGGATTGTGAGCATTGGAATAAGCGTAATACGCCACCTTCGGAGAAACACGAAAATAACAATAACCACAAGGACAAAAGCAATAAGAATGGTGTCGCGAACCTCCTTAACCGCATTACGTATGGAGGTGGTTACGTCCATTGCTATGTTAATGCGAATATCGTCGGGCATTTCGCGCTTCATCTGCTCAAGCCTCTCGTAAACATTATCGGCTATCTCAATATAGTTAACGCCTGGCTGCGAGGTTAGCGCCACCCCAATTTGTGGGGTTCCAAAATTTCCTCGTAACAGTGAACGTTCGTTCTCGGCAGCCAGCTCGGCCCTTCCTACGTCTTTCATCTTTACTGGAACACCCTGAACCTCCTTAATAATAAGATTATTAAAATCCTCCTCGGTTTCGAGCCTTCCTAGCGTTCGTATTGATAGTTCGGTGTAGTAACCCTCGATAGTACCTGTGGGCAGCTCAATGTTTTCGCGGGTTAGGGCTAATCGAATATCCGAGGGGGTTAACTTGTAGGCTGCTAACTTGTTGGGATCGAGGCGCAATCGCATGGCGTATCGTTTTTCTCCCCAAATACCTACTTCGCTAATGCCCGAAACGGTTTGCAGCCGTTCTTTTATAACGTTATTTCCAAAGTTAGACAGGTCGAGCAAGTCTCTCGTATCACTCTGAACGGTTAATATCATAATGGTTTCAGCATCGGCATCGGCCTTACTAACTACAGGGGCGTCAATGTCTGGTGGTAGCCTTCTAACTGCTCGCGATACCTTATCCCTAACATCATTGGCGGCTGCTTCCATATCAACACCTAGCTGAAATTCAACCGTTATTGAACTCCGGCCGTCGGCACTGCTCGATGTAATCGATTTGATTCCAGAAATCCCATTAATGGCAGCCTCAAGCGGCTCTGTTATTTGTGCCTCTATTACGTCGGCATTAGCGCCAACGTACGATGTACTAACGGAAACAATGGGCGGGTCCACACTGGGATACTCCCTAACCCCTAAGTAGGTATAGCCAACCACCCCAAAAAGTATGATGATAATTGCAAATACTATGGTTAGTACAGGCCTATTTATGCTAACTGTTGAAAGATTCATCTATTGTAAGTTGAATGTTTAAAAATGAAAAGACAATGGATACGGGCTAATTTACCTACCAGCTTTCAACAATATTAGTTGAAACGGGTGTTCCCTCCCTAACCTGAAGTAGTCCGGACAGTAGTAGCGTATCGCCTGGGCTAATGCCCGATACAATTTCCACCGCCGTAGAAGTACGCACTCCAGTTTCTACCGGAACAAAGGTAGCCTTGCCGTTACGTGCAAGCACCACATTTTGTCCTCCTAAAACAGGTACAAGTGCATTGGGTGAAATTAGCAAAGTTTTTGGACTCCCGTTAATGGTGAATGATACCCTTGCGAATGAACCCGGAATTAGCTCGCCCTTTGAATTTGAGCACAATGCCCGAACCTTTAGTGCGCGTGTTTGCAAGTCGATAACCGATTCGGTTGCATATATTTTTGCATTGTATTCTGTTGGGTAGTTGCCCAATGTAAAGGTAACCTCTTTACCCACTTTTACGCCATAGGCGTAACGCTCGGGCACAGAAAACTCGAGCCTTAATGGGTTAACCTGTATAAGTGTTGCCAGAATAGTGTTTGCACCTATAAAACTACCGGGACTAACGTGACGAAGGCCTATGCGACCATCGAAGGGAGCACGAATTTCGGCTTTCTGTATTTGGGCTTCGGATAGCTTAATATCGGCCTTAATACCATCAACTTTATTAACTGCAACATCTAAATCTTGCTGACTAAGGGCATTAATTTCCTTTAGTCTTTGCTTACGAAGTAGGTCGTCCTCAACTAATTTTAAATCTGATTTTAACTTCTCAAGTTTAGCTCGAATTTCACTATCGTTAACTCGGGCGAGTAGTTGTCCTTTAGTTACAGTACTTCCTTCAATAAGATAAAAATCAACCAGTTTTCCAGTTGTTTCAGCTCTTAACTCAACCTCTTCGCCAGCCAACAGGGTTCCCGATAAAGAAAGCCCTTGTGTTAAAGGTTGTAGAGTTACCACATAGGCTTCAACCGCCAAACCTGAACGTGTTGATTGATTTGCGGTTCCACTCTTCTCTTTATCTCCACAAGCAGATAAAAGCAATACAAACAAAATTGTTATAAAAAGAAAGTTTTGCTTTGCCATTTAAGTATTTAATAATGTTAATATTTAATTATGCTAAGTATAAGACAACGGTACGCTGAAAAGGTTTATGAACCTTGAATTTTTTTTACGCGTCCCGAATAACCTATGCAGAATTACATAGGCAGGAGGTAAGTTGAAGAGCTATTTTTTACGTCTCCAATACAAAAAACCTTTACGAAGAAAAAGACCATAAATAGACCTTACTGTAGACGACTTTTCAACTAAAGGGATAAGTACGCTTGTGAAAATAATGCTAATTAAGATTACGGCGTAGGTAATATCGCGTATAAATTCGCCTCCCTCTATGCCTTGTTGTAGGGGCAGTGAAGCCAGTACCGCTGCTGCAAGTCCCTTTGGAACCATTATGCTTATCATAGTTAAATCAGATGTTGCAAAGGGTTTACGAACCGAAAACTTTACAATAGGCACCCTAGAAATAAAAATTATTATTGTAAGTAAAAGTCCTAATACTAGTGCCCACAAATTTTGTAGCTGGATTGAAAGCCCGATGTAAATGAAAAAGAAGGTTTTGAGCAGAAAAACTATTTCGGAGAAAAATACCTTTTCGGTTTCGTTTAAACTAATGGGTTCAGTAGCAATGTATCTTTTTAGCAGGCTTACATTAAAAACTTCAATATTGGCAAGTGTTATACCAAAAGCTAAAGCCGAAATTGCTCCACTAAAACCAAACATTTCGGCAATACCAAAAATGATAAAAACGAAGGCAGGGGTTGTAAAAATAGTATTCCGAATTGTTCTAACACGGTTTAGTAGGATAGACCAAACCAAAGCACCCAGCCACCCCATTACTGCAGCAAGGGTAAACGATGATATTATTTTGCCAACAATTAGCCCTATTTTAACTTCCTCAACCTGAAACGTTTCTAGCAGAGCTAGTGCAAATATTATGCAAAGTACGTCGCTAATGGCCGACTCCAGTATAACTATGGTTTTTGAGGCTTCGTTCATTCTTAGCTGTTGAACCATAGGGATTATTACTGCCGATGATGTTCCGCCAAGTATGGTTCCAAGCATAAATCCAGCAACGGGATGCAATCCGAACAGAAGCCATGATATTAACCCAACAATAACCGTTGTCACAAAAAAGTTGGTTGTTGTAAGGGCAGTAGTCCCCTTAATTGAATTCTTTAGCGTATCAAAACGCAATGCCAGTCCACCTTCAAACAGAATAATTACAAGTGTAATGGTGGTAAACATAGGGCCAGCAATGCCAAAATCTTCGGGTGAAATTACGCCTAAAATTGGACCTAAAACTAACCCGACAAGCATAAGTAGCAACACATCGGGAATTCGTTTACGTTCAAATATTCCTGTAAAAAGATGCGATATAAATACGATAAGTCCTACAAAAACTATGACACCTGCATTCTCCATTTTATTTTGTTTAGTGTTTAACGATTCCGAAATAGATCCATATATATTGGTAAGTGGTCGCTGTAGCCTCCATGGTACTTAAAGCCTATGTAAGTTCGGAATGGTACTACGCCAACAAATCGCTCATCTTCTTCAAGTAAAAAATCTGCCCTGTATATTTTACCTCCATCGGGAGTAGTGTAAACTCCATGCTTGGCATTTAACAACCCTTTTGAAACAATCATCATATCAATAATTTCCCAAGCACCTTGATACTTTAAGGTTCCTTCACCTCTAGCTACGTATGGTAAGTGCAAATTATATAATCCGTCGGCGGTAAAAGGTTCTTCCGGAAGAGATGCAGCCAGGCCCTCAATCAGAGGTCTACTATCGGGAGTATCGTTAAAATCGCCCATAATGATTATACGTGCATCGGGATGAAATATTTTTATGGAATCTACCTTTTGCCTTACCAACTTACCAGCAGCAATACGGCCTGGCTCGCTAACTAATGCACCACCATACTTTGATGGCCAGTGGTTAACAAAAACATGGAGTGTATCAAGCCCATCTATAATGCCACGGGTATAGAGCACATCGCGCGTTGTGCGATTGGAATCGTTGGGTAGTGACACCCTAAAAAAGCGCTCCTCCTCAATGGTAAACTGATCTGGGCGATATATCAATCCAACATCAATACCTCGCATATCGGGTGATTCTCGATGAACTATTTGATAGTTAAATTTCGATAGGGGAGTGTGTTGAGTTATTCGTTCAATAACAAATCTATTCTCAATTTCGCAAAACCCAACCATTGTGGGTGGATCCCACTCGCCAACGGCTGTAATAACCTTATATATATTGTTTACTTTTTCCTCCATTCTCCGCCAGGTCCAATACCTTGTGCCTTCAGGGGTAAATTCGTCGTCTCTCTTTAGACTATCATTAAACGGGTCGAAAAGATTCTCAACGTTATAAAACATTATCCGATACCTATCTTGCGCTTGGATA
>JBBACY010000065.1:0-13924 GCA_041656735.1 Bacteroidales bacterium | reverse complement strand
ATGTCTTCTTCTCGAATCGTTACAGTTTGGTCTACGGTGTAAATTGAAGAACCGCCGTGTACCGAACGGTACGCACGGTGGTGGGAGAGGACAGGTAGGGAATTAATCCCTACCTTCCTACTCGATTCTCATTTTCTTTAAACAGCAAAAGCAGCCCAAAGGCTGCTTTTGTTGTTTAAAAAAGTAATATAAAGATTGTTCTTTCGTATTACATATTACATCGTTTCAACTAGCGAGAGTAAGCCAACTGCTAGTCCAGGTCTTCCGTCTTTAAAACTAAAGAATAAATGGTATGCGCCAGTGCGGGTACATTCGTAGTTAATAGATGGATAGTCTTCGCCCGTAGCCACAGTATAGGTAGTGGCTAATAGCCTGTTGTTATCAAATAGTTGAAGAACTACTTTCCCATCGTAATCTTTTGAGTTGCATACTGAAAACCGATACTTAATACCTTTTCGCAGGAGCACTGTAAAACGCTGAATGGGAGGGGGATCTCCGGCATCTAGCCTAATTGTGAAATCTTTTAGGAAAGTGGCATCGCCAGCAACCATTCCACAGATTTGAACAAGATCCTCTGCCGATTGCGCTTTCGATTCGTTAGAAAATCCAACGGCTATCGCAAATGTAACAGTTAGAGCTAGGAGAATATTTTTCATAGTAGATATTGTTTCAAAGGTTAAAATTGCAATAAGCTGTTTCTAAGAGCCTGAACTTTTTCTATAATTTCAGTAAGTACTTCTTCGGACATATTAATGATCTGCTTATCATTTTGTTTTACGGTTAGCACGCCATTCACAACCTCGGAGGTTGGATCAAGATATTCGTAAGCTATTGTTACTTGTTTATATAACTCTTGTATCTCTTCCAAATTGTATACCAGTTTTGCAATGTTAGGCTCTTTTTGGTAATTTTTTAGTAGAAGCATTAGGCTGTTCATTGCAACTTTTTGCTCCCCAATAATCTCTTTCATACGTGCATTCGGCATATCCTGAGTTACTCTTGTTGAAATGTATAGACCTTCAACCCAAACTCCTGCAATAATTACAACACTTAGGTGCGCTCGGTTTGTTTCGCGGAGGTAGCTATCAATTCGGTTAAAACTTTGCTGAGATATAAGCATTAGCGAATCGATGTTTTCCTTATTTGTGGCAATGCGGTTTAGGGTTGCAAAATCGAAGAACTGGCCTACCTGAATGCCTTCGGCAAGTGATTTTATACTGGATATATAATTAATTACCAGAGAAGTACGTTCATACATATTTATGTATCCTAGGTCGGCTCCATAAATTCCAAGGCCGATAGCTTTTTGAAAACTTGTATTTAAGTTTTTCTCAAGCTTGGTATCGGCCATATAGCTCCTGTTAAAGGGTACTTTAAGCCCTTTTATAAGTGCTGCAGTTTCAACTGGTGAAGATACGTTCTCAATCATTTCATCAATCACTTCGGCTGCTATTTCGAGTGGTTTATCTTCAAGCAATTCGGCAGGGATGTCAAATTCTTTGCTACTCATTCTGCGCTCGGAGTCGAAAAACCGGCATGAAGATGCGAGCATTACAAGTGAAAAGATAAGGATTAGATTTCTTCGCATAGTTAGTTCGATGTTAATTTCTACTTTCTTAGGTAAAAGTATAAAAAAAACTCATTTTTTTAGTTTTGGTACTCTAATTTTTCCAAAAAAGTCAATCATTTTTTTCAGCAGTTCGAAATAAAGTGTAATATACAAAATCAATATCATAAACCAAATGAAGCAAATATTGAACCACAATGTATCATAATATCTTCCAAAGAAATGTTTCTGTGGGGCTAGGAAGTGCGATCTGAAGTCAAACTGATTATTGGGAATAGGGTCGCGGTATATAGGATCATACTGCTGCACAAGTTCTCCCTTGTACTGTAATATCTTATTTTTTTCAAATTTGTTGGTAGCTAAATCCGCTATGCTTTCATTATGCGATGCATTTTTTTTCGCTTCGTATAGCTGCGGATCGGTTGATACCAGATGTGCGATAAGCCGTTCGCTTTTTTGGTTTGCCTGTTGGTATATTTTGCTATAATGCTTCGATAGGTCGCTAAGGTAATCGATGGTAGCATAGGCAACCTCATAGTCGAATGTTTTGGGGTATAGTTTATCTAGGTATTGATATGGAATGGCGGGTGCTAAAAAATTCGACTCTTTAAAAATTGAGTTTCGGAGAACTAGCAGGTTGTTTTCAAATTTTTCTTCGTTTTTCTTACTGTCCTTGCTCGTTTCAATAAGTTCAATGTTCTCGTTAACTATTTTCTCTAGCTCTAGTATATAGTAAACCGTTTTGTAGTCGGCATTTCGAAGTTTCTTTTCAACTTCGTAAAATGTTTTATTAAAATCATTGTCCTTAAATTGGTGTACAACAAGTCCTTCGTAGCCCCACTTTGTAACCATAAACTCAGCTATTAGCGGTACGCGGCCAAAACTACCTACCGCCCTATTTAGCTTATCGAAGCTAAACATGGCACCCGAGAGTACCATCATTGGGATCATTACTAGGGGTATAACTATGTAAATTGTTACTGCCGAGTTAAAGGTTGCAGATATGTTTAGTCCTAGCAGGTTAGCAAAAACGGCGGTTGAAAATAGCATGATCCAGTACTCAAAGTACATATCATGGAGTTGTAAAATACCGTTAGCAATAAGCACAAAGGTAATGCTCTGAATAGCAGAGAGTACAAGTAGGATTGATATTTTGCTAAATAGGTATGATGTGCGGCTTAGGTTTAGGAATGCCTCGCGTTTCAGCAGTTTTCGGTCTCTGAAAATTTCCTCGGCGCTTACGGTAAGCCCAATAAAAAGGGCAACAATAAGAGCCATAAATATATATATGGGAATGTTTTCGTTCTCTCTGAAGATATATACAGTGGAGTTGGGGTCGGCAATGTATCGAATTACGTATGCAAGAATAAACCCAAGAATTGGTGTTTCGAGTAGGTTGAGAACGATGTATTGTGTGTTACTAATTTTTGAACGAAAATCGCGAGCGGTATAGATAAAGAATTGGCTAATTCGTGAGGGTATGTTAAGCGATTTAGGGGGTGCTTCGGTTTCGTCGGGAATACTTTTTAACTTTATATTCTCGGTGTAGTGCTCTTCCCATTTAACTGGTGATACCTTACGCTTGGGAGTGTAACGTCCAAATTCGTCAATAACCTTAGCCTCAATTATGTTAAAAATTAGCTCGGGGTTCACGTTACCGCAGGTTGGACACTCTCCCTGGTCGCTGTTAATCTGCATATCGAGCCGCTTAAAATACATAACCGATTCGACAGGATTCCCATAGTATATCATATACCCACCCGTATCGAGTATCATCATATTGTCAAACATCTTAAAGATGTCCGATGAGGGTTGGTGTATTACAACAAAAATAAGTTTGCCTTTGAGGGTTAGCTCCCTCAGAAGGTCCATTACATTTTCTGAGTCGCGTGATGATAGGCCGGAGGTGGGCTCATCAACAAAAAGTATGGCAGGCTCTCTAATTAGTTCGAGAGCAATGTTAAGCCTTTTTCGCTGCCCGCCAGAAATCATCTTGTTTAGTGGCGAACCTACCTTAAGGTCTTTACGCTCGTATAAGCCTAAGTTGAGCAGCGTTTTATCAACCAGCTGCGTTAGCTCCTCTTCGGTTTTATTTTTAAAGCAAAGTTTGGCATTGTAGTAAAGGTTCTGGAAAACGGTTAGCTCCTCAATGAGCAAATCGTCTTGTGGTATAACGCCAATAACGCCTTCGAGTTTATCGTTCTCTTTGTGAAGGTCGATGCTGTTTATTTTAACAAATCCAGTTGTTGGCGCCTCAACGCCCGAAAGAACATTTAAAAGGGTAGTTTTACCGGCTCCGCTGGCACCCATAATGCCAATAAGTTTGCCCTGCTCTTCTTTAAAACTGATGTTGCGTAGGCCTGTGGTGCCCGATTTAAATTTAAATCCAACATCTTCAACATTGTATGATATTCTGATGCTTGTTGAATCGGCGAGGTAATGCGCTACAACATCGGTATAGTAAATGGGTTTACCTTTTGGAAGTTTAATAGAGCTTCCGCTGGCGAAAAGGTATATGCGTTTAAAGTTAATGGGCAACCCGTTAAGCAGAATATCTTCGTTCCCTGTGTACCGCAGGAAGTATAGATCTTCCGTTTTAATTTGAAGGATGTAGAGGTTGCCGTTAAGGGCTTCGGTGGGTATATGCTTACAGTATTGGCCAACTTCGGGCCTGTCGTGTATGGTAAGAATGGTTGAGAAATCGAGCTCGTTGGGGTCATCGTTTACTACGAAGTTCTCAATATCTGTAAACTCTTCCTTGGTAAGCTTAAAAACGTCGGCAACCGTGTTAATGATGGCCATACGTTGGTCGGTAAATTTTCTGTCGGCGTTTATTAGTTCGAAAAGACGAACGAGTACAACAACTTTTTGCTTTTGGGTAAGAGTTTTGTTAATCTTTTTGCAGATTCCGAGTATTTTAACAGAATCTTTAACCGAAGTTAGCCTTACCTTTTTTGGTTTCCCGTCCTCCTCGTCGTTGGGTTTCTCATCGTTAACCCCGGCGTGCTGGTCGAATAGCATAATATGCTCTTCAACCGCCTCGTCGTTAACTTGTTGCATAAGAAAATTCACAACGTACTCTCGTTCGTTGGTTACAACGCCTTCGTCTTGCTTTGCAATAATTGCAAAGAGTTGCATAAGAGCCTTGAGAATTTCCTCACTCATTGCTTAACCTAATAGTGTATGTTTTGTAAGGGTCGAACTTCAATAAAAGTCAACCTAGTTTAGGGTGTAGCTAACCTGTTCAAAGGTTACGTCAACAATGTCGGCGTACTCTTCACCTGCTTCTTGCATATCTTCATCATCTTCGGGGTAGTACCATTTTACCAGCACACCTTTCCCGTCCTCGTGCATTTCCTCAAGTTTCATAAGGATGTCGAGCAGTAGCTTAGAGCTGGCCGTATTGAAGTAAACTAGTTTAAAGGTAAAAACAGTTTTTTCGTTGGGGCTAGCAGCATATTCATCAAGCCAGTTAAGTATTGGGTCATAAAATGCTGTAACATCTTCGGGCAGAGAGCGACCCGAAATCTCAAAGATGTCGTTTTCTGCATCAAGTGTAACATTTGGGGTATCATCGGTACCTAAAATCTTTATGGTTTCCATAACTCTGTAATTTACTCGTTTCTTGAAATGGTTGAGGTTAAAATGAAGAAATGGTTCTCCTCGTCGATGGGAAGGAAATGAAAGTCCAGTTTTCGTCCCGTTTTTCGAGCTATATCAATAAACCCTAGTCCTGCTCCTCCTTTTTCAGAAAGCCTACCTTCGCGCATTTGCGTCTTGTATAGGTCTTTAAGCCCTTCCTTATCGAGGGTATTGATATGATTAAGAATCCGAATTAATTCCTCAATTTTGGTGTTCTCAATTACGTTACCAGTTGTAACATTGTATTCAACGTCTCCTTTGCTTACCATGAATATACCTCTTCCTGCAAAGAGAAAATCGTCTGATCCAAAGCTGTCGGCGTGCTTGCTAATGTTTTGCAGGCACTCAACCATTACATGGAATACCTTTTTTTGCACCGAATTCGACTCCTCCTCTTTTGCCATATTTGATTCTGTCAGAGAGGTGAAGGCTTTGGTGATTTGATGCGTTATTTCGCCCTCGTAAACGAGAGTAATTTCGTGAGCCTTCATCGATTTGTAAAAATCGTAGACAAACTCTAGGAAACCTTTAACATTTCTTTTATCCATAGCCCGTAAAATTAAATAATTTACCGATAATAAACAATTTAGAATTCAATTCCTATTAGTAGAACATCGTCAATCTGCTTATTATTACCCATATACGTTTCAAAATCTTTGGTAAAAAGGTCGTAATATTGGGGCATTGTAAACGATTGATTTTCGGTTATTAGCTCCCTAACCCTTGGGGGACTGTACTTTCTGTCGTTTTCTCCACCAATTTGATCAGGCAACCCATCGGAGAAAAAGAATATTCTATCGTTAGGTTGTATTTTTATTTCATAGTTTGTAAAATCTTTTTCCTCTTTTCTGGGGTGTGGTATACCGCCAATAGCCTTACGGTCGCCCTTAAACTCTAATAACTCATTGTTGCGAAGCAAGTACAATGGCCTGTGCGCGCCCGAGTACTGAAGTTCTTTAGTTTTAAGGTTAATTTTACAAAGCGCAATATCCATTCCGTCGCGAGCGTCTGCATCGGGCCTATCCTGTTTAAGAGTTTTTCGAACCCCAAAGTGGAGCAGGTCGAGTACTTTACTTGCCGAGTAACCAGCATCGTGGTCAACCACGTTGTTTAGCGTAAAGTAGCCAATAAATGAGAGCAGTGCGCCTGGTACTCCATGACCAGTGCAGTCGACTGCTGCAATGTAAATATAGTCATCTTTTATGAAGAACCATGGGAAGTCGCCACTAACTACATCGCGGGGTTTATAATATATAAATGATTTAGGGAGGTATTGTCTTATAATACGGTTGTTTGGAAGTATTGAGGTTTGAATGCGTTGAGCGTAGTTGATACTCTCGGTAATCTTACGATTCTTATCCTGTATTTCTTGCTCTATGCGTTTGGCTTCGGTAATGTCATGGCTAACAAAGAGTATGGTTTCGAGCTCATTCTCGTTAAACTCAGGGATGGCCGAAATGTGCATTATGGTTTCGCCTAGATTTGACTCAAAGGTTAAATCGCCTTCAATGGTAGTTTTATCTGCTCGTATGGATTTTATGGTTTCTTTCAGGTAGTTAGAAAGAACTTCATTTAGTTCGGCTGAATTTAGGGTTTGGTTAATCAGGTCCTTTACAGGTATTCCAAGATACTCCTCAACCATTGGGTTGGCGTAAAAGAATTGGCCACTGGTATTGAGGCGCATAATCATATCGGGCGAGTTTTCTGAAAGAGCCTGCATTTTGCTACGCATACGCTCTTCTTTTTCGGCTCGCTTACGTTCGGTTATATCTTGTGAGTTAAGAATTATGCCGTTAATTGCAGGGTCGTCGAGCAAGTTTCGCCCCGTTACCTCAAGGTATAGCTTTGCCCCTTCCTTCTTCATAAAGGTGTACTGAATGGTAATGGGAATGCGAGGAGCATCGATTAATTTTTGAAACATCGCGGCAAGTTCCTGTTCGCCCCTACGGGTTAGCCTATCAACATCTTTCCCGCTCATCATTTCTTGCGGAGTGTAGCCAAGTATTTTGGTTACCGATGGGCTTATGTAGCTTAACTTCCGATTGCTGCTGTATATTGAGATAATCTCCGAGGCATTTTCGAGGAGCGAATGGAGCCTTTTCTGAGCGTTTTCAACCTCCTGAATTTTCGATTCGAGCTGATGGTTCGAGTGCTCGAGTTCCTCGTGAGTTGCCCTCATTTCTTCGGCATTCTGACGAAGTTCCTCCTCGTTCTCCTTGAGTTCTTGCGTCATTTGTTGGGCCTCGAGGAGCAATTTTTCGGTTTTCTGGTTAATGCGTAGGTTGAAAATTGTACGAGCAATTATTTCACCCATCTCACGCAAAAATCGTATGGTTTTCTCCTCAATGGTACTATCAATTGAGGCAAACTCTAACACACCTTGAAGCTTTTCGTCGGTTACAAGGGGGACAATAAGTATGCTTTTGGGTTTTTTATCGCCTAAAATCCCAGAGGTAATGGAAACATAGTTTTCGGGTATTTCGGTACGGTATACTATGTTCTTTTCATATGCGCATTGACCAATTAGCCCTTGTCCGAGTTTAAATTTCTGATTAACAAATTTCTCTCGATTGTAGGCATAGGTTGTTAGGCTCGACAACTCTTCGCTATCCTCATCGTATAGGTATAGGGCTCCCTGAACAATATTGATGTACTTAATTAACTTAACCAGCACTTCGTACGAGAGGGTTTCAATATTGTTATGCAGCCGCAGAATGTGCGAAACTTCATCTTTTCCCTTAGTAATCCAGTTTTGCTCGGCCTCCCTCATATTGTTGTGAAGTAGGTTATCGCGCATTACAAGAAGGGATTTTCCCAGTATGTCGTCGTTATTGGTGAGTTCGAACGGTGCGTTATAGTTACCCTCGCCAATGGTTTTTGCGAATAAGGCGTTTTTGTTTATGCCCTTATCTTTCTCGTGCAGCTCCACTTCGAGGCTTTGGAGTTTATTTTGCTGCCTTCTTACCGTTACGAAGGTGAAGTAAGCAAGTACAATGGGCAGTAGATTAATAATCCATAACGAAGGTGTATTCTGGTGAATAGAGCCGATTCCCTTTAACGAGAATGCAATTCCTTGTACTGTGAACTCTAAAATCCAAGTTAAAATAACTATCACTATACCCACAATGCCTGCAGTAACAACTTTCGTTGTAATTGCCTTTTTGTCTATTTCAGATGTGGTTGTATTATAAGTTGTCATATTATTGCTTAGTGCTATTGCCAATAGTTTTAATATGTTCTCCCAGTATAAGGCCCAGGTTTTCGAAAAATGTAACCTTACTCTCATCGAAAGCTGTAAATGATGAGAACTCAATAATTGCGTTGCAGTGTTTTTCGCTATCTAAAACCGGCACAATTAGAAGGTTGCTCGGTGAGCCTTTTCCTAACCCCGAGAGAACGGTTGTGTAATCTGTGGGAACCTCGGTAAGGTTAAGCACTGCTTTATTTTTGGCTACCTGCCCTGGAAGCGAAACACCCTCAGTAAATGATGGGGGTTCGTTTTCGGAGAAGTAGGCGTATGATGCTACCATTTGAAATATGCCTGAGTTAGGCTCTTTTTCAAACGCTACAGCTTGAACAATATCGTGTTTTTTTGCAATATTTGAAAGAAGTTTCTCAAGAAACTTATCCAGCGTATTAAATGTTTCGGTGGGGATAACGTTGGCTGCCTCTTGTTTTAAGTCGGTTTGCTTAGTTATGATGGATTCGCTGTTTAAATCCTTTTGCTCTTTTGCCTCTTTCTTATCATTGACAACGGCTTCTTTTAATTTTTTTAGTTCAGCATTTGCTCTACCTAATTTTACTCTGTAAAGCGTAAATTGTTGGTAAGCAAGGAATGCTATTAGTACGGCAAGAATTGTAAGAAGGACTGAAAGGATAGGCGTTTTAACACCAGCCCGAACAATTTGGTTGTGTAGGCTAAAGAAAGTTCCAGCTATGCTAGCCATTAGCAATACTAGTATGATGCCGGAACTAAATCTTGGATTGTTTTTGAAGATTTTTGTTGGCATCTGATTATCGTTTTATGGTTTGTAAAAATTTAATAATCTGCTCGGTTTTAAATATATGATCCACTTTTGTGAGTTTTAATGACGACTCGGTCATTGTTTTTACCTGGCACTCCTCTGGGTCCTGCACAATTGTGAGCCCGCCGTAATCACTAATTTTTTTTAATCCGTAGGCTCCATCCTTGTTTGCACCCGAAAGAATAATGCCAATTACCTTTTCACGGTATACCTGGGCAGCAGTTGCAAATGTTAGGTCGATTGATGGCCTGGAGTGATTTACAGGTGGCTCGGTTGACAGAGCGAATCTATTCCCTAACTCAATAAACATATGGTAGTTTGCAGGTGCAAGGTATGCTTTTCCTGGTTTAATCTGATCCTTATCAAAAGGTTCGACTACTGGAATGGCAGATTTAATGGAGAGCGCCTCAACAAACCCGCTCCGTATATGCTTCAGTCTATGAAGACTCAATAATACCGGGAGCGGAAAGTTTGCGGGTAATGAGCTTAGTATTCGGGTAATAACCTGAAAGCTTCCTGCTGAACCCCCTATGATAACTGCCTTATACATTGTTTAATGGTTAAAGTGCTTTTTTCTTGTAAATTTTTTCACAATCATTTACCACGGTAAACTTATTGTTTGAATTTGTATTTTCCAAAGTTTCCTTTGCTCCTATGGCTAAATATGCTCCGGGCATTAGGCTATCATAAATAACCTGTATAATTTTATCTTGAAGAGTTGAATTAAAGTAGATGAGCTGATTTCTGAATAGTACCAACTTAATGCCCGTGGGAGGATTGGGGAAAAATGTATTCTGTTTTAAAAAGGTAACGTCCTTTGTAAGGGTACTGTCCATTTTAAATAATCCCGAAGCGTTTACGGTAGAGTGGTAGTCTTTGTAGTTTGCAATTCCGTTCGAACGTTCGTAGTTAGCCTCGTTTACCTCAAGTTGCTTAGCATCTAAAAGGCCTAGTTTTATTTTTTTTGTTACCTCATCGCTTATGGTTGATACGAAAATTTGAAATTTATCAAGTAAATCCATCTCTTTAAGGAGGATGCAAATTGAGTAGAGTTCTTCGCCTGAGTCGAATGCGGCAACCCATATTTTAAGCTTAGTAGAACTTTTGGCAATTTCGGGAATAATATCGTCACGTAAAGTTCTCCAAAGGCTAGGGTCTCTGAACATTTCAGTAGTCTCGGGGGTAATGTCTTGTAAAAACTGTTCAACAAATTTGGGATTGCTCGTTAGCCGCTGTATAAGTCCATCCGAATCTCTCAGCCCATGCTTTGTGATTACCTCCTCTAGCTGTCGTTTTAGCGAAGTAAGGGCATAGTCTCTAAAATCGTACCCATAGATATCGAGTAGCGTTTTTAGAACGTTTCGAGTTTCAACTATGCCTATTTCGTATTGGTTCATTTTCTTAACTATATTACGGGCTACGCCCTTTTTAACTACTTAGCAGTTTTTGGGGTTTGCTCTCGTTCCTTGATTTCCGCTGTTTTTGAGGCGGTAATATCTTGGCCAAGCAGGTAAACTTTGTATATATTTCCCATCTCGTCAAAAGCGGGTGATAAGCTGCTTAGTATGTGAAGTTTTGCATTATTTCGGTTTGTCCAGTTAAGAGTACCATTAAAGGCATTTCCTTGCATTACATCATTCCAAAGTTGGGCAAAATTCTTTGTATCGGACGGATGAATAAAGTTGATAATGGGCTGGTCGCCAATCTCACTTTTTGTAAAATCGAGCAGGGTTAGGAAATTTGAGTTGATATTTTGTATTTTTCCTTCGTCGTTTAGGTCGGCATAGAGCATTGCCTCGTTTATTGCTGATGTCATTCCCTCCATTTCGAGGGTTTTGCGTGCCATCTCTTCTTGAGTAGCCTGCATCTCCTCCATATTCTGTCTCATTTCCTCCTCCTGTGCAGCCATCTCTTCTCGTTGTTGCTGCGACTGCTCAAGAAGTTGAGAGGTACGTATGTTGTTTTTTACTGCCGAAAGGGTTGATGCGATGCTTTCGCCAATTTTCTCAACGAATTCAACCTCGAAAGGTTTAAAATTATTAAACGAGGCTATTTCGAGTATTCCAAAAACCTTATCCTCTACTTTTAAAGGAACAATGAGAAGTGTTTTAGGGGATGCCTCGCCTAATCCCGAGGTTATTTCCAGATAGTTATCGGGTATTTCCTGAAGGTGTATGGTTTGTTTCTCAATGGCCACGTTGCCAACCAAACCCTCGCCTAGGAGGATGGTTTTTTGCATAACCTTTTTTCGGTTATACCCAAAAATTGAGATAAGCTCAAGGTGCGGATTTTCATCATCATCCTCATTTAGGATAAAGAGCCCACCCTGATTAGCGTTTAGGTAGTTGAGCAGGTTTTGGGTAACGTTATCTGAAAGGCGCTGTAAGTTATCGTTGTTTTGACGTAAAATATCGGCAAATTTTGCTAGTCCAGAGTTAACCCAGTTCCTCTGCTCATCTTCGAACTTGCGTTTTTCTTCTTTGGTTAGGGCGTGGTTTAGGTTTTTTCTTATTTTTAGCAGAGAGTTGCCCAGTTCATCCTTTTCCCCTAGAGGTGTAAAGTTAGTTGAAAGGTTATTTTCGCCAATTTCGGTGGCGAATTGTGAGTTCTTTTTGAGACTGTTTATTAGGTTATTTAGTGATTGAGTTATTTTGCCAATTTCATTATTTGTTTGGTAGGATAGGGGGTTAACTATTTTTCCCTCGGCTAGCTTTGATATATTTTTGTCAATAATTCCCAAATTTCGGAGGATGGGCTTTAGCATAACTCTTGTAACCAGAGCAAATAAAGCTGCAAATAGTATAATTATTATTGTGAAATAGTAAATGTTTAGTCTACCGTTTGAAACTACCTGAGTTACATTAACTGGCACGCCAATAAATGCATTATACGAGTCAATTTTTTGAAAGAAAACGGTTACCGTTCTCTTCCGATTTTGAAATAGTTCGGTATAGCTAAAAGACCCCCTCTTTTCAGTGGACGAGAACATAGTGTTTAGGTGTTCGCGAGATATTCGCTGGCCTTCGCGATATAGGTGCACAAGGTAGTTTCCCGAGGCATCAACAATAAATGGATAGTCGTTGGAGTTGAAAGCGGGCGAATTATAGTGGGGTTTAAGGGCAGCATAATCGCTTTCGGTAAAGCCATTGCCCGAGTGTTTCTCCACCTCGTTTACCAATGCAGACATTTTATCGAGGTACGCAAACATTTGGATTTCGATGTTTCTTATCTGTTTCTTTTCAGAAACCTTGTAAAACACAAGCCCTATAGTAACCAACATAACAACCAATAGGCTAGCTAATACGATGGTAACTTGTTGGTTTATGCTTATGTTTTTTAGTGCTTTCATAACGAGTGTTTTTACCTTCAGGTTATTTCTTTATATATGCTTGTCCCATTTTCTCAAACTTATTTGCCCAGGGGCCAAGAATCGTCTCGTGCATTCCTAGTAATAGTGTTCCCTTATTGTATAGGTTGGCATGAAACAGGTCGAAAACTTTGTTCTGAAGCGAATAGTTAAAGTAAATAATAACATTTCGACAAAGTATAAGGTCGAACTTTGCAAAGAACAGGTTTCCATCTTTAACCAGGTCGTGCTTACGAAAGATAGGTTTTTCGGTTAGGTATTTCTTCATTGTAATGGTATCCTTCGACTTATCGATATCAAAGTAGTTTTCGTAAGGCACATCGTTAAACTCTTCGTAGTTTAATGGGTTTTGCTTGATAACCTTATCGAAGTTATCGAGGTAGCCAATGTTAAAGCGGTACTTGTACTCGCCTTTCTTTGCCGCTTCGAGCACGTCTGTATTAAGGTCGGATGCAAATATCTTTGCCTTTTCGAACATTTCCATTTCGTTAAGGAGTATCATTAATGAGTAAACCTCCTGCCCAGTAGAGCATCCTGCATGCCAAATATTTATGTTTTTATTGTTCTTTAGTTTGGGTAAAATGCGCGTGCGCAGCATGTGCCAAACCTGAGGGTCGCGAAATAGTTCGGTTGTGTTGACAGTTATCTCCCTTACAATTTTCTCGGTAAAATCTGGCTTGTTTTTTATGGCTGAAAGTAGACCCGTCATATCAAGATTAAAATCGGTAAGAATTTTTTGCAGCCTACGTTTTAAAGACTTATCAGAATACTCGCTAAAATCGTATTTTGATGAGTTCTTTAAGGTGTTTACGAAATATTGTAAATCCTGATCTGTTACAACCATAAAATTTATATTACTAAACCCAGTATTCCTAATGCCGCTTTAGTTTTGGCATATAAAGTACTATACGAACCAATAGCCCATTTTGTTGCTTTATAAAATGGACTATTGATCGGGTATAACCTCGATTGCTCGTTTATTTACCTATTCTAATTAACTTGCTAAAAATATAAATAGTTATCTAGATAGCAAAGGATTATGGAGTGTTTTAATTTTATTCTTTTCAGAACCAGTATAAAGGATTCAACTAGTTTCTGTTTTCAGGTTATTATTCTCTGAAAATGAATTGACTTTTATTGTATAAACCTACGTGATTTTATATAAAAAAAGGGGCTTAAGCCCCTTTTTTGTTGTGGTGTGCCGTGCATGGCAATTATCTAGGTGGTGAAAGTCCACTATGGGGGTTTGTAATCACTAACCATTAGCTGAAGGCAAGGGTGTCCATCGTGAGGTGGAATCTGAAGGAAGCCGTAGGCAAAATT
>JBBACY010000064.1:0-14060 GCA_041656735.1 Bacteroidales bacterium | reverse complement strand
CTTTTGTTTATTTTAGTTTATAATTAGTCGGGGTTTGCCTCCGTGGTGAAATTGGTAGACGCGTTGGACTCAAAATCCAATAGTAGGGATACTGTGTCGGTTCGAGTCCGACCGGAGGCACCATCTAATCACGTATGCTTTGATACAAATATCAAGGCATTTTTTATATCAAAAACTCATATAATCAGCCTTTTTTAGTGTTGTT
This sequence comes from Bacteroidales bacterium, assembly GCA_041656735.1. Classification (GTDB taxonomy): domain Bacteria; phylum Bacteroidota; class Bacteroidia; order Bacteroidales; family Tenuifilaceae; genus Perlabentimonas. Next base: position 13,855 of record JBBACY010000064.1, on the reverse strand, counting down.
GGTGTGGTTTGGTCCAAAATATAGTAAAAAAACGGGGGAAAGTTCAAAATTTCTAAAACAACCTGTTGAAACGATTACACGATAGGGTTTCACTATTGAACGATTACAAGGGGTTAGGGTTTCACTATTGAACGATTATAAGCAAAAGGTTTCACTATTGAACGTTTACATTATAATGGGTTTAAATCCTCTCGGTCACTGCATTTACATAAAATTAATGACCCAACCGGGTCATTTTTTGTTGGGGCGTCCTTGAGGGGAACTTGTCTCAACAGCAGTGGTTTTAGTATTAACATGCAAGGGAGAAAGCTTGAGTTATATACAAGGCGAAGACAACTAATAGAAATAATTTCTAATTTTCATGTATTTATAAGTAAGATGAACAATAACGGTCACGAAAACGAAGTAAATATTATCAGTGTTCTTAACAGAAAAACGATTAATGAACTACCGAAACATTTTAATGTTTGGCTTATAAAATTGTTTAAAGAACACGATAAGCCGATGTTTGTTTATAAACTTAATAATCATCAAAAAGCTGATATTGGCATTAAAGTCAATAGGACAACAAAATACATTTCTATAAAATCTGGCGCAAATAATTCATTTCATAGTGAACCAATTGAGTACTTTATTCCGTTTCTGCGTTCAATTGGTGTGCGTGAACATACATTGAAAACGATTGTATTTTTTCATTATGGTGATAATACACTTGATGGGACAGGTCAAACACGCTTTACTTCCCGCGAAATGCGGCGAACAATGAATAAATTTTTCAAACTTGCAAGTAAAGAACTAAGTGAAACAAAAATTATAAAAGAAGTTATTATGCGTACAATTATTAAAGGACGTTTTGCCGAAAATGTTGAAATTGATGGAATATACCATGGAACAGCCGAAGCGGGTTTTTTTCTCCCTAAAAATCTAATATATAAAATATTACTACGTGAAAAATATGTTCGCTACAACGGGACAATAAATATTAAATTTTTGAGTTATCAACCAGGTTGCCGTAATTTATATAGCACACCAGGCGCAGAAGAAAAGCGTGGTAATTCCGTAATTAAGTGGCGTAGTTTTATAAAAGATGCAACAAATGAACTAAAGTTTCAATAGTTCAATAAGTAAAAAAACAGATTAAAAAACCCTTAAGTAATTTTGTTTATTTAAGGGTTGTTAGACTAATTATTTAATCTTTTTACTAATAAACCACCAGTCTTTATAGTCGTAGTCAGGATTATCTTTCATCGCTTTTTTGCGTTCGACAATAAGTTGTTCCGTTGTTGCTGGGGGAATAATTACGTCACTCCCTAAGCGCGTATTGTTTGGCCAATTTTCCGGCATTGCCACTTTGTTTTTGTCCGAGTACTGTAGTGCACGAATAATGCGCAGTAGTTCTTGGACGTTACGGCCAGCTTCCTGCGGGTAATGCATCGTAATGCGTAAGTTCCCCTCGGGGTCAACGATAAAGACGCTGCGCACTGTATCAGTGCCTTTTGCTTCATGAATCATCCCAAGCTTTTTCGCGACGTCGCCAAGTGAGTCCGCGATAATGGGAAACTTAATCGGGACGCCGATATTATCATTAATCCATTCCGTCCATTTTAAATGGGCGGTAACAGCGTCAACGGAAAGGCCGACGAGTTCGGTGTTAATTTTTAAAAAGTCATCATACACATCTGCAAGCGCGACAAACTCAGTCGTGCATACCGGGGTAAAATCAGCGGGATGACTAAATAAAACGAACCATTTGCCCGCTAAGTCGTCGGGTAAAACCATCTTTCCATGTGTTGTAACGACGTTTAGTTTTGGTAGTCGTGCACCTAAAATTGGTAATCCTAAATTTTCACTCAAAATAACCACTTACTTCCTTTTTTAGATATAAATATTATAGCAATTTTTGAGGAAATTCGCAAATTCAGCCCGAGTAAAAAGTGGGGAAACGTACATAAAACGATTAACGAAACTTCATTCATATTTACAAAAAAAGTAGTGTAAAATAAAGATTTTTTTACCGATTAAACGCATATTTTTACGTAATCTTCAAACCGAATGTAAATGCTTTCAATAAAACCTTGATTTATCAAGGTTTATAAACACACTAAATTTCCGATTTTTAAGCAAATGATACTAGTGCGATTACATTATTATGTAAACTAAAGCTAAGTGTAAATAAAAAGTGGAGGACACTACAATGAAACACAAAAAAACAATAGGCGGGCTCATACTGTTAGCGAGCCTTGCGCTTGCGGGGTGTAATGTGCGTGATGGTGATTCAACTGATCCAAGTACAACCGTAAGTGATAGTAGCACTACAAGCGTCGTGCCAAGTGACGACACAAGTAACGACGTAAGCACGAGTACAGGCGGCGATTCTAGTAGTTCAAGTGCATCAAGCTTTGAACCTGATCCCCCAACCGGCCGTGCGTTACGGACGAAAGCCGACTTAGAACTGTTACGGCAATTTCCTGCTGACGAATTCCATTTAATGAATGACATCGATTTAAGTGGAGCTGACTGGGTACCAATCCCGTCGTTTAGCGGCACGTTTAACGGTCGTAATAACAAGCTTATCGGCTTAACAATTGAAGAAGTACCTCTTTACGAAGCCGGGTTCTTCATTGAACTTTATGACGCAACGATTAATGACTTAACGTTTGCGAATCCGAAGTTTCAAATACTCGTAACCCCCGAGCATGATATGGATCAAACGATGCATATCGGCATCCTTGCCGCGCGCCATGAGCGCAAAGGTGATGGTAGTCTTACGACACTTAACAACGTCAACGTCGCTAAAACCGATGACGGCATATTTTCTGCATATATGAGTATCGTCGGTGCTAGTATTGAACAATCGGCTGAACTTGAAGCACATGTCGGTGGTTTAATCGGTATTAGTGAAGATGACCTGACGATTACGAATAGTGATGTTTATATTCATATGATGGGGCCAATTGAATACGGTGGTGGCCTTATTGGTACGGTAAACTTTAGCACGCTTACAGTTAGCGACGTGATGACCGCAGGCGAAACTATTGTTAGCGGTAACATTGGTGGTGTTGTGGGTTTAATGAATGAAAGCCCGGCAACATTTACGAATGTACATAACAGTCTTGCGCTTTCGCTTGAAAAAGGTGGCGTTATTGGCGGCATCGTCGCTGGCATTCTTGGTGACCAAAGTGACGTCACGATTAGTGATAGCAGCCATAGCGGTCACATTTCGATGATTGCGACAGGTGGATTTGACGCCGTTGAAGCAGCAGGTGGCATCGTTGGTGTTGCTTTTGCAGGCGCATCGCTTGATCTTATTAATGTAAGCTTCAAGAGTGACGCAACGTTTAGTGGGCGGAATGATAACCTTGGCGGTCTTGTTGGTTTAATTGACACCGCTGACGTTACGATTAAACAGAGCTTTGTTGAAAAAGGTGCGCATCTTGCCGGTCATAACACTGTCGGTGGATTAGTCGCCTTTATTAATAGCGGGAATCTTACGATTGATGATAGTTACGTCGCTGCGGATATTAGCGGCAAAATTATGAGCGGTGGCCAATTTCAGGGTGGGCTTGTCGCGGGGCTACTCGCGCGAGCGGATGACGCACTAGTAATTATTAATGATTCCTACTTTGCCGGAAACGTCATTTCGTCCCAGACGCAAGCAGGCGCACTTATTGGCAACGTCACGGCCTCAACGTTTATTTTAAATCGCATTGTTGCCTATGGCACCGTTACGGCTAATAGTCTTGTCAGTAATTTAATTGGCTCAATTGTTGCGGCTAATGGGGAAATTAATGACGTCTATTACGCACTTGAAGTATTAAAAACTGATGGCTCGATTAATGATGATCCCCAAGTGGCAATCTCGTTTCGTGGTACCGCCATTGAATATACAGAGCTTGATAGTGATTTCTTTGCAACAACACTCGTGTGGGATAGCGCTGTTTGGGATTACGCAAATGTTGACTTTGCGAGTGCCAATTACCCCACATTAAAATAACGATAACGTTATAAAACTTAACAAAAAGGACGTGAATCACGTCCTTTTTCCGTCTTTAGTCGTGTTTATATCGCTTTATTTAAAGTCAGTGCGTTTTGTAAGTAGTAAGCCAAGTGGGATTAAGTAGCTAATATGCACGGCATTTGCTAAGAGGGCGTAATACCACTCGTGCGTATTATTTCCGAAAATAAGCACAAGACGCATTAGCGGGAAAGCGTAATAAATGACGTGGACATCAATACTAAAGAAAAAATTGATGGCGTCGTTAACACCGCTTAAAATTAATAACGCTAGCGGCAGCGCAATCGTTAAAGCAGTGGGCCTGTTGCTTTTTTAAAGTTAACAACTAACAATGTGTTAAACGCAAAAAGCATCATCACACTGCTGTAGCCGATAAGCCCAAACTTAAATACCTCCCAAAATTCCGGGTTTTGAAACCCTTGGAAAAGCAGTGCCGTAAGATACGTGCTTGAACTATTAATAAACGTTGTGCCTAAGGCGAGCACTAAGTTAACGATAAGGACGTTAAAGTAAATCTTTGTGCGGCTATAACCGGCAATAATTTTATTGCGAACGGTAAACTGACTAAAGTCTTGGGCGACGATAAGACTAATAAAAATAATCATCATGAGCCCAACGTTATTTAATAAACTAAAGCTTTGCGCGTAATTAGCGGCTGCACCTGCGGGTATTAAACTAACATCGCCTTCCACGGCGAAAAGCAGCAAGCCGTACAGCATTGACATCGTTAGTACAGGTAAAACGAAGGCGATTGCCAAAAGAATGTACGTTAACGGGTTTTTACGAATGCGCCGAAAGTCATAAATCCACAACGGCTTTGATAGAATTATCAAGGCCATTTTTTTATGTGCGGAACCAACTTTATACAAAATAATTCGATCATACGCGTATTTAACAATAACTAAATCAAACTTTTATAGTTTTAAAATCCATTAAAATCACTTTATTTTATGTTTTACGATTTGCACTCGTTAACGAATATAGGCGAGGGTTGCACTTGTTAACGAATATCAGTGTGGGGTTGCACTCGTTAACGAATATATTGAAATGTAAGGTTTGATACAATTTCAAGCCTTTTTTTCTTGTCTAAAACACGATAATTAACATAATATCGTCATATTTTTATATTTGGGACATTTGATTTTTAGGTTTAGGTTAAAAAATGCATAATTACACAATTTCACTCGTTAATTATTGTTATATGTTTAAGGAAGTTCTACAGTGGATGATGGATTTCTATAAATGCTTCCAGTGGACATGTTCAAATAAGGTTGAAGCTAATACTCAAACTATTATGGCTGGGAGATATTTCCTCTGTGGAAGAGATTATTAACACTATAGTATTTGGCAAAAAGACGGTAATCTATATGTTATCATTAAATAAAAAGAAACTGTTGTGGATAGCAACATTAAAGAAGTTGAAAAGAAAAAATAATTAAGACCAAACAAACAAAAAAGCCGGGATTAATATCTCGGCTTTTTCTCTACACTTTTTACTTATTTCGTCTTTTATATAGTTCTTCAACCGCGAAGTGTGCCTTCGTAACGGTATATTTTGGATCATGACTAAAGAAGTAATAGGTGTCTTGCGGATACGATAAACTAATTCCATCGCCGCGACCGAAGTAATTAAATTCAATGTGAATACTGTAATGTTCTTCTGGTTTCTTTTCAATAACAAAATCTTCACCATTTTGACTCTTGCCTACAATTTTAAAGCCGTTAATGTCATGGGTTAAAATCCCGCTACCAATTCGATAAAATCCTTTACTGCTTGGAAGGGAATCAATTGCCACTTCATGGGTAAAGGAATACGTTCCATTTTCAATCTCTTTAACTACTTCTTGTCGTTGCCATTCATGCCACGCGGGAATGTGTGAGAATTCGGTTTCTCCAACAATAGCACTTAGTGTTCCGTTTGTTTCCATAAACCATTCTTTTTGACATGCATTACATTTTAAAACGGAACCCGTACCTTTCATTTCACCTTCTGCTAAACAAGATGGACATTTATAGAGTACTTTTTCAAGACCTTCTGCACGCCATGGTTCCTTAATTTCAACACCTTTTTCTTTTTGCCAAGCATAATCATCATAAACAAAAGCTTGATTAATCCGGTCATTAATTTCTTCAACAGATAAAGTTTCGCTTTCTTCCTTAGTAATTAATTGTGTTAAATCAGCTTCTGTATTTACTTTACGAAAGCGAGTATTCCAAACAGGAGAAGAAAGATGGTTTCCCTTTGTAATTAAGGTTGCAACTGGTACTTTAAGAAGTTTGACAAGTTTTCCTAAACTATCCGGAAGAATATGATTTGTTCCAACAAGACTATACCGTGCTTCTGGGTAGATAACCGTGATGTGCTTTAATTCATATAAACTATGTCTAATTTGTTTAATGAGACCAATATCATTAATAAACTTGCGTTTTCCAAAACAGCCAACTTGTCGCATTAAAGCTTCCCGATCAATAAAACCATCAATCGCCACAACATATGTTGCGCGGCGTGGGAAAATGGCTCGTGTCGCGACTTTAAAGTCATAGAAGGCATTGTGATTACACAAAAGCAAATAAGGAACTTTTTTTAGGGGTTCCATATTATGGCGACGGATCACTAGTTTACGTTTAAACGTTTCAGGAAAAGAGAGTGCCCATGCAAGTGGCATAAGGACCCTGTTTTGTCTTCTAACTTTCTTATTCATGTCAAAACGAAGCACGTTATGCATGTCGCTAAATGATTTATATACGATTTTATTAATCTTCATATTTATTCCTTTTTACAAATTATGTTTATTCTAACACTTATAACTTCTCCTTTGTTAAAAGAAAAGCTTATCTTTTTGCAGATAAGCTTCATTATATATTATTTTTAAGTTTTTAGAATGCAACAAATGCATCCATGACATCGTCAATCATAATATTCAAAACCGTCATGTAGCCATTATTGAAAATGGTTCATGGGCACCAACAAGTGGCAAACAAATGCGGACAGAATTAGAGAAAACAAAGAACAATACCTTTATCAATGAACAAATCTTTTCGCTTAAATCAACGCTTAAAGCTGAACAACTAGATCAATTAGACGAATTAGCTAAAGCGATTGTCGCGACAGTTTTATAAATTCTTTTAGCCGATAGACACTATCGGCTTTTTAATAGGAGTCAGCATGAGTGAGAAAGAAAAAATGCTTGCCGGAAAACTCTACTTTTCTGGTGGGGAAGAATTAGTGAGTGAACGCCAAAGTACTAAGGCTATTAATGACCGCATTAACGGTGACTGGACCCTCTCTACGAAAGAAAAAATCGAGATGATCAAAGGGATTGTTGGTGCTTATGGGGATAACTTTTACATTGGAGCGCCTGTTCGATTTGATTATGGTTATAATCTTCATGTCGGCCATAATTTTTATGCAAATTTTGACTGTATTTTTCTTGATGATATGCCAATTGTAATCGGGAATAATGTGATGCTTGGACCACGTGTCTCGTTATTTACGGCTTCGCACCCCACTGATAAAGATGTGCGTAATTCACTACTTGAATATTCGCGGCCAATCACAATTGGCGATGATGTTTGGATTGGGGGCAATAGTGTGATTAATCCCGGGGTGACGATTGGTAGTGATGTCATTATTGGTTCGGGTAGTGTTGTTACAAGGGATATACCCTCGCACACTCTTGCTGCGGGTAATCCCTGTCGTGTCCTCCGAAGTCTGACTGAAGATGATAAAATTAAATGGGAAGCACTTGCCAAAGAGTGGCATAACAACTAACTATGGTTAGATAGACACATTTTGCCGAGGCAAAACCTTTTCTATCTGGCGCCTAGTTGTTATAATTAATGAACTATGGAAAAAAATAAACGTCCAAAATTTGTAAAAAAAAGACATCAAGTCTTAGTTAAAGTGGGGAAAGCCATTGCCTCACCTTTTATTCGACTTAAACTTGGGTACAAATTAAACAAATATGACCTTAGTCAATTAGGTCCGTCTCTGATTGTCTCTAATCATGTCACACCCTTTGATCCGATTTTTGTCACGGATACTTTTGGTCAGCAAATCTATTATATTGCGAGTGAGATTATTTTCTCGAATGGGATAATTTCGCGTGTGCTCGAGTATGCCTACGCCCCAATCCCCAAAACAAAATCTCAAACTGATATTACGGCGATTAAACAAATGATTACCATTGCCCGTGAAGGAGGATCTGTCGGGGTCTTTGTTGAAGGAAACTCTTCATTCAATGGCGCACTTTATCCTTTTGCAGACTCAATAGGTAAGCTCGTATTAATGTTAAAATTACCACTCGTTATTTTCAATTTTAAGGGTGGTTACTTAACTAAACCTCGGTGGGCGCTATATGCAAAAAAAGGAAAGTTTACTGGTGAAGTACGCGAAGTAATCCACTATGACACCTATAAACACATGAGTGCGGAGGTTATTACAAATTTAATTCGGGACAAAATTAACATTAATGCCTATATAGATACACTTGGTGTTGATTATGATGGGAAAAAACGAGCGGAAGGACTGCAAAGACTCTTGTTTTCATGCCCTGTTTGTCATCACGTCAATTCGGTTTCAACAAGGGGGAACCACTACCATTGTTCGCATTGTGGTCTCAAAAGTGAATATGATAAAAGAGGGTATCTCCATCTACCTGAACGCGGCCCTGTTGACCTCGTCACGCTCGATGAGGAAAATCTTAAACACTATCAACAATATCTAGGAGAAAACCCAGAGTTTAGTCTTAGCTATAAAGGTGAATTGATCCATATGTTCAAACGTCAAAGAAGAAGACTAGGGAGAGTGAAGATTACACTGGCCCGACATGGATTGACAGTCGTGCGGCACAAGAAGGGGGAAATTACTTTATTTCCGTTTGATCAAATTGATGCTGTCGCCGTTCAACAACAAGCGATGCTAATTTTTTATATAAATAATCAACCGACAACCGCTGTTAAACTCAACAAGCTCGATAGTGCTTATCAAATGATGAAAACATTTGAAATTTTTAAAAAACTATCACACAAGGAGTAAAGTATGTTGCTTTCACATCTCACCGTCCTATCTTCGGTCAATGACTTATGGAACCATGGCATTTATTGGAATGAACTTTTCCAAATCATGCTAATTTGTGGTCTCCTCATTTTGGCCCATGTTATTCGCCGGAACATTCCTTTTTTAAGAAGAATGTTGATTCCTACCTCAGTGATTGCAGGTTTTATCGGACTTGGCCTTAAGTATTTATTTAATGAAACAGGCATGCAAATCGACGGGTTGCCACTCATCGACAGTGAGTTTATGAATGTCATCACCTATCATGCGCTTGCTTTTGGTTTTATTGCAATTGGCTTTGTTAGTAAAACGAAGAAAAAAGTCAAGGATGGCAGCGCAATTAAAAGCGGGTTACTCATTGCATCGACCTATACAATTCAAGGGATTGTTGGTGTCGTTGGTTCAATCATTCTTGCTCAAATTTTTATGGGGATTGGTAATAATTTTGCGATTAATAACGCACCTTATGCCGGTATTATTCTCCCGCTTGCCTTTGGGCAAGGACCAGGACAAGCAGGTAACTTTGGGACAACCTATCAAAGTTTAACCGGTGAATTTGCCCAATTTGCGCTTGCAGGAGGCCGTGATTTTGGTCTAGCCCTCGCGGCTTTAGGCACTTTAGCGGCGGTCATTCCCGGCACTATTTTTCTCAATCTTGCTGCCGCAAAGGGACTTGTTAAGCGTGAAGTCGATGTTGAAACTAAGGTCTTTTCTGAATCCAATAATCCGGTTGACGTTGAAGGCGAAATTGCCGCGACCGAATCAACCGACAAATTGGCGATTCAACTCGCGATTGTTGGGATCACGTACCTAGCTACATTTTTGTTGATGTTTGGCCTAACAAAGTTATTCGTTAATACCTTTGGTATCCTTTTCCTCCGTCCACTTTTATGGGGCTTTAATTTCTTATTTGCCCTCCTCGTGACAGTGTTAGTTAAAACAATCTATAACCGACTGAGGACTAAAAAGATTATTAAACGTGGCTATATTAATGACTATATGATGAAACGTATCTCGGGAACAGCCTTTGATTTTATGATTATTACCGCAATTATTTCAATTGAAATTGCGAATATTACTGAGCCAAGTATTCTCACACTCCTAATTGTCATGACAACCCTTGGTACACTGACGACAAGTTTTTATGTCTACTACGTAACGAAGAATCATTTCAAGAGTCGGTTTATCTATAACTTTATTGTCTTCTATGGCAACTTGACAGGAACAGCTTCAAACGGACTAGCCTTATTACGTGAAATTGATCCTGAACTAAAATCAGGCGCTTCCGATAACTTGATTGAAGGGAGCACAACTGCGATTGCCTTTGGTGCCCCTATTCTATTAATTCTCAGTATCGTTTATCAAGGTAGTTTTGGTCTATATTTGTCGCTAGGACTGATGATTGTCTACTTTATTGTTTCCTTTGGGGGTCTCATTCTTTTCTCACGCCATAAAGACAAACAATTAGCTAAACAGGTAGTAAGCAAAGAAGACTAAACTTATTTACAAACCAAGGTATTTTATTTATAATATTAAAGGTTATATTCACCAATTAACAAAACCTTAAAGGGGAGTAGTAATTCTTACCACCAACAACTCGAGTATGACTCTGGTTGGTAAGTCCATATTTGGAAACGAGACCTTTAGTACCTCTTTTGAGGGATAAAGGTCTTTTTAAATGAAAGGAAACATATGGAACAAACAAACAATCAACAAAAGGAAGGCGTTCTCAGTCTTGAACAAATTCGCGTTGGTGCTCCCGTTGAAACACGAAAATTAAAGGATTTATACGATGAATTAACTGTCGACCCTGCCCAAGGATTATCGACACAAATTGTGACCAAACGTCAGGCTCAATTTGGCAAAAATATTCTACCAAAGCGTAAAAAAAGAACGCCGATTGGTACCTTTTTAGCGCAACTCAACAATGGCATGATCTACGTCCTTCTTGCGGCAGCGGTCATCTCATTCTCGCTCCACTTATATGAAACACTAGCGCATGGAAAAGCATTTGAATTTATCGAAGTCATCGTGATTCTTGCAGTTGTTCTTTTAAATGCAATTATTGGGACTGTCCAAGAATTAAAGGCCGATAAGGCACTAGAAGCACTCGAAAAATTAAGTGCACCAACAACGGTTGTGAGAAGAAATGGCCATATTGAAACGTAAGGTTTGATACAATTTCAAACCTTTTTTCTTGGCTAAAACACGATAATTAACATAATATCGTCATATTTTTATATTTGGGACATTTTATTTTTAGATTTAGGTTGAAAAATGCATAATTACACATTTTTACTCGTTAAGGATACATAGGGGGTATTCACTCGTTAATTATTGTTATTTGCTTAAGGGGGCTCCCAGACACATCAGGAATTTTTAACACTTCTTGATAACGGACGCTTCAAATAAACTTGTTTTACTTCGATGATCAAACCATTCTGCCAATTGTTTTCTCCTCTATAGGTAGGTGCCTTAATATTCCGGATGATGGGTGTTTATATTTCAACTCTTTTTACCAATTTAGACAAAAAAGAAAAGTTATTTACAACAATGGCCTATCTTCCAAAAGCGACTGTGCAAGCCTCAATTGGTGGGATTGCGCTTTCTGCAGGTTTAGGGGTTGGTTCCCTTATTTTAAGTGTCGCGGTATTATCGATTTTAATTACGGCTCCCCTTGGGGGAATCTTAATTGATTTAACGTACAAGAAACTTTTAACTAAAGTTGCCTAATTTCTTTTTACTAAAGTAAAAGATGTTAATTTATGCGAAACTTTGCAAATAGCTTCTAAATTTTTTATACTTAAGTAAAGGAAGTAGTGCGATGAAAAAAGATAAATTTAGTATGTTGGAAGAACAGCGTATTCAAATGCGTTATATGTTTCCTGATAGTGAACTTTTTCAAAAGTTTGATTACGAAGTATATCTTACCTCACAAAAGACGATTAAAACTATGAAATATTTTATGATATTTGTCATTCTTTTTACCGTTGGCGGAATGCTTTTTAAAGAACCGGCAAATTACTATATTATTAATATTTTTATCTTATGTGTATCGCCCATTGTTGGCGGGATAATTATATCATTGAATCGTCATCAAAAAATTATCTTAAAGGATCAATACACAAAATTAGAACAAGAACCGGAACGCTTTAAATATGAGATTCTACTTCATCAAAGAAATAAAAAGTATCTTCAGGGGTGGGGAATAGTTTATTCACTTATGTTAGCAGTTGCCTATTTAACGTCGCTTAGTTTATTTATTGCGGGCGTCGTGACAAGTAGTCTTGATTTTGCTCCACTTTTCGCTTTTGCTGTAATTTTAATTGTCTTACTCATTCCGACACTTTTTATTAATCTAGCGACATATAAAATAAAACGAGTAAAGGACCGTCTTATCGAGGCAACCATTGAAAAAGAAAAAGAAAACATAGTGAGTAAGTAAATTAGTCATCTATATACAATTTAACCCCTTTTATCAACAATGCGTGATCACCAAAATCGTGATTACGCATTTTTTTGTAGGTTGAGCGTAAAAATCATATTATAATGCTTCACAAATGCTAGGGAGTTTACTATGGATAAAAGACAAATAAAAAAACTACTAATCTTTGCCTCACTTAATCTTTTCTTGATTGGCGGTTTTTTATTTAATCATGCAAAAGATGATATCTTTAATACACGGGCGAATAATCCCTTAGACTGCGCGGACTATTTTGCGGAAAGTAATGACTATTCATCAATCTATGAAATCAATCAGGATTTAATTGCAGGGACCGCGATAGGCACATACAAGACCTGGGGTACGGTCACGAACACTTTTTCGAATTCAAATGGAAATTTCAATTTTTACGTTCAATCCAGTGACCAATATCATCAAACAAGCGGAATCCATATCTATCAAAGTAGTCGTCAAGATATTCAAATCGGGAATGTCGTTACTATTATTGGAACGCCAGTTTTATACAATAATTTGCCTGAGTTTATTAATCCAACCATCGTGGTTGATCAAATGAGTAACCCCTACCCATATTGAAACGTAAGGTTTGATACAATTTCAAGCCTTTTTTTCTTGTCTAAAACACGATAATTGGCTTAATATCGTCATATTTTAATATTTGGGACATTTGATTTTTAGATTTAGGTTGAAAAATGTATAATTACACAATTTTACTCGTTAAGGATACATAGGGGGTATTCACTCGTTAATTATAATAATCCCACTGGTTGTAAAGTTGTAAATGATGTGAGACCTAATTCTTCAAAAAAAGAAGGGTGATTTGTTAATATCATTTAGGCTACCATTCCTTTCTCAATTAATTGTTCTCTTTTTTGTAAAGGTGTGAGCCACTCGATTGAAGAACTGCAGATACTGTTTGATCGGATTAAGTAGGCTTTCATTTGTTTGACTAAGTCGTTGTAGTTATAAAACTTGAGGGTCAAGTAGAAGCGATTGTTGTCATTACGATGGATGAGTTCAACTTTGCCATTATGACGTGGCGCACGCGGGCGAATGAGTTTGTGGGTAATTCCTAAGTTTTCGCATAAAGTATCAAATAGATGAATCGTTTTAGTCTCTTTGTTGTGGGTGAACTCAAAGCCATTATCACTTTGAATGATTTTGGGCTTATAACCGAAGTAAGCAATGGCCCGTTTAACGAAATCAACAGTGGAATAAGAACTTTGTTCTAAATAGGGATAAATGAATCGTTCACGACTGGCTTCATCAATCATTGTGTACTGGTAGTAGCGGTGATCACTTCCTGGCTGAGCTTTGCATTCAC
>JBBACY010000063.1:0-14216 GCA_041656735.1 Bacteroidales bacterium | reverse complement strand
ATGTAATTTCCCGGCCCGTTGATAAAAGGGAAAACTACATAAAAAGATGCGTTGCCATTGCAGGCGACTCGCTAGTAGTTAAGCACGGTCAACTCTATGTAAACGGGAATAAACAGGAGGAAATTCTTGGATTACAATACAACTACATTTTACGAACCAATGGAACCCCAATAAACTCGAAAATTCTCGACGGGCTAAATATAGCTAAGGATGACAGGTTTTTTAATCCGGCTGGTGGAATTTATGAAATACCTCTTACCCAGAATTCCTACGACAAAATAAGGAAATTGAACAACGTTCACTCCGTTTTAAAGCACGAAAATACAAATCACACCATGATGAGTAAAATTATCTTCCCACACTCGCCAGAGTACCCATGGACAGAAGATAACTTTGGCCCATTATGGATACCGAAGAAAGGCGAAACGGTTGAGCTCACACTTAAATCACTACCTCTATACCATAGGGTAATTGAAACATACGAGGGTAATAGCCTCTCAGTAAAGGACAGTATTATTTACATAAATAATGAGCCAGCCAACAGCTATACATTTAATATGGATTACTACTTTATGATGGGCGATAATCGTCATAACTCTGCCGACTCGCGTTTCTGGGGTTTTGTTCCCGAAGATCATGTTGTGGGCAAAGGCTCGTTTATATGGCTATCACTGGATAAGGATAAGCGTTTTCCTGCAAATATAAGGTGGGATAGGTTGTTTAAAGGGATAAGATAAATTACTAATGCGGTAAGGAAAAACAAGGCTCAGGTTGAGTGGTGCGTATTCGAGAGGTAATCGTTAGCATGGGTGAGGTTGCTTCGTCGCACAGTACGCTCCTCACAATGACGGGAAGGGGAGCGAGTAAGTTTAAAGTACTTAAAGTTAGAAAGTTTGCGCGCTCGAATGAGCATCGCAAAACGCAAAACAAATCTGTGCAAATCCGTGTAATCCGTGGACAAAAAAACAGCGTAAATCAGTGTCATCAGTGTTTCAAACAAACAGCAAGGTTAATATGCCAGAATTACGCCCCTCTTATATTTGTTTGGGTTACCCAATTACAAACAGAACGTAAACAAAGGGTAACAAAAGAGAGCGAAAACGAAGAGCGGCTAACCTATAATCTCCATCAGCTGCTCTTTATCAATGGCACTAAGGGGATTTGAATTTCCAACCATATTGCTAGATAGTAGCAACTTACTCTCTTGCAATCGCTGTATTTTCTCCTCAACAGTCCCTACCGAAATAAAACGATAAACAAATACCGGCTTATCCTGTCCTATCCGATGAGCCCTCGCAATTGCCTGATTTTCGACCGCAGGGTTCCACCAGGGATCGAGCACCAGAATATAATCGGCCGCAGTTAGGTTAAGCCCTACCCCACCCGCTTTTATGGAAATTAAAAACACGTGGCAGCCCGAATCGTTCTGAAACGATTCTACCACCTTCTTCCTATTAGTGGTTGAGCCTATTAGCAGTTGGTATCCTATGCTCATATGCTCAATTTGTTGCTGTACTAATCGCAAATGCTTAACAAACGATGAAAACACCAGCACCTTATGATTTTCGCCCACCAGCGTTTCTATCGTTCTAATAATCTCTTCGAATTTCCCCGAATCGGAAACAGAGTAGTCCTCGAGCATTTTAGGGTGATTTGATATTTGCCTTAGCCTTGTTAGCCCTCTAAGAATTGGGATGGCCGACTGGCTATAGCCAACACTATCAATGCTATCGAGTATGTGGTTTCTAATGGCCGATTTCTCCTCTTCGTAAATACTTTTCTGTTGGTCGGTTAAGTTGCAGTAAATAATCTCCTGACTTAGCTCGGGCAGCTCAGGTGCAACCTCGTGTTTGGTTCGGCGCATAATAAAGGGATGTATCAATTTCTTTAAACTAATTTGCGCCTGCTCATCATTACCTTTCTCGATGGGGACAACAAAATGCTCTCTGAATGTGCGAAGCGACCCCAGCATACCACGGTTTAAAAAGTTAAGTTGTGCCCACAAGTCGGTAAGAGAATTTTCTATTGGAGTACCGCTTAAACTCAAGAAATGTTTTGCTTTAAGAAGAACAGCCGAACGGTAAACCTTACTGGCTGGGTTTTTTATGGTTTGACTCTCATCTAGAATAACATAATTAAACCTCACATTTTTAAGTAAATCTATCTCATTCCGCAAAACGCCATAGGTAGTTAAAACTATATCGTAGCTTATTAAATCGGTTACTAGGCGAGTTCTATTAGATCCGGTAAACTGGTAAACAGTTAAGCTGGGGGCAAAACGCTCAATTTCACTTTGCCAATTAAACAGCAATGAAGTAGGCACAACCAGCAAAGAAGTGCGCCCCATTTGGAGTAACGCATTAACTTGCAGGTTATTAGTGTTTGGTAGACGTCGTTCAGCATCAAAAAGTAAAATTGATAGTGCCTGTATCGTTTTTCCCAATCCCATATCATCAGCTAAGCAGCCACCCATTCCGCTTTCATAAAGTAACTGTAGCCATAAAAGGCCTTGTTTTTGGTAATCTCTTAGCTCAGCATTGAGTCCATCAGGAACAACAACCCGCTGCGTTAGCGATATGCTCTCAAACCGCTCATTTAAGTTCTCTGCATCTGGGCTATCTATTTGTGCCTGCTGAACAAAACCAAACGCCGACTGGGTAAGGGTCAACTTGTCGTTATCAACACTCCCAACCGTAAGCAACAGTTTGTATTTTGCAAACCACTCATTAGGGATAATAAAAGTATCGCCGCTTGGTAAAATATACTCCCGAATGCCCTTAATAATACTCTTGCGTAGGTTGATAAAAGGGAACTCAAGATCGTGAAGTTTCACCATTCCATAAATATCAAACCAATCGTTCTCTAACTTAGTTTTTAGGTCGAGATTATAACCCTTTATATAAAAACTACCCGCATTTACGTGCTGAACTAAGTCAATCCCCTTTCCTATCAGGCTATTCGCATTATCGTTTACCCAAGTTATTAGCTCGTAATCTGAGTTCACACCTACTGGATAAAATGAGGCTCCCTGCGTATTTGTTAAACCCAAATCGACTAATGTTGATTTAGCCTGCGCTTCCCAACTTGCATCTCGGCTAAACTTGGTGAAGTGGTACGAATTATTGAGCAGTTTAAACGATACCTCGTTCTGCGGCTTAACCTGCGACAAGTATTTCTTCTCTCCATACTTAAAGTACAGTGTTAGGGCTAGGTCGCCGTTTAGTCTTGGCTCTAGGTATAGCACTATGTCCTTTTCGGGCGATAACGTTTCAATGGTAAAACCATTGGCAACAACAATTTGGGTTTTAATTGCATTTAACACGAACGACTCGAAGTACTTTTTTTCGGCAGTTTTAGGAACAGAAACAAATTCTTTAGTAAAAAAAGGAGTTAGTTTTTTTGCATCTATCCCATCAAACCGAAGGAGCGTTTGGCCAATCATAACAATGCAAGGATCATTTGTTACTACTTGAGTATGCTTATGCCTTAGTTTAATGGTTTCACCTTGGCATATCGCCTCAAGAGAATATTTTGTTTCGGTGGTAGTTACTGTAAAAGTAAAAACAGGCTTAGCGTTTTCGCCCATATAGTTTAGTAATTGGGCTTGGTACAGGTTATTAAACTTCTTATCCTTATAAAAAACAGGTAACCCATTTGCCACAATAATATCAAAACATTTTGCTATTCTACGTTCAAAAAATGATCGAACATAATTACCAAAAACGGCATCGGTTTGCACAGTATGATAGAAGTTGGCTACAGACTTTTTACCCTTACCCACAACGGCAAAAAGGCTACTATCGCTTAGTTCGGCAATAATTTTAACTAATGCCCTAGCTTCAACGGGTATTAGATTATTCCATTTTTCAATATTCTCAGGGAAAACATTATCTACAACCGTATATATGCCGCCCTCCTTACTAAGCAACTCAACAATATGCGCTGCAAAGGATGAACCGAAAACTTTATGATCCTGTAGCGTTACGGCAAAAACCCTATCCGTTGAAATATGAGTATTACTTGACATTTAAAATAATTATTATTTTATGTGTAATGCGGCTACAATCAAAAACGCCAACAATAATAATTCATTTTTTTGTGGTAAAAAAAGTGAAAAACAATTTACTTTAAACTAATGGCTACTATTCTATGTTAATAACTTGTAAGTTTAACTCTTATGATTTACAAACTATCTTATTAACTTTACAGATTAAACCCAGTATGTTATGACATTTTTAAAGCCTGGCGATAACGCCCCTATGTTTAAGGGGTTAGATGAAAACGGAAGTACTATTGAATTACATTCTTTCTCTGGAAAAAAGGTTGTTCTATACTTTTACCCCAAGGATAGCACACCGGGATGCACGGCCCAAGCTTGTGATTTACGAGACAATTACAATATGCTTTTGGCCAAGGGATATGTTGTTATTGGTGTTAGTGCCGACAGCCAAAAGTCGCATCAAAAATTTAAGGAGAAGCACAACCTTCCATTTCCCTTAATTTCAGACACTGAAAAAGAGATTATTAAGGCTTACGGTGTTTGGGGACCAAAACAATTTATGGGTAAAACATATGATGGTATTCACCGAACCACATTTATAATTAACGAGGAAGGATTGATTGAAGAGGTTATTTACAAGGTAAAAACCAAGGAACACACGGATCAAATAATAAAATAACACCCACTACAAAGCATGGAAAAAGAGAAAACAGCGAAGAAAGCGAAGGAAGTAAACCAGGAGAAGCTAAAAGCCCTTCAGCTAACAATGGACAAAATTGACAAGGATTACGGCAAGGGCGCCATAATGAAAATGGGCGATAAGGCGGTAGTCGATGTTCCAACCATTTCGAGTGGATCCATTTCACTTGACTATGCATTAGGTATTGGAGGATACCCACGTGGTAGGGTAGTTGAGATATACGGCCCCGAATCGTCGGGTAAAACAACCCTTGCAATTCACGCTATTGCCGAGGCTCAAAAAGCTGGAGGTATTGCCGCCATAATTGATGCTGAGCATGCCTTCGACCGTACATATGCCGAAAAACTTGGCGTTGATGTTGAAACATTGCTTATCTCTCAGCCCGATAATGGTGAACAGGCTCTTGAAATTACCGATCACCTTATTCGCTCTGGAGCAATTGATATTGTGGTTATCGACTCGGTAGCAGCACTTACGCCAAAGGCTGAAATTGAGGGTGAAATGGGAGAGAATAAGCTGGGGCTACAAGCACGACTTATGTCGCAAGCATTAAGAAAACTTACTGCAAGCATCTCAAAAACAAACACTTGCTGTATTTTTATAAATCAGCTGCGTGAAAAGATTGGAGTTATGTTTGGAAACCCAGAAACCACAACTGGCGGTAATGCTCTCAAATTTTACTCCTCAGTTCGAGTAGATATTCGCAGAATTGCCCAGCTAAAGGAGGGAGACGAATCGACTGGCAACAGGGTGAGAGTAAAAATTGTGAAAAATAAGCTAGCTCCACCATTCCGTAAAGCTGAATTCGACTTAGTATTTGGTGAAGGGATCTCACTAAACGGTGAAATTGTAGACCTTGGAGTAGATTTTAATATTGTTAAAAAGAGCGGTTCATGGTATAGCTATGGCGAAACGAAGCTTGGTCAAGGCCGAGAAGCTGTAAAGAGTTTGCTTGCAGATAATCCTGAACTTGCAGATGAACTGCGGATAAAAATTTCTGCTGCTATGAAAGAGGGTAAGTAGATTTAACCACTGTAAATATAAAAAAAGGCTGTAAAAAATCACAGCCTTTTTTTGTGATAAAATCTATGCAACTAAATTTCAACTTTTACCTTTCAACGTAAAAAGGCGATGTTTTGCTCCATTTTGGAAAGTAGGTATCGTTGGCCAACCTATTACCTAGTCGGAAAAATAGCTGAGCATCCTCAACCAATCCCTCAAGGTTATGCTTTTCGGGTATGTAATGGTCGGAAGGCTTGTGGTACGTATTTTTCCAATAATCTTCAAGGATTTTAAGAGTAGCCTCACGCCCAAGCTCAGTTTGATGCGTGTACCCTTTAGCAAATAACGACGGGATGCCTGCTTTCAAAAAGGGTAGCTGGTCGGTTCTATAAAACATACCATTCTCGGGATTCGGGTCATCACACGTGTACCTACCCTGCTTTTCCGCTTCTTCAGCCAAAAAGTCGTCGAGTTCAGAATGACCTAACCCAGTAATGGTAACGTCTTTGTATCGTCCTAAAAAAAGAACCACATCATTATTAAAGCAGGCTACGGTTTTACTATGCTCAAACACAGGGTTATCAACATAATGCTGTGCTCCAAGCAGCATAGCCTCCTCGGCTGTGGGGATTAAAAATAACAACGATCGCTCGGGTTTGCTTTTTAGCTCGGTAAATCCTTTGGCTATTGAAAGAGCCCAAGCCACTGATGCTGCATTATCGGTTGCTCCATTATAAATCGAATCACCATCTATTGGGTCGCCCACGCCCAAATGATCCCAGTGCGCCATGTAAACAAGCGCCTCTTCGGGTCTTTTAGTGCCTAAAATAACGCCACCCACATTATGTGAATTCGATACAACCCAAGTATTAGTAATTTGAGTGCTGTAAGTAGCATTTAACGAAAATGGCTCAAATCCAGGCTTACTGGCCATGGCCACCAATTCGTTGTAACTATGCCCGCTGAGGGCAAAAAGCTTATCAGCAGCATCATTAGTTAGCCATGCACTTAACTTTGAAACTTGTTTTTGTAACGCTTCGTTGTTTAGATAAAAGGTAGTATTCGCCTCACCCTTATCTACAATATGCCAGGGGTAACCAGCCGCCTTTTCCTCGTGCACAATTATACATCCTGCTGCACCTTGAGCATTCGCCTCGGCAAATTTATAGGGCCACCTACCATAATACGTCATCTTTTTACCTTCAAAAAAACTTTCGTCGTCGCCATAAAACCCAGGATCGTTCACCAGCACTACCACCGTTTTACCTGTGATATCAAGTCCTTCGTAATCGTTCCAATTATGCTCAGGTGCATTTATACCAAAACCAACAAAAACAAGCTCCGAGTTCGTCAATGAAACCTCTTCCTTCAAATTCGGGCTCCAGCAAGAAATCTCAGATCGATTTAATACCTCTGTTTTACCGTTTGCAGTTTGCACAACGAGCTTATCAGGCACTTTCGATGTAATTTTAGCTAATGGAACCTGTTGAAAATAGCTTCCGCTAAAAGCAGGCTCTAACCCAATCTCCTTCATTCTCTTCTCAAGGTACGAAATTGTTCGAGTTTCACCTATTGTAAGCGGAGCACGGCCCATTAGGCTATCGGAAGCCAGAACCAGTATATCGCGTTCAATTTGCGACTCATCAATCAGTTTATCAATATTGGGTGTACAGCAAGCCAATGATATTAATGCGAAAAGTGCTAAAAAATACTTCATAGTATTGAATGGTTTAAGAGGATAAAACTAATTATTTTTTTTAAAATAGCTATTTTTGTGATAAGCATAATCAATCTATAATAATTTCTTTGATATTTCGACAAAACGAATTAAGTTTAGCAATCATTTCCGATAATTAAACCTACCATGAGAATAAGACTGAATATTAGGCAAAAAATATTTTTTTCGGTACTAAGCGCTTCAATGGCGCTATACATTATCGCCGTTGGGTACATTGTAGCCAACTCGCGCAAAACAATGATTGACGATGCTCTGCAAAACGCTCAGAAAACAGCTACAATTGAAGCTCAAAAGATTGAGAAAGAATTTGAGCGCGATCTTGCTGTTACGCGTACACTGGCTCAGGCGTTTTCAATTTATCACGAATTACCCACCGAACAATGGCAAGATATTTTTAAGCGGATGTATAGGCCTGTTCTAGAAAACAACCCCCACGTGTACTCAATATGGGATAGCTGGGAGTTTTACGGCTACGTGCCTAACTATACAAAAGACCATGGCCGATACTGCGTTACACTTTGGCGTGAGGGGAACAAAATTAGCACTTCAATTGAGGACAGAAGTTTGGAAGTTGACCCAAAAATTTATGGCGATTTTAAGCGACTTAACCAAGAAGATATTTGGGAACCATATCTAGACGAAGGTGATACACAAGACAAAACCGAATTAATACTAATGACATCGTTGCTTACACCTGTTCAAAAAGACGGTAAATACGTTGGCCTTGTGGGTTTTGATGTTGGCCTATCACGCTTACAGCAAGTTGTATCGAAAATTGAACCCGTACCTGGTAGCTACGCATTTTTAGTTTCAACAGCGGGATTAATTGCAGCACATCAGAATAGTGAACTAATTAACAAACCTTTAAGCGAAGTTTTTGCATCGGATTACGAAGCCCAAGACCTAGATAACATAATTAGTAAAGGTCAAGAGCACAGCTACTTTCAAACAACCGATGATGGTAAAGAGCACTATATAACCTTTGCCCCCATTAAGCCTGGTAACTCATACTCAACCTGGTCGCTTTCTCTAAGTATACCTATGGATGTAATTACCCAAAGAGCCGACAAAAGCCAGAGGGTATCGTTAATTGTAGGTGCCATCGGATTATTGTTACTTACCCTTGTTCTCATTCTTGTAGCAAACGGTGTAACACGCCCAATTGTTCGTATTACCAAATCGCTTAACAGGATGCAAAAGGGCGAGATTTCTAGCAATTTAATACTTAACCTCAATACGGGTGATGAGCTAGAAGCTATGGCTAACTCGCTAAACACATCAATTGAAGCGCTTAACAAAAAAACAAACTTTGCAAACGACATTGGCAAGGGTCACTTTGAAAGTGAACTTGAAATACTTGGCGAAAATGATGCTTTAGGCAAATCACTCCTTAACATGCGCAATAGTCTAAAGACCGCTAAGGAGGAGGAAAACAAAAGAGTAGCCGAAGATAAGAAGCGAGCGTGGGCAAACGAAGGGTTTGCAAAATTTGCCGATATACTCAGACAAAATAACGACGACCTACAAAAACTAACCGATGAGGTTATATTAAACCTAGTTAAGTATGTTAGCGGAAACCAGGGTGCACTGTTTTTAGTTAACGATGACGATAAAGACATTACACTTGAGGCCAAATCGGTGTATGCTTGGGAGCGAAAAAAGTTTATCGATATTAAAGTGATGATGGGCGAAGGTCTGGTAGGCGCTTGTGCATTCGAGGGTGAAACAATTTTCCTTACCGAAATTCCAGACAATTTTGTTACCATAACCTCGGGGTTGGGTGAGGCTCCTCCAAATTGCATAATTATAATTCCTCTAAAACATGACGAAACTGTTTTGGGAGTTATTGAAATAGCCTCATTTAACGTTTTTGATAAATTTGAAGTTGATTTTCTTGAGAAAGTTGCCGAAAGCATTGCCGCTACCATAGCTACCGCGAAAATTAATGTGAAAACTAGGTTTCTTCTAGAACAGTCACAGCAGCAAGCCGAAGAAATGCAGGCTCAAGAAGAAGAAATGCGGCAGAATATGGAAGAACTACTCGCCACCCAGGAGGAGATGAGCCGTAAGGAGAAAGAGATTTCATGGACACTTGAGGCTATTGGCGGAATTGCAAACATACTAGAGTACGACTTTAAAGGCAACATAACCCACGCAAACACTATGATGTGTAAAACCAGTGGTTACACCAAAAGTGAACTGGTTGGGCAGCATCACAGCGTACTATTTTGCAAGGAAAATAGCATTGATTCAGTTAAGTATAAGAAGTTTTGGGAAGATATGAGGTCGAAGAAACCGTCAGAAGGAACTAAGCACTATCTAAACAAAAATGGTAATCAGTTTATTGTTAAAACGAGTGCCTACCCAATATTCAAAGATGACGGAGAACCCATTAAAGTGGTAGAAATTTCGGTGGATATTACTGAGTTTGTAGAAAATAAAAACTAGGAAACAGCTAGTTTACAATATTTACCAAAACAGCTGCTAGATTTTCTTGTTGCTGTTTTGGTATATAATAGTAGTATCTTTTGTGCTTCTTCCCATCTAAAATTAGCTATCAAAAAAACATCACACGCAAAGAACAAAATGGTATTACTGTGTAGTTTGGTTATAGCAAAACTATTTTCTACTTTAAGAACTACTACGCTGGTTTATGTTTCAAAATTTTAAAATCACTAAAACCATTTGAAACATGCAAAAGACTTCATACTTTCGCCCAGTTTGAAAGGCTAAACAGTAAGTACCTGATCGTTTGGCATACTACGAAACAGAACACGACAGTATGTGCCAAAATCACAATAGTTTGGCTCGCAAAATTTTTAACGAACAACGGCACGTAACATGAATTCCAGAGGCAATATTCTTTTAGTTGATGACTCGCAAGCGCTGCTTGAACTAATTTCAAGCTTTTTAGAGGCCGAGAATTACACCCTGTTTACGCATGGCACCGGAGAAGAGGCGCTGAAGTTTTTAGAAAACAATACCCCCGACCTCATACTCCTCGACCGTACAATGCCTGGCATGCAAGGCATTGAGGTTTGCAAGCGCATAAAACAGAACGAGAGGCTACATAATATTCCTATTATTTTTCTCACAGCAACAAGCGATGTAAAAGCTATTGTTGAAGGTTTTCAGGCAGGTGCCGTTGATTATATAACCAAACCATTCCAAAAAGAAGAACTACTTGCCCGAGTGCACTCGCATATCGAACTTTACCAAATAACTCAAATCCTAAACGAGCAAACAAAAGTACTAACCGAAAGCGAAAAAAGGTTGAAGCAACTAAACGCCACAAAAGATAAGTTTTTCTCAATTATTGCACACGACTTAAAAAATCCGCTAAACAATATTTTACAGCTTAGCCACCTACTTAAAGAGAGCTACTCGCCAGCCGACAACGACGAAAGCAACCTAGACGAAATTGTAACCCATTTAACCACTGCCGCCGAAAATACAACCAAACTACTGGCTAACCTTCTCGATTGGGCTCAATTTCAGAGAGGACACATAAAATACGACCCGCAAAAACTGTCGTTAATAAGCATAAATAAGCAATGCTTCGAGCTGCTTGGCAGCACTGCCTTCGCAAAAAATATAAGCTTAACTAGCTCAATTAATAGTTCAATCCACGTTTTAGCCGACGAAAATATGGTGCTAACCTTGCTGCGAAACTTAATATCAAACGCCATAAAATTTACCCCCACAAACGGAACAATTAAAGTTAGTGCAGTCAGCAAAAACAAAATAATAGAAATTTGTGTTAGTGATTCAGGCATTGGAATTGCAAAAGAGAAGATAGATACCGTATTTTTAGTTACTAACTCGAAATCGACCTACGGCACAGATGGAGAGCATGGTACAGGGTTAGGCCTTATTCTATGTAAAGAGTTTGTAAGCAAACATAAGGGTGAAATTTGGGTTGAATCGGAACCTGACAAGGGTAGCCAATTTTACTTCACACTACCAAGTGCATAAACCTGTTATGTAAATCTATTAGGAAGTATCCCATTGCGCCGAACAAAAAACCGACTATCCCAACAAAATTCGTATTTAATTGATATGAAAATGGAAGGTAAGTCAAGCCACAAAACGCAATCAACATCAGTTGAAAGCCTTAAGAAGGTGATGCATATCAATGCAATAAACTCGAAGTAAAAAGCTATATTGCGTATTCTCTATTTTAAATTGAACTTGCTTTAAAAAATAAAACTTGAACATATGCTGGCTACATATTCACAGTGTTAGAAACCAAATAGCACTAAAAAAATCTCTATTAAACAACTGAAATTTATGGTTCAAGAAACTCAAATTGTAAAAATCCTTTTTGTTGAAAACCTAATAGAAGATTACGAACTGGCAAAGCAAACCCTTAAAAAAGGTGGAATCCACTTCCAATCGATTAGGGTAAACAACGCTAAGGACTTTATTGAAACCATCAATAATTTTGCACCCAACATTATCGTATCTGGCTATTCTTTACCCGTTTTCAATGGCATGGAAGCCCTTTTACTCGCCAAGCAACACGCCCCCAGCACCCCATTCATTCTGCTTACCCGCTCAATTGACGAAGAGACAGCCATTAAATGTATGAAAGCAGGCGCATCAGATTATATACTTAAAGATAGAAAGGAACGCCTGCCATTTGCGATTAACGAAGCGCTTGAACAAGCAAAAAACAAACGTGAAAAAGAACAAGTTCAGATAGCCCTAAAAAAAAGTGAAGAGAAATTTAGAATGCTGGCTGAAAATGCTCAAGACTTTATTTACCGCTTTGAATACAAACCCAAACCTAAATTCTCTTACGTAAGCCCATCGTCAATTCACATTACGGGCTATACCCCCGAGGAGTTCTATAGAAACAAAAAGCTTAGCATAAACATTATTCACCCCGACGACCGATGGATATTTAAAAACCTACGCAAATCGCAAGTCAATGGCAAATCAACCATTAACTACCGAATTATTAAAAAGGATGGCGAAATCACTCATATTGAGCAAATAAACGTGCTCACATATAACCACAGCAATGACAAAGTAATTGCCATTGAGGGTATTGCCCGAAATGTTACCCAACGAAAAATAGCAGAACAAGCTTTAGCCAAAAGTGCGGCTCAATATCGAATTCTATTTAACAGCAACCCTAACCCAATGTGGGTATACGATACAAAAACCCTTAAATTTCTGGCAGTAAACAGTATGGCTGTTAAAAACTACGGTTACAGCACACAAGAGTTTTCTGCTATGACTATTAAAGACATTCAGCAAACTGGGCAAAATTATAGCCATAGTAACAGTACGCCTGATTCAGAAAACGAAATCCAGCATTCAGGTCCATGGGTTCACAAGTACAAAAATGGTAAAACTATTTATGCCGAAACAACCTCCCACAGTATTGACTATGATGGAGCGCAAGCCAGGCTTGTTGTGGCTTACAATGTAACCGACAGGGTTGAATCGACCCAAAAACTATACGAACAAAAACAGGTAGCACAAGCCACACTCGATTCAATAAATGCGAATATATGCCTACTCGACCACTCTGGAAAAATAGTTTCTGCTAACAGAAACTGGCAAAACTTTATTCGCCAACATAGTAACACTATAACTAAAGTTGGTGTGGGAGTCAACTATTTTTCGGTTTGCCAACAGGCCAGCGGTGCCAATAAAACTGATGCTAATCTTATTACTGAGGGGTTAAATAAGGTGTTAAGTGGTACTATTTCAATATTTGAAATGGAATACGAGTTTAAAATTGAAAAGGAAAGCCGATGGTTTCAGGTAAGAGGAGTGCCCTACGCTGGGCATGATAAATACAGCCAAGGCTTAGTTGTATCGCACACTGACATTACCTCAAAAAAAATTGCCGAACTTGATCTTCAGCAAAGCGAGCTGCGTTACCGGGTTTTTATGAACTCAACAAACGACATAGCCTTCTTAAAAGACCATGAGCATAAATACATAATGATAAACCAGGCAGGGCTTAAAATTTTTGAAAAGGGCGAGGAACAGATACTTAATCGGACTGATTTTGAGCTGCTCCCGCAGAGTATAGCAAACGATTCACACCAAACAGACCTAGAAACAGTAGAAAAAGAGATGATGGTAACAAGTGTGGTAAACTATAACAATAAAATATACGAAGCACACAAATTTCCCGTGAAATTTTACTCTGGTAAAGTTGGTGTAGGAGGTTTTATGCGCGACATTACCGATTTAACCATTGCGCAAGAAAAAATAGTTGAATCGGAAAAAAAATACAAATCATTGGTTGAAAACTCACTCGTTGGAGTATACTCAACCAATCTTGTAGGCGATTTTATGTTTGCAAATCAAGCACTATGCGACATTCTTGGATTTAACTCCATTCAAGAGTTGATGAGAACAAACATCAGAACTCTATACAAGGATGTAAGCAAGCGCGAAACATTCCTGAGTGTAATTAAGGTAAACGATAGGGTTAACAATTACGAGTTGGAGTTTATTACCCCAAAAGGGAAGACAAAATATTTACTGATTAGCGCATCGCTAACCAAAAATATTATTTCAGGGATGATGATGGATATAGACGACCGCAAGCTGGCCGAAACCAAAATCATTGAAAAAACGAATGAAATTGAAGCCCAAAACGAAGAGTATATTACACTAAACGAAGAACTCGTAAAGGCCAAATTAAAAGTTGAAGAAAACGACAGGCTTAAAACTGCGTTCCTACAAAACCTTTCGCATGAAATACGAACCCCAATGAATGGTATTATTGGTTTCACTCAACTACTAAA
>JBBACY010000062.1:0-14241 GCA_041656735.1 Bacteroidales bacterium | reverse complement strand
CGCAACCCAGAGTTTGTGTTCCGCTTCAAATGTTGATCCAACATCAATTAGTGTATCCCCAAGTAATGCCTCTGTTAATCTTGGATCAAATTTAACCTTAAATGCGACTGTCTTACCGCTTGGCGCCTCAAGCGGCGTTACCTGGTCGTCTCTTGATCCGAGTATCGCGACTGTAAGTAATGGTGTTGTCACCCCCGTTAGTGTAGGAGTTGTGACGATTCGCGCCACATCAATTTCAAATACTTCAGTTTATGGTTCAGCAACCATTACCGTTACTAATCAAAGTGTTCCCGTAACCGGGGTGAGTATTAGTCCATCAAGTCTGAACTTAGAAGTGGGTAGTAGTGCATCCCTTACCGCGAATGTGATGCCCGCTAGTGCGACCAATAAAAATGTCACATGGACATCGAGTCACCCTTCTATAGCTTCCATTAATCATAGTGGCCAAGTAACCGCTCTAGCTGCAGGGAGTGGCACGATCACCGTCACAACGAGTGAAGGGGGACTTACGGATACGATTTCTTTCACCGTCATCGAGCAAAGCCTTCCACCAGAAACAACGATGACGTTTTCTTTTGCGGGTACTGGTAATAGTTATTGGCCCACCGTTTCCGGATTTGGTGCTTATTTTTCCTCGGGTTATGGTATCTCATCAGCCTCAACAGGTGGCACTATCAAAAGCACTCAAATTTTAAGTTCGATTCCGCTTGGATCATTAATGACTGTTAAGGTAAGTGCCGCAACCAACTCCCCAACAAATACGGCCAATTTAACAATGTACGCTCTTGATAAATTCGGGAATAGACTTGCTGGTTTAAGTGATTCGTATGTTATACCGGCATATGATAGTAAAGGCAATTTAGCGAATATTACTAATTATGCAAAAGCAAATCCCGGTATTTTATTTTTTTCTGCTTCGATGAATGCCAAAGTTTATGCGCTTGAACTCGTTATTGCCTCGGCTTCAAGTAGAACCTTACTTGCAGAGATTAGTGTCAGCTATTCCTATAATAGTGCCCAAAATCAAGCGCTAGCGTTTGCTAACTATGTAAATGGCGAAGGTGGACAAGACGCCTATGGCCAATGTGATATCATCTTGTTAAACCTTGTTGATGAGTTTAATCGCCTTAGTGAGGATGCGAGGTCATATTTTGAAAACTCGAGCGAAGGTCCTATCGCTCTTGCAAAAGCTAGACTGTCTTATCTTTCTTCTTGGGTTAATCAACAACAAACAATGGGACGTCCAACATTCTTTAAAAAAGAGCAAACGCATGAACCTTTGTTTTTATTACTTTTAATTGGCCTTACTTCCCTAAGTTTATATGTTGTTTACCGAAAAAAGATGTATTAATGAAGTAACAATTAGCTTCTTAATGATTGGTTTGTTGGATTATCCTTAGTCTTATAGAGTTATAAAGCGCTATTTGTATCGAACTCATATAATTTTTTACCATCGTTTTATGATTTTGATTGCTAAACTTATAAATAGGTATATAATAAAACTTGTATATTAATAAGTATTTCATATTAGGAGGGAACAATATGAATAAAATAATTAAACGACTGTTTACCCCTTTAGCGGTATTTACGATGGCTATTGGCCTAGGGGTGGCTGTTAACAATCAAAAGGATTTTGTGGGGGCGAGAGCTGCTCCGACAACTGTTACTGTAGTTAGAGATGATTTTTCTGGTGGCTCTGGATATGCTAACGGAACATGGAGTAAAGGTGGAATTGATGGAGAGGGTGTCATATATTTTGATGCAAAAGCCTACATTCAAGTTTCTACTACTAGTGGAAGGCAACCTTACCCTCATAATACGACTGCTACTCCAGGTCCGATTACGAATATATCGGTTACAATGCCAGGAAGTGGCTCCTTGCGTAGTCTAACCCCAAGGGTAAGTTCAACAGCCGCCGTTACTTCACACACCGGTGGAACTGCATTAACGGCCCAAACATTCACCACTAATACCCAAACATTAAACTGGACCATACCATCAGCCGACAATATTAGATACTTTCAATTAGTTCCGGGTGGTAACACTAACTGGGCAAGTTTTTCATTTACTTACGAAGAGGTTTCACAAGAATTTGGATTACTCGATCATATTACTTTGGACACTGCTAATGCTAAATTAAATTACTATGTCGGTGATGCATTTAACTTAAGTGGACTATCGGTTACTGCTTATGATACAGTAGGTTTTACAAAAATATTATCTTCGGGATACACCTCGGATTATGACGGGTACACTTTCTCACAGGGTGACATTGGAACCAAGTTAGTTACAGTATCCTATACCGAAGGTGAAGTTACGGTCACAGAAACATTTAGCATTAATGTGGCTGCGGCGCCTGTGTTACAAAAATTCTCTAAGGTCACTAGTTTATCGCAACTACATCTTGGGGCTCAATATGTAATCGCTGGCACTAAATCAGATGTAGTTTGGGTGATGTCGACTATCCAAGGAAGTAACAACAGAACTGCAATTGAAGCGACTATGGATGGAAGCGACATTGTTGAGACCGACCAAACACAAATGTTTCTGTTAGAAGAAGGTAGTGTAGACAATACTTTTGCTTTTAAATCAATTAATGGGGATACTTCTAATCAATATATTTATTCTGCAAGTAGTTCAAAGAATTATCTCAGATCACAAGCAACTATCGACGGCAATGCTTCTTGGAGAATTGGTATTGATTCTGGTGTTATCTCGATGATTTCGCAAGGCAGTAATACACGTAATGTTTTAATGTTGAACTCTAGTTCGGCCCTGTTTGCGTCTTACAATGGCGGACAAAATGCAATAGATTTATATGTTGACTTGACTTCCATTGTTTCTGACGATTATACGGCTGCTCGTGACTTTGCTGATGATGTGGTTAATGGCGAAGGCTTAAATGCAAAAAACAATTGCGAAGTAGTTCACGCTTCCTTAATGACTAAATATAACGCTTTATCCGAAGGAGCAAAAGAAGTCTTTGAAGAAAATGCGGAAGCAATCTTTGTTAGTGCTCGTGCACGTATGGACTATCTCGCAGCTTGGGTTGGTGCAAACGAAACCCCAGCGGGTAGAATTACAAGCAAACAACCAAGTAATAACCTTGCCGCGATTGCTTTAATTGGCGTTATCGGTATTACAACACTTGTTGGCTATTACTTCATTAACAAAAAAAGATTAACAGCTTAATAAAATAACGTAATATTACGTAAAGATTAAGGAGCGGACATCGCTCCTTTTTCTTTTTCTCTTTTTTTGCGTACATATATGTAGGGTTTTCTAAAATATGGTAAATCATTACCCTAAAGATAAGTCATATTAAAAGTTGGTCATAGTAAAATAGGGATATATAGGAGAAATTAGCAATGAAATAAACAAAAAATTCAACAAGCATTTTTAGAAACTATTGAAACGGAAAGTGGGCAAAC
The DNA here is from genome assembly GCA_041656735.1 of Bacteroidales bacterium. Lineage (GTDB taxonomy): Bacteria > Bacteroidota > Bacteroidia > Bacteroidales > Tenuifilaceae > Perlabentimonas. The sequence continues at coordinate 10,810 of JBBACY010000062.1, read as the reverse complement.
AAGCCTTATCCGTTTATAACCACACTGGTTACAAAATTGCGGTCGACGCTGATTATGATGGCGAACGCGAAGTTTATGTCTTTAAACGTGACAATTTATAATAGTTGGCGTTAGTATGATTGTATTTAGTAACGTATCAAAAACATATCCTAATGGCGTCCAGGCCTTAAAGGATGTGAACCTTACCATTAACGATGGTGAGTTAGTTGTGCACTGCTATTATTGGTGTTTCGGGGGCGGGTAAATCTACCCTCCTCCGTTCAATTAATAAAATGCACGAAATAAGTGAAGGTAGTATTTTTATCGATGATGTCGATGTTAGTAAACTAAAAGACAAAGAATTACGCCTAATGCGGCGTAATATTGGGATGATCTTCCAATCTTTTAACTTAGTAAAAAGAATGAATGTCTTTAATAATGTCCTTGCCGGCAGAGTCGCTTATCATAATACTTTTAAAACGGTCTTTGGTCTATTTCCAAAAGAAGATAAGCTAATTGCCCTTGAAGCGTTAGAAACAATGGGTATTTTAGAAAAAGCTTTTACACGCGCTGACCAGCTTTCGGGAGGGCAACAACAAAGAGTCGCGCTTGCCCGCGCCCTTGCTCAAGAACCGAAAGTTATTTTAGCCGATGAACCAGTCGCCTCGCTTGACCCCATTACGACGGTGCAAGTAATGAATGACTTTTTAAAGATTAATAAAGCGTTAGGAATTACGATTATCGCTAATATGCACCACGTCGACTTAGCGCTTAAATACGCAACAAGGATCATTGGCATTAAAGGCGGATATGTCGTATTTGACGGCAACGCAGAAAGTGTTAATGAAGAAGTATTATTTAATATTTATGGCCGCACTATACGCCATGATGAAATGTTAGGTGCCACTGATGCGTGAGTTTACGCTTAAAAGTGTGGCTAAAGTTAAACAGCCCTTTAATAAAATATGGTTTGTTATCGGGGGCTTACTTATTACGACAATCATTTTTGCGCAATTCATCCCTTTTACGCCAAGCTCTTATCGCTTAAGTGAATTAGGTGTTATCTTTAAGCGTCTTTTTGTCCCGTATGGCGTCAGAACATGGAATGATTACTTTGGTTACTTTAAAGAGATGCAAACTCCGCTTATTGAATCAATTCAAATTAGTCTAGGCGGCACTATTATCGGGTCCGTCTTAGCGTTTCCGGTCGCCTTTTTAAGTGCGCATAACGTCATTAAAAATAAGTTTATTTCCGTTCCGATTAAACTTATTATGAACTTAGTGCGTTCAATTCCGATGATTATCCTCGCCGTTTTAGCAACCTTTATGGTCGGCACTGGAGTGTTAAGCGGAATTGTGGCAATTACGTTATTTAGTTTTGGGATTATGGCGAAAATGCTTTATGAAGCCATTGAAACCGTTGATATGTCACCTTTTGAAGCGCTTGAATCAAGTGGAGCGAATAAACTTGTTGCTTTTAATTACGCCATATTTTCACAAATTAAACCGATTTACTTAGGCTACGTTATTTATGTCTTTGAAATTAATGTCCGTAGTAGCGCCGTTTTAGGCTATGTTGGTGCGGGCGGTATTGGCCAAGTAATAAGCGATAACATCTTATATAACTACAATAAAGTTGGAGTGGCGATTATTACGATCTTTATTACTGTCATTGTAGTGCAAATCTTTTCAAACTGGACGCGGAGGAAACTTAAATGAAGACGCGCAGCCTTAATGTCTAAGAAATGTACGGCAAACAACCAAAACGCTGGATTATTAATACGATCTTTGTCGTTTTATTAATTGTTGTTATTATCTTTACCTTTAGTGGATCGACCATTAAGTTGACCCGGCTTAAAAACTTAGATTATACGCTTGGTGATATGTTCCGCCGTATTATAAAGATTCAATGGGACTTTTTCTTTGGCGTTGGTGATTATCAATTTTCACAAGGTATTGTCCACTTAGTACTTGAAACATTTGCAATTGGCTTTTTAGGCACCTTATTTGGGGCGATTCTAGCCATTCCCTTTGGCTTTTTAGGAGCGGAAAGCTTAGTCGGGAAAAAAGTGGCGAAAATTAGTGAAGTTATCTTACTTATTATTCGCGTCTTCCCGGAAATCATTTTAGCGATTATTTTAGTAAAAGGTTTTGGGATGAATGCTTTTAGTGGAATGCTGACGATTGGGCTCCATAGTATTGGGATGCTTGGTAAACTTTTTAGTGAAGCAATTGATAATATGGACAAAAGCCCGTTTGAAGCCCTTGATAGCGTGGGGGCAAACGTCTGGCAAAAGATTCGTTATGGGGTGTTACCAAATATCTTACCTGACTTAAGTTCGATTACTCTTTATCGCCTTGATATTAATGTGCGGGCGGTCAGTATTTTAGGGTTAGTGTCCGCGGGGGGAATAGGTAGTATTTTAACGATTGCTAGTTCAATGTGGAGCTGGGAATTACTTGGCACGATCTTACTAGCGGTTATTATCATGGTCATGCTCGTGGACTTTATATCATCGAGTTTACGGAAGAAGTTAGTGTAAAACTATAATTTTAAACAACCATTTTAAAAACTTATACTTTTAGCACTTAGCTAAATTTATTTCTAGTTCTTTGCTACGATTATAAAGAAGGAGAAAATATATGAAAAAAACTTTAAAGATTATTGTCGCTGTTTGGTCGATTTTAGTAAGTGTTGGTGAAGTTGTCGATTACTTTTCAAAACCATTAACGTGGGAAGGTATTCCTTTTGTTGCGTTCTTACTTTTAGTGGTGGGGATCTTACTTTTAATCCCGAGTTTAGTGAAAGCTGAACGCATCTTAATGATTATTGCTTTAATCTTCTTTGCTTACTTTGCCGTAATGGCATTAGTCGGCTTCTTTAGAGGAGTGGGCAATGTTGAACTTAAGCTTTTAGTCCGTTATATTATTGATGCTTTAATTCGGATTGTCTTTTACTTAGTGCCTGCCACTTTAGCGTTTTTATTCTTATTTGGAAAACCGGTAAAAGGGTAAGTTAAAAAGAAAAGCAAACTTTAAGAAGAGGCTATAATGGCCTCTTTTTTATATCGCTAAATTAGTTAAAAGGTATGGGTAAGCAAATATCGTTAAAATAGTGGTCTTATGCTATAAAATGTAAGTGTCCAAAGGAGGACGATAACGTGCAATCATTAATTGTATATGTACATCCTTGGGACGGATCTTTTAATCACGCGCTAAACGAGACCGTGCAAACCGCCCTTAAAGCAAAAGGGAAAAAGGTTAAAGTGCTCGATTTATATAAAGATGGGTTTAATCCCGTAATGACAAGCGAAGACCTAAAACTTTTTGGGCAGGGTGAATATAATGATCCGCTTGCTAAGGATTATGTTAATAACATAAAAAACGCTGATGAAATAATTTTCATCTATCCGTTATGGTGGTATGGAGAACCGGCCATTTTAAGCGGTTTTTTCGACAAAGTGTTTTTAAAAGGACACGTCTATAAAGATGGTGATAATTATAATATTGTCCCGCTTTTAAATATAAATAAAGCAACAGTTATTACGACTGCTTCCTTAACCAAAGATGGGTTAAAGACTTTTGGTGACCCGATTAATAAACGGATCATTGAAGGCATCTTTAAGATGGTAGGTATAAATAACGTAACGTGGCTCCACGCCGGTAGTGTGCATAAGGCAGAAGTAAGAACTAACTTTATAAGTGAAATAAAAAATCATTTTCAGTAGAAGGAGGGGTTATGATTTTAGTAAAACATCAAAATAGTGGCAACTTTACCCCTTACTTTTACTTTGCGCTTGAAGACTATTTATTAAACGAAGTGCTAAAAGAAGGCGAGTCTTACTTTTTCACCTGGGTTATTAAAGGTGTTGTTATTGGTCACAATCAAATTATTGAAAATGAAGTTAATCTTGATTTCTTAAAAGCTAATAACATTAAATTATTCCGCCGTCCAACCGGGGGCGGGACAGTCTACGCTGATGAGCATAACACCATGTTTTCAATCATCGCGAAAAGAAGTGAAAACTTTAGCTTTAAAACCCATTTAAGTCACATTATTAAAGCGCTTGAAAAACTTAACGTCACCCTCGAATTCAGTGGCCGCAATGATTTACTTTATAACGGTAAAAAAGTAAGCGGCAATGCCTTTTTACAAAATAAAAACGGCATGTTACTCCACGGCACCTTCCTTTATGACGCTGATTTAGAAACAATGATTCGCGCCATTACGCCGGATGATGAAAAACTTGTCAGTAAAGGTATTGAAAGTGTCCGTTCCCGCGTCACTAATTTAAAGCCATATTTAAATGGGATGACTCAAGAAGCTTTAATTCATCATTTAGAGCAAGAAATAACAAATGACGTTTATGAATTAAGTGATGAAGAATTAAAGATGCTTTTAAAAAGAAGTGAAAAATACGCGACTATCGAATATCTTTACCATCAACAAGCCGCCTACACCAAAGAAATAAAAGGACGCATTGAAGGCGGCGTGTTTAAAATCCGCTTATTACTCCAAGAAGGAAAAATTAAAGACTTCCAACTCTTTGGTGACTTTTTTACCCTCAAACCATTAGAACAATTTACCGCTCACTTTATAAATGAGTATTATGATGACGAAACAATTACAAAGATAAGTAATAGCATTAACTTTAATGATTACTTTCTTGATGTCAATAAACAAAGTTTTTTAACCTTACTTAAAAGTGGAATCTTAATGTAAGGACTAAAACATTTAAAAGAAAAGATAGGAGGAAAGAAAATGTTATTTAAAAAATATGATCCACAACTTGGAAAAATGTTACAGATCTTAGACGAAAAGGCAAACATTGTCGCTAAAGACTTAGATCCGCATTTAGATAAAAAGGCCTTACTTAAAATGTATGAAGTAATGCATTTAGCGCGTATTGCCGATATTAAAGCGCTCCAATACCAAAGACAAGGACGAATGCTAACTTACGCCCCTAACCGCGGCCAAGAAGCAACCCAAGTCGGCGCGATGGCGGCCTTAGACCCGAAAGACTGGTTATCACCAGCGTTTCGTGAATTACCAGCGATGCTTTATCGAGGAGTCCCATTAGAAAACATCTATTTATATTGGTACGGTAATGAATGGGGCAGCCACATTGACCCTAAACTTCATACGTTACCAGTTAATATTATTATCGGTTCGCAAATTAATCACGCTGCCGGATTAGCCTACGCTAGTAAAATTCTTAAAAAAGGTGAAGTCGCGGTCGCCACCATTGGGGACGGGGGCACAAGTCACGGTTTCTTCTATGAAGGACTTAACTTTGCTGGTAGTTATAACTTACCAATGGTTGTCTTAATTCAAAATAACCAATGGGCAATTAGCACCCCACGCGCTAAACAAACAAAAGCCAAAACTTTAGCGCAAAAAGCCGTTGCCTTTGGCATTCCCGGCATTCAAGTTGACGGTAATGACATCCTAGCGATGTATGTGGCGATGAAAGAAGCGCTAAGTCACGCTCGGAGCGGGAAAGGACCAGTTTTAATTGAAGCGGTTACTTATCGCTTAGGCGCGCATACGACAAGCGACGACCCTACCATTTACCGCAGTGACGAAGAAGTCGCCATTTGGGAAGCCAAAGAACCGATGATTCGCTTTAAAAAGTATTTAGAAGATTTAGGCTATTGGGATGAGAAAAAAGAAGAGGCGCTCAACGAAAAACATAATAATTACGTTAATGATGTCTTTAAAAAGGTCGAAACTGAACTTGGACCAGTTGCCTTAGCCGATATCTTTAAATATACATATAAAGAAATGACCCCGGCTTTAGAAGAGCAACTTCAAGACTATGAAGCATTTTTAAATGAAGGAGGAAAGTAAGATGGCTGTAATTAACTTATTGGAAGCAATTAATGAAGCTTTAGACTTAAAACTCGCTGATGACCAAAGAGTGGTCGTCTTTGGCGAAGACGTTGGCTTTGAAGGTGGCGTGTTCCGCGTTACCGCTGGCTTACAAAAAAAATATGGTGAAGACCGCGTCTTTGATACCCCAATTGCTGAAGCCGCCATTGTCGGTGGGGCGATGGGGATGGCTTTAAACGGCCTTATTCCGATTGCGGAAATTCAGTTTGACGGTTTTATTTTCCCAGGGTTAGCCGAACTCGTTAGTCATATTGCCCGTTATCGTAACCGGACCCGGGGCGCTTATAGTGTGCCACTTGTTATCCGTATTCCTGTCGGGGGCGGCATTAAAGCTTTAGAACATCATAGTGAAAGTTTAGAAAGTTTACTCGGCCAAATTCCGGGTATTAAAGTGGTGACCCCCAGTACCCCATATGACGCAAAAGGGCTTTTAATCAGTGCGATTGAAGACCCAGACCCAGTCGTCTTTTTAGAGCCAAAACGTATATATCGGGCAGGTAAACAAGAAGTACCAAGTGAAATGTATCGTATTCCTTTAGGGAAAGCAAAAGTGCTCCAAGAAGGAAAAGATATTACCGTTGTTGCATGGGGCGCGATGGTGCGCGAAACTGAAAAGGCAATTAAAATGCTGGAAAATGAAGGGGTTAGTGTCGAATTAATTGATTTACGCTCCATTAGTCCGATTGACACCGAAACTATTATAAATAGCGTAAAGAAAACGGGACGCTTCCTCGTTGTTAGTGAAGCCGTTAAAACTTATGGAGCATCAGCGGAACTTATCGCCCTCGTAAATGAAAAAGCGTTCTTACATTTAGAAAGCCCAAGTGCGCGCGTGACCGGTCACGATATTACCGTTCCTTTAGCGCGCGGTGAACATTTCCATTTTGTAAGTCCCGAGCGTATAAAAAAAGCAATCTTAGAAAGTATTAAGTTTTAAGGAGGAACATATATGTACGATTTTAAATTTAGTGATATCGGCGAAGGTCTCCATGAAGGAAAAATCTTAAAGTGGCACTTTAAAGTAGGTGACACCGTTAATGAAGGTGACACTTTAGTCGTTATTGAAACCGATAAAGTTAACGCTGAATTACCGTCTCCTGTCAGCGGGGTTATTACGAAAATCCCCAAAGGAGAAGGGGAAATAATTCATGTTGGAGAAACGGTCGTTATTATTGATGACGGCACAACGCAAAAGGCCGAAGTTAAAGAAGAAACAGCGCCGATCAGTGAAGAAAGTGCGCCGGGGGTAATTGGGGAAATACCAGTATCTAGTGATATTATCGGTAGTTCTTTTGAATCAGTAAAAGAAGAAGTAAAAGGGACGGCGAAAGTTTTAGCAACACCGGCGGCCCGGAAAGTTGCCAAAGACTTAGGCGTTGATATTCAAAAAGTACAAGGCAGTGGCCCAAGTGGCCGAGTCATGAAAAATGATATTATCGCTTTTAGTGAAAAAGGAAAAGAAAAAACACCGTCGATCCCGTCCTTTACGAGCGCTCCACCTTCACGTGACGGGGAAGTTAGTGTCGTTCCGCTGACGAAATTGCGGCAAGCGATTGTTAAGAGCATGACAATATCAAAAAGTGTCATTCCCCATACCGTCTTAATGGATGAAGTATCGATTGATGAATTAGTAGAACTTCGCACTAAGACGAAACTAAGTGCCGAAAGTAAAGGGGTCAAGCTTACTTATATGGCCTTTATTATTAAAGCAGTAACGATTGCGTTAAGTGAATTCCCGTTATTTAACGCAAGTTTTGATCATGAAAGAAATGAAATGATTATTAAGCACTTTATGAATATTGGCATTGCCGTAGATACTATAGACGGCTTAATCGTGCCAAACATTAAAGCGGCAAATACGAAAGGTATCTTTACATTAGCGAAAGAATTAAATGAAGTCGCCACCTTAACAAGAGAGCGGAAAATCCAATTAGCGAGTTTACAAAATACAACCTTTACGATTACAAACTTTGGCGCGATGGACATTGCTTTTGGCACCCCCATCATTAATCATCCGGAAGTGGCGATATTGGGGGTTGGTAAAATTAGTGAAAAACCAGTCGTAAAAGACGGGCAAATTGTTATAAGTCACGTCTTACCACTTTCGATTGCCGTTGATCATCGCGTTATTGATGGCGCGGATGCGGGACGCTTTTTAATCCGCGTGAAAGAATTATTGAATAAACCTTCATTAATGCTCTTTAGTTAGGAGGAGTTATGTACGATATTATTGTGTTGGGAGCCGGTCCTGGGGGATACGTCGCCGCGATTAAAGGGGCGCAACTTGGGGCGAAAGTACTCCTTATTGAAAAAGAAAAAGTTGGTGGAATATGCTTAAATCACGGCTGTATTCCGACGAAAACCTTACTAAAAAGCGCTAAAGTGTATAAAACAGTGTTAGAAGCAAGTACTTTTGGCGTGGAAATAGAAGGTAAAGCAAAAGTTAATCTCACAAAGATGATGGCGCGCAAAAATAAAGTCGTGTCGCAACTTACAAACGGGATTAGTTATTTACTTAAGAAAAATAAAGTTGATGTCGTTAATGGTTACGGTGAAGTTAAAAGTGCCCATGAAGTCGTAGTCGATAACAAAAGTTATACAACGAAAAAACTTATTATTGCGACTGGAGCATCAACTTTTATTCCCCCAATTGAAGGGCTAAAAGAAAGTTTAAGTGAAGGAACTGCCTTAACGAGTCGCGAAATGCTAAATCTTGATGTTTTACCAAAAAGACTTGCCATTATTGGTGGCGGGGTCATCGGGGTGGAATTTGCGACCCTATTTGCCTTACTTGGTGTTGATGTATATGTTTTAGAAATGATGCCGACCATCTTAACAATGCTTGATGAAGATATTGAAGTTTCTTATACAAAAGCACTACAAAAACTTGGGGTCAACGTTATAACAAGCGCCGAAGTTAAAAAAGTTGATGGGGCGAAAGTTACTTATATTAATAATGGTAAGAGCACGACCCTTGAAGTTGATAAAGTATTAGTCGCCGTCGGGATGAAAGCGAATAGTCAAGGCTTAGAAGTTTTAAACCTAGCCTTAGACCGCGGTAACATTAAAACAAACGAATACTTAGAAACAAGTGTTCAAGATGTATACGCGATTGGCGACGTTAACGGCAAACATATGTTAGCCCATGTCGCAAGTCATGAAGCACTGATCGCAGTTAGTCACGCTTTAGGGCAAAAGACCGGGGCAATGGATTACACAAAGATTCCGATTGCGATATACGGGTCACCTGAAATTGCCGCAGTTGGCTTAACGGAAAAAGAAGTAAAAGCGCAAGGGATTAAATATAAAACATCTTTATTCCCGCTTAGTGCTTCTGGTAAAGCGTTAGCAGAAGAGGAAAAAGAAGGGTTTATTAAGTTAATTGTGAGTGAAAAACATAATGAATTACTTGGCGCTCATATATATGCTTATAACGCCACCGAGTTAATTAGTGAATTAGTGCTGGGCCTTAACTTAGAAGTAACGGCGGAAGAATTAGCAGCAAGCATTCACCCCCATCCAACGCTTAGCGAAATCATTATGGAAGCAAGTTTAGGGGCGGAAGATAAACCAATCCATTTATAAAAATAAACGGAACCCTTAGTGCAAACTAGGGGTTTTTTCTTCTTTTGTGGGAGAGAATGTTCCTTTTTCATTAATTTTCCCTAAATTATGGGCAATATGTTTACAGAATAACATTATTTTTATATAATATCTTTATAGTTTTAAATAGAAAAGGAGCCTTATATGAAAAAATGTGTTTTGTATACCACATTAAGTGCCTTACTTTTTACCATTATCGGTGCTGTAGCGGCCTTTATTGGTGATCCGTCCTTATTTGTGGAAGCTTATCAACGTTTAGTCAGTGTCTTACCTGCTAACTGGTACGTATTAATTCCACCAGTATTGGCGATCTTATTCATTATTATTAACATTATTGGGAAAGGCATTCGCAAAGTAAAAAGAGTGGACGCCCCATTAGTGTTATTACTTGCGACATTCGCTTATCTATTAGTCGCTCCTCGCGCCTTAAGCGAATTATTAGCGCGGACAAGCCCCCCGCAAAGTTTAATCTTTACGACTGGTGCTGCGCTTATTGCGCTTAGTTTCTTTGTGTTACTAGTGTTAACCTTTGTTGATACTTTTGGGAAAAAGAAAGCTAAAGCTGAACCCGCTCCTGCCGCTGAAGAAAAACCAGCGGAAGAAAAGCATGAAGAACCAGCAGTCGAAGAAATAGTCGAAGAAGAAGAAAAAGTAAGTGCGCCGGTTGAATATTTAGATGAAGAAGTCGAAGACGAAGAAGACTTAGAAGTCGAAACTGAGGAGGAAGCAAAAGTGCGTAAAGAAGAAAATAAAAAAGCTGCACGAGCGAAAAAAGCTGCTGCTCCGAAAAAAGAAGCAAAAGCTGAACCTGCTCCGGTAAAAAAAGATGATAAAGATAAAGACTATGATCGGATTTATCACATTATGAAGCGCGCCAAAGATGATCGCTGGATTGTCAAGATTGCCCAAAGTCGGAAAGCGATTAAAATCTTTGATACGCAGAAAGAGGCCATTGCCTACGCCGAGGTCTTAGCGAGCAACAACAACGGAGTTGTCCGTATCTTCGCCTCAAAAGGCGCCAATAAAGGGCGCATCATCGTTTAATAAATTAAGGCATCTTCAATATGAAGGTGCCTTTTTATGTATTGCTATTACATAGAAAGGAATAGATAGTATGGCAAAAATCATAATTATTTCTGGTGATTTAGCATCGGGAAAAAGCGCGTTAGCGAAAAGACTTTCCCGGCATTACCAAATCCCTTACTTTTCCAAAGCGAAATTTAAGGAAATCTTAGGCGAGAAGATCGATTTTGAAGGAATTGATCAAAATAAGCGCATTAGCAAATCGTCCTATGATTTATTAACACATATGGCGTGGCGTTTCGCCCAAGTGCG
>JBBACY010000061.1:0-14894 GCA_041656735.1 Bacteroidales bacterium | reverse complement strand
TGCAGCCCTCATTATTCTGAGGGGCTTACTTTCTAAAAACCTAGAATGCCAATATGCAAATCGCTTGTTTTCAAATAGTTGAATTTAACTGAAATCAAATTTGAGTTTTTATCGGACGGTAATGATTATTTTTATGGGTAAATAGTAAAAAAGCCTCATCTCATTATGCTAAACTAATGAGATGAGGCTTTAATGTATTAGCGCTTAAACGCTAGCGCTTTATCATCTTTCGAACTACTCGCTGCCCGTTTTCATTCTCCAAAATTACAAGATAAACACCTTCAATTAAACTAGAAGTATTAATCGTATTCTCCCCATTAAGCCTTATATCGATAATCTGTTTGCCAATTAAATTGGTAATCATTACCCTTGTAATATATTCTGCATTTTGAATGTGAATAGTATTGGTAAACGGGTTGGGGTAAGTTTTAACCTGACTAAGGGATATCACTGGGCTACTTGTTAGCTGCTCGAATTCAACTTTAATAAAAACATCAGCTAAAAGTTCTGATATTGAATATGTGCTCTCTGTATAATTATCAATCGTACTGCCATCTTTTGTCCACTCCTTAACCCTGAATCCCTGACTTGGATTGGCAGTAAACACTAGCCTGCTTCCCTCGTCAACCTCAGCGGGCGAATAGACCTGAATGCCATCAGCGGTTGCAACCAGCTGCCCATTTTCGCCAACAACGCTAAACTGAACGCTGTATGTTCGAGGAGGAATTGCTTCGAATTCAACGAATACCTCTACATTCGCATCAAGATTTTCGACTGTAAACTCGGTGCTAATATCACTTGACACAATCTGATCATTTACCGACCACTCCTTAACCCTAAAACCGTTTCCTGGATTAGCCGTAAACACAATCTGCGTACCCATTGCTAGCTCACTACCCGATTCAATGGTAGTGCCATTGGCCTCGGCCGTAAGGCTTCCGTTGGCATTGCCACCGACCAAGCTAACACCAAATTTAACAGTATAGAACGTTTCCTTCTTCTCGTTAAACCTAACTTTAACGTCTAAGGGCATATTTAGGTCGTCGTAATTCACGGTTAGCAAAGACAAAACGGGTTCTTCGATTCCGTTAAATATCCACGTATCAAGCTCGTATCCCTGAGCTGGGGCAGTTGTAAAAACAAGATTAGACCCTTGGGGTACCCAATCTCCGCTGATAATTACGCTACCATTGGCTGTTGCGGTTAGCGCTCCATTGGCCTCGCCGTTTACCTCAATAACGCTAAACTGCACAGGGTAGGAAACAGCCGCATCGGTTGGCTCAAACTGTACCGAAACATCAACATCATCTATTAAGTTAGCAATAGTGTAATCTAAATCATTGAACCCTACCATTAATTCGCTGTTTAAATACCAGGCTTTTAGCCTGTAACCGCTTTCTGGTGTTGCAGTAAACACAACTTCACGCCCCTCCTCAACATTATCGCCAGAGTTAATTGAATTTTCATTGGCCCTTGCGGATATTGTTCCGTGAGATTCACCATCGGACTGAATAACGTTAAATTTTACAGAATAAGAAGTAATGGGGTTGGGCTCAACTTCAAACTCAACCAAAAGCGTAATATTTTGTGATATACCTGAAATTGTATATTCACTCTCCGTAAAACCAGCAATAATATCGCCATTAACAACCCACTGCTTAACCCTATAACCTTTGTTGGAAATTGCGGTGAAAACCGCATCAGCACCCGCTTGGGCTAAATGACCAGAGGATATTTCCGAACCATTAATTGTTGCCTGCAAAATTCCGTTGGCATTACCATCTATCGTAGTAACGCTGAAAATCACTTCGTACTTTTCTTCCTCTGTTGTAAACGAAATACCAGCACTTTGAAGAACATTACCAGCTTGATCCTGCACTGAACCAACCAATAGCTCGTACTGAGTGTTATATGCTAAATTTTGTGATGGCTTTACCGTAATGGTTTGATTCGCAATTGTAGCCGAAAGATTAACACTATTACCCCCGTTGGTTAGGCTAATTATGGTTTCAACATTGGAATTATCAACAGCCACTCCTGAAGGTAAAAAGATTGGTTCGTTAAATGAGATGGTGGGCGTAACCGATACCTTAACCCCTGTTTCAAGGTTGCTTGGCATAAAGGTTGCAACTGGTGCTAGTACATCGGGTTTCTCAATTCCCGAAAGTGTAATATCATCAATTCGAACAGATACGTTACCCGATTTTACCCATCGTAACTTTAGATTATCTATTTGTGCTGCCTCGGGGAGACTAATCTCGGGGCTCAAATACCAACCCGTAGCGGCATTGTTAGCTTGTTCCAAACTAAAAGGTAAATTAATGTATTCCAATCCGTTCCAGTACTCAACAGATAGGTTGGGAAGATTCGAAGCCGATTCTTTTCGGAAGGCAAAACGCAAAACCACACTGTGGTAATTGCTAAGACTAATACCCTCAATGGCAAAGCCATAAGTACCCTCTGCACCCCTAAAGAATACATTCGCGCCAGCTGATGCAGCAGCATAACCAACCGAAGAATACGTTGCTCGAATATCGGCGGCAGCTAAATCGCCAGCCGTCATTGTTAGGTTATCATTATCAAAACCACTAGCCAACTGATGATTTTTAATTGAGGTTGTGCTTGTAACCACACCAACCGTTTCGGTAAAAATTGGGAAGGTTTTAACTTTTAACGTAACCGTTACAGTTACAGCATATTCGGGCATTTGGAACGTGTACTCTTCGCCATAAACCACCTGGTTAACAGCAACAGGGCCTTCACTTGTGCCCTCAACGGTAATAGATGAGAACTCCTTATCGGCCTCAATATTGGCTATGGTAACAGTAACCGTTGTATTTGGAATGGCCATTTCTGCAGGGCTTGTTTCAACCGTAGCATTGCCCCCTACTAAATTAACCGCTATGGTATTCGCCGAGGGGGTACTATTTGCAACAGTTATAGAAAAAGTAGCAGGGCTACCCCTATCGAAATTTACGGTAAGAGGAATTTCACCCAATGGGGCATTCAAAAGGTAATCATTCAGAATCGTCAACCTTGCTGTTGCTTCATTGATAGTGGTAACGTTATAATCCGTGCCAGCTAGTAACTCCAATTCGTTATAAAACAATGATTGAACAGCAGTTGCATCGTTCCAAGTTATAACCGTTTGCACTGGGACAGGCTCCCAAATATCGAAAGTTGCTGCTATTGGATTAATGCCCGCACTCTTAATAACGCTTACAGTTACGAGTGCCGATGCACCAATATTAAAACTTACAGCAAGTTCAATTTCATCACCCTCTGAAAGATTCTGGTTTTCGATATACAATGATAAAATCGTAAGCGAATTCCCCTCAACAACATAATCAGCACCATAAGTAAGCTCATTTATGCCCTGCATAATGTGCTGAATACTTTCGGCATCGTTCCAACTTATTTCTAAAACTACATTGGCAGGATTGTGAGCATCAAACAGAACCGATGAGGGGCTTAACGAGGCGCTAGTGAGGACATATAGCGTGAGAGGTTGTTCGTTTCCAGCATCGAATGACACTGAAAGCGAAATCTCATCACCCTCGTTGATATTAAGGCTGTTGAGGTATGAAGACTTGATAGTAAGCACATCGCCATCAATACTATAATACTCTGTAGCTAATGCCGTTTCGCCATTTTTTATCTTATCTACCTTGGTGGCATCGCCCCAGGTTATAGTAGTGCTCACATCGGCTAGTGCAGACAAATTGACGTTAACCCTATTAGGATTTAGGGTTGCGTTAACAATTGGCGTTTGCGTAACATTTATGGTAAATACCTGTGAATTGCCCTCGTTAAAGTTTACCGTTAACTCCACAACGTCGAACTCGCTGATTGTTAAAGAGTTTAGGTAACTCTGACTTACGGTAAACGTATTTTCTGAAAGAGAATAATCTTCATCAACAATCAGGCTCGTTAGCCCGTTTACAACAGTTTGGATACTGCTAGCCGCATACCAGGTTATGGATGTTGACACATCAGCAGGATTTGTTAGGTCGTAATCTCTCGCGTTGGGAGAAAAAGATGCGGCAGCGTTCTTACCGCCCCAGAGGCAATAAACTTCAATATTCTCGTTGCTAACCGTGACAGAACGGTTATCATCATCAAATTCAGCTCCTTCAACATTATCAGCATAAAACTTATAAGAGTATGAACCCTGAGGCAGACTTAGCGTAACAACGTACCATTGCGATTCGAGGGTAAGGCTTTGTAAGCCTTCATATAAACCACCAAAATTATCGTTGCCTTTAATGTAAACGTTGCTAAATTCTGGTGCCATTAACATATCAACATAAAACTTAGCTAGGTACGTTATAGGCTCAAACTCAACCGAAACACTTATGTTTTCTGCTATACTCTCAATTAGCAGCTGCGTACCGGTATATGGGTTACCCTCTTCAGTATAATCCAGACCATTAATAATCCAACGTTTCACTTTATATCCCTCGCTAGCAGTGGCGGTAAAACTAATATTTTTCCCTTTTGCTATGGCAGTGCCCGTGGTAATTGGATTTGAGTCGACCTCAGCAGAAATATTTCCATCTCCCCCCTCAATACCAAAGGTTACGGTGTAAACATCGCTACTTTTAGTACAGCTAATATTTGTAATACCAAACTCATCGCGCGAACCGGTTCCGCTCACATCATCGCTAGTCCACTTTAAATATAAAATATCGTTTTGGTTAAAGTTAACACCATTAATCGACGCTATGCGCTCAACCTTAACCCATTCTGGTATAGCATCGGCAGCTTGGGGAGTTGCATAATCAGCTTCGGGAATGGCAGTGTACGTTTCGTCATCAAAAGAGTAGGAAAGGTTAAGCGAGCTGGAATATTCCTGATCGTTGTAAACATAAATATCGTAACTAATGTCGATGCTATCAAGTATGCCACCCGAAGTATTTTCAAGGCGTAGGGTAAGATTACCGGGGGTAAAGTCTGGACCAGCGGGCTGAAAGCCCAAAACGGTATTCGACTGAGCATTAAAAGCATAAACACCTCCTGTGGTGACTCCACCAACTGATTCTCCGCGGGTAAAATCACCACTTGTATGGGTACCAAAAAACTCACCATCCCCATCGGACATACCCATAACCCGCCAGTTACCAGAGTGTAACTGCCCTGCAGAGGGATTGGGAGTAAAGCCCGCAGCAGTAAACCCGCTAAACGTTTCTTGATAGCCAGTTTCGGTAAACGTTTTGGGTGGAGTTACCACTTTACCCTTCAGTTCGACTTGCTTTGTTGCTGCATTGGTAGAGGTAAACTCAAGTATTTCGGTATACTCATTAATGGCAATACCCTCCTTAAGCCTTATATAGATTAACGTTTCCTCAACCTCTCCGCTGATGTTTTCAAGAACAACTTCGCTAGAAAAAACACCATCTGAGACAAGCGATATTTCAAAGTTAGAGGGTGCCGTTACCGTAATATCATCTTCAAGGGCAAACCCGCTAACCTTAAGTTGCTGAACATCGGAGGGCCCTTGTTCATATATATAGAAAAGCTCTGAAATTGCGCTAGAGTTTATGCTGATGAAAGGACTAGTTGGCACATAAGAGGACCAAGAAATATCGTCGATAATTACTTGCACTGGTTTAATATTCCTAATCTCAATTTCAATGTTCCCTGGGATATTAATGTCATAAACCGTGAAAAGATGCTCTTCATAGTCGTCAAATGGTTCTGAACAACCTTGAGAAATCCCATTTATGAAAAGTTCAACCTGCCTATCGCCACTAGCAGTATAACCTTTGTATAGTTTTATCTGAAAATTACCAATGCCATTTGGAATAGGATTCGATGTAATTTTACTCTTTTCAGAAGAACCACGAAGCATAAGCGCCTTCCCATCAATACCAGAGTTATTCGCATCACCATTCTCGTTGCGCGATTGAATATAACTCCACGTTATATCATTATTCCCAATAAAACTATTGTCAGCGTAGGATGCTGTTGCATTTGAGTTTAAAAAATCCTCAACAAAATCATAGGTTACTGCGGTTAAGCCAACAGCCACGCTCAAATTATCGTTGCTTACACTAAAAGTGCTGTTATACTCATCATAACCAATAGCATTCGCTGTAAAGGGGTAGCTCCCATTCTCCAGTTCAATAGCCGTTTCGCCTGCTGCGTTGGTTGCTGTTAGATCATCGTAACCTTCAACTGAAACTACTGCACCCTGAACTGGATTAGTTCCATCGGTTACAGAAAAAGTAACCACATACTTTGGCGCAGTAACGACCCCGCTTAATGAAATGGTTTTGTTTTCGGCGTTTGTAGATGTTATATTAATATCCCCATTAAAATTACCAATACTTAAACCTGACGTTAAACGAACAAACACTAACGTTTCTTCAACATCACCGCTTGTGTTTTCAAGAACAATTTCGTCAGAAAAAACACCATCTGAGGCAAGCGATATTTCAAAGTTAGAGGGTGCCGTTACCGTAATATCATCTTCAAGGGCAAACCCGCTAACCATAAACTGCTGCGCATCGGATGGGCCTTGCTCATAAATATAAGAAAACTCTGAAATACTGCTCGAATTTATGTTGATGGTAGGTGTGATTGTACCCGAAAGATGAATATCATCTAGGTTAATTTGAGCCTCGCCCTCATTATTGGTAAATCTAATAGTTAAATTCTCTGTTGAAGGTATCGCCCCTTCGGTAATCTTGATTAATCGCCAGTTAGCAGTACCCGAACCCGTGGCTTGTGCAGGGAAGCCCAGCGGAACAAAAATTTCCCCATCCTCACTTACCTCAACGGCAAGGTGAGTTACATCTGAAGCAACAGTAGACTTTCTTAGACCAAATTCCAGTGAAATATCAGTAAAACTTAAAGTGTTTATGCCAGACACAACAAAAAACGTATTCCCCGAATTTGTTAAATAGATATTTCTCCCCCCGCTAGCACCTGCATAACCTGTTGAAGCATTTGTTGTTCGTGAATCGCCTGAACCAGAGAACGATAAATCCGCATTGTCAAAATTAACCGCAGCTAACGTTATTGTACCTTGTGGTGAAGGGTTTTCATCTATTGTTTCTAAAAAAATTATAGTCTGCCCCCAGCCTAAAGCGCTAATTGTTAGCAATGTAATAACTATAAGTAATGTTTTGAGTAATTTTGTTTTCATAATCAGCAGTTTTACAGATGTTAGCAATATCCCTTCTCTTAATGGGATTAGGCAAACACGATACCCTATAAATTAAAAACGCTTTTAAGGATATTTTGTTTCAAGGCCAAAATACAACAAAACTCCTAATAATCATTGCTTAATATGTTAAAGGTTAGCATTTACACACGCTTAAGTTTTCTTTATTAAACGCTAGCATTGCAAAATTTGTAGCACTGTTTAACTTCTCAAAGAAATAAATATAAGAAACAACAGCCTTTTTCACACTTCAACTAAGAGTTACTATTTCTTTAAACACTCCAGAATATGTGAATGATGTAACATAATTACAGTATTGTGTAAAATATTAGGGCACCCCCACACTTACCTTTGTTATGTGAAATTTCACATAACTAATTCTAAAAAATATGAAAATTAAAAATCTATTATCAATTTTTGCTATTGCAATGGTCGTTTTGTTCATAGGCTGTTCAAAAGATGATGATGCCGACAAGATTGCACCAACGGTAATTTCCTCAGATCCTGCAAACAATGCTATAGATGTTGTTCTTAACAAAACAATCATCGTTAAATTTAGTGAAGCAATGAAAGCTTCAACAATTAACAATACATCATTTACACTAAAAAATGGACAAACTGCCGTTGCAGGGGTTGTTACTTACTCAGAGGAAACTGCAAGTTTTGCTCCATCAAGCGTTCTGACTGCTTCAACTGTTTATACCGTAACGGTATCAACCCAAGCAGAAAACCTGAAAGGAACAGGGCTTGAAGAAAATAAAGTTTGGAGTTTTACTACTGGAGTTGCAGCAGATGCTGTTTTGCCTACAATAATTTCAACTAGTCCAATCAACAACAAAACAGACGTTGTGCGCAACACAAAAGTTGAAGTAACATTTAGCGAAAAAATGGATCCATTAACCATCAATGAAAATACTTTCACTTTAAAACAAGGAGAAAATTTGGTGGCTGGTAATTTAGAGTATAACGGAACATTGGCAACATTTACACCTACAAACACCCTGCTAGCTAACAAAAAGTATACTGCAACCATTACCACAGGTGCAAAAGATTTAGCAGGTAATGCTCTAACAGAGAACAAAGTATGGGGTTTTACCACTGTTGATAATTCAGCTGGCATAGCAGGTGTAAAACTTGGTTCGGCTGGCAATTATGTGATTTTAGCTAAAACAGCAATCAATAACTCACCAACTTCAAACATAACTGGAGATTTGGGATTAAGCCCTGCTGCCACATCATATATTACCGGACTTTCATTAACCGATTTTACAGGCTATGCAACATCTACACAAGTTTCTGGTCAAATATTTGCAGCCGATATGGCAGCTCCTACCCCAATTAATTTAACTACGGCTGTTGAAAATATGATTACTGCTTATAACGATGCTGCTGGACGTCCCACTCCTGATTTTCTTGAATTGGGAACTGGAAACATAGGGGGTAAAACACTTTCTCCTGGTTTATATAAATGGACAAGTACCGTTACATTACCAGCTGATGTTACCATTTCAGGTGGAGCTGGTGATGTTTGGATCTTCCAAATTTCGGGCGATCTAAATATGAGCGCAGCTGTAAAGGTTATTCTTAAAGAAGGTGCACAGGCCAAAAATATTTTCTGGCAAATTGCTGGCGAGGCTACTTTTGGAGCAACATCACATTTTGAAGGTACTATTTTGTCGATGACTGGTATTACCTTCCAAACAGGTGCTTCATTTAACGGAAGGGCTTTAGCGCAAACCGCTGTCACCCTAGACAGTAATACTATTGTAGGAAAATAATTCTATCGTATTTTATGAAAATGGAAGGGATAGCTAATTGGCTATCCCTTTTTTGTATAAAATAAAATGGTTAACCTACATCTAACATTAGAAAGTTCGCTCACCAATACTTTCTGGAAATAAATTAATTAAATGAAAGGATATTGACAGATGAATAAACACAGCTGAAAAGTTATCTTTTCCTTAGTATTGTTTACCAAACATATGGGGCTGCTAATCCAACATTTAAAGTAGAAAACCACAGTATTACCGAACTCATTCATCGTTCACACGCCTTCGAAACTGTATCAGAGATATTTTTTCTGATGCTTGAAATGCACGAAAAAAGGATTTAACTGTCCCAAAACCCGCCAGCTCGGCAATCTGTTGATTTGATAAATTGGGGTTACTATAAATTAGTGCCTTAGCATGCTCAAAACGGTAGTGGTTTACGTGGGTACGAAAATTTCGATTGTACTCGGTTTTTATAAGGTCGGTAATATGGGTAGAGTTTACCCCCAGCATAAAGGAGATATCCCAAATTTTAAGATCTTGGTTTTTATAAATCATCTCCTTTTCGAACAATTGTTCGAGTTTAGCCTTAAGCTTTTGAGGCGATTTCCCTTCATCCTGCAAGTCAGGGGTGTTTTCAATCTCAGTAAAAACAGCTCGCTGATTGCTCCCCATAAATCCGATAAAAAAAAGGAGAATGCTGAAAATTATCGAAGGGAAAATAAGTAGAATGGAATTATGAAGGAATAAATTTCGTCCTAATACAACAAGAATTGCACTAGACAGGGATGCTAGACCAAAGCTAATATTTAGAAGTTGAAGCCATCTGAGCCCCCGATTCTCGACGTTCGAGTAGTAATTCTCTATTTTAAGGTTATTCTTTCGAATTAGTTTAAAGCTTAGAATAAGGTAAAAAACCGTTTGAAACAAAAACGTGAGCCTACCCAATAAAAAAAGGATAACCATAAACTTCTGAATGGAGGTAGAGGGGCTCTCTCCCTGCACCATAATATTTACAATATACTCTACGCCACGCTCCTTGCCCATTATGGCGTAGCCAACAAGAGTTAATATGAAAACAACAACAGGCGCCACAATAAAGCGCAGATGTTTTTTTAGGTTAATGTGAGAATCTACCGTTAGTAATCGCACATAAATGTGGTATAGTGGGTAAACCAAAAGGTAGGCAAGGATATAAACACTATCGAAGTAGTAATACGTATCGAACTGTTGGGTAAAGTATAAGTAATGAGAGATATAAACCAATGCAGCCACTACCATAAAACAGCCTAAAAAAAGTGTAGGCCTATCCGCTCTCTTACCGTGAAGAAGCAAAACTAAAGCCCAAAAAATGGTAACATACACGGGGTTTAGTAAAAAAATATCTATCATAAATTATAGTATAAAGTAACGGATTAGGGTATGTTTTTAGCTCCGTCGAGCAAAGCAAGTTATTCATTCCAAATTAAAAAGCCAAATTATAACTAACAGTGTCCTAATCAGCCAAAAAGTAAGGAGTAAAACATACCACGTGTTGCCGTTTCGTTAATTTTTTATTCAATATCTGCCATTTATCCGCCATATTTTAATTTATATCTTGTATCGCTATTGTCGGGTAAAAACATTGTTTCAAATTATAGATTTTTCGCTTCACTATGTTCTGCTCTGAATGACAGGCTGTTAGGAGAAGTCTGTTTCTTTTTAACCGGACACCAATGATCTTGTATCTTTCTTTTATCCATGCTTTTCAAATATATTTCCTTTAGTTAGATACTCTAAATCTCTTAATGCTGTTCTTTCAGAAGTATCACATATTTCTTGGTAAATGCTATTTGTTAGTTGCACATTTTCCTTTGTATAGAGAACTGCTTTAATTTGGCATTTATTTAACCCAATGGATAAAAGGTACTTTTCATTGTATTTATCTTTGAATAAAATTACGGATATGCCTCCAAATTCGGATTGAAATAATAGTTCGGATAAATTTGTCTTTTTGCATTCATTGCTGAAATTTATTGTACCTCGACCCCAAACTTCAATTAACACACCTTGTAAATAAAACCCCTGCAATTACAGGGTTACTCGGACGTGAGCAATGGCGATAACGGTTGCAGATTTGCGCCAGCGAGGCAGGTAATCTAAATCTTTAATAAATATACGAAGTTTTTGGTTATCGAACATTATTCCGAGGAAGTCGTCGCCCCACTGGCGCAAATGTGCTTGTTAGCGGTATGTGCTTTTGTTTTCATATTAGAGATAAAATGGCAATGACTCTTGGCAATTTCTTCAAGTGGCCTATCTGTGAATTTGGCTGCAAGTTTAATTAATTTTAGTTCTTTTAAGTTTCCTTTTCTAAATGTATCGTCTGAAATTGGAATGTTTAAATCTGAGTAAATTTGTTTGTAGTCATAAATTCTAATCCTGCTTTGCGGCTGAATTGAGTTGTCAATCCACCTCCATTGCTTGTCGGAAAATTGAAGAAAGTTGTAAATATTGATTGACTTGTCAAAGTGTGCAAAGTGGTCTGACATATCAATGAAGTGCGACATTACTCCGTCTTGCTTTTTTACAACTCGTCTGAACTCTTTGAGGATTGGAATCAGAATATCTGGGTAAATGTGTTCAAATGTGTTGTTTGAATTTACCAAGTTAATTGAGTTGTCAGGCAATGAAAGTTTCCTTGCATCTTCAACCAAATAAGTGATGTTCAACTTTTGTAATACTTCGTCCAAAGAAAAATTTCCGTAGTCTTTGAGAAGACTTGAAATGATGGCAAACCGGTCTGGAAGAAAGTCAATATAATTTTTTAGTTGACATGCCTCATTGGTCTAGCCCCCTATTAATCGGACAATCGTTATAGATGGTTATACAAACTTACATTTTTTTATCATCTTTGCATTGGCAAGGAACAACCGATGGTGATTTTTATACCGATGGTTGTAGAAATGTTACGGCGCCGTGCATTTCGTTTTCCCACTCATTCTCAACCCCATCGAGGGGTTTCGCCTGAGGGCAAGGAACAGACCTCAGGCTCATATTGCCCGATAGCTGGTGATACGGAATGAGTAGTTTAAATTTGGTTTTCCGTTCTTTTTCATTGATTAGTATCTTAACGCTTCCTTCTTCCCACAGTTGCCAAAAGACCAGTGGAGGAAGGTATAGGGTTGAGCTGTGTAGTCTCTGGTTGTTGTATTTCTCATAGAATAGCGTTAGGCATTGTTCTAAATCCTCGAGTGACCAGAAACTATATCTATTAAGCTTCTTTGAAAGAATCGCGTGAAAACTCTCAATATGCCCATTCTCCTGTGGTGTATATGGATGAGTAAAGACTTGGTTGAGATTGTTCTCTTCAAAGAACTTTTGTACGGCATGAGCTGCAAACCTTGAGTCGTTATCGTTTCGGATTTCTATTTCTATTCGTTTTGCAAGGCAATCATACGGCTGTAGAAAGTTTTCAATCACCTCTTCCCATAATTGCTTCACGATAGCTTGTTTAATGCTATATGCAGTTTTTCGTCCGAGTAACGTGCGCGTAAAAGTATCTATTACCGTTAATATAAACGCATGGCGTCTATGCTCCTCTACCCAAACAAACTTAATATCCATTTCAAGCACTTGAAGTGGCCTGGTAGGCATTACTCTACGATATTTTACATACGGACGTGGTGCTCTCTTATGCTTCTCTTTTAGTAAGTGA
The DNA here is from genome assembly GCA_041656735.1 of Bacteroidales bacterium. Classification (GTDB taxonomy): domain Bacteria; phylum Bacteroidota; class Bacteroidia; order Bacteroidales; family Tenuifilaceae; genus Perlabentimonas. The sequence continues at coordinate 2,260 of JBBACY010000061.1, read as the reverse complement.
TGTTCATTCATTAAACGATAAACCTTTTTATGGTTGATGATATAACCCAATACCATTAAGGCATAGGTCATTTTTCGATAGCCGTAATCCGTATCAGGATCTTCTGAGATGGTTTTCATCTCATCAACTACTTTGACATTTGAGACTATTTTAAGCTTCGCCTCTTCAATTTTAACGGTAGAACGTGATGGTGCCCTACCACATTTGCCAGAGCGAGGACGATAATAGTATTGATGCTTTGTGATTCCAGCAATACGTAAAGCTACATCTCGTTTTAGGCCTTGGTAGATGTATCTGGTCACAATCCCTTTCTTCTCTCCAAGGCCAATTTCTTTTTTAGCAAGTCACCCTTCAGCTTGTTCTCAAGTTCTTTCTCAGCTAATAATTGCTTAAGGGTATTGTTCTCCTTTTCAAGATCACGTATGCGTTTTAAATGTTTAGGACTCATACCATGCTGAAATCCTTCTTCACCCATCTCTTCAAACTTCTTTTTCCAAGAATAATAAGATGCTGGATAAACACCATGCTTGTCAAGAGTTACTTGAACACCATGGATAGTGGCTTCTTTTATTATTTGAAGCTTCTCTTCTTTACTAAATGTGCGTTTTTTCATCGTCATAAAATTACAGATTTTTATCTATAACTTAGTCCGATGATTTATGGGGCTAATACATCATCGCACTCAACAAACATTTGCAAAGTTATTTGTAGTCGTTCTTTTGATGTCAGAAATGAAATATCAACAGAATAAATTTTGTCAGCCCCTACCAAAAAGAAACTGATTGGCACAATCGGATACCATCCCGTTCCAATTTCTAAACAAGACGAAGGAATTGATTCGTCTGCATACTTCTGAAAACTTTTAATGTGGTCTTTCGCATGTCCAAGTTTGTCATAGAAATAATCGTCCGATAGATTTACACCCTTTGTTACATATTTCTGGAAGATGTAATTGATTTTATGACTCAACGGCAAATAGGAAATTACCTTCTGAACTATCGCCTTCTGTTTCCACTTTTTCATGTCTATTTTTATCTGTCGGTTGAGTTACGCACTTTCATCATAGCATTACCTCTAACGGATGGGGGTTGATAAAGTGCAGGCGATTGGAACATCGTCATCGTCCCACGATGAGAAAGCTAGATTGAAACGGTAAAGTTTCCTAATCCGCTGATAGCCTGCATTTTATTAACCCCTTGTTAGCGTTTCGTTGCTTGGTCTATTCTTTAATTCTCTTTTTGTTGTCCACGAAAACCCTTTCATTTAATTTTTTAAGTGTTTTCATAAAGTCTTTATCATTCAAAACAGATAATTGATACCTTGCAATTTCTCTAAGTCTTAGAAAACGCTCCTCTTTTATTATATTTTCCTTAATCATTTCAGCATTAAGTGCTTCAAGATTTGATAAGATAGCAAGTTCATTAATACTTGCTATATCTCTAATATTCATTGATTTTTTTGATAATTCAGGATTTGCTTCTCTCCAATCTTTTGCAGTACAATTAAATAAAGCAACGTTCAATAAGTCTGCTTCCTCTGCATATGTTAACCATTCTGTTCCTTTTTCATAATTTTTATTCGGGAGAATGTAGTTTTTAACTGCGTCGGTATGTATAAAATAGTTAGTCTTACTCAGAATTCTTTTTACGTTCCATTCTAAATTATATTCATTAGTTTCAATTTCTTTAAGTCGTTGATATTCTGTTATCAAATACAACTTAAAAGTTGGACTTAACCAAGAAGCGAACTCAAATGCAATGTCTTTGTGTGCATAGGTTCCTCCGTAACGTCCAGATTTTGATGTAATTCCTATTGCATTTGTTGATTCTATCCAACGCTTTGGAGTAAGAGTAAAGCTATTTGAACCAGACTCAATTCTAAAGGCATCGAATTCGATGCCTTTAAAATTCGGATTATTTAATTGTTCCCAAAGTCCAAGAAATTCAACTGTACTTCGAGTTCTCATCCAGTTTTGAATGATATAATTTGTTCTTTCCGAGTCTCTAAACTTTGCCATATCAGTGATTGAGATGTATTCTTCTTCATTCTGTTTATACAGAACTATCTCAATTTCATTGACATTTAATTTTGTTTTACTCATTTGTTTGTTCTTTTGATAGAACAAATATAATCAATTTTCTATCTGAGAAGGGTTTTTGGGCCGTCCGTCGCAATGAACGCTAACGCTCGGGCGATAAGTGCGGTTTTGGCGTACTTTCCAAAAAATAAGCACTTGGAGAATGCCATACCAAGTATGCCA
>JBBACY010000060.1:0-14974 GCA_041656735.1 Bacteroidales bacterium | reverse complement strand
GTTCCAAAAAAATGTGTACTTTTATCCATGTAGTTTATTTTTTGTGGTGAAAAACAAAACTACAAAAAGAGCAAGGAAGATATTACTATCTTCCTGCTCTTAATTTTTTATCGGACAACAGTGATAACAGTTATAATCTTTAGTAGGCTCCTCTGGGCGGGTAATAGCATTTATACCGTACCAAATGTTTTTATATAAATTTCCCCATCCCCAATTCAAATGAACATAAGCTCTATCATTGGTTGTCCAGGTGGGTGTAACTGGGCCAGATGGCAAAAAAAACAGGTCGTTGACCACACATCTTTAATCTCACGATATCCATCGCAAACCCAATAATGCTGAGAAAATAAATTGTCGGCACCTTTTCATTATTACAGGATGCCCTGCTGCTACATTTTGTTTTAAAAGTTTGTAGTCAAAATCATCCTTTTCGGCATTATAGCCCATTGCTTTTAAGCCATTAACTAATTCATTTGGAAAAGTCAACCCATAATCACATTTATTACTAGTGTATGCGCTACAACTATTTTGTTGGTTTACGTCCTCTCAGGTATACTTTGTCTCCCTCATCAGGTTCATAATTACTGTCAACTCGGTTTCGGCGATAAAGATGCTTTAGCTTAATACCGTACATTTGCGAAATGCTGTACATAGTTTCGCCCTCTTCAACCACGTGAACAGGATGATTAGGCTCTGCCTTTCGGCGCTTAGGTTGTATGTATAGTTCCTGTCCCTCTTTTAGTTTATCGTTTCTGCTAATCTCGTTGTACTTGGCAAGTTGCCATGGCATTAACTCAAATGCTTTGGTCAAACTTTTATATGTGTCCTCCTTATTAACAATAATAAACTTTATTCTATTACGCATATAAATTTTGCGCTGATTAAAAATATCAATATTAATATTGCCTGGGTCAACAAGTTCGCCCATACCTTGGGTTGGCGATTCTATTTCAATTAATATACCCTTATCTAGCAGGTACAGCTTATTCTCTTCAATAATACGAATTAGTTTTTGTGGATATTGTGGGTCGGTAGCATAACCAGCTTTGCGAAGTCCTTTTGCCCAGCCCTTATAGTCAGTTGGATCCAAATCAAACAGGAAGGCATAGCGCCTAGCGCCCCTTAAAAACTCCGAATGGTCTAAATACGAATTTTCAACATTTCGATACTTTCTAAAACATTCGCCCCTAGCATCATCATCGTGATATATGCGTGGGCCAGTCCAGGAACTATGGCATTTAATTCCAAAATGATTATTGGCTTTTACCGCCAGTCGGCTATTGCCGCTTCCACTCTCTAGCGCTCCCTGTGCTAAAATAATACTGGCGGGTACGCCAAACTTTTCCATCTGTCGTTTGGCTAAATCTTGATATTGTTTAAAATACTCTTGTTGTGATGTTTGCGCACATATAGTATTAAAATATGTGGTTACTATGGTTAGTATAACTGTTAAAATAACTCTTCGCATACTTATATTGAATTTTGTTCAAAGATAACCTCTCAAACTTATTTAACAGTATTTTTTTTAATCTTATTCCTTAATTTAGCTAACAATGAAGGTTGCTAATGTCGTTTAGCTAAGACGATTGATGCGTTTTTATAACATTTTTCAAATTCAAATGTTCCCTTTGTGAATAGTTGGTGCCTTCTTTGTGACCCTTTGTGAAACCATACAGCATAATAAGTTTCTATAAAAATGCCATACTATGATTCTTGTTCAACACAAAACATAATTAGTACATTCAATTTTGTATATTTGAGTGCTCATACGCCAAAGGCGTTTACGTCAAAAATAAAACGAAATAGCTGTGGAAAATAGAACTTTAAGCATTCAATATAAGGAGTATAGCAAAGTTGATGATTTACCAGAAGAATTCAATCTTTTAATCAAAAAGGCTGAGGAAGCGGTTAAAACCAGCTACTCACCGTATTCGCATTTTGCCGTTGGTACAGCCGTATTACTTGATAATGGCGAGTATATTTTGGGCAGTAATCAGGAGAATGGTGCCTACCCATCGGGGTTGTGTGCCGAGCGGGTTGCACTTTTTTATGCGGGTTCAAAGTTTCCTGGGGTAAGGGTTAAAGGTATGGCCATAGCTGCAAGCTATAACGGAAATCCTGTAAACGAACCTCTTTCTCCATGTGGAGCTTGTAGGCAGGTTATGGTTGAAACCCAATCAGTAGGTAAAATCCCTTTTCCAGTTATTATGATTGGCAAAAATAGGGTGGTGGTAGTTGACGATGTTAAGCATTTGCTACCCTTTAGCTTCTCAAACGTGACGGATGCTTCAAAATAACAAGGTATAAAGTATTGTTAGCTAGAGTAGTGTTAAACGAATTAGGGTGATGCTATTCGCGTTTTTTAGAGGTTACTTTCATAAAACATCTTCGACAAAGCGGTTCGTAAATATCCGTTTCGCCAATTACAACAAGTTTTTCAGTGTCTGATAGTCTGTGCGAGAACTGAGCTAAATCGCCACATTTCATACAAATTGCATGTACCTTGGTAACATATTCGGCACATGCCATTAATTGCGGGATAGGACCAAAGGGCTTTCCCTGAAAATCCATATCAAGTCCCGCAACAATTACCCTAACCCCCTGGTTTGCAAGTTTATTGCATACGTTAACTAGGTTGTCGTCAAAAAACTGAGCCTCATCAATGCCCACAACATCAACATTGGACGCCATCAGTAAAATATTACCCGATGAGGTAACTGGTGTTGAGGCAATTGAGTTTGCATCGTGCGAGACCACCTCTTCTAAAGCGTAGCGGTTGTCAATATGAGGCTTAAAAATTTCTGTTCGAAGGTTGGCAAACTTTGCCCTCTTAAGCCTACGAATTAACTCCTCGGTTTTGCCCGAGAACATCGAACCGCAAACAACCTCGATCCATCCCTTACGTTTTCCTTCAGCAATTGAATTTTCAATAAAAAGCATGGCAATAAATACAAATAATCTCGTTAGTTTTACAAAAGTAACTAAATTCTTAATTTTGCAGCTAGAATATTATATTATAAACTATGGACAGTAAGAATAAATTTAAGGAGGCTATTAATTGTATTCATGATGCCGAACAGCTGCTAAAGGTTGGTAGTGAAAGCGGTAAGCTATCGGCAATTGAGCGTGATATACTTTTAGAGAAACTAAGAAAGTGTTATGAACTAGTTCTTTTTCAACAGATTAATGAAAATGTGCAACCCGCATCATATTCCAATGAAAAAAGTATCGAGTCTTTTTCTGCACCAATACAACATTCTGAAATTTCAACCAAAGTAGCTGAAAGTACTCCAGAGCCATCAGGTTCAAATGTTGTTAGTGATAGCCCCGAGGAACTGACGGCTGTAAACGATCGGAAGCAAGAAAGAACAGCTCAAAATAATGACCTTGAGTTTGAAGATTTTGCCGATGATAGTGCACTCAATGTAAATACTGGCAAAACAAACCATATTGCAACCCAACCTACACCAGCGGATATAAATGTAGAAGAAGTTGAAGCAGGTAAGGGAACAACCACGGTTGCTGAAATGTACCAGGGAAAGAAAAAGTTTAGAAACGAGATGCTTGGGAATGGGAAAAAGGATATTGCTTCTGTGTTAAAGAGTAAACCAATTTCGGATTTAACAAAGGCCATTGGGATTAATGATAAGTTTCTTTTTACAAAAGAACTGTTTGGCGGGAATGCTGAGGTTTATGCCAAAACCATTAAAAAACTCAATGATTTTGATAATATTAATGACGCCATAATATTTATTCAGGATAATTTTTCCTGGGATGATGGTAATGAGGCAGCAGATCAACTGATTGAATTAGTGCGTAGAAAATTATTGCATGACTAGTAAACTATACATAGTTCCTACCCCCATTGGTAATTTAGAAGATATAACCCTTAGGGCGTTAAAGGTTTTAAAAGAATCGGACATTATTTTAACCGAGGATACCCGCACAAGTGGATATCTGCTGAAACATTTCGACATAAAAGGGTCATTATGGTCACACCATAAATTTAACGAGCATCGAACCGTTGAGCAAATTGCTGAGCGAATTGCCAATGGACAAACCATTTCGCTTATTTCCGATGCTGGAACCCCGGGCATTTCAGACCCTGGTTACCTTCTTATTCGTACCTGCATTGAAAAGGGTGTTCAGGTTGAATGCCTGCCAGGCGCAACGGCTTTTGTTCCGGCGCTGGTTTCTAGCGGACTTCCGTGCGACAGGTTTATTTTTGAAGGTTTTTTGCCCCAGAAAAAAGGGCGCAACAAGCGAATTGAGGCGTTAAAAGATGAGCTACGAACCATCGTTTTTTACGAGTCGCCTTACCGACTGCTAAAATTACTTCAGCAACTTTCAGATATTTTTGGTCATGAGCGTAATGCAAGCGTATCGCGCGAAATATCAAAGCTACATGAGGAAACAGTACGGGGCACGCTGTCTCATCTAATAGCCCATTTTCAGGCAAAAGGGGTTAAAGGCGAAATAGTTGTTGTGGTTGAAGGACTCACAAATAAAGCCTCATTAAATTCAGAAAATTTGGATGAAGACAACTCTTAAAAATGTGGAGTAATTTAATTCACGAGTACGTTTTTGTTTCAATAACTCCTATTTAATATTTCGAAAAGTTATTCCTTCTAAATTTTTTTGTTGCAAGCCAAGCACATAGTATAATGTTTAGTGAAATATTAATTCGAAAGAGGCAACAGCCTTTTAAAATGATAATTATTGGTTGTGTAAAATCGAGTAAAGCCATTGTTCTTTTAAATTTGCTAACCACTTTTTGCTCCTTATCTTTGCGCAAAACCGTAACCAGATGATAGATTATCCTAACGCAAAAATCAACCTCGGCTTGTATATTACCGAAAGGAGAGCCGATGGATTCCATAATATTGAAACAGTATTTGTTCCAATCCCCAGCCTGTGCGATATCCTTGAAGTTATTACAACTCCCAATTCCACTCAACCGCTCGTTTTTTCGCAAACAGGCTTAACTGTTGAAGGCGATATAAACAGCAATCTGTGCGTTAAAGCCCATCGTATTCTCAGCCGTCACACCTCTTTACCCAACGTTTCAATGCATTTGCACAAACAGATACCAATGGGGGCAGGTCTTGGTGGTGGCTCTGCCGATGGTGCTTTTGCACTTACAATGCTAAATAAACTTAGCAACAAACCTTTGTCTCTCACAGAACTTAGCCAGATAGCCCTTGAATTGGGTAGCGATTGCCCTTTCTTTTTAGTAAATAAGCCCTGCTTCGCAACTGGTAGGGGCGAAATACTGAAACCAGTTAACCTTTCTCTTAGCAATATGTACATCATGCTGGTTAACCCTAATATTGAAGTAAATACAGGACTTGCTTACCGTGAGTCGACGCCAAAACCAGCTCCCACCAACTTGGCTGTCATTTCAGAGTTTCCGTTAGTGGAGTGGAAAGATATTATTTACAACGATTTCGAAAGCACTGTTTGCTCTCATCACCCCCAAATAAAAGGTATTAAGGATAAACTTTATGAGAATGGGGCCATATATAGTAGTATGTCGGGAAGTGGTTCCACCGTTTTTGCTATTTTTAGAACAGAACCTCCCAAAGGAATGTTTGCTGAACCTTTTTTTGTGAAAACTCTTACATATACTATGTAATGCGTATTGTGTCTTATCGCCATCTTATTGTTCTTTTTCTTCTGTTTATTTTTTCTGGCGGATTATTTGCTCAGGTCGATTCAATACCCTCTTCAGAATGGATTAGCCTGCACAAAGATTCGCTCCGTAGCGAGTTGTTAAATAACAAGAGAGTTCATGGAGATTTTGAGCAAGCTATTTTAGCGGCACTTATGTACTATCCAACACTTACTGATGCTCACATAATTTTTCGAGAACGCAAGCTAGCCACAACTATGGCAGCCAGACCAAGGGCCAATAGTATATTCAAGAAAACCGAGAACAGGAAGTACATTATTCTAATAAATAGTAGGCAAAATAAAATAAAAAGCACCTTTGCTTAGGGATATTCCATTTGAGGCAAGGGTTGGCATTATTGGTCACGAGTTGGCTCATATTGTCGATTATAATCGCAAAAGTTTTATTCAAATTATTGGAAATGGTATTGCCTATATCACTAGCAACAAGTTTAAGCGTAACCTGGAGCATAAAATTGACAGGATTGCTATAAACAAAGGTCTTGGCGAAGGTCTATATCAGTTTAGGCTATTTGTTGAGGAGGAAGCCAATACCACCGAAAAATACAGGCGCTTTAAGGATAATATCTACCTTTCTTCCACCGATATTTCAAATCTAGTTAAGTCAATTAATAATCTTGCCATCGAAGAATAGGGCCTTTAATGTCCACAGGACCCATCTACCAGGCAATAAAAATAATGGTTAAAAAAAGCAATCGATTTCTATTGTATTTAGTTTTTTTTTACTAATTTCAATCTTGCAAATTTCACAACTTTAATTTCACATTAAAACAACTGTAAATGAATTTTTTCATAAGCAATTTCATAAGCATTGTTGCAGCCGGAACGGCAGCAGCCTTACTATTAAACCGCTTTTTTAAAAATTCGGTTTTTATTAAAGTTGGTATAATTTGGTTAATAAACCTACTGTTTTTAATGTTTACAATAGGCGTAAAATATAAGTTCTACGATGGGAACACTTCTATTAATGTGCTTATTACTATCATAAATATTGGTTTTAGCGTGGTTTGTTTTTATGCTGCGTCAATTAGGGTTGTTCGCCCGTTAGCCAAAATGGTTGAAAAACTAAATGAGCTAGCCAATGGCAATCTGGCCACTGATATTGATTGCCGAGGTGTAAATCAGAAAGTTGATTTAGGTCAGATGTTGTGCGCTACCCAAAAAATTAAGGAGAATTTATCGAGGGTTGTAGGCGAGATTGAAAATAATGTTGATAAACTTGTTGCTTCAGGACAAAACCTAAATGCAGTTTCACAAAAATTGTCAGAAGATGCGCTTTCTGAAGCCTCATCGGTAGAGGAGGTTTCATCTTCAATGGAAGAAATGGCAGCAAATATTCAGCAAAATACGGAGAATGCGCAACGAACTGAAAATATTTCAAGTAAGGTATCACAGGGAGTAAAAGAAGTGGGCAAGGCTTCAAAGGAGAGCTTAGTCTCGATTAAAAATATTGCAGGGAAAATTAATATCATCAACGATATAGCCTTCCAAACAAATATTTTGGCGTTAAATGCTGCCGTTGAGGCTGCCCGAGCGGGTGAGCATGGCAGAGGTTTTGCCGTAGTGGCCGCCGAGGTGCGTAAGCTGGCCGAACGTAGTAAAATTGCTGCAGATGAAATTGTTTCACTTGCCTCAAAAAGTGTAGCGGTAACCGAGGGCTCGGCAAAACTTCTCGAAACTCTTATTCCAGACATTGGCGAGACAGCCAGATTAATTCAAGAAATTACATCAGCAAGCATTGAGCAGTCGTCAGGAGCAAGCCAGGTTAATAATGCTATTCAGCAGCTAAACCACGTTGTTCAGCAAAATGCCGAAGCGAGCCAGCAAATGGCACACAGTTCCGAAGAGCTAAACGCCTTTGCCGATGGACTTAAAGAAACCGTAAATTACTTTAGTTACTAGGGGGCTAGCAATAAATCAAAAACCTATATCCATTTTTGCTGATGCAATTTATGCACAGCTAAAGTGTATTATTAGCATATTATAAACAGGTTACAATTTGCTATAACCTTCGTTTTATAATCAAAATGTTGTTATAACAATCCGTAATTCCTCCTTTCCCTATTTAAAAATATCACTTAAATACATAGGGCAAAGGCATCCTAACTTATACCTGCTTTATCAAGTTACTTACTGCCGAATAAGATGAAATTTCAAGCTATTGAACAGGTGATTAATTGCTTATACTGTTGATTATTAAACTTATAACATCATATTAACGGTAGATGATAAAGATAAAAAAATAAGGATTTGTTGCTTTAAACCTTTATTTAGTATATTTGTGAGTTTATTATTTGTAAAATAATGATAAAGACTGCGGAATAAATAGCATCGTTTTGTATGCATAACTGTTTATTCCGTTGTTGTTTTTTATATTGTTTTTACCTGTACAAAATATTTATATTGTTAGTTGCAAATAAGTTACATACTGCTTAAAGTATTCTTATAAAAACTGAGTCAGTATATATTTTTGTTTCTTTGAATTTGTAATTAGCCTAATTTTGGGCGTATTAATGTGATTAAATTATCAACTTAAAAAAATAATCGATGAAAGTTTTAGTTTGTATCAGCAATGTGCCAGACACTACTACGAAGGTGAAGTTTGCTGAAAACAACACCAAACTCGACCCTGCTGGTGTACAGTGGGTTATAAACCCTTGGGATGAGTTGGCACTTACACGTGCTCTTGAACTAAAGGATAATTCCTCAACTGGTGTTAAAAGCGTTACTGTTGCTCATGTTGGTCCTGCTACAGCAGAACCAACCATTCGTAAAGCGTTGGCTATTGGTGCCGATGATGCTATACGGGTAAACCTAGAGGCTACAGATGCATATCAGGTTGCTGCTCAAATAGCTGAAGTGGTTAAAACCGAGCAGTACGACATAATTCTTTGTGGAATAGAATCGAGCGACTTTAATGGTTCTACCGTTGGCAGTATGATAGCTGAATTTATTGAATGTTCATCAGTTTCTGCTGTTTCCGGGATAAATTTCGATAATGGCCAATCGGTTATTACTCGCGAAATTGATGGCGGCAAAGAAACCCTATCTGTTCCTACACCTTTTGTAGCTATTGTACAAAAAGGAATTGCAAAGGAGCCACGAATTGCTGCTATGCGTGGTATAATGCAGGCTCGTACAAAGCAAATTAAGGTGATTGAGCCAATTGCAGTTGACGCATTAACCGAAGTGGTTAGCTTTGAGCCTCCACAACCACGCGCTAAGTGTGTGTTTGTTGACGCTGAAAATCCAAATCAACTTGTCGACTTGCTTCAGAATGAGGCAAAAGTTATTTAATTTATTGTTAATCAGATTAAAACACACGATATGTCAGTATTAGTTTTCACTGAAAATTGGGAAGGGAAATTCAAGAAACTTTCTTTTGAGCTTGTTTCCTACGCCACTAAGGTTGCAGAAATGCTTGGTACAACAGCAACTGCACTTTCAATAGGTAACGTTGCCGATGAGGAGCTATCTAAACTAGGAAATTACGGAGCAAAAAAAATAGTAAACCTTAATAGCGAAGTTTTAAATATACTTGATAGTCAGGCATACACTGCTGCTATAGCTGAAATTGCTAAGAAAGAGGGTGCTACAGTTATTGTTATTGCCAATAATAATATGGGTAAATCAATTGCACCCCGCTTATCTGTAAAACTTAAGGCTGCCGTAGGTTCAGGTGTTAGCAAATTGCCTGTAAGCACCGAGCCATTTGTGGTATATAAAAAGGCGTTTTCGGGTAATGCCTTTGCAAATGTTGCACTTAAAACCGAGGTTAAGATTTTAACCCTAATGCAAAACTCTTTCGACTTGGCTGAAACGGCCAACGAGGCAACCATTGAGGCTGGCTCCGTTAACGTTGATGGATCAATGGTTAAAACAGTAGTTACGGATGTGCAAAAGCAAACCGGGAAATTATTGCTTACCGATGCTGAGATTGTTGTAGCTGGTGGCCGTGGTATGAAATCGGCCGATAATTGGGCTCCTCTTGAAGAGTTAGCCAATATTCTTGGAGGCGCAACAGCTTGTTCACGCCCTGTTTCCGACGAAGGATGGCGCCCTCACGAAGAGCACACTGGTCAAACTGGTAAAATTGTGGCTCCAAACCTTTACATTGCCATTGGTATTTCTGGTGCAACCCAGCATCTTGCAGGGGTTAGCGCATCAAAATTTATTGTTGCCATTAACTCCGATAAGGATGCACCAATTTTTGAGGCTGCTCAGTATGGTATTGTTGGTGATGCTGCCAAAGTGCTTCCTAAACTTGTTGAAGCAGTAAAAGAGGCGAAAGCAAAATAGATAAAGTGTAAAACATTTAATGTAGAAGTTTTGAAAATGGTTGAGCCTTAGAAATATGATTTAGAAGAGAGGTTGATTTTGTTTGCTCTTTAAGTTCTTGAAATTTCAGAGACTCTACCCAAATCATATGCTGGCAATCACATCTCAGGTCATATTATAAAGAGTTGTAAATTACCTGCATTAAATTGTGGTCAAGCATAAACAGCAGCATCAAAACTGCAATAAATTAAAATATAAAGAAGGTGTATGATTTTCCATTTTTCATTTAGTATTCTACATTCATCATTTTTACATTCAAAAAATAAACAACTATGAATCAAATAATATTTGCCATAGCACTGTTCGTAACCCTTGGTGTTTTTGCGTTTACAACATGGCGTTATGTAAGAATTTTTATGCTTACCAAGCCAGCTTTCCCCGTTCGTGATTTTGGTAAACGCATTGCTATTATGATGAGAGTTGCCATTGGACAAACCAAAATGTTTCGCAGACCCATCCTAGGTTTTATCCACGCCCTTGTATTCTGGGGCTTTTTGGTAATACTTGTGGGTAGCATTGAAATGGTTATCGATGGACTTTTTGGCTTTGAGCGTTCGCTTGCCTTTTTAGGCTGGTTCTACGATTTCTTAATGGGAACAGGCGATATTTTTGCGTTAATAATAGGTATAGCAATTATAATCTTCCTTTCGCGCAGGGTTTTTATGCACGTTAAGCGTTTTGAGGGAATTGAAATGAAGCATATTTCTCATATTGATGCCAACGTAGCCCTTACCATAATATTTCTGTTAATGGTATCGCTACTTGGATTGAATGCTACTTATGTTGCAAAACAAGCCTTATTAAACGCTGAACTAAGCGGTGTTTTTCCCGTTGGTGTTATTATCGCAAGTGTGTTTAACGGTATGGCGCTTGAAACCATTCACATTTACCATGATATTTTTTGGTGGTCGCATATCCTACTAATATTTGTATTCGCAAATCTTTTGCCCTACTCTAAACACTTTCACGTGTTTATGTCGGTGCCAAATGTTTTCCTGTCAAGGTTAGAGCCTCTAGGCAAACTAACAAATATGGATAATGTTACTCGCGAAGTGAAGCTAATGATGGATCCCGAAACAGCTTATGCTGCTGCCCCAGCCGATGCTCCAGTTGAGCGTTTTGGCGTACTTGATGCAGAGGATGCCTCATGGAAAAATTATCTCGATTCGCTGGCTTGTACTGAATGTGGACGATGTACAGAGGTTTGCCCTGCCAATATTACAGGAAAAAAATTATCGCCTCGTAAAGTTATGATGGACCTTAGGGCTAGGATGAAGGAGAAGCGTGACGGCTTACTTAAGCAAGGCAAAGAGTTTGCCGATGGTAAATCGCTTATTCGTGATTATATTAGCGAGGAAGAACTATGGGCTTGCACCACCTGCAACGCTTGTGCTCAGGAGTGTCCAATAAATATAGACCATCCCAAGTTTATTATCGATATGCGTCGTTATTTAGTAATGGAGGAAGGTTCGGCTCCTAGTGAGTTGAAAGCAACCTTTAGTAATATTGAGAATAATGGGGCTCCTTGGCAATACTCGCCCGACGATAGGCTTGTTTGGGCAGAGGATTTGGAAATGAATAAGGTATAACATACTAGTTTACTGTCACCTTGAATTATGCTCAGGTTCACTGTCGGTTTAGCTTAGTCGAAGCCGACAGTCTAAGTTAAACGACACTGAATCGTTAATTATGATTGAAGTTTAATAATCTATAAGAAAAGATTGCTTCGCAAAAAGCACTCGCAATGACGTCTTAATCATTATATGAATATGGAAACTACTAAAATAAATGTGCCTGTAATGGCCGACCTCTTTGCCAAGGGCGAAAAACCTGAGTACCTGTTCTGGGTTGGTTGTGCTGGTGCGTACGACGATAGGTACAAGAAGGTGGCTAGGGCATTTGCAAAAATCCTTTCACACCTAAATATTAGCTATGCGGTGCTTGGTAAAGAGGAAACCTGCACGGGCGATCCCGCTCGTAGGGCGGGTAACGAAATGTTATACCAAATGCAGGCTATGCAAAACATCGAAACATTTAAGATGTATGAGGTAAAGAAAATTATTGCCATTTGCCCGCATTGCTACAATATTTTTAAGAATGAATACACCGATTTAGGTGGAAATTACGAGGTAACTAGTTACGTGGAGTTTATCGACAAGCTAATTACCGATGGTACGCTTAAACTCGATTTAACTAAGTTTGCCAACGATCGGATTACCTTTCATGATCCTTGCTATCTGGGTCGCGCTAACAATATTTACGACGAACCCCGCCGAATTCTTAAGGCCCTAACAACAAATCTTATTGAGATGGATAGAAGCAAAAGTTTTGCTCTGTGCTGTGGTGCTGGCGGTGGACAGATGTTTAAAGAGGCTGAAAAAGGGGATAAAGAGGTGTTTATTGAACGTACCGAGGATGCTTTAAAGACAAACCCTAAAATTATTGCAACGTCTTGCCCATTCTGTATGACTATGATGACCGATGGCATAAAGTACAAAAATAAGGAAGAAGAGATTAAAAACTACGATATTGCAGAGCTAATCTGTCTATCGATAGGACTATAAAACTATTTTAGAAAGTTAACTATAACCAATTTAAACATGGAAACTGTAATAATGAAAAGCGGCGAATTTCTTGTAAAAGGCCTTGATCCAAAGGATATATTTATTCCTGAAGAGTTTAACGAGGAACAACTTATGATTGCTCAAACTTGTCAAGATTTCTTGGATACCGAGGTACTACCAAACCTCGATAAAATCGATTCGGGTGATAGGGTGTTCATGAAGGACATTCTGCATAAAGCAGGTGAATTAGGTATTTTAGGTGTTGCTATTCCTGAAGAGTATAATGGATTTGGACAAAATTTTGTTACCCAAATGCTTGTGGCCGAAACTACGGGTGCTGGTTACTCTTTCTCCGTTGCATACCAATGCCACTGCGGAATTGGAACTATGCCCATTATGTATTACGGTAACCATGAGCAGCGTGAGAAATACGTTTCACGCCTAGCAACTGGCGAACTAATTGGAGCTTACTGTTTAACCGAACCAGGTGCAGGTAGCGATGCCAACTCAGGTAAAACTATGGCAACTCTTAGTGAAGATGGTAAACACTATATCCTTAACGGACAAAAAATGTGGATTACCAACGGTGGTTTTGCCGACACACAGGTGGTTTTTGCAAAAATTGATAAGGATAGAATTTTAAGCGCATTTATTGTTGAAAGTGAGTGGCCTGGTGTTGTTATTGGCCCCGATGAGCATAAAATGGGTATTAAAGGCTCGTCAACTACTCAAATTTATTACAATGACGTAAAAGTTCCCGTTGAGAATATGATTGGTGCTCGCGGTGAGGGTTTCCGTATTGCCCTTAGCATTCTGCATATGGGTCGTATGAAATTGGGAGCCAACGTAATTGGTGCAGCAAAGCAAACCATTACCGATTCTATTCGTTATGCTAACGAACGCAAACAGTTCAATACCTTAATTTCAAGTTTTGGGGCTATCAAGCATAAATTAGCACAGATGGCAATCAAAACCTTTGCACACGAATCTGCCATTTACAGGGTTAGTAAGGATGTGGATGGGATGATTGATAAGTACAAAGCAGAAGGACGCGACCCAGGTCGTGCCGCAATTGATGGCATTAGCCACTACGCTGTTGAGGATGCTATACTTAAGGTTTGGGGTTCGGAGATGCTTGATTTTGTAGCCGACGAAGCTGTTCAAATTCATGGTGGTATGGGTTACTCTGCCGAAATGAACGTTGACCGTGGTTACCGCGACTCTCGTATTAACAGGATATTTGAGGGAACCAACGAGATTAACCGCCTTTTAGTGGTTGAGTCTGCCACTAAATTTGCAAAGAAAGGTGAGTATAATCTTTTCGAATTGGCAGAAGAAATTCACAATAACTTAGAAAGTATTACTGATGGAGCAAAAAGCGGCGAAAGTTATTTTGAAGAGAAACGTAGGTATATAGCAAACTTTAAAAAAGCTATTATGCTTACTATACAGAGTACAACTCAGGCTCTTGGCAAAAAGTTTATGAGTGAGCAGGAGGTTGTGAATAACCTGGCCAATATGATTATGGAACTGTACGAGGTTGAATCTATGGCTCTTAGAATCGAAAAACTTGAAGGCTTAAACGGAGTTAATGAGATATACAGAGATATGCTCAACGTTTTTGTGTATGATACGGCAAACTTTATATTCAAAAATGCCAATGATGCTATTTATTCAAGCATTGAGGCCGAAGAGGCGAATAAACTTGTGAAGGGCGTTAAAACATTAACCACAGTAGCTGGTGTTAATGTAATGCTTGCACGACGTAATATTGCCGACGTTTTAATTGAAAAGAACGAGTATAAGTTCTAATCATCACATATTACATAAAAAAACCAGCGCACGTGCGCTGGTTTTTTTTATGCTTTATAGGAAACTATTTCTTCAATAAATCTCTTATCTCGGTAAGTAAAATCTCTTCTTTTGTTGGAGCAGGCTCAGGAGCAGGAGCAGCAGGAGCATTCTCTTTCTTTCTTTTAGCCATATTGAGCCCTTTAATTAGCATAAATATTGCAAAGGCAACAATCAGAAAATCGAAAACCACCTGTATAAAACTACCATAGTTTAGTGTTACTGCAGGGGCCGTTTCTGTGGCTTTTTGGAGCACAACTGCTAAATCCTTAAAATCAACACCGCCAATCAGCATACCAATCGGGGGCATGATTATATCGTTAACAATTGAGGATACAATTTTACCAAAAGCAGCTCCAATAATAATACCTACTGCCATATCTACAACGTTGCCCTTCATGGCGAACGTTTTAAACTCTTTAAATATATTCATAATCACTGTTGTCCGATAAAAAATTAAGAGCAGGAAGATAGTAATATCTTCCTTGCTCTTTTTGTAGTTTTGTTTTTCACCACAAAAAATAAACTAC
>JBBACY010000059.1:0-15013 GCA_041656735.1 Bacteroidales bacterium | reverse complement strand
TTAGAAAAAACACGATTTGTACACCAGATGTCTGAATGGCTGCTAGATGGCAAAGAGCGCAATGCGCTATTTAAACTGATGTTTGGAGCCGGCTTACTCTCCTCTGTCACCAATAATACCGCTGTGGTTGCCACGTTGATGGGGCCTATACGTCGCAATAAAAAGTTGCCTCCCAGTCGATTACTCATTCCGCTTTCTTATGCTGCCATACTAGGAGGAATGCTGACCTTAGTGGGCACATCGACTAACTTGATTGTAGATGGCTTGGCACGAGATGCTGGGTTGCAAGGGCTGGGGTTCTTCGACTTCACTTTAGTAGGGTTACCGGTTTTTATCCTTGGCGTTTTGTTATTAACACTAACCTATAGGTTTTTACCAGATAACGGCCTTGCAGCTCAACAAGTGGAAAATCATTACTTTACAGAGTTAAGGCTAACGCATGGATCTCCACTAATAGGGAAAAGTATTAATGAGGCCGGTTTACGGCAACTTGAAGCTCTATTTCTAGTGGAAATCATTAGAGATAATGAGCTTATTTCGCCTGTAAAACCGACTGAACGATTGCATGCTAATGATCAGTTGGTGTTTTCCGGTGATATCAGTCAAGTGCATATACTAGAAGCAATGCCAGGCCTTGAGTTAGATGATGGGTTGTCTAATCTGCCGAAACAAAACTTAGTGGAAGTTGTGTTAAGTCCATCATCTGTACTTATCAATAAAACAATTCGAGATGCCAGTTTTCGCAGCCAATTTGATGCCGCAGTTGTTGCTGTTAAACGAGGTAATCAACGCCTTTCAGGCGGGCTCGGTGCGTTAGCACTGCGCCCAGGTGATGTTCTTATACTTGCCGTAGGCTCAGACTTTTCATACAGAACGAACCTTGCTCGTAATTTTATTGTAGTAAACGGGGTGAAGACAGAGCAGCAGCGCACTGGAACAAGTGGCTGGTTTATTATTGCAAGCTTTTCCGCCGCTCTTTTAGCTGTTGCAACTGGTTTAGCTAGCTTGTTAGATTCAATGCTGCTGTTGGTTGTAACCTACTTGATCATGGGAGTATTGACAGTAGCAGAAGTTCGCCTGCGCGCACCAATCGAGTTATTACTGGTAATCGGCTGTGCGTTGGGTATTGCTCAAGCGATGTTGGGTTCAGGCTTAGCAATTTTACTTGCCGAACATATAGTGAGTCTGTTTTCCTATTGGGGGGTAGTGGGTGCTCTGGTAGGTTTGTATATCACGACTTGGGTATTGACGGAGTTGATTACCAATAATGCGGCTGCCGCTCTCGCTTTTCCAATTGGTCTCGTTATTGCACAGCAGTTTGGGGTTGATCCTAAGCCCTTTTTAATTACCATAGCTTTTGCTGCCAGCGCTTCATTTTTATCGCCTTATGGTTATCAAACTAACTTAATGGTGTATACCGCAGGCAATTATCGCTATATGGATTATGTGCGTACGGGGATTCCCTTGGCTGTTACTTACGGAGTTTGCGTGTGTATTTTAGTGCCTTGGGTTTTTCCGTTTTAAAAGTTATTGTAGATTCTGATGGTTTGTATAATTTATAATCTTAGTTACTTGATGTGCGCTATTTTTTAATTTTTTTATTTTGAGGTTTATGTGATTAACAAATTTGATGTGTATGCTATAAACTTAAAAAAAGATAATGAAAAAAGAGCGCATATTGAAAGTAATATTTTGAAAACAGGATTTAACTATTATATCTATGATGCTGTCTATGGTGCTGAGCTAAATGAAGATTGTCTGGCTGATATTTATAGTGAGAAAGATGCTATTGCTTATAGAAACAGACCGTTATCTAAAGGTGAGATTGGTTGCTTTTTAAGTCATGCAGGGATTTGGCAATCTTTTCTAAGTAGTGAAAAAGAAATAGCTGTAATTGTTGAAGATGATGTGGATTTTATGGATGGATTTAGTGATGTCGTATTTGAAATACTCAAGCTGGACAATGAAAGTTGGGATATTGTTTTATTAGGCGGCCACAGCAAGAGCTCTAGAAATAATCAAGTAGTAACAAGTTTATGGGGTAGAGTGTTTTTTAAAAATTTTTCTTTGCGTAAACCAGTAGAAAAAGTCATGGGCGCTTATGGTTACGTAATCAATAAAAAATCTGTTATAAAAATAATTGAAGATACAAAACATATATTCAAGCCTGTAGATCATCATATCGGTGACTACAAGTCTTTTAAGCTTTATTGTGTTAGCCCTCCCGTTGTAAAAAATAATGATTTCTATAGTAAAGAAATGCACTCGATGCAAGATAGAGATTTTTTGAAAAAAAATATGCCTAAAGCGAATGACCCTGTTTTGTTAAAACTTAGAAATAGTTTTTTTAAATTAAGATTTGTAGTTTTTTTAAAGTCGATTTTGTAAGTTTTTAAATTTTCCCATCTGGTTTTTTAGTTAATTAGTTAAAGTGTATTCATTTTTATTAAAATTGAAGACGACTGTTTAGGCTTGTATTCGAGTTTTTTATATGTTTCGATATTTCTAATCCGTAAGCTTTTATCTTGGCTCATAGAGAGGATATTTATCTATAAAAAATGCAGCTAGTTCTTAATTAATATCCTGGTTACGCAGCTATTTATTGCAGCTTGGAATTATATTTCGATATTTTTTATGTGATCTGCTGCAGTAACTCATCATAAGCGTCGATTATTCGCGCTATTCATCAGTATAGGTCGCTTTGCGACAGGCTACCGAATCAGTAAGCAGGCTATGTTCACTCTTTTTTTGGGTTTTTAGCAAGCCAAACAGGCTTCAATTTGATACTGTTGTGTTTAATACAGTTGCTAGCAATGTGCTTTTATGTGCATTTGGACATTTGTAGCGAGAATACCAGTCGCTCGTCCTTACATTTAGATTTTTAGCATGCTGCATTGCTGTATAAAATATTAATTAAATTGTTTATATTGGGGCGGGTATGACAATTATTAGTTTTGAAAAAAAATTTATTTTTATAAAAACAAGGAAAGTGGCGGGGACTTCAATTGAGGCTAGCCTTAGAGGAGTAACGGGACCTAGAGATATTGTACCGGGTGTAATACCGAGAGATGAATATTATTCAGCCGTAAGAGGTGAGTTTTCAAAAAATTATCTTTTGAATAAAGATGATGAGCTTCGGTATACTCAGTATGTTTTAGATAAAGAATATGATAAGGCAAAAGATTTTTTAAAAAATTGTAAGAAAACATCAAAAAATCACATGAGCTATCAAGATATTGATAGGGTTGTGCGTCAGCATGGTTTTAAAATGAAAGACTTTTATGTCTTTACTGTAGAGCGGCATCCTTATTCATGGTGTCTTTCAAGAACACTTTACAATAATAGTCAATACAATTCTGAAGGCAAAGTTGATTATGCAGATGATGCGAGTGCTATTAATAATGAGATATTTTCTTTTTTAAATAGCCGACAATTTATCGATAAAATAAATTGGCCTATGTACACTAAAAGAGACAAGGTAATGGTAGATAAGGTTATTGATTATGATAATCTTAAAAAAGATATGGGCTTTGTTCTAGCTGAGTTGAGCATAGATGCTAAAGGGGCTCTTCGCATTTAAGGGTGTAGCTGATTTCTAAATCCTCCTGACTTCAGCAAGCACCTGGCTATGTAATTGGTTAAATTTCTAAAGCCTAGGGCGGTACCTCGCAAGTGTTCAAGTCGCCCGTTGATAGCTTCTGTTGGACCGTTGCTGGTTCCTGGCCGGTCGAAGTAAGCAAGGATGCTCTGAGCGTATTTTTTCAGCGTTTTTCCCAAGCCTTTTACCTCGATGAGCGCTTTGGGCAAGTCAGGGGTTGTAATGATCTTTATAAGCTCTTGCATGAGTTTTTTACCACGCCTTCGATCCGGCTCGTTGTAGGCGCTGACCACCCGTTGGTACATGTTCCAGGTGCAATCCACTTCGAGGTGGTGCTCATCTGCAAACAGCTGGAACAGTTGCTTTTTGTTGGCGTCAGACAGGTAGCTGATCCGAGTCAGTAGCGTTCGACGGCTTTTGTAGAGCGGGTCGTTTTTACGCCCTCTGCGGCCTAGGATGTCGTGTTGCACGCGCCGGCGGCATTCATCCAGCATGTTGCTTGCCCAGCGCACGACATGGAAAGGATCCAGTACGGTTTGGGCTTGAGGCAGGGCTTCTTGCGCCGCAGATTTAAACCCCGTAAAACCGTCCATGGCAATGCTTTCGATCTGGTCACGCCACGATTTGGGACGACTCTGTAGCCATTGCTTAAAAGCTTGTTTGGAGCGGCCTTCCAGTACATCGAGCAAGCGAGCCGGCCCGGTTTTGTTACGCACGGGCGTAAGGTCAACCACGATGGTGACGTACTTGTCACCACGGCGTGTATGTCGCCAAACATGCTCATCTACGCCCAGCACGGTCACACCGTCAAAACGTGTCGAGTCATTAAAAAGCAGGCGCCGTCCTTCGTTGATAATGGCGTTATTAGCGGTGTGCCATGCAACGTCAAGATGGCTCGCAACACGGGATACCGACAAGTCATCCAGTACGATGGCAGCCAATGCCCAGCGTATCGCCCCATGGGAAAGCTTTGAGCGTGGTGGCGCAGCACTACTTGTGTCTTCGTGCCAAAAACAGCCGCAAGCACAACGCCAGCGACGGATACGCAGCAGCAATCTGGTTGGTCGTTGTCCGTAAGGTGTGTGAGCAAGATGCCTATCGACAGTACCGCGTGAAACACCAGCAGCCCCGCACTTGGGGCACGGCTCAGGTGCTTTGGTGAAACGGCATTCGATGACGGCGCGCTCTGCACAAAGATGCTGTCCAGTGGCAGTCAGGCCGAGGTTATTGAGTTGGCAAAAGCTGGAAAGATCAGGGCTAGAAAAGGTAAGATTGTTCACGTCGGGGGCTTAGTTTTTGTTGGTGTAGGAGCTTACATTTTCTAAGATCCCCGACTCCTTTTCCAGCCGGTCAGGTTTTTTCTACACCCTTAAATGCGAAGAGCCAGTTTTAATAACAAAAGGAAAATATAAAATGAAAAATATAAAAACATTTCTTACTCTAGCTCTGATGGTACCACTGCTGTATGCCTGTGGATCTGAAGAGAGCGCAGAAACAAGTAGCAAAGATAAAACATATACATTTAAAGTCACCCATGAAGAGTATGCAAATACTGTTCCTGATCTTTATGCTAAAGAACTAGCGAGAAGAGTTGAGGAGAAAAGTAATGGAAGAATCAAGTTTGAAATATTTCAGGTTGGCCAATTAGGCGTCGGCGTTGATTTAGTTGATCACGTTTTAACTGGCGCAACTCAAATGGCTATTCTTAGCCCCGGAAACGTTGCAACAATCGTACCTGAAGGACAAGTCTTCGCTCTTCATTATTTGCTTCCGACTGATGTAAAAATGGCGTATGACTTTTTAGCAGATAGTAAAGTTGCAAAAATTGATCTACCCGCTATTTATGCCGAAAAAAATCTTAAGTTGATGGACTTATGGCCGCTTGGTGGCAGTAACTGGCTGACCAAAAAGAGCATACAAAACCCTTCTGATTTTAAAGGTATGCCGTTCAGAACAATGGATACACCTCTTATTATAAAAAACTACGAAGCATACGGTGCCAACCCTACACCCGTTCCTTACACGGACGTTTACAGTGGCCTGCAGTTGAATATGATTTCTGGTGTTGAAAACCCACTTGGTGCCCTTGTTGATATGAAATGGTACGAGGTTCAGGACTATCTAGTGATGTCTAATCATATTATGTACCTAGAAGGTGTTTTCATTAACAATAAATCTTTCAATGGGCTTCCTGAAGATCTGCAAACTATTCTAAGTGAGACTGTGGATGAAATGCACAGTTATGCTTACGAGCTGCAGAAAAAAGCAAACGCTGAGGCTGCTAATGTACTGGCTAAGAATGTTGAAGTAATCGAGTTAACTAACGATCAAATTGCAACGTTTAAAGCGGCAGCACTGCCTGTACGTGATTACTTTAAGAAAAATGCCGGTAAAAGACCTGCTGAAATACTAGAAAAACTAGAAGCAGAATTAAGCGTATTTGAAGCAAAGACTGTTACACAAGAGTAACTGTTAGCGTAAATATATTGAGGCCGCATGCGAGTGTGGCCTTTTTAAAGTTGTTAGGAGTGCACTATGTCTATCAAACAGCAAGCCATCGAATGGCGCCATCATATTCATCAATACCCGGAGTTGAGTACTCAAGAATTTAAAACTTCAGAGTTTGTGGCTAACAAACTAGATGAATTTGGTTTAGAAGTGCATCGCGGTATTGGTGGAACCGGAGTGGTTGGCATTTTAAAGAACGGTAGCAGCGAACGCTCAATTGGTCTTCGTGCGGACATGGATGCATTGGCGATTCACGAAAAAAACACCTTCAGTCATGTTTCTCAACACAACGGCGTCATGCACGCGTGTGGGCATGATGGTCATACCGCGATGCTGCTGGGTGCCGCTTACATGCTGTCGAAAAACAAAAGCTTCGATGGTACGGTCTACTTTATTTTCCAACCCGATGAAGAGCGTGGTACTGGCGCAAAAGCGATGATCGCAGACGGCTTATTCACGCGATGGAATATGGATGCAGTCTATGGTATGCACAATCTACCAGGTGTTGCAGAAGGAACATTTATCACTCGCCCGGGCTCATTGATGGCCAGTGAAAGTGGTTTTGAGATTGTTATTAATGCGACTGGCGGCCATGCGGCACTACCCCACATGGGCACAGATCCGATTGTGGTCGGTGCGCAAATCGTCACAGCTTTACAAACCATCGTTTCAAGAAACTTAAGTGCTATCGATGAAACTGCAGTGCTTTCCGTGACCAACTTTGAGACCAATGGCACAGTCAATGTCATCCCTTCACAAGTCAAAATTACCGGCGATACACGTAGTTTTACCGATTCAGCGTTGCATAAAATCGAAAAAGCCATTGAGCGTGTGGTTGCAGGACAGTGCATGTCGGCCGGAGTAGAGTATGAATACCACTTTAACAACAGTTACTTATCGACTATTAACACAGCACAAGAAACAGCTCACGCAGTAAAAGCTGCTGAAAAAGTGGTCGGCGCTGAGAACGTTAATGGCAGTTGCGAACGCTATACCATCAGTGAAGACTTTTCATTTATGTTGCGTGAAGTTAAAGGCTGCTACATCTTAATCGGCAACGGTGAAGGCGAATGTGGAGGTACAGCATTGCATA
Source organism: Bacteroidales bacterium (assembly GCA_041656735.1). GTDB lineage: Bacteria > Bacteroidota > Bacteroidia > Bacteroidales > Tenuifilaceae > Perlabentimonas. The sequence goes on along the minus strand of JBBACY010000059.1, from coordinate 7,814 downwards.
ATCCTCACTACGACTTTAACGATAACATTCTCTCAATAGGGATAGATTATTGGGTAAGTCTAGTCAATAACCAGCTTAATTTATAATATGTATTTAACCGAGAGGATTGCGCGGCCTGCGTTGCAATCCCTTCAGGGACTATAATAATACCAACGATATCTTGAACTTGTTTGACTGCGTATTAATCTGGTCCCGATACGAGCTTGCCCTAATACCGCCCCCCAACACCTTTACTTAACTATAATTCGACCATATTTTATTGCTAAGGCTGGCTAGCCGTAACTCTAGCCGCAAATTAAGAGCGGGCTCATCTAGTGATGTAGCTGCCTCGGTAACCTGCGCATCCAAAATTTCTACAATAATATCCAGTATGAACGCCACAAAGGAACAATCTGTTTGATCGTTGTTCGCAGAAATCGCACAATAATACTCTGCTTGGTGTGCATAGACGAAGGATTCGATAGGTAAATTGGCAAGCAGAGGGATTTAATGCTCTATTTTTAGCCCCCAGCTATAAATACGAAAAATATTTCATTAATCGCATGAGACTAGCTAAACTGAGGCTATAACTTAAACTAATTTGCAGCATAGTGGGCTCTTCATTACTGAGATCTGTATAGTGCATAGCAAGACCTTATTGGCGAGTAGTTAAGAGCTGCACGCAGAATTGGTTAGCAAGGGGCATTAGCTGTTTTTAATAGTCGTTTTTCTATCAACGCAGCTCACTGGACGGCAACGTACTGAATAAGGAGCCATTTTGCCAGAAAAAACTCATCTCGAGAATACAATACAATTAAGCATTGTTATTCCCACCTACAATAAGGCTGATTTCCTTGCTCTGCTTTTGGAAAGTCTGCTACAGCAAGATTACCCGCAGCACCTTATGGATATTATTGTGGTAGATGATGGCTCTACTGATCATACAGCGCAGGTTATCGATCAGTTTTATCATCAATTTAAATTCTTTACCTGTATACGCCAGCCTAATAAAGGCATTGGTGCTGCGCGTAATGCGGGTGTCAAGGCGGCCAGTGCTGAATTTATTGCTTTTCTTGCTGATGACTATATTTTAAGTCCCTTTTATTGCAGCGCTCTCATTCCTGTTTTCAATGATTCTACAGTGACGGCGGTGCGCTCTTATCCAGGAAGTGTTGGCAATACATCCTTAGAGCTACTTGAGCTTTACCAGATTCGCTTAAGCATCTGGCGGTGTTTATATGGTACACACAAAATACCGAATTTCCGTTTTGGCGACCTTCCACTCCCACCTCATATTGAGCCGCTAACTGAGATTATTTCTTGGGGAGGTGCGGCCATGATGCGTCGGTCTATTTTCGAGAAATTTGGTTACTTTGATGAAGCTTTAGTGACCGGTGAGGATACGGAATACGCTTATCGACTGGCGGTGAAAGCCAATATAAGAATGCACTTTTGTCCTGCTGTGTTATTTAACATTCAGTTTCGCACGGGTTTTTCCGCGTATATGAAGCGCTGCTATGAATATGCCTTTAATGGCGAACAAATTGCTCGTGAGTATCATCCGTATACCGCCCATCCCCCTCGAACAAATAAACTATACCGAAAGTTAAGCAATATGCTGTTAATACTTTGTCAAAACGGCAATCCTGCTCGAGCAGCAATGATGGCGCCTTATTTGCTCAGTTCACGTATTGCTGCAGCTATAGGTAAGTCACGTGGTTAGATTATGGTCTTTACTCAGGCGACTTTTATTTCAGGTTGAATTTTACCTTCGCTGGAAACTCAGGCGTTTTTGCAACCGCAAGCATACTGTGATTCCTCTTACATTATTAATACAGTTTCGCAACGAGGCTGATAATCTTCCTGGTTTTTTTGCTAATGCCTGCCCACAGGTCAGCCATATTATTGCCTTAGATGATGGCTCGTCGGATGCATCTGCGACAATAGCGGCTGCAGTTTCGAATCTATCATTAATAAGTAAGCCACCGGTCACGCCACACCACTGGGATGAGCCGGGCAATAAGCGTTTACTTATAAATGAGGCATTATTAAAAGCACCCTGTTGGATTTTAGTACTTGATGCGGATGAGAGACTTGAGCAACATTTTCACGAGCGTGCAAATCTGGCTATACATTTAGCGATGCGTTATCGATTTTCTTCAATCGCTCTTAGATTCGGTGAGTTGTGGGCTGATATCTCACAGGTTCGTATCGACGGAATTTGGGGGAAAAAACGTCGCGCATGCTTGTTCCTTTTACAACACGATTACCAATTACAAAGTGCAGATTTTCATGCCGGTTGGAATTGTGCCAATAAAAACACTTCTGAACATGTAGTATCAGCTGATATTTGTTTTTATCATCTTGGGATGCTAACAGCAGCACAACGCGAGTCACGAAAACTCAAGTACAAACAGCTCGACCCTGATAATCAATGGCAGTCGATTGGTTATGATTACTTGACTGATTTACATGGCTTAACGTTAAAGAAAACACCTGCAGATCGTAATTTTCTAGAATAATAGTTCTGTGTTTTTTGTATGAACAGTAAGTGACAACTACCTTAGCCAGTTTACAGCACTTGCAGATAAGGAAAAAGCAATAAAGGCTATTGCAGCGTTGCTCATTAACTGTATATTTGTTAATTGAAAAGCAAAAAATGCTGGAATAAATATAAAAAGATTTTTACTGTACTGATAAGGCCTAGCGAGTATTAATAAGTCCTTAAACATTAGAGTCCATCTACTTCGTATTAAAAATACCAACCCATAGGACCGCGTCATCGCGAGGATCGCAGCAAAATCTTACTACGTCTAATGGCCCATTCAGAGATCTTCGGAACCAGCCAGCGGCGATTTTCACTCAGTAACAGCCGGACAAATGTAATGCTTATCTCGAGCCAATAAGCACGGTACGAACCCGGATAGCGTGATATTTGGCCAGCGGCGTAAATCTCAAAGCGCTCTACCATTGACGGAGTCGGGGGCTCAGCGCTTAGCGGAATATCCATATCCAACATCTCACGAAGTAAACTGAGCCCTAAGTGCAATCGTGCGCTCACTTGTATGCGTGCGGCAAACGCCTCGAGCTCGACCCAGTTAATTGCATATTGATCACGACGGATCACCATCACCGCATCTGCAGCCCAGCGCAGCGGGGCGACGAGGTTAGCTCGCAAACCATGCACAATAACATGCAGTAATAAATCGCTTGGTGACGGCCTCATTAGCTCCACACCAGCAACGCTCATCTTCTCAGCATTTCTCCAAAAGCGGTCATTAACACGCTGGCTGACACCCTCATGAAAAGGGTACCAATGAAGATCAATCTCGCCTCCGCCCTTGTGGGTCAATTGAATGCTTTTCTCTGATCCTAGCAATATGCGCAAATCAGCTTGGGAGCCATGTAGCGCGGGTGTTTGGTGCGCCCAGCCAAGCGCTAACAAACAATCGACAGCCTCTCGAACGGCGTCAATGCGAACCAGCAGATCAATATCCTGCATGGGCCGCAAGGCTGCGTCTGAATAGTAGTCATAACTGAGTGCCAGTCCCTTCAAAGCCATCAGCTCGATACCCTTTTCTTGCAACTTGGAAAGAGCTTTGATCACAAGGAACTCACGCCGACGCGCCTCACACCAACTGAAGCGATGCACACCACGCAACCTTGGCATAACAGGATCATCGAGTTGCAACTTAGACATGTTTTCATGTAAAAGCGGTAGCATTCGGTATTGACCAAGATCGTGATCACCTTCAAAGTCGGTCAAGGAGCGCCAGATATGAAATGCATCTTTGGCTTCGTCACCGTCACACAGTGACGCACGCAGCAAAGCAATATCGCTAGGCCTGAGACTGGCTTTGGCAGCTGACTTGCTCAGGTATTGAGCATCTGTGGTCATTTACTTTTCGCCTCATTAAGCTGCTTAAGGCGACGATTGCGCTTCATAGCGGCATGCGCGATGTTGAGGTAGCCAATATCCTTGCTAGGGTCGCGCCCCCACGAGAGACTGCCCGGAATAATACGCCGGTAGGACAAAACCTCGTCTAGGTTATGAATGCGGTAACCGGCAGATTTAACTCTGGACAGCCACTCAATCATATCGCCACGTTGGCCCGGCTGATCATTCATGTCGCCGACACGATCATAAACCTCTCGGCGTAAAATGATCCCCGAACGGTTTAACCCCAGTCGCACCTCGCCTGAACCATCATCTACAGCACCATGCTTGAATTGCCTTTGCTGGGAACACACCAAGTGGAGCTTAGGATCAGATGCTAAAACTGCTAACTCTCGCTCCATCTTTTGCGGATGCCAAAGATCATCAGCATCCAGCATAGCAATGATAGGTGTCTTCACATTGGCTAAACCAAGGTTGGTTGCCGCAGCGGGCCCCTTGTTTTCCTGTTGCAGAACCCGAACCAGCGGAGCAAAACGCTGGGCAAGCGCTGCCGTGTCATCTGTTGAGCCATCGTCGACAACTATAATGGCTGCGGGTTTTAAGGTTTGAGCTATAACCGATTGGAGAGTTTCTTCAATCGTTAACGCTGCATTATAAGCAGGGATAATAACCGTATATTCGTTCATCAGTATGCCTCCATTTCTTGCAGTGCTTGCAATTCGAAAGAAGGCTTATTTAAAGACAAACTGGGGTCATTACGCCGCCTACGCACTGACAGAAAAATTGCTTTTGCAAAGCAGCGCGCAGCTTCCTGTGTGTTGCGGGTGAGATTTTCCTGATGGCGGACATAATATAAGGACGGCGTATCGGTTTGCTGAAATTGCGATCCGCTCTCAAATATTCGCAGCAGATAGTCAGTGTCTTCGGCCTGAGGCAGTTCAGTGTTAAATAAACCTATCCTCTCAACTAGAGCTCGACGTATTAAGGTACATGACAAGTGAATGCTTACTACGTCTGCCGTTCGTGCAGTTAAGGTAGGCTTAAGTGTTTCAGCGTTTAGTTCGCTTATAATCATCATTCGCGCGTAAGTGAGGTCAAGCGTTGGATTATTGATCAATCGAGGAAGATCAGCGGCAAAACGCCCAACAGGCGACACATCATCGGAATCTAAGAAAGTTACTATTTCTGTTTGCGGGAGAAGATTGAGTAACCCAGTGTTGCGCGCAGCAGCGACACCTGCATTTTCTTGTCGAATATATCGAATCTGTGAGTGAACTTCCATTAACCCAGCGATAAAGGTATCGGTCCCATCTTCAGAGCCATCATCAATAACAAGAATATCGAGCTCTGCAGCATCCGATTGGCGTAACAGCGACCTGATTGCGTTACCAATCATATGCGCGCGATTGTAGGTTGGGATAATGACGGTTAACACTGTCAGCCTCGCATTTTGCTAATAAAGTTTTTTAAGGTATTAGTAATTTCTACTGGATCAGTTCCCAGTACGACACGGTAGGCAGGCAAGCGTCGAGATAGTTCTGCACAAAATGCAAAATTTTGCTCTCTATTACCCGGTATTTGCGCAATCCCTGTTGGCGCTAAGGCTAGGAAAGCCTGTTTTCCCTGCAAAGGCTCAAGGCTAGTCTTTTCTGCAAAGGCAACGTGCGGTAAAAATAATGCATCAATTTTAATCTGTCCTGGCTGCCCAGTGTCAGTGATATCAGCAAACGAAAATTGATTCTTCCCTTGCCAATTGATCGTCTGCGCCCAATCAGCAGATTGATCTACTCCCAGTCGTTTAAGCCCTGCTGGGTCTGATTTCAGTGTAGTAAATAGTGGCATGGCGGTGACAGTATCTGCCATTTTCACCAGAACATAATCATCGCCAACAGACTGTAAGCCGTGCAAAATCCCAGCCAGCACCGTGCCTGATTTTCCTGAGCCTCCTGGACCAAAAAAAAGCGCACCACGACCTTCAATCCCTAACACGCCAGCATGAACCAACCCTGAAGTTTTTCCTGAGAGATGCCAGTGCAAAAAATTACGCAGTGGTGATCCGCTGTCCCAGTCTGGCAAGCTGTGTGGCGTCAGCATTAACTGCACACCACGCTGCGACTCGAGACAATAGAATTGCCAGAAGTCTCGCTCAGGATAGTGATGCACTCTGTATTGTGTCGGTGATAATTCTAATTCATTCAAAAGATCACTGTAGTACTGAAGAAGCCACTGAGGTGTCGATGGAAGGCCCAAACTATCACCGCAGGCAACAAGTATTTTGCAATCTGCTACAGATTGGCTCTCCTTCCCGCTTAATCCCTTAACGATGACATTATGCTGTTCTTCAAGCGAGGTACGAATCTCAACCGTGCTTTGGCCAATACATTTTGATGTCCGAAATGCAGCAGCCGCAAAAGCCTTGTCGAATGTGGCAAAAAGTCTATCCGCAAACTTGATAAGATCATTTGAGGATTGGAGCCCATCTCGCTTGATGCGACTATTAGACATACTGTTTCCAACGGTCATTTAGAGACGGGAAGCATTGGCCAACCAGCATCTGCATCAACATCATGTATGGGGTCTGCCATAATCAGATCGGCAAGGTCGTCATAGATTTCAATGGAAGGTATTTCCAACGTTTGTGCCAGTAGCGTTGCAAGTGCTCCATCCAGCGCTGTCTGCACTGACGCTGCCTCAATCAGTAATTCGTGTGCAATCAATGCAGACAGAAACGTTTCAAGACTGTCCGCCTTGACGCCTGCTTCGATAATAGTGCTCGCTTTAACGCCTGATGATAATGCGTTCCAGATTAAAGTACCGGCATTGTTGAAGCCAAAGTATTGCCCTGAACGCAGGTTAAGAACGACAAGATCCTCATCAAAGCGCTCAAAAACAATGTCAGGATGTGCAAGTTGATAGCTGTGATTTAACATTCGGTATACTAATCCTATAGTCAATTTTCAAACACTGTGTTTTCGAGTAATTACATTACTGATCTTAAACGTATTATATAATTTATCTTCTCATATAGAGAATCAATTGCCCACTCCAAAACAAGCGCCAACCGCCTGATGACTCACTCTGCCGGCCCTTTTATTTCCTGCCAGACCCTGCCCAATAGAATCGCTAGCGGCTGCGCATAAGCTTATCACACCAGAACAGCAGCGCATGGCGATAATAACCAGTGCAAATAGGGTTTAAACCAATATCCTAAGCTAGACAGCCAGTTCCTCGCAAGGTATCCTACAGCGCATAATTCTATCAGAAAACATATAGCACTTATAAGCAATAATATATAAAAGCTGTATACAACGAGGATGTTAAATATGCGCAAAACACTAGCTTCACTGTCTATTGCCCTAGCTTTCACTGCTGGCTCAGCAATGGCTGACCAAGCAACGTTAGATGCATTAAATGCTGCCGGTATTCCAATGACTGCAGAACAAGCTGACGCAGTATTAGCAGCACAAGGCGAGCAAATTGCTGATGCGGTAGCCGCTGTTGTGGCTGCTAACCCAGCACAAGCTGCCGCTATTGTAGCCGCTGCTGTTTCAGCGGCACCTGAGCAAGCGACAGCTATTATTGCAGCGGCCGTTGCAGCAGCGCCAGAACAAGCAGTCGCTATTACTGAAGCAGGTAATAAAGCAGCAAAAGCAGCAAGCCGTACAATCAGTATACCGACTGACAGCACCCCAAGCAGCAGTGGCGCAGGTGGTAACTCGGCAAGCCCTAACTAAGTTAGCGCGATCGACACTCTGCAATAATCCTCAACGCTTACACTCTTGAATCCACTGCGTAACCGCTGATTTTAAATAGCCTGCGACATGCAGGAAGGGAAGCTGAAACAATGAGCAAGACTTTAATTAAAAACGCTTTAGCGATTGCCATAGCCGGTAGCTTAAGTGCCCAGGCGTTTGCCATTGATGCACAAAGTATTCGT
>JBBACY010000058.1:0-15014 GCA_041656735.1 Bacteroidales bacterium | reverse complement strand
TATGTCTTCTTCTCGAATCGTTACAGTTTGGTCTACGGTGTAAATTGAAGAACCGCCGTGTACCGAACGGTACGCACGGTGGTGGGAGAGGACAGGTAGGGAATTAATCCCTACCTTCCTACTCGATAATATGGAACAATGTAATTTATACGTTGTTGTCTATCAAACATTGGTTTATCTACTATTATAACGTTGGCTATAGCCATTAAAGCCAAACAAAATAGACGAGTACTCTGTCAATCAATGGGAAGTTGTATGTATTCTATACGTTTATTTGTTTTAAATCAATTTTTACGGAAAGTCTTATCTGTTAGTTATTTCAAAATTCCTTTCGCAAAGAATTAACTTGCTGTTTTCCGTATTTTCGACCTATAAATGTGTTTAAGCGGGCTGAATAGCCGATGCAAAAGAGAAAGATCCTCTGTTGTAATTTCGGCAGCCCCCAGTAATTCCCTATCAAAACTTATTGTAACACCATAGCTTGTTGTAACACCGTTGGGCAACAATGCTAGGGCAGGGTAGCCTTGTTCGTTGTATCCAGATGATACCGAGTGGACAATACCCTCAACCATCCCGAACTCCATATAGGAGTATCCGTTGAGTTTAATATTAACCCGCTGCCCCGTTTTTACTTTACCTGCCCCCTCAAATGGAATGGTTAAACGAGCCTGGACCTCACCAATATTGCTGGGGGTGATGGCAAAAAGTGGTTCGCCTGCTTTAACCTCTTGAACATCGCTCCAAAGGCTCATAAATGATAATTTGCCAGTTGATGAGGCAATAAGCAAATAGTTTTTCTCCCATATGGAAAGTGTACTTATAAGCTGAGAGTACGTACTACTAACCTCTTCGCGCAGCCCTTTATGCTGGCTCTCATACTCAAATTTTTGGTCAACAATGGTTTGCTTTAACCTTTCAGCGGTTATTCCTGTGTTGGCTATGCTAAGTTCAGCAGATTCAAGCGCTTGCTTCTTAGCAAGGAGTATCCCTTGGGATTTTTCAAACTCGATTGCTGCAATAACCCCCGCAGTGAAGAGCACAGAGTCCCTTTGAAACTGTTTGTAGGTTAGTTGAACATCTTCTGCTGATACAAAACGCTGTTTTTTCAATCGCAGTGTATACAGCTCGTATTGCTTTAGCTCTCGCTCAAACGCATCAATCTTATGCTTATGTAACTGTTGCTGGTTAAAGGTGCTAAGATTGGTTAACGCCCTGTTAAACTGATTATACTGGGATTGAATTTCGCCAAGAACCAGATTGTTGAGAGTAAAAGGTTTTGGAAACGAGTCGGTTAACGCAAACTTTGACAGCTGATGCTTAAGTTTAAAGATATGTTTGTAGTTCGAAGAGTTCTCAATTACACCCAACGTGTCGCCACGGGTAACCCATTGCCCATCGGAAACAAATAGAGCAGCGGGTTTGCCATTGGCACGAGGCACAACCACCGAAGGTGGATTCTCGGCCGTAATTACAACGGGAGCTATAATCGTATCGGGGTATCGGAAAAAGATACTGCCAATAAATACAATACCAATAATTGTAAAGATAAGAGTTATACCCCAGCGAACTACCCAGCGGGGCGGAGTACCAAGTATTTCGGTGATCTCGTCGGACTTTATGTTGATTTTGTTATTTTGCATCTTTAGCACACAGATTGCACAAATTATACTGATTTGCGCTGATTTTTGAATGATTTTGTATAGACTAGCCTTTTAAATTCTGGTTTTCCCCCAAAATTAAAAAGTAATCCTACCTCCATATTAGTGGCCTTTAAATAGTTTAAAAGTTGGAACTCATGTGCTTCACATAACGTTTCCGTTGCTTTTAACTCTATTATTATTTTATCCTCAATGACTAAATCAGCATAATACTGACCTACTCTAATACCTTTATAAAATACCTCAATAGGAACTTGTGGATTTGCATTTAATCCAATAATTTTCAGCTCATACAAAAAGACATTCTCATACACTTTTTCTAGAAATCCATACCCTAATGTATTATAAACATCATAAAAAGCTCCAATAATTTGTTGAGATAGTTCTTTATGTAAAAAATCTGCCATAATTTCCGTTTTAAAAGGATTTGCTTCAAAAATACTTAACAGAGCAGTAAAAAAAAATCTGCGTAGACCTGCTTCTTCTGCGTCATCTGTGTTCTATTTAAAGTTCCAGCTGATTCTTCACCAACGTATAGTACGCCCCTTTCTTTTGGCTTAGCTCCTTGTGTGTTCCCACTTCAACAATTCTCCCTTTTTCGATTACCACTATTTGATCGGCATTTTTTACGGTGCTAAGGCGATGGGCCACAACAATGGATGTTCGACCTTTGATGAATTCTTGTAGATTATCAAGGATAGCCCTCTCGTTATTGGCATCCAGTGAGTTTGTGGCTTCATCAAGAAAGATGAACTTAGGATCTTTGTAAACAGCACGTGCAATAAGAATACGTTGTTTCTGCCCCTGACTTAAACCATGCCCCTCACTTCCAATTTTAGTGTTATATCCCAATGGAAGGGTGCTAATAAAACTGTCAATATTGGCAATGAAAGCTGCATTAATTAGTTTGCTCTTATTAATAATCTCCACCCCGGGCGCAATGTTTCGTGCAATGGTATCGGAGAAGATAAATCCATCCTGCATCACCACACCGCACTCCTCGCGCCAAGTTCGTAAGCTGTAGGCATCGAGGTTATTGGATCCAAGCCGAATTTCACCCTTTGCGAGAGGGTAAAATCCCAGCATTAGCTTTACCAGCGTTGTTTTGCCGCTGCCCGATGTGCCCACAATGGCAGTTTGTTTGCCCTCGGGTATGGTAAGGTTCACATCGTTTAGCACCAGCTCCGAGTCGGGACCCTCATACCGAAACGAAAGGTTTTGAATGCTCAGGCCGGCATCCGATGGGATATCGGTAATGCGTGAGCTCTCCATATCCTCCTCATCATCTCTAAGGTGAACCTCGGCAAGCCTCTCAAGGCTAATTTTGGCATCCTGTGTTACGTTTATAAAGCTTATTAGCTGGTCGATGGGGCTATTAAGCTGCCCAATAATATACTGAATGGCCATCATCATACCCAGCGTTAGGTTGCCATCTACCACGCTTTTGGCGGCAATAACGGTAATTATAATGTTTTTAAACTCATTAACCAGTAAGGCACCGCTCTGCTGGTACTGGCTTAGTGCAAGACCCTTAACCCCTACGCGGAACAGCCTTGCCTGAATACTTTCCCATTCCCACCGCTTTTGCTGCTCGCATCCGCTAATCTTAATTTCCTGCATTCCCTGAATTAGCTGAATAAGGTTGCTCTGGTTGGCCGACATCTGCGCAAATCGCCTGTGGTCGAGCTCGGCTCGCTTTTTAAGGAATAGCCACACCCAAATAGCATACAATGCGCTACCAATGAAGAACACAGCAAATATTTGAGCGCTGTAAAAAAGTAGCACCGCACCAAAAATCAGTAGGTTTATCAACGAAAACACTACATTTAGCGAGGTGCCCGTTAAAAAGCTTTCGATACGACTATGGTCGCCTATGCGCTGCATAAGATCGCCCGTCATCTTGGTATCGAAGTAGCGCATGGGTAGGCGCATAAGCTTAGTTAAAAAATCGGAAATTAGCGAAACGTTAATGCGAGTTCCTAGGTGCAGCAGTATCCAACCACGGATAAACTCCACCGAAACCCGGCTAAGGGTTAGCACCATCTGTGCAATTAGCACTAGGTAGATAAAACTAATATTACGGTTGCCAATACCCTGATCCACTATACTCTGGGTAAGGAACGGAAACAGCAGCTGAAGCAGGCTACCCAGTATTAGACCAAGGAATAGCTGAACCACCATTTTGTGGTATGGCCGTAGGTAGCTAAACAGGAAGCCGAAGCTACGACGGTTGGGCTTCTCGTCGCGTGCCGAGTAGAACTCGGGTGTGGGCTCAAGAAGTAGCGCAATGCCCCTCTGCTCGCCCTCCTCGCTTGTTGAGTACCAGCATTGGGCAAACTCTTTTTGTGGAAACTTTAGCAGCCCACCTGCGGGATCGGCCACATGGATAGTCTCGTTGCCCCTACGTCCCGATATCTTGTAAACCACCACAAAGTGCTGCTGGTTCCAATGCACAATGGCCGGCAGAGGGGCCTCGTTGCGCAGCTGCTCAAAGCTTAGCTTTACGCCCATGGTGCGCAACCCAATGCTCTCGGCAGCACGACTAATACCCAGCATGCTCACCCCCTCGCGGGTAATATGGCTACGCTCACGCAGGGTCTCTAAATTGTAATGCTTACCATAGTGGCGTGCCACCATTCTTAAGCAGGTGGGGCCGCAGTCCATGGCATCGTGTTGGGGGTAGTGGGGGAAAGGCATTTAGTGAATGTAAAATGATGAATGATAAATGTAAAAATAGCGAAATCTATTAATTAGATGCTAACTGTAATAACAAAACCGAACAGACTCAATGTATTAATGACTTTCTTTAATCTGCATACCTACAAATTTGCCAAATGGGGTAATGCCCAATCCACGCGGCCGCAGGAACCAAGCGTATTTTGAGAGTTCGGCTTAGCTAATCCTCTCGTGTAGTTTTTTTTCCACAGCTAAAATTCATACAGCAAATATAACCAATTTCGTTGCTTCGTTACCGTGCGTGAGGACACGCGCGGTAGCAGGGGGGTAATAAAACTTTTTTAACAAAAATCTTTAAATTTTCTCTGTTTAAACATCAAATAATAAAACCATTTTTAAAAAAATAGAAAATACACTTATGAATAACATTTAATCTTTTGATTGCCTGATAAGCTGTTCGTTTAACTCAGAATAGCCAATATCCCTTGCAATAATAATCCCATTTGCATCAATTAACCAATTTCTTGGTATTCCTCCTAGCTTATACAATTTGAAAACGGGAGAAGAAAATGATTTAAAATCGCATACATGATAAGGCCAAATCAAACCATCATTTGAAATTGCATTTATCCACGCCTCTTTATTAACATCAAAGGAAACGGAAAGTATTGTAAAACCATTAGCATTTTTAAACTTTCTATCCTTGAACTTATTGTAAACAGAAATAGTCCCCTTCTTGTTTCTACATCCTCTACACCATGAAGCCCAAAAATCGACAAAAACAATATTTCCCCTCAAAGATTCTAATGATAGAAGAGTTTGATCAATCATAGGTAATTCAAAGTTTGGAGCTTGGTTCCCTATTTTGAGGCCATTTTTTTGTCTTTTTTGTGAAATACCATCCAAACAAAATGGATTAAAAAAAAAGAAAGACAACAAAACCAAGATTTTGTAATTCATTAATGTTTGTTTTTAGGTAAAAACTAGTTATGTTATTATTTTATTTGCTCCTCCTGCATTATTTGCTCTCTTTGTAATCGCTGTACTTTTTTCCCGGCAGAAAAAAAGTAGGTGAATTTTAATAAATAAACCGGGGTTTTATACCTCATTTGAATTAAATCCTCAAAAGTGTCATCCCACGATTTTATGCTAAATTTTGTGGTCATAAATGGATTAATCATAGCAAATTCAATATTCCCTTTACCTTTAAATACTTCTTTGCTTAAAGATATACTTTCAATAAATGGACTTTCATAAATATGCATATCAATTTGACTTTCGCTGGCTTCTGTAGATAAATCTACTCCTAACAACAAATCAAATGGCATGTAAAACAAAAATCCAATATAAGCACTATACGATAAACCATTGTATTGTGGAACAGAATAATATGATTGATAAATGTTAATATATGCATCGAAATCAATGAAATCGAAAAAATTTGCGCTTCCAGAAAATCCGAGCCCTATTCTTTTTGCCCAATCAATATTTTCCCATATACTCCTTAACACCCCATTTCCCATCATTCGTTCCATACCAAAAACATCGTCTAACTGCCTATAATATAAAGAAGATGATATATATACTTCGTTTTTCCTGTAAGTATGGCGGAGCGATAGCCTATGTTGTTTTTCGGGTTTTAAATCAGGATTGCCTGCACTAACAAACGCCATATCACCCGAATAATATTCAAACGGAATCAACATCCGATAAGTAGGGTACCTTAATCGCCTATTATAATTCAAACTAATGTTATTACTCTGATTTATGGAGTACATTATTGCCCCAAGAGGAAGAGGATGTGTTTTTTGGTTAGAAAGCGTATCTGAAATATTTGTGTTTAAATTCTCCAATCTTATTCCTGCCCTAAAAGATATCTTGTCCCTTTTTAATCTCACTTCACTATAGATTGAGTTTCTGTAGTCTATGTATTTTAGTAAAACCAAATTTTCAGATTCAAAAAATTCATTGGTAATACAGCGATTATAAAATTGGTATCCGCTGTTTAAAGTAATAACTTCATTTATTGTGTGCGTGTAATCTATTTTGACATTTATTGACTGCATTTTATTAATGGTTTTTTCTTTACTGAAAGTTTTATCAAAAACCATGTCTTCCAAGTAATAAGTGCTATCAGAGTATTCATTCTTTTGTGTTCTATCCATAAAAAAAACATTGCTATTTAACTTTAACTCCTGCCCAGGCTCAAACTTATAATTATAAAATAGATTATAATTATGCTGCTTTGCATCATAAGATACATCTTCGTATGTTACAGAGCGAAGAACTTCATGATTGTTATGCAAGGAACGAGAATGCAATAATAGATGGTCAATAAAATCGCTAAGAACCATATTTCCGGTGAAACTTAGAGTATTTTTTTCGTTGATTTGAAAATCAGAGCCATATTGTAATCGATGGTTGTTTGTCCTATAATGGTTATTCGAACTTTGGGAATGATACTCATTTTCACCCTCTTCCATTAAATCAATACGATTTCGGGTATATTTAACATTTTCCTCCCTAAAAATATATGCATTATAGCCTGCAAAAAATCTAAACTTGTTAAATACGTATCCAATTTGTGCATTGGAGTTATTCTGTAAATTAACAAAGCTATATTCTAAATTGGTAGCTAATTGTAACCCCTTTTCTTTAACAGGTTTTAAAACAATATTGAGTACAACTAAAACATCACTTTCGTATGCAGCAGTTGGATTGTTTATAATTTCTATTCTTTCGATATTTCTTGGGTTAATTGCACTGATATTGCGATCGCTACTAGCCCCATTTATTAATATCAAAACATTGCTACTGCCTGCAACACTTATTTCGTGATCCTTTGGACGAATTCTGACCCCCGGTATTTTTGACAACAAATCCAAGCCCGTTGCCGAAGACTTAAGACTTTGGGCATCAGGAATAAAAACATCCTTATCAACCAATGATTTCATTCCTGTTTTTTCTCCCTGAACAACAACCTCTTCTAATTCCGTTGAACTTGGCTGCAAAACAATAGTATCCAAAACAAGAGATATATTATCTGCAAGTGAATCAAACTCAAATCTAAATGGAGAAAAACCAATAGATGAAACGGTGATTTTGAATCTTTTGCGGGGGATATTTCTTATGGCAAATACTCCATTATCATCAGTAATAGCCCCCAAAATTAATGTGTCATTTAAGAAAACATCAAGTTTAATTGTTGCATACTGTATTGGAACTTTCGTTGAGTCCAATACACATCCTTGAATATTAATTACTTGTTGGGAGAAACAGAAGGTGCTATATAAATAAAAAAGAGAAAAAGCAATTGCTTTTTTTAGCGTGCTTATTAGCACTGTGTTATAATTAGCTGAAAACATTACAGAGATTGTATTTATTTAAAACATACTCATAGTTTGAGATAGGTGGGCACAGGAAGCTGTACAAGCAACTACTACATGGGATAGCATTTCTTCTTAAATCAAACCATCTCAACTGTCCATCAATCTCTTTATGAATTATTTGAAAGATATTATCATTGTATATATTCCCTATTGGGGGGAAGTTTAAATTATCATAAACATCGCCATCATTGTTTATTACTAATTGCCCAAAATTAGATGGATTTATCTTATTTTTCTTACTTATTTCCTCCATTGGCATATTTGATTGGAATAGATCAGGTAGGTCAATGAAGATATTTTCTTTAAAGAAATTGTCGTTTGTTTTATTGAAATAAGGGAAAAAAGACAATAATAAATCATACTTGTTTTGAAAACCATATTCAATTCTTTCAAAATCCTTAGTATTCTGAATCACAAAACATAATGAAATATCAATTCCCTTTGTCTTTAATTTATCAATAAATAAGTTTAAACGGCCTAAATCATCGTTTGGAAAAGCAATTATTACCAGATTGATGTTTTGAAGGAACTCAATTTCACAATACTCATCCTTTATATCACAAAAATTCACATATATGCTTATTTTACAATCTGACATCCTGCCATTCTCTATTAAATATTCAGATAAATAAGACAATTCCTTCCATTCAAACACATTGCCACCAAGAATAGAAATTCGTTTAATTGAACTATTGTTACTAAATATAGGGTCAATGAATTTTTTTATGCTACTAAACTTTAATTCACTTTTGGGTGTATTCTTACAGCTTAAAAACTGTTTTGATGAGTTTTCGAACCCAATCATTTGGGTGTAAGAGTTCAGATAAACTCTTAAATACTCCCTTTCTTTAGACAACTTTACTTCAAAGATAATTTATATTTTCCTTTCCGCCCAATTGGGCGGAAAGGAAAATCTAAGCGGCGGTTCGGAATACCTTTACTGGCCTTTTATAATCCAATGACTGATGTCCTCTTTCAGTATTATAAAAATTCATATACCACTTGATTTTGCCATATAATTCATGTCCATCCTCCGATGGTTCAGGGTATATCTTTTCGTATTTGATATTGCGCCAAAACCGCTCTATAAAAATATTATCAATTGCACGGCCTTTGCCATCCATACTAAAACTGGTGTGCTCAAGGCTGTCAACATATGCAGTAAAAGTAGGACTGGTAAACTGGCTTCCCTGATCGGTATTTATAATTTCGGGAGCACCGTGCGTTAACACCGCCATTTCCAAACATTCTTTGCACCATTTAGCTGTCATGGTGTTGGACAAAGACCAACCGACTATGTATCGGCTGAAAAGGTCTATTATGGCCACTAAATACATATGACCTCCGCCAACAGGAACATAAGTAATATCCATTCCCCAGGCTTGATTAGGGCGTTCTATTTTAATCCCCCGCAACAGGTAAGGGTAAATGGTATGCCCGTCCCCTTTGTGCGGTTTGCTCGTATTGGGGCGTGGACCTATGGCATGCAGGTCCATTTCCCGATACAGCCGCCTAATCCGTTTAGGGTTCACCTTATGCCCGTTTTCCCGCAGGTGCTGAACCATACGGGGGACACCGTAAAAGGGCGTCTTGGTGTATTGTTTGTCAATCAGCTCCATTAGCTCTTCATTGTATGAGCTATCTTTCTGGGGAATATAGTAGAAGCTACTCCGGCATACATCCAAAAGGTCGCATTGGCGTTTGACACTTAAGGGGTGCTTGGTGTCAACTTTTGATATACGCTGTTTTTTTGCTATTTCCCCAAGACTTTTTTTAAGAAATCGTTCTCAATTTGCAGCTGGCCGACTTTCTTGAAAAGTTCATCCTTCTCTTTCTCGTCATCTGGTTTTGTCACCCCTTTTTCAAAAACGCTGTTGGCTCTTGCTAAAAACTGCCTCTTCCATGTCGAAATTTGGTTCGGATGAATTTCATACTTCTTGCTGATCTCTTGGATCGTTTCACGTTCCTGAAGGGTCTCAAGAACCACTTTGGTTTTAAACCCTGATGTAAAATTCTTTCTCTTTTTCATAGCAACAAGTTTATTAAATTTTCAAATTATACTTGTTGTCTAAATTTTGGGGCTAATTATATTATGTCGCCAATACCCAATTTGTGACAATGATTTTTGAAGTTTTTTTTGAAAAAATTAAGCCCGATGGGTAACGGGCTGGTTTATTGCTGTTTGTATTTGCGTCTATTCTAAAGACAGGTGTAAAAATAGCGAAAACTATAACTTATATGCTAACTGTAATAACAAAACCGAACAGGCTTAATGTATTTATGACTTTCATTAATATGCACACCTAAAAATTTGCCAAATGGGGTAATACCCAGCATACTCATCTCCGCCAGCCGGCGGATTATATGGCTAGGCTCGCGAAGCGTCTCTAAATTGTAGTGCCTGCCTACCGAAGCGAAAGCATAGGTAGGCTTACCGTAGTGGCGCGCCACCATTCTTAAGCAGTGCCTGTCCCGATGCGTCGGGATTGGGCCGCTGTGCATCCCTTTTTGGTTGGCAGGCATGGCATCCCCGATTAATCGGGGCAAGCTGTGTTGGGGGTAGTGGGGGAAAGGCATTTTTGGAATGTAAAAAAATGAATTTTGAATGTAAAAGTAGGAAATTTCTGGAAGAGTAGAGTAAGTCGGAACAATTCAGGGAATAAATAGTTTCTGGCATTTCATTTTTGGTTCGTTACTGTTAATCAATGAGGGACTTCTTGACAAACGAAGACAACCTATTGTGTTTTGCCATTTTTATTCCTCAGCCCCCACCTCACTATTTTTATTACCCCAGAGTGCGGGAATGATTTTCACACCCAAAGGCTTCCACACCGTATTTCAATGCTATTGTCTAAATGTAAATGCCAACAGTTTTTCTTGAGTAAGGTGCTATTCTATTTTAAATATGTTTTTATTTTCAGTTGTTTTTCTTATTTGTTGTTCAATACTAGATGGTAATGGATATTCTAATAATTTTGATTCTAAGTTATGATTATTAACGTAATAACTTCGGTCTATTTTAGTACGCCTTACACTTTTATCAGGTATCGTATTTCCATATAATACTTTGTCTTCTATAAATATCTCGGTTACAGTTTCTATAGACTTACTGCCAAGTTTTGTTTTAACGATAAATTTTTTGTTGTAAAAAATATAAATAGGATGTCTGTACACACCTTCCCCTGTCCATACTTCAGTAATTTTATTCCCTGCTGAGAATTTCCAAAAGATATTCCGCTTAGCCTCATCTGAATTAAACTCTTCAATCAAATCTATTTTCGCAGGATTGTTATTAGCATCGTAAACTACAATGCCTACAGTGCTTTTATCTTCAATAATATTGTAAATGCTGTCTTTTATATTTTCAAGTGTGTAGTTACTATAACTTTTCCTTCTTTCTAAAGCATCGCGTATAGGAATTCTTAAATCAAAAAAACTATCGTATGCGGAAATTCTAACTAATCTTGACTTTTGTTTAATGCTATCTATTTTAAAAGTTCTGTATTCTGTAAAGAAAGTCTTAACTCCTGTTGAAAAATCGTTATTTGATTTTTGATATGGGATATGGTATTCAATGATGGCATCACCGTAACGCGAAAGTTTATTATCAGTTAATTCCCAAGACCTGGCATACCCTTTTACCGTATAATACTTTTCTTTTTTGGTTGATTTTACTACAACCACTTCCTCTAACTCAATAGGTGCCCTTTTTTCAAGGTAAATAGTATCTGGAATTTCTTCTATTTGAAAATCAATTAATTTATATTCTGGGCTATATAAAGTTACATGTTTTATCCCTATTCCTTTTAGATTGTTTTTATTAAACATCCCGCTAAAATCTGTATTAAGCAAAACACTTCCCTCATCCGATAAGATCTCTACGCCTGCAATGGGAAAATTATCTGTTTTATCCATTACAATGACCTTTTCATTAGATGAGTAAAGAAAAAATGAAATAATTAGTATAGTTAACTGTAAATACATAGTATTGTTATTATGGGGTTTATAGTATTCTGTATTAAAAGGGCTGTTTCCAGCCCCTTTAAAAAATGTTTAATCTTTCGCACGTCTACATTCATCGTAATCCCTTCCTTGCTTAATTACAGTTCCATTAATTACAATGTTAAAGCTGTGCCATGTGCAATATAGTACGCTATGGCCCCCTTTAATGTTTCTCATCTCTTCTTGAGACAATTTTCCTGGCATGTTTGTTAAACTCACTTTGTTCATGATGTATTAGCCCCTTAAATCATCGTAGAAATTTTAAATGGTTTAGCGCATATACTTTGTATACGTATGTTAACCATGCGGCCAACATTGTAAAAATACCAACAAGAGCGGCAAAGACCAAGGTATGGTAGTCACATTTTACGCTATATACGTATTGCGAAAGCCAATTGTTTGTAATAAATGTGCCCACAGAAAGGCCTATAAATAGCGAAAGCAGAAAGCAAAGTAGTTGTTTCCTTGCATTTATCGAAAGTATTGATTGCAAATTTGCGCCATACAACTTGTGAACGGCAAGGCCATGAACTTGTGCATTAAAATCAAAATTTGAAATGCCAATAAGCCCAAAGATTATTACTACTACAAAGACAAGAACCATTGTCTGAAACATCCTTCTCATTGCGAACTCCTCTTCGTAAGCCTCAGAAATAATATTACTAACGGGTTTTATGGAGTGTTGAAAATCAGGGAATAATTTTGAGAATACTGTTTCAACAGACCCTAGAGTATGCGGGCTAGGGGTACCGTTAAGTCTAATTAACACACTGGGAATAAAATCTATTTCAAAACTATAAAGCTGAGGGTTTACTTTTGTATCTAAGTGCTCAAGATAAACATCATCAATTACCCCAATAATTTCGTAGTTGTTAAATACTTTATTAAGAACCATCTTTTCTCCTAAGGCAATGTAACCAGTTCTGTTAATAATAGCTTTTTTCCTATTTGCTGTTGACTTGTTGCACGCAAATCCACTGCCAAATACTATTTTGGCTCCAAGAGTTCTTATGAAACTCGAATCAACAACAGCCACCTCAAAGGTTATATCTTGGGCTGTTTTTGGTGATGTTATGTTTTCAAAAAAAACAATTCTCCCAAAAGGACTTACACTAGATGAACTTATTTTACTGACCTGAGGCAATTTAAGTAGTTCTTGCTTTAATGTTTTGTATTGTGATTCCTGAGAAAAAGGGAAGCGGGCAGCATACAGGTTTTCGCTGTTGTACCCGAGTTTTGATCTTGTAGCATATTCAATCTGTGCATTTACAGTAAAGAAAACGACAATGAGAAGCATCAAAAATGAAAGTTGAAGGACTTTCATATAATTCAGAATCACTGACAATCCTTTACTATTACTATATTTGCTATTAAAAAAGTTTTTGGCCGACTTATGCCCAAACTTAAAGAGCCAGAGCAGCATTATGTGAACTATCATTGCTACCATACATCCTAAGAATAGTAAATAGCCCGCTGTAATTATTACGTCATCAACAAATGTAAGTATTAGACCATTGGAAAACCCCAAAAAGCTTTTGCTTGGGATTAAATACACTAGAGTTATGGATATCACTAAAGTGGCAACCACAAGCAGAATTAGTTCAGAAAACAACTGTTTTTTTAGACTTAAATAACTGCCACCATAAACTTTACGTATAAAAAATTCTTTTAAACGACTTTCATAGTAAACTAATGCCAGAGAAATAAAATTGATAAAGCCAAATAACATTGTAAAAACTAGCATTATTATGTTTATACGATGGAATAGATAATTTCCATGCACATTAAAATCGTTAACAACATCCTTAGATTTTAAATAAATATCACCTAGAGCCTGGAATTCATATCTAATATTGCTTTGGGCCTTAGCATTGATGATTTCTTCTGCCTTAGTTATATTTTCCTTTTCTATCAATGTATAATAGTCAAGACTTAAACGTTGAAATTCTTGTGGTGTATAAAAGGTATTAAAGGTAACTAGGTACTGCGGAGCAAATGATGTGCAAGATGGAAAATCGGAATAAACCCCAGCTACTCTTAAATCAGTTTTTTCCTTGCCTCTAAATGATAGTGAAATGGTCTCGCCCTCACACCAAGCAGTTCCAAAGATCCTTTGCGCTTGGCTACTTGATATCAGAATGGTGTTGATATCATCATCCTTAGCAAGAGCTTCTTTCCAAATGAAATTAAAAGTAAAGATGTCAAGAAATTCCGGGTCCACAAAGAAAAAATTCTTACACGGCAATGCTTCTTGGTTGTAATGCAGTATTGGGGTTAGGGATTGAACCCGTGTGAAAGCAGTAATTTCGGGAATTTGACTTAGTTGTGATTCAATATCCTTAGTCGGTAAACTTGCAGAAGTTAAGCCATAGTCTTTAAACTCTCCTAGAACTCTGTGGATCTGACTATAGTTCTCATGAAACGTGTTTACTGAATAGTCCCCATAAATTGTACGAATGAGAATGAAGGAATAGAATAGCGTTAAAACTAAGCAAAGAATTGAGCATACTGTGTAGATCCAGCTCTTTGAAAGGCTTCGGATATAAAACCAAATATTTATCATGAAGCAAAGGATTAAATGTTACAAAATTTGTCACTAGCATCCGAAAGTCGATATTTTAAAAAGCCCTTAGAATCCACTATTTTTGAGTTCTACGAAAAACTTTTCAAATATGGGACTCTTCAGGCGAAACAAAAATAACAAAAAACCAGTAATTCGACAAATATTAGATTTAGTACCATCTTGGATGCTGACAAGTTGTACCAATACATACAAAACAGACAAAGGTGTTAGTAAATATAAGACTTACGATCAATTTGTAGCGCTAACTTTCGGACAGCATAATAAGTGCCAGAGCCTGAACGATATATCGGCAGGCATAGGAGTGAGTGAAATATTCATAGATGATCTTAATCTTAAGCAAAGTCCAGCTCGTTCAACTATGAGCGATGGTAACAAAAATCGTGATTGGCAGGTGTTTGAGAGTTTATACTATCGTTTATTGAGCCATTACAAAACGGTCTTAAAAAAGCATCACCATACGCATATCATAAAGGAGATTAAATACAAAAGCATCAAACTCATAGATAGTTCAGTCATATCACTGTGTTTGTCCATGTTTGACTGGGCAAAGTTTCGGACAGCTAAAGGAGGAATTAAACTACATACCGTTTGGGATGACACCCTAATGATTCCTGAAGTGGTTAACATCAGCGAAGCCAAAGTTCACGATCGATACGGTTTAGAACAGTTGGTTTTTCAGAAAGACACTATAATTGTTGAAGATAG
>JBBACY010000057.1:0-16377 GCA_041656735.1 Bacteroidales bacterium | reverse complement strand
GAGAAAGAAAAAAGTGAAAAGTGAAAAACTAAAAGTATGCGTACTCGAATGGGGAATGCGAAACTCTAAAAGCCAAGGGCTAAAAGCTAAGAGCAAGGTTGAGGTTGAGGTTAAGATTGCTTCGTCGTTCCTCCTCGCAATGACGGGAAAAACCCGAAGGCTAAGGGCAAATAGCTAAAAGCAAGGTTGAGAAAGAGAAAAGTGAAAAGTGAAAAACTAAAAGTATGCGTACTCGAATGGGGAATGCGAAACTCTAAAAGCCAAGGGCTAAAAGCTAAGAGCAAGGTTGAGGTTGAGGTTAAGACGGATTCCGTCTCAACAATTCAAAAAAAATATTAGCTTTGTAAACCGTTGCAGTTTTATAAAAACAAATCAACCTACAATCAAATATATAACTATGAAAAAAAGCACAAGGATAATTGCTTGGATTTTATACCTATTAGGTTTAGCCGCTTTAATATTAAAACTCACCCATCAGGATACGGACATTACCCTACTTTATGCTGCAGCCATTTTAATTACAGTACCTTGGATAATATGCATTGTCGATTACATTAAGATGGAGTCCAAAAAAAACTATTTGTGGCTATACATACTGATATTTACTGCTACTATTGCAATTCCTGTACATCTATACAAAAGGAGGCATTAATTACTGGCACAACATACATTAAGGGCTATGGCTAGTTACCAGAAACTTAAAAATTGATATACTTTCATTGATTATTTTGCTTAAAACAATCAAAATTCCTTAAACTTTAGGCGAAAAATTAGGTCATATATTCAGCTAACAAATTCAATAAATTATTAAATTAGAAGTAAGATATGGATAAGGAATTGTTAAAATCAAAGATTAAGACAAACGTCTACCAAATAAAATCTGATAAAAACGTAGCATTACATAAACATCAGAAATTTGATGAAATATTCTACTGCATTAAAGGCAGCGGTTTTGGCGTATTAGAGAATGAAGAGAAAGAAATGACAGTAGGTAGCGTTTTTTTAGTAAAAGAGAATGTAATGCACGCCTTACGTTCTGATTCTGAAATGTGGGTAACATCTTTCTTAATTCCGGTTACAGATTAAAAAACTTCGATTACAAACACGCAAAACGCTAACAATAAAGCAGTTAACGACTCGCCCTAGAGTTGCTTTTAAATAGACCATTCATATGAATATAGAGCAAATTCGAACGCTATTCCCTGTCATAAAAGAAGCCGTATACCTTAATAGTGCCTCACAATCGCCTCTAAATACATTGGTATATGACAGGCTTCAGTCTCATTTAAAAACAGAACTGAACCCAGTTGGCAAAAAAGCCTTTAATCGTGATAATACACGTATTTTACTCTCAAAACTATTGGGAGGTTCGCCAAACGAATATGCTTTAGTAACAAGCACCGGCATTGGTATAAGCATTGTGGCGCAAGGCATTAATTTAAAAGAAGGCGATAATGTTGTAGTTCCTGAGCGCGAGCACTGGAATAACTCCTTCCCCTGGTTGCAGCTTGAAAAGAAAGGGGTTGAGGTTCGATTTGCAAAACTCAGTGAAGATAATAGCATTGACCCCGAAACCATAGAAAAACTGGTTGACCATAAAACACGCATTGTGGCAATTGCTGCGGTGAGGTTCAACAGTGGTTTTAGGCCAGATTTGGCAGCAATTGGAAAAATTGCGCACGCAAAAGGTGCCCTGTTTTTGGTAGATGCGGCACAGGCAGCTGGTATGATTCCTATTTAATGTTGAGCAGGACCAGATTGATGTAATGGCAGGCTGTGGCTTTAAATGGTTACTCGGATTATATGGAACTGGATACCTATATGTTAGCAGGAGGGTGGTGGAAATGATTAATCCAGTACTGCCCGGAATGTTTGCCGCTGACAACCAATTTGATAAACTTTCTTATTACAATGATTCTCGAAGATTTGAAACCGGCACAATTGCCTATTCTCTCTTCGATGCTTGGACAGCTGGGCTCGAATTGCTTCTTGATGTTGGCATCAAAAATATTTACGAGAGAAACCTAGAAAGTACAGACCTGCTGATTGATGGACTTCGTGAGAAGGGATATCAAATAGTAACACCAACAAAAAAACGGGAAGAGAGAACGGCGATTGTGCATTTTAATACAGGCGTATTTGAAACTACTAAAACGCTCTACAAACAACTTACTAACGAAAGAGTTTTGGTTACATTACAGGGTGAGAATATTAGGGTTAGTCCGAATTTCTTTAATACTGTTGAGGAAATTAAAATGTTCTTGAATTTAATATAGGTCTTGATATTAGCATACTAAAAGAATAATGTATGTAAACTAATGGCGAAAATGATTTATCATGGCTTTTTATCGATTAAAAGTATAAAGGGTGAATCTTTTCAGATTCACCCTTTATATCAATATTCTATATATATATTATATCTGGGAAATTTCTCTGAAATTACACTTTAAAATATGCAATTATTTCGCGCAAATTTTCAGCAAGTCCCGATAACGATACGGCATTTTCATTCAAATCTTGTGCTGCATTGCCAGTCTGTTGCGTTACTTGGCTTAAACCCGAAAGAGCATTATTTACTTCACCCGCGCCTGTTTTTTGCTCATTACTCGCTGAAGCAATCTCATCCATTACTATAACTGCTTTTTCCAATTCCGATGCAAGTTCATTAAATAAATGCTCAGTTTTTTCGCTTAATAATACGCTATCTTTTGATAGTGTATCAATTTCATCGGAACTAACCTTACTTCGTTCTGCTAATTTTTTAACTTCGGCTGCAACTACAGCAAACCCTCTTCCATACTCACCTGCACGAGCAGCCTCTACGGCTGCATTTAGTGCCAACATATTGGTTTGCTGCGAAATCTCATTAATTACAGTAATTTTTTCAGCAATAGTTCTGCTTGCCAATAAACTGTTATCCGAAGCATCTTTTACCAAAATCATTTTTTTCTGAGTCCCTTTAATAATCTTATTCCCATTTAGGGCGTTTTCAGTATTCTGTTCAATGTTAGCATTTATTTGCTCCATTGTTGCCGACACTTCCTCGGTAGACGAGGCTTGTTCGTTAGCACCTTCAGCCAGTTTATTTGAATTGTCCATTAGCTGTGTACTTGCAACGCTAATATCTTCAGATCCACTTTGCAAATTTTCAACTACCTGGTTTAGTGTGTTTACTAATTTTTTTATCGCTTTTCCCAGCGTGCCAAGTTCATCTTTGCGATTAAGCAACTCCGAAGATAGTTTTAAATTCAACTCCCCTTCTGAAAGTTTAGTAACGCTACTAATTGAATCGTGCAAGGGCTTTTTTATGATATGAGCTACTATATAAAAACAAGAAAATGTAACAATAATGTCAATAAGCATGGCTAAATACTGCGAAAAATGCTCAGGAAACGCGGCAGAAAGTCTTGTGATCACCATAATAAGTAGGAGGTTGGTTCCCCAAATTAGGCTGATTTTAAACAGTACTGAATTTTTAAATAGCAAGCGCAAAGCAATAAACATTACAGGTATTACTATGCCAATTGCTAAAAGAATAGCTTTAATTAATGGATGCATAATATTGTTTTTTTTTTGAGTATTTATGTCACATAATTAAAGGGATAGTATCCGTTTAGAAATACAATAAAAATAGGATATAAAAACTTGTTAAACAAAATATATTCTGAAAACTAATAAAAATAAGCATCACTTTTATATTGTAGATATTGTGTTTTAGTAAAAAGGGGTAAATTAATTGCAATTCGTGCATAAAACCTAAAGCAAGGGAAAGTACAATTCAATTAATTCTATGGTCTAAATCTGGATGGAATAAACAATAATGAAGAATATAAATAAATCTCGAATGAATTTTAGTAGATTTTTAAAACAAATATCTACCCGAACAGGCAGACAGCTATTAATTCCACTATCTTTGATGCATTGAACATTGAAAGCCGATTTTGAAAGACCTTTTACTTATTACCCCGCCCTTTACGCAGCTAAACACGCCCTATCCTGCAACAGCCTACTTAAAGGGGTTTTTGAATACCCAAAACATTAGTGCCCATCAAGTGGATTTGGGCATTGAGGTTATTCTTGAGCTGTTTACAAAAAAAGGTTTTGAGTATATATTTGAACAGGCCTACCAAAGCAACAGGATAACCTCGGCAAATTGCCAACGAATTTATGCCCTAAGAGATGATTACTTACTCGTTTTAGATGGCGTTATTCAGTTCCTACAAGGTAAAAACCCAACCCTTGCCCGTCAGATTTGCACTAGGAGTTTTTTACCAGAAGCCTCACGCTTTGAAAGCATTGATGATTTGGATTGGGCATTTGGTTCTATGGGAATTCAGGATAAGGCAAAACATCTGGCCACCTTATATCTCGAAGATTTATCGGATTTTATTGTAGAATGTGTCGACGAGAACTTTGGCTTTATTAGGTATGCCGAGCGTTTGGGCCGAAGCGCCAATTCCTTTGATGAATTATATAACTACCTGCAAACCGACAGCAAGTATATTGATGCAATTACCCTACAAATTCTACATAAGCGGCTAATGGCTGTGCAGCCCAAATTGGTCTGTTTTTCGGTTCCCTTTCCGGGCAATTTGTACAGCGCATTTAGATGTGCTCAATATATTAAAACCAAGTATCCACATATTAAGGTGGCTATGGGCGGTGGCTTTCCCAATACCGAATTGCGTGATCTGAAGGATGTGAGGGTTTTCGAGTTTTTCGATTACATCACTTTAGATGATGGCGAACAGCCCATTGAGCTGTTGGCGCAACACGTTTTTGCTGGCGAAGACCTTGCAAGTGGCTCTTTTAAGCGTACACTTCTTTTAGAAAATGGGGAAGTTGTTTATAAGAATAACTCTTCTAAACCAGATTTTAAGCAGGCGGAGCTTGGCACACCCGATTATTCCGATTTAAGGTTGGATGAGTATATTTCGGTAATTGAAATTGCTAATCCTATGCACAGCCTTTGGATTGATGGGCGTTGGAATAAACTCACAATGGCGCATGGCTGTTACTGGAAAAAATGCACCTTCTGCGATGTTTCACTTGACTATATTGGTCATTATGAACCCATTGACGCCAAAATCCTGGTCGACCGTATGGAAACATTAATTACTCAAACTGGCGAAACAGGTTTTCATTTTGTTGATGAAGCTGCACCGCCAGCCTTGATGAAGGCTTTGGCTCTGGAAATTTTGAAACGAAAACTCATCCTTACCTGGTGGGCTAATGTTCGATTCGAAAAAAACTTCACTCAGGACCTTTGTTACTTGTTAAAAGCATCGGGTTGTATTGCGGTTTCTGGAGGGCTCGAAGTGGCATCGGATAGGCTGTTGGCACTAATTGATAAGGGTGTAACCGTTGAGCAGGTGGCTCGCGTAACCCGAAATTTCACTAAGGCCAATATTATGGTGCACTCCTATTTAATGTACGGTTTCCCATCCCAAACCGTTCAGGAAACGGTTGACAGCTTGGAGATGGTGCGCCAACTTTTTGAAGAGGGAATTGTACAATCGGCCTTTTGGCATCAGTTTGCGCTAACAGCGCATAGTTTAGTGGGTTTGAATCCGGCAAAATATGGCATTACCCCTATTTTAAAAGATATTACTTTTGCCAACAATGACATAAATTTTACTGACCAAACGGGCATTAACCACAGCCAATTCAGCTTTGGCTTAAAAAAGTCGCTCTTTAATTTTATGCTTGGACTTGGCTTTGAATTGCCGCTTCAAGATTGGTTTGAATTTAAAATTCCGCAGACCAAAATAAGAAACAACTACATTCGAACCTGCTTGTCAACGGATCCCTTTTTTAGTATACAAGCCAGTTCTAAAGTTGTTTGGCTTGGCGGAATGCCTCTCGTGAGCGAGCAATCTAAAACGAAGAAAGGTAAAAGTTTGAAAACCCTTCAGTTAACTTTTCATCATAAGAGCAATTCATTTCAAATAAGTGTTGAAAAAGACCAAGGCGAATGGCTACTAAACATTTTGCCAAATCTTTCGCCACGTTGCGATGAACTGTTTAGCTACGAACAACTTAAAGCCGATTTTGAAACCCATTTTGAGGGCTTTGAATTATTTTGGTACTCTAAACCAATTCAGAAATTAAGAGACTTTGGCTTACTGGTTGTTTAGGCGCTTTTTAATCATTCTTTGGCTCCGCTCAGAGTAATTTTAGAATAACCTAGCCCTACTAGCCTTTGTTATACTGAGCGTAGCCGAAGTATGACTACTAATCAACTTCGTATGCTGCTATTTTTCAGAGACCATAAAAAAAGCAAAAAAGTAAGGAACGAGCGAAAAATAGCGCTAAAAATTTATTTCACCATTTTATCGCTATCTTTGACGACCGAAACAAAAGATTAATGACCAAGATTTAGTAAAACCGCCCCCTACCCCTCAACCTTTCGCACACAGAATTGTTGACAATCATTCTACAGAAACATTTCGTATGGCATCAGAAACAAGTATTTCGCTTAACAACATAGCAACTCTTCATCTTAACAATTATCCTAACAGACCAACAATAGTTTTTTTACACGACTCATGGGGCTGTATAGAACTGTGGCGTGACTTCCCCGAAAAATTAGGAAGATTGGCAAAATGCAATGTTTTGGTATACGACCGACAAGGATATGGCAAATCGTGCTCGTTTACAGAAACAAAACGAACAAATAGCTATTTGGAAAAGGAAGCCGACTTCTTAATCGAGCTATTGGATTCCTTCCAAATTGACAATGCAATTCTATTCGGACACAGTGATGGTGGCTCAATTGCATTAATTGCAGGCGGAAAATACCCAACCAGAATTAAAGGGATTATAACCGAAGGGGCACATATTTTTGTTGAAAACGAAACAATACTTGGGATTAAAGAAGCCGTTGAACTTTACCACACAACAGACCTGAAGGCAAAGTTAGAAAAGTACCATGGCGATAAAACAGAGGCAATGTTTTGGGCTTGGGCTTCAACATGGACCTCGGACGAATTTAGAACTTGGAATATTGAAGCATTCTTACCAAAAATTCAATGTAATTCGCTAATAATACAAGGCGAGAATGACGAATATGCAACATTATACCAAGTAGAACAAATTGTAAATCAGATAAATGGACGAACCACTAAGCTGGTGTTACCTAATGTTAAACATACGCCGCATAAAGAGAATCCAGAATATATATTAACCAAATCATTCGAACTAATTAACCAAATACTAAACGTATAAGGTTGGTTAAGCTGTTAAAATCAACAGACCTTTAGTACCTTAGGTTACACCGCATATATATGCAACTAATAGTATGCATTCATTGCTAATACATTACCTTTGAACCTTTATAACATATAATCCCATTTGGGTTCATTTAAATTTAATAGAATGGGGTTAATAAATTTGAACAATGAAATTTGAAGAACTAAACATTATTGAGCCAATTTTAAGGGCTCTAAAAGAAGAAAATTATTCTGTCCCCACATTAATACAGGAAAAGGCAATTCCACTCATAATAGATAGAAATGATGTGCTGGGTAGCGCCCAAACAGGTACAGGTAAAACAGCGGCTTTTGCCATTCCAATTCTGCAACACCTCTATCTGGACCGCCAACAGGGTAACACAACACGCAATATAAATGCGCTTATAATAACTCCTACACGCGAATTAGCCATCCAAATTGCAGAAAGTTTTTCGACCTACGGAAAGTATACAGGATTAAAAAACACCGTAGTTTTTGGAGGCGTAAGGCAAGGCCAGCAAACCGATTCACTTCATAGAGGAGTCGATATTCTTGTTGCAACACCCGGCAGGCTTCTCGACCTAATGGATCAGGGTTTCGTTAAGCTAAATAGTATTGAATACTTTGTTTTAGACGAAGCCGACCGTATGCTTGACATGGGATTTATTCATGATATTCGAAAAATTATTGCCAAATTGCCTGCCAAACGGCAGTCGTTATTCTTTTCAGCAACAATGCCCGATACGATTGTTGCGCTTTCGAAAAAAATTCTGAATAATCCCATAAAAGTAGATGTGAGCCCTGTCTCATCTACTGCTGACACCATACAGCAATACCTGTATTATACTAATAAAGCCACTAAAATAGATCTGCTTATACACATACTTCAAGATCGTAAAATTGATCAAGTATTGCTGTTTTCAAGAACAAAACATGGTGCAGATAAAATAACTAGAAATTTAAAAAAGCACAGAATTAATGCATCAGCCATACATGGCGATAAGGCACAAAACGCACGACAGAAAGCCCTACAACAATTTAAAGACGGAGAAGTAAGGGTACTGGTAGCCACTGATATTGCAGCAAGAGGTATTGATATTGATAAATTAAAATACGTTATCAATTATGATATTCCGAATATAGCTGAAACCTATGTTCACAGAATTGGTCGAGGCGGTAGAGCTGGTGAGGAAGGAATTTCCATATCTATTTGCGAACCCGAAGAAAATGCGTTTATAAAAGATATTGAAAAACTAATAGACCAAAAAATAGAAGTAATTAAAACCAATCCTTTCCCGCAAACAGACAACCCAATGACAGCAAAGGAGAAGCAAGTGTTTGAGAAAGAGAAAATTAAAAGGAAGCAAGAGTTTTTTGCTTCAAAAGCAAAGTCAAATTCGCCAAGGTACAGTAGGCGGAAATAAACTGGGAGTAAATGCAACGAAGTTAAAAGAGCAGAAACTGCGATAAGATTGTGGAATGGCTTTTGTGTGGGATTATTTGACTATGCAGAATATATAGAATAACCATTAGAGTATAATATTGCTTAGGAGTTGATAGTAAAACTAAAAGTTGCAAATACTTAAAATGCCTTTATAGTAATGAAAAAAACAACACAATTAAACTGGGTTAGATACTATCGTAATAGCCTTGCCGATGGAGAAATGTATGACATAAGAACCAAGGATTGTAAGAACGGTTATTATTTTGACTCCTTTTCTGATTTAACATCAAGAAAATTAAAAGAAATTTACAATAAGTTTAAAGACAAACCTAAGAAGAAGAGTGACACCGAAGAAGAAGAAAATCAATACCCAATAGATGTTTTTATCTCACCACTATATTACTCTTCCAGGAATCCACAATAAAGCTATCGTTAAAGACGAAGATTTACTAATTGAAGGTTCTTTTAACTGGCTTTCAGCAACGCGAGATCCAAATAGCCCACATTATCGTTTCGACGTATCTCATATTATCCAAAACTCCGAAGCTAAAAAAAATATCAAGCAACTACTTGATGAGATGAAACTGATTGAAAGCAAATCATAAGTGATAAGATATCGTGTCGCTTTTATCGCAAATTGTTTATTTCACTCAAAAAAATGTGACATTAGTTTTAAATCGTAAAATTATTTCAAGTTACTCTTTCCAAAAGTTACATTTATTTGTTGAATTTAGGGATAAATAATTGGGTATATCCAGGAATAGTTTAAACAAAAACAGTATAGTCCAAATTACATAACGCTATGGCACAGCAATTTGGTAAAACCTGGTGGGGAGAACACTTTTTACAAGCATTAACAGATATTGATTATTCCAACAGATTGCCCCGTGGAAGAAGTTATGCCCGTAATGGTTATGTGAAGGAGATTAATACTTTAAATAATAGAATTGATGCTAAAGTTAAAGGAAGTCGAAGGACGCCATACAATGTGCAAATTAGCGTACCCCCATTTTCTGATTCAGAAAAGAAAAAAATAATACAAGCCATTATAGAAGACCCCTTGCTACTTTCTCATTTACTTAACCGAGAATTACCCCACGAGCTAAATGAATTGACAACAAGGCATAACATTGCTGTTTTTCCAAACAAGTGGTCTGATTTTGATATGCATTGTTCCTGCCCCGATTGGGCAGTGCCTTGCAAGCATATAGCATCGGTAATTTATATGCTTTCGACAGAAATTGACAGAAACCCCTTTCTGGTTTTTCAACTTCATGGTTTAGATATTTTAGAGGAGTTAACCAACGTTGGAATGGCACTTGAAAAGGAGATGGGCATTCCAAGTTTCCATCAAATGGTTCAGGATATTCCATCGGAGATTGTAAATGATAAAAAAGAAACTGAAACTCCTTTTGATTTATCTAGAATAAAACCTCAAACAGACAACCTATTATCCTTACTTAACACAAAATCCGTTTTTTACGATAAGCCTTTCGTTCCTTTACTTCGAAAAAATTATAAGGCTGTTAGTCGTCATTCTACAGTATTATTGAGCCAAGATGTGGTAGAATTCGAACCAAAAATTTTTGAAAGCATAGAAAACGTAGAGCTGTTTATTAATGACGACTCCTCTTTTCATAAAGTCATATTCCATTACGAAAACGAAGATTTGGTTTTTAAAGATACCGATGACGGAATTAACTCCCTAATCAACTTCCTTGCAAGGTTGCCAAAAAAACATGAACAACGATTATCACCTGATTTAAAAATAATATACAGAGCATGGCACTTAAGCCTCAAACTTGCAGAGTATGGAGCATTTATCCCTCAATTATTAGTCTTAAAGAAAGATGCAAATGTTATAAGGTGGATTCCGGCTATAATAAACGAAGAGGTTAATACTTTGCTAAATATCCTTGAACAAGGTATTTTTCCTGAATTAGTAAAAGTCTCGTTTAATACAAAAATGCATAAATATCTTTCGCTCAGAGAACAGTCAGTAACACTCGTGGCTATTTTCTTGACACATTATATGAAATCGGCTAGCTCCGTTCAAGTATCACCTACACAATATTTAGAAACAGAAATTGAACAGCTAATCTTCAAAAATAAAAGCCTTACCTTTAATCACCTTGGAAAAAAGCAGATACCAGAAGCAATACATCAATACTTTCAACGATTTTACCTAAGCGATAAAGTTTATGTGCCACTAATTAAAATAGAAGATAATGCAGAAGAAAATACCTTTGAATTGCAATTGTGGGTTGAAAACCGAAAAGACTCCATTCAGGCACCATTAACTCTTCTTGACTTTATTGAGGATAAAGCATACAATAAATTCAAAGCCTCATTATTTCAGTCGTTAGCAAGCTTATCTAGAGATTTTCCGGCTATAAAACCACTGATTTCTTCTTCGGGTGCAAAACAGCTAATATTTGATGCAGATTCCTTTGCTGAGGTTTTATTAACATTTTTACCACTGGTTAAATTATTAGGCTTTCGGATTTTATTGCCCATCTCATTAAAAAACCTTGCTCGACCTAAAGTTTCATTAAAATTAGACGGTAATAATTCTAACTCTTCTGGTAAAAGCTACCTAAATCTTAATGAAATGCTCCAATTCGAATGGCAGATAGCCATCGGGGATAAAACAATTCCGGTAGGTGAATTTAAAAAACTGGTAAAGGGCACATCGGGGATTGTAAATATTAAGGGAGAGTATGTTTTAATCGACCAAAAAGAAATAACCACCTTACTAAATAATCTTGACGAAGATAAGCAGCTTTCACATACAGAATTGCTCCAGTCAGCCCTAACAGAAGAATATCAGGAAGCGAAGATTTCAATTTCATCCAAAGCCAAAGAAATAATAAATGAGCTGTTGCAGAGTGAACAAAAAGCAATTCCAAAGAATTTGAATGCAAACTTACGCCCCTATCAGGAACGTGGATACCAATGGCTATATAACAATAGCAAGGTAGGCTTTGGAAGCATTATTGCCGATGATATGGGACTTGGAAAAACATTGCAAGTCATAAGCTTACTATTACAATTCAAGCACGAAGGACGCTTAAGTAAAAATAAGGCATTGGTTGTTGTACCAACAACATTGATTACCAACTGGCAGAAAGAGATTGAAAAATTTGCACCACAATTATTGCCTCATATTTATCATGGTGCAAAACGTGAATTTAAAACCGATGAATGCGATTTGGTAATTACTTCCTATGGAATACTGCGTAGCGATGCCTCAAAATTTCAAAAGATTAAGTGGGAAGTGTTGGCTATTGACGAAGCCCAAAATATTAAGAATCCTGGAACAGAACAGACAAAAGTAGTAAAGAAATTGAAAGCCGATGTAAAAATTGCCATAAGTGGTACTCCTGTTGAAAACAGATTGAGTGAATACTGGAGTCTGTTCGATTTTGTAAATAAGGGTTACCTAGGGTCCGCAAAGTATTTCAAGAAATTTTTTGCTTCGCCTATTGAAAATGACAACAATGAATTACAGCTCGAAAAATTCAAGAAAATAACCGAACCGTTTATTCTCAGACGCTTAAAGACTGATAAATCAATCATATCTGATTTGCCCGAAAAAATTGAGCACGATTGTTTTGTTCAGCTTGCCAAAGAGCAAACAGCTCTTTATCAGAATGTAGTTGATACAATGATCGAATCGCTTAATAATACAGAGCAAGATTCAATAGAAAGAAAAGGATTGGTTCTTAAAATGATAACCGCCCTAAAACAGGTTTGCAACCACCCTTCGCAATTTCTAAAAAAAGAAGATGACCGGGTTGAGTTGTCAGGAAAAACCGAGATGCTTATACAATTGCTTCGCTCCATTTATGAGAATAATGAAAAGGTGCTAATATTTACGCAATACAAAGAAATGGGACAAATTCTCACGCGTATATTAGAGAATGTTTTTGATACCACGCCGCTATTCCTACATGGAGGTGTTGCTCGTAATAAAAGAGATGCAATGGTTGATGAGTTTCAGAACAAGAAGCATAAAAAGATATTCATCCTATCAATAAAAGCCGGAGGCACAGGATTAAACCTAACCGCAGCCAACCATGTTATCCATTACGACCTTTGGTGGAATCCGGCAGTAGAAGCCCAGGCTACCGACCGGGCATTTCGCATCGGTCAACACAAGAATGTACTGGTACATCGTTTAATATCTAAAGGAACATTTGAAGAAAAAATTAATCAGATGATTCAAGATAAAAAACACTTGGCCGATTTAACTGTTTCAACAGGAGAAAAATGGATTGGCGACTTATCGAATGCTGAGCTTAAAGATCTTGTTAGTATAAACAATTAAGCCCTAAATACAATTCTAAGAGAATTACTCATTATATATCAAATAGATACCAATAATTATCGTTTAAGAATCTCACATGTTTTTTTGAATAAAAAAGGAACATTAGGATAAGTAAAGCCAAAACAAATAATATTGACTATCGACTTCTCAAAGTTCGAAAATAGGTCTGCTTTAGTAAAAATGAAAGGTGAGGAAAGAAAGGAAAAGTTCAGGGGTCCTTTGTTTTAGTAAAGTCAAAATAACAATAATAACAAAGGCTTACCGAAAACGGTAAGCCTTTGTTATTATTGATTTGTAACCTTGTGATCCGGATAGGATTCGAACCTATGACCCTCAGTTCCGAAGACTGATGCTCTATCCAGCTGAGCTACCGGACCGTTTCTTTTCTCGTGGGGGTTGCAAAAATATAAAAATCCTTTGATTTTAGCATAAAGAAAAGCCTACCAAATCCGATAGGCCTTTATTTCAATTGCAGCGTAATGTGGTGATCCGGATAGGATTCGAACCTATGACCCTCAGCTTAGAAGGCTGATGCTCTATCCAACTGAGCTACCGGACCGTTTTTGTTACGGGAGGCAAAAGTAAGAAAAATACTGTTAATTGAGAACTTTTAGCCACATTATTTGCATATGCTCATACAAAATCCAAAAACAGCACATTTAAAGGTGTCTTAAAGCGAGAGTAAGCCCTTAATAACACAACTATGTGGCAAGAAAGGGTAAACACTACAATGCGCTAGTAATTGTACACTGCATAAACTAACCCAAATACAATTGCGAGTTTATTATAATACCACAATAAAAAAACATAGAATCGAGTCGAAGAACTTGAAACTTTAACAAGCCCAAAATAATTGCACACGCTACCACAATTGATGTAAACGTATTTTTGTTACCATATTTTTTTACGTTACTTTGCACGGCTAAACAATACGTGTTGTACTTTTCACAAACACTTCCAGCACATACATTTACAACATAACTGTACAAATATATTTTAAAACATTACAATTTTATGAGTGGGTTTTTTGGATGCATCTCAAAAACGGATTGTGTGGTCGATGTTTTTTATGGCACCGACTACCATTCGCATCTTGGCACAAAAAGAGCAGGCGTAGCCTACTACTGCGAAAAAAAAGGCTTTCAGCGTGCAATTCATAGTCTTGAAAACGGTTACTTTCGAAATAAGTTTGAAGATGACATTGCCGGTTTTGTAGGAAATAGCGGAATAGGAGTTATAAGTGATGCCGAAGCTCAACCAATAGTACTTACCTCGCACCTGGGTCGGTTTGCAATTGCCACCGTAGGACGAATAAACAACCTCGATGAGCTTGAGAAATACTTTATAAGCCAACGACGTACTTTTTCTGAAACTAGTCAGGGAGGCATTAACCCCACCGAGCTAGTTGGTATGATTATTTCTGAAGGAGATAGCTTTACCGAAGGTATTTGCCGAGTTTTTGATAAGATTAAAGGCTCGTGTTCTATTATGCTTTTAACCGAAGAGGGCATATTTGCTGCACGTGATAAGCTCGGACGAACACCAATGATAATCGGGACAAAAGAGGGTGCATACTCAGTGGCATTCGAAACCTGCTCTTTCTCGAACCTAGGCTACGAAATTGATAAGTATATTGGTCCGGGTGAGATAATTAGACTAACAGCCGATGGGTACGAGCAGCTTAAGCAACCGCTCGATAAGATGCAGATATGCTCGTTCCTATGGGTTTACTACGGGTATCCCCCTTCATTTTACGAAAACATTAACGTTGATGAGTGCCGATACAGGTGTGGAGCCGCTCTGGCAAAGTACGACAACGAAGAGATTGATTTTGCAACTGGCATACCCGATTCGGGTATTGGCCATGCCATTGGGTACAGCAATGAGAGATGCATACCACATATGCGCCCATACTCAAAGTACACCCCTACCTGGCCCCGCAGCTTTATGCCACAAAACCAGCAAATGCGCGAGCTTGTGGCTAAAATGAAACTTATACCAAACCCTGCTCTCATTAAAAATAAGCGCGGAGTTTTTCTCGATGATTCGATTGTTCGAGGAACACAGCTCTCGGATAACGTGAAGGATTTATTTGCTGCAGGCATAAAGGAGGCTCATATTCGCATTGCCTGTCCTCCCCTAACCTTTCCGTGCGAATTTCTTAACTTTAGCCAATCGCGCTCTAATCTCGATTTAGCAACCCATAAAGCAGTTTATCAGCTAACCGGAAAAACCGATGTTGATATGAGAGATTACTCCGACACTAAAAACGGAAACTATGCTGCAATGGTTGAGCAAATGCGAAAGAATTTGGGTGTTACCTCTCTGAAATTTCAAAAAACAAGCGATCTAGTTGAGGCTATTGGCTTACCCAAAGAGAAGCTCTGCACGCATTGCTTCGATGGTTCAGGCTACCTTTAGCCTATATTAATTGCTACATAATACTTGTGCTCTCGAAGTATTATGTAGCGCAAAAACAGTTAGGGTAAACGTTCATACATTTATTTGCCTTTTGTTTTTCAATGTCGGTTAGTTAAGGGTGTCGAAGAGGCGTTTATAATTGAATCGTAATTTATATGTTAACTAAACAACACTAAATTATGAATGACGAATTTTGAATAATGAATTATGAAGTAAGGTAATACGAGAAGTCATAGCGCCGAAACAAAAGACCTTCCCTATCCAACCTTCAATATTCGATATTCATTATTCGGTGTTCGATATTTGGTATTCGGTGTTCGCTATCCAACCTTCAATATTCGATATTCATTATTCGGTGTTCGATATTCACTATCCAATAATCGTAGGGCGTATTATCTGCCTGACTGTTACGTATTTGTTTAACCCCAAAGGGGTTATATGTTTATAGCATTTATTGTTTCGCTATGCTATACGACCTCGTTGAGGTCGAATCCCTTCCGCTAATTCGTCTTTCTATAAACATTTGAATCCTACGGATTCGTTTGTTCGCTCAGGGAGTTGGTCAGGCTGAGAATAATGGATTTCGAAGTAAGGCAATACGAGGAAACATCGCGCCGAAACAAAAGACCCTCGCTATCCAACCCTCGCTATCCAACCTTCAATATTCGATATTCATTATTCGGTATTCGATATTTGGTATTCGGTGTTCGCTATCCAACCTTCAATATTCAATATTCGATATTCATTATTCGATATTCACTATTCGATATTCACTATTCGATATTCACTATTCGATATTCATTATTCGATATTCATTATTCGATATTCACTATTCAATAATCGTAGGGCGTATTATCTGCCTGACTGTTACGTATTTGTTTAACCCCAAAGGGGTTATATGTTTATAGCATTTATTGTTTCGCTATGCTATACGACCTCGTTGAGGTCGA
>JBBACY010000056.1:0-16842 GCA_041656735.1 Bacteroidales bacterium | reverse complement strand
GTCGTTCAATACTCGATTGGTGCGCGAAAACGCCTGAATCAATCCGTGGTATTTTAGGTTTTTGTCCACATACAAAGTGTTCAGGTATTTGCTGTCAAAACCTGTGAGCAACATATCTACCACAATGGTAATATCAATCTTGTTTTTATGCGAATAGTCTTTGTTGCTGTATTTCTGATTTTTTATACGGCTTTGAATGTCTTGATAGTAGATATCAAAATTGTTGATGTCGTGATTCGTACCGTATTGCATATTGAAATCAGCAATAATTTCCATCAACGCTTTTTTCTTCTCTTCGGGGTTTTGTTTGTTGTCTTCTCGCTCTTGCGTCAGGTCTTCTTGTATTTGCTGAATGTCCTTGTTTCCCTCGGCAGGTGGCGAAAACACACAAGCAATGTTGAGCTTTGTATAATCAGGATTTTCATCCTGTTTCTTCTTCTGAATTTCTTTGAAAAGCTGATAGTATTCAATGGCGTTGTTGATAGAAGCCGTTGCCAATACTGCATTGAATCGTTTTGAATTGGTAGCGGCATTGTGCTTGTCTAAAATGGCTTCTACTACTGCTTGCTGAGCAATCTGCTCTCCTGGCTTGGCTTGATGCGAGCCTTTTCCTTTGAAATAGTCAATGTGAAATTTTAATACATTTCTATCATCAATGGCGTGGGTAATGGTGTAGGTGTGCAGTCGCTTTTGAAAAATATCTTCAGTGGTTTTGTAAGAAGCTTCTTCGCCCTCTCGTATTTGATAGGTAGCGTTTTCACTAAAAATGGGCGTACCTGTAAATCCGAACAATTGGGCATTGGGAAAAAACTCTTTTATCGCCTTGTGGTTGTCGCCAAATTGCGAACGGTGGCACTCGTCAAAAATGAAAGCTATTCGTTTGTTACTCAATGATTCTAAGCGTTCTTTGTAGTTTCTCTTGTACGTACCATCAAGAGCAAGTCCCAATTTTTGAATGGTGGTTACAATTACCTTGTCGGCATAGTCGGTAGAAAGTAAACGTCGCACCAAGGTTTCAGTATTGGTGTTTTCTTCCACACTTCCTTCCTGAAATTTATTGAATTCCTCACGGGTTTGTCGGTCAAGGTCTTTTCTATCCACCACAAACAAACATTTTTCAATGTCATTATTACTTTTTAACAAGGTAGAAGCCTTGAAAGAAGTCAGTGTTTTACCGCTTCCTGTGGTATGCCAAATGTAGCCATTGCCTCTGTTTTGCTGAATGCAATCTACAATTGCCTTTACTGCATACACTTGGTAAGGTCGCATCACGAGCAATTTCTGTTCGCTCTCTACCAACACCATATACTTGCTAATCATTTCGCCAAGCGTGCATTTGCTCAGGAATTTTTCAGTGAAATCATACAGTCCGTTAATTTTCTTATTGTCGATATCCGCCAATTCATACACAGGCAAAAATTGTTCGTCTGCGTTGAAAGCGAAATGTTGGTTCTTATTGTTGGCAAAATAAAGCGTTCTGTTGGCATTGCTCACTATGAACAGCTGCATAAAGCAAAGCAGCGAATTGCCGTAACCGTTGCCCGGTTCGTTTTTGTAATCCACAATTTGTTGCATAGCTTTTCTATGTGATACATCTCCCTTTTTTAGTTCGATTTGTACCACAGGCAAGCCATTAATCAGCAAAATAAGGTCGTACCGTTGGTGACTGTTTTCGGTATTAATGCGTAATTGATTGATAACTTCATAGTCGTTCTTGCACCAATCTTTGTTGTTGACCAAGGTGTAATGCAAAGGCGTTCCGTCTTCCCGTTGGAAGTATTGCCGTTCCCGCAACATTTTAGAAGCCGCAAAAACATCAGGGTTGATGATTTCTTCTCTCAGTCTTAAAAACTCCTTGTCCGACAAGCGAACACGATTAAGCGCTTCAAACTTGGTTCTGAAGTTTTGTTCAAGCGATTTTCTATCGACAATATCAGAGCGATAGATATATTTAAGCTCCGTGAGTTGCTTAATCAATGCTTCTTCTATTTGGTTCTCTTTAGTCATTATTCTTCTTTCAATAAATCTTTGGCGTTAACGTCCAAAATTTTAGCAATCCGAAACAAATCCTCAATACTCGGTTGTCTCACATTTCGGGCGTACTCGTTAATCGTATTGTAACTCTTGTCCAACTTTTTAGTTAGCCAAGTTTGTGAAATATCTTTCCCTTTCCGAACTGCTTTAATTCGGTTCATTCAAAGCGTTGTTAAATTTTACAGTGTCGAAGATAGTAAAAATATATTGTCTGTTAGTTTAAAGATTCACGGTTTTCTGGTGGATGGGCAGGGGCAAGCTCTTTTGGTTTTTACTCACTTCACTTTAATTATTATGGTGTTAGTGAATGCTTTGTATTTCAGCGTTGGCTTTTTACACTGACGCACAACTAGTATTTAAGATATCCTTTATGAATGTACTAAAATAGGAAAATATTTTTACAAGTTGCTGTGCGTTTTATATGTTTATAATAGTTGCATTTACTGCAACCAAATCGTCAAAAAATTGGGGATAGGATTTCTCAACACATTCGGCCCCGTCAATATCCACATCGCCGTTTGCCGTTAAGGCGGCAACGGCACATGCCATGGCAATGCGGTGGTCGCCATGCGAGGTTATTGAGCCTCCATTTACTGAGCCCCCAAAAACCCTCATAAGCTCGCCCTCGATTTCAATTTTAATACCCAACTTTTTAAATTCTTGCTGTAGAGTTTTGGCTCGGTCGCTCTCTTTTGCATACAGCCGACTAACACCCAAAATTCTCGACTCGCCTTTGCAATGCGCTGCCAGCGCAACTAGGGGAGGGAATAGGTCGGGGCAGTGGGTTGCATCAAAATGGAAGGCATTTAGTTTATGTTTGCTTACTTCTATAAATTGCTCTTGAATTGAAACCTTAGCACCAGCCCACATTAAAGCTTCAATTATTGCCCTGTCGGCTTGTTTTGAGGTAGGGTTTAGGTTTTCAACTTTAATGCTACCTGCAATGGCTCCTGCCACAAGCAAAAATGCTGCACCGCTCCAGTCGCCCTCAACTGTGAAGTTTGCTGGCGTGTACATTTGGTTTCCCTTAATGCGAAACTCTTTGTAGTCGATATTTTGAACCTCAACCCCAAAGGTTTTCATTACCTCTATGGTTAGGTCGATATAGGGCTTGCTTTGCAAATTATCAACTAGGATGGTGGTATCCGATTTTGCCAATGGCGACGCCATAAGCATTCCTGTTAGAACCTGTGAACTAAGCGAACCATCGACTCTAGCGATGCCCCCTTTTAGTGGCCCCGTAACCTCAATGGGCATAAAACCGTTGCGGGTTTTACAGCTGGCGCCTAGTGCTTTTATCGATTCTTCAACAATTTTCATTGGTCGCGAGGGCAGCGTCCCAACCCCAGTAAGTATCACGGGTTGGTTGAGCGTAGCGGCTATTACCGAGAACATTCGTATTCCCAACCCCGACTCGCCACAGCAAATAGGTTTATTAGGGTGGGTAATGCCTCCTTTTATTTCTAGGCGGTTATCGAGCCCACTAATGTTTGCTCCAAAATTATTGCAAACGGCAATGGCGGCTTTTACATCGTCAGATGTGCCGTGGTTTATAATTTCCGATGTACCATTTGCCAGCAAGGCAAGGGCAATGGCCCTTTGGGCAACACTTTTTGATGCGGGTGCTGTAATATTTCCTTTAACCTGCGAAGGCTTTACTAATCTCTTCATCAATAATTTCTTTTATCCTATCCTGTTGTAACCCTTTTGATGATATAACGATATTGGTACCCTTGTAATCATTGTTGTTTTCCTGAGCACACGGGAACTCCTTAACTAAAATATTGCTCTTGCTTAGCGTTTTATTGAGTGCAGCTTCCATAATTGTAATGGGAGGAGGGTAGCCGTGAAATATGGTAAATGCCTCAACCGCTTGGTTTAGAAGCCAACGTTTGCCCGAAATTGTATTGATGCCTCTGCTTTGTGCACCTTCCGAAACCAATGATGGCGTATATGATGCATCGAGTAGGGTTTTAAAGTTTAGTTTACTAAAAAAGTGAGGTAATACGCTTGGGAGTATTGTGGATACAACTATATCGTACTCTTTTGATAAATCGAAATCGGTCCAGCTCATTACTTGGCAAGAGAAGTCGTCGGCAATGGTTTTAGCCTTGCTTGCGGTACGGTTGCAAATGGTTACCTGAGCACCCTTGCGTGTTAAACCGTAGGTTGCAGAGCGAGCCGCTCCACCGCCGCCTAGCACAAGGCAATTTTTACCAATTAAGTCTATTCCTGCTTCTTTAAGCGATTGTGTTACACCCGAGTGGTCTGTATTATACCCAATAAGCCTACCGTTGGAGTTTATAATGGTATTTATAGCGCCAATGGCTTCGGCATCCATCGATACCACATCAACAAGCGAAATCATTTCCTCCTTAAAGGGTGCTGTAATATTTGCCCCAGCCAGGGGCATTGTACGAATAATTTCTATTATGTCTGCTGCCGATTGTGGCCTGATACGGGTGTAGTAACTATTCATACTCACTTCATTAAAAACCGAGTTGAAGAGTTGAGGGCTTTTGCTATGCAGAATTGGGTTGCCAAAAACGGCAAAAAGTGTGGTTTCCATCTTTTTAAAAATTATGCTGATTATTTACCTGATAATATATTTAGAATAGTGTTCGCATCGGTGTAGCTAAGCTGTCCGGGTGCAGTTTCCCATTTACCTTCCGATGCGTATGTAAAGGGTGCACCTAGCAGTGGGGCGGAAATACGCGTAACCATTCCAGTAGTGCCCATGCAGAATGCCACCAAGTTTTTATAGTTTTCATACAGTCCCATAACCCTTGCACAGTCGGATGGTGCTTGAGCCATACAGGCAATTTTTGCAATGCAAGCACCATGCGAAAATAGCTTGTCAGCTATGTTGATTAAGTCCTTTGTATCAGGCGTTTCTTCAAAGTTATGATATGATAGAATAACCTTACAGCCCTTGCTTTGGGCTATTTTAATTAGTTTATCAAGATAGATGTTGGGTGTATTAATGTCGATATCAACAAAGGTACATCCATTACCTATGGCTTGGGTTAGCAGGGTAAGCATAGTCTCAAAATCACTTGTAGTGCGGTAGGTGGCTATTAGATTTTTATGTAGTTTGAAAATGGTTGCCAGCTCATCGTGATTTAGGTTTAGCAGGTCGATACGTATCTCGGCTAGTGCCACATTTTTTAGGTGCGTTACAATTTCATCGAAATTTAGGCTGCCTATGCTAAGGCAAATATCTTGTCTCATATTCTAGGTTATTATTTTGGCTGTAGGTTTAATCTTGTTTTTCAACTTACTAATTTTTATTATCTGTATTTAATAGAATTTCCGCCTGATAAAAACACAAATTTGAAATAAAGAAC
Source organism: Bacteroidales bacterium (assembly GCA_041656735.1). GTDB lineage: Bacteria > Bacteroidota > Bacteroidia > Bacteroidales > Tenuifilaceae > Perlabentimonas. The sequence continues at coordinate 11,461 of JBBACY010000056.1, read as the reverse complement.
TATAAAACTACTCTTTAATAATAAGTTGAATAGCATCCATTCTTACTCGTGCGTTTTTAATAAGCGATGCTAATGTAACCTGCTCATCAAGCGCTATTTGAATCTCTTCGGGTCGTATGTTTTTGTTCTTTTTTTGTAGTGTTTTTAGTCTTTCTATTTCATGATTTAGAGTTAGGTTCATACGTTGTAACCCATTTGCTATTTCTTTTGAACTCTGTACTTCAGCGATTTTTGTGGCAGCAGAAATTATGTTGGGCAGTATTGTTTCTACAAGGGTTTCATTCTCGAGCAAAGGTTCTATTTGCCCTGGAGTCAATTTTTTGTCGAATGTTTCAGTAGAATACATATCTGTTACCTCGTTACCATTGTGATCTACTACAATTCTAAGGGGTGTATTGGGAAGGAAACGGTCAATACATACTCCTTGTTGTTTTGTTGTTTCAAGAACAAAAATTAGTTCTAATAAAAGACCCGGTTTGTTGGCCCCTCGTAGAATCCCAAAACTTGCACTTCCAGTGCCTGAACTTAGCACCATATCTATACACCCCGTTGTCATAGGGTGATCCCAACTTAGAAAACTTATGTCTTCCCTGCTAAGGGCGCGATTTCTGTCGAATGTAACACTTATGCCTTCACGCGGAATAGAGGGAAAAGCCTCGGTAGTAACAGATGCAGGATGCAAGAAGTAAGTTCGGGAAGCAAGGTCTTCCATTTCCACATTAAAATGGTTAAATACTTTCGTAAAATATACCTCAAGGCTCTTGTCGCGGTCTTCAACTTGAATTTGCTCTACTATTTTGTTTGCAATCCTCGGTCTAAAGGAGTTCATTTCCAGTAGTTTATCGCGTCCGTCGGCAAGGCTTTTTTTAAGTTCTTTTTGAAAGAGGGAAGTCTCGGCAATCAATGCTTCTAGTTCCTGATTAGCATCGGTGGGGGAGATGGACATGGAAATATTTAGCAGTCGATTACTAAATAGTTTCGAAATTTTATTTCCACCCTCAAGGTTTTCCCTAAAGGCATTCAATCCTTCGTGAAACCACCTTACAAGCATATGCTGTGGGCTGTTGGGTAGGTAGGGGATATGTATGTGTATATCTTCTTTCTGACCAATCCTGTCCAGGCGTCCTATTCGTTGTTCCAACAGCTCCGGATGAAGTGGTAGGTCGAATAGTACGAGGTGATGGGCAAATTGAAAATTTCGGCCCTCGCTGCCTATCTCAGAGCAGAGCAGAATTTGGGCCCCATCTATTTCTGCGAACCATGCCGCATTTCTATCTCGTTGTACAATGGTGAGGTCTTCGTAAAAGACGCCTACCTTCATATTGGTGCGCTTTGTTAAAACCTCTTCCAACGCCAGCACCTTTTCTTTGCTTTTGCAGATGAGCAGTACTTTGGCAGGATGGATTTTTTTCATTGTAGCTTCAAGCCAATGAACGCGAGGATCCTCGTTAAACCAAAATTCTTGCTTCTTTGTAGTATCCTCTAACGTCATATCGTGGGCAAACTCAATGGTTAGGCGCTCAATCCAAAGGGTATGGTCGTTCGTTGTTTTTATGGGAATTAGATGTGCTTTTCGCTTTGGAAAATTGCTCATTGCCGATCGGGTATTTCGGAATAATACTCGCCCTGGGCCGTGCTGGTCAAGCAGGTCTTCAATAAGGTTGTCGGTCTCTAAATCTCCTCCTTTTGCTATGGCTTGTATTCTTTCCGTAGGGAAAAAGGATTCTAATAATTTTGTATCCTTAGGCTGTAAGGTTTTTCCTAAGTATAGCTTCTCCACAATAGTGGCAATATTTTTATGGTTAGTTGACTCGTTTATGAAATCGTCATAATTTGCATACCTGTTTGGATCGAGTAATCGGAGTCGTGCAAAATGGCTCTCTTCACCCAATTGTTCTGGAGTAGCGGTAAGTAGCAGTAAGTCTTTTGCTACCTTACTTAATAGTTCCACAACACCATACTCTGGGCTCACTGTATCAGCAGACCATTCTAAATGATGCGCTTCATCAACAACAAGCATATCCCAGCTGGCAGCTAGTGCCTGACGGGTACGTTTTTGTGAGCCGGCTAAAAATTCGGTACTGCAAATAATCAGTTGATTATCAAGGAAGGGATTTCCATCGGGAGCACTATCGTCTAGCGAGGCACAACGTGGTTCATCAAAAATATTAAACCACATATTAAACCTACGTAATACCTCTACAAACCATTGATGTACTAGCGTCTCAGGAACGAGGATAAGTACTCTCGAAATTCGCTCGCTCAGTAATAAACGATGAATAATTAGGCAGGCTTCAATAGTTTTTCCAAGACCAACCTGATCTGATAGCAAGACCCGAGGAGCATACCGAGAGCTTACTTCATGCGCAATATAAAGTTGGTGGGGAATAAGATCTATTCGTCCGCCCACGAACCCATTTACTGGAGATACCCTCCTTTTATATTCGTGCTGAAGTGTTTCACGGCGCAAAGCAAAGGCTTGGGGAGAGTCTACATCACCAGCAAAAAGCCTGTCGTCCACTCCGTAATTAACCTTCACATCGCCAAGTTCTGCTTCAGATATTTTTCCGCCTCTCCCGTAGTATGTATATAGACCGTGCTCTAACTCAACCCTCTCGATAAGCAATGCTTGCTTACTTGTGTCTTTTATGGTATCGCCCGGTTTAAAAATAACCCGACGTAGGGGAGCGCTTTCCAATGCATATAGCCTTGTTTCATCGGATATGGGGAAATATATCTCTATCTTTCTACTGCTGGTTTCTGTTAAAATACCAATGCCTAGTTCGGGCTCACCTTTGCTGGTGTACCTTTGGTTAGGACGGAAAATCTCTATATCTTTCATTGCTGTTAGTACCTGTTTAACTTTCAATAAAAGTTTTTAGCTCATCGAATATTATTTTTTCTACAACTACATCTCCAATGCCTTTCATAAGAATAAACGAAATACCATCTTCAATTTTTTTCTTGTCCATAACCATTGCTTCGTAAATTTCTGTCGGATTATTTTTTACACAAACGGGTAAATCTAAAGCGATTAACAAATTAACAATTCGCCAATACTCCTTACTGGTAATAAGCCCTTTTGTTGATGATAACCTTGCTGCGAATTCAAGCCCAACGCTAACGCTTTTCCCGTGTGATAGTCCTGTAACCCTTTCAACAGCGTGCCCCCAAGTATGACCAAGATTTAACTTTTTTCGCTCGCCTTTTTCACGTTCATCGGCTTGTACAATGGTTGCCTTTATTTTAACCGAGTGGGTAACTAATCGTTTAAGTAGAGTAGGATTGTACGTTTTTAGCTCATCGGTATTCTCTTCAATAAAATTGAACATTTCTGCATCGGCAATAAGCGTATGCTTAACTATTTCGGCAAAGCCGTTGAGGTATTCTTCAGTTGGAAGGGTGCTCAATAAATTAGTATCGCAAATTACAAATTTGGGTTGATTAAATGTGCCCACAATATTTTTATAACCCGAAATATTTACCCCGTTTTTGCCCCCCACGCTGGCATCAACCTGGGCGAGTAGTGATGTGGCAACAAATCCAAAATCTACTCCACGCATATAGGTAGATGCTACAAATCCTGCTAAATCGCACGCCACACCGCCGCCTATGCCCAAAATAAATGATGTGCGGTCGGCTCCCATTTCAAGTAACCAGTTGTAAAGCACACCTGCTACCTCAAGGCTTTTTGAGCCTTCGCCAGGCTCAACGGCGTAGGTTGGTGTATCAGGGAATTTATCACCATAGTGGGCTCTCACGTTCTTATCTGTAATAATAAATACTCCAGTTTTGGGCAAATAGCTTCCAATGTTACTAAGTAGTTCACCAATAATTACGTTCGATTCGCCAGAAAGACCCGTTACTTTAATAATCTCCATATTTTTGTGTTCAATAATCATCTAAAATTAGGTTCTTTTTTTCATTTTACCACAGATTGCACCATTTGCTCGTGCTGAAATGCACAAGATTCTTTATGAATGCTGTTGTAGAGATTTCGTACGAACGATGGTCTTAACCCTTCTTCATGGGCTAATTGCCTAATTTTTAAGATGATATTTTCCCAGCGAGTGGCTTGAAAAACATCTAAACCCCTATCATCCTTAATACTTGCAATTTGCTTAATTAGCTTCATTCTATTGCCAAGTGCGTTTATAAGTTGCTCATCGAGCATATCAACCTCAAGCCGAAGTTCAGAGAGTAGCTCATCAGAATTTTGCAGGTTTGATAAATCGTATAACCTGTTTAGCATAGATAAGAACTGGCTTGGTAGGAGCTGCTGCGAGGCATCGCTAAGGGCTTGCTGTGGATTGGGATGAACCTCTACCATTAGCCCGTTAAAACCCATACCTTTTGCTCTTTGAGCAATTATTGGCACTAAATTTCTATCCCCTGCAATATGACTTGGGTCGCAAATAATTGGAAGGTCAGGCATTCTATCGCGCAGCATAAGCGGGACACTCCAAATAGGATGATTACGAAGAGCCGACTTGCCTGGTGGTGTAAACCCCCTATGAATAGCTCCAATTTGCGAAACACCTGCTCGTATAAATCGGTTAATTGCACCTTCCCAAAGATTGGTGTCGGGGCAAAGCGGGTTTTTCACTAAAACGGGAATGTCAACACCGCGCATTGCTTCGGCAATTTCTTGTATGGTAAATGGGCTGCTAACTGTACGAGCGCCAATCCAAACCATATCAACCCCGTGCTTTAGCGCTTCATAAACATGGCGTTCCGAACCAACCTCAGTTGCTATAGGTATTCCTGTTATGGCTTTGGCTTGGTTAAGCCACTGAAAACCGATTGTCCCAACCCCTTCAAAAGCACCTGGAGATGTTCGAGGTTTCCAAATTCCGGCTCTTAGGTAGTTTACTCGGCTATCGGCTGCCAATGCCATTGCTGTTTCAATAACCTGTTCTTGCGTTTCGGCACTGCAAGGGCCTGCAATAATAATTTTGCCCGATTGCTTCAGGATTTTATCAATCCTTTTTTCTCTGATTTTTACATGCATTTCTGTTTTCATAGGTTTACTTTATTAGAGGGGGTGTATTAATTCTTTCCGATTTATTATTTTGCTCGTTTTCGAAGCTAATCCTTGTATTTTTTGCTCGTTTTATTTGCGCTTCTAATGAGATGATGTTGTTCTGAATGAGGTTGTTGGCAATCAAATCGATGGCTTGCTCTAGTGACCGAAGTTTCTCAACCACGAACTCTTTGTTCTGTAAGAGTATGGGTAACCAGATTTCGGGAATGCTTGATGCCAATCGGGTGGACGAATCAAATCCGCTTGACGCCATTTCTCTCCAGCTTAGTTCCGAGTTGCTAAATTCTAGTAATCCTGCATACGCATAGGCCAAAACTTGTGGCAGATGCGAAACCAACGCTGTAGTCGAATCATGCTGTTTGGGAGTTAGAAAAATTGGTTTAAGACCAACTTGATAAAATATTTCTAATGCATTTTTCAATGATGCCTCTTGCGATAAATCGTGTTCACAGATTGCCACTGTTTTCCCCTCAAACAAATTTGCTTTTGCACCAGCTGGTCCCGATTGCTCAGTTCCTGCCATTGGGTGCGATGCAATAAAGGCATTTCGCCTTGGGTGGTTTTGCACCCTTGTACAAATGTTCATTTTGGTTGACCCTGTATCAATTACAAAAGCATCTTTGGGCAGATTATCCAGCACTTGGGGTAAAATATTTAGTATGCTATCAACTGGCGTGGCAATAATTACTATTTGCGATTGACCAACCGACTGTATAAACGATAAGCTGGAGGCATTTATAGCACCAATTTGTTTGGCCTGCTCAAGGTTCATAAGGTTTTTATCTATTCCTACAATAAAATGGCCGAACTCTCTAAGGGCCATACCAAATGAGCAACCAATTAACCCTGCCCCAATTATTGTGATTGTAGCCATGGTTTTAGTTAGTTTAATGTGATATCGTGATTATTGAAGTGAAAATTAGTGGGGTAAACTCCCATTACCCATAGTTGTGATACTTGCTTAGATAGCCAAATCATTGAACTTCGGGCATGCTCTATGCTTTGATAGCATAAGTCGGCGTGGAAGATATACTCCCATACCGACCCAACCATTGGTAGAGAGTGAAGCATCGTAAGATTTATACCCTCATTTGCTAGGGATGTTAGAAGTGATGCCAAACCCCCCGGGGAATGCTTTGCAGTGAATGCAATGGTAGCCTTTATTATTCCATTGTTGGTAATTTGATTGTTAACCGGACCAATGACCAAGAATCTGGTAAAGTTCATCTTATTACTTTCAATTGAAGATGCCAGAACCTCTAATCCATAAAGCGAAGCGGCAAGGCTGCTGCCAATGGCACCTATCCCAGCTAATTGTTTTTGAGCAATATGTTTTGCACTCAAAGCTGTGTCAACGCTCTCAACTAGCTGAATATTTGGGTACGATTTAAAGAACGGCTTACACTGTGCAATGGCCATTCCATGCGATTGCACTTGGTTTAAATCGTTGATAGATTGACTGGGTAGTGCCATAAGGTTTTGCGTAATTTTTAGGTAAACCTCCCCAATTACATTTTGCCTCGATTCGCGGAGGAGCATAAAATTCGGAAGAATACACCCCACAAGGGAATTCTCAACAGCCATTACGCCGAAGTTGGCTTGCCCGTTCTTAATCGACTCAATCAGTATATTGAATGTTTCACACTCAACTAGTTCTATGTTTTTTCCAAAATAGTTTTCTGCTGCCTCCTGATGGAATGCTCCCTGATACCCTTGAATTGCAATTCTTTTCATAATCTATTCAAATAAAAAAGGCTCCCGTTCTGGGAGCCTTATCTGTTTAACCTTGTTTTTATATTTGACTTATGCACACAGATTTTTTGGCTCCCTATAGTTGTGATAGAAGTAAAAATAAAAGCTAAAACATATGTTGCTGATACTATGCATTTTTCTAATTTCCCTCTTGTTGTTAATCTTATAAAATGAAAAAAGCCCCGCTTTGCGGGGCTTTTCAGTATTTTATGGTTTTGTTATCTATTTTGGTTTGTCCATACTACTGCTAGCCCCTTTATTGCTAAAGAAGTAAAAGTAATTGCTGTAATATGATTTGCTTATAATCATTCTGATTGTTTTCGAAGTACAATGTTAAGAACTTTTTTTCAGAAAACCCATTTGTGAAAGGAATAAAATCATTATTGTCAAAAAAAGCAGTTGTTGTACTATTCCAGCCGCTTTACTTTTTTGCAGACTGTAGCTAGTTACACACAGTTTACTAGCTGCGCAAATAATCGGTTTGCGTAATTTTTGTACCTATGACACAGGGCAAGCCCAAATACAATGAGCTAATGCAACTGATATTGTTTTAGAGAGTTTTATTTCTGAAAAATTAAAACATAAATAAGCAAATCGCATATTTTTATGTAATTACGTGTTATTTAGTTCAATTTTTTATCGGACGTGTATGATTATTTATTTAAAGTGCTTTATCTATTGATAATCAGTCTGAAATGGCAACGAAAGACCGGTAAATCCGCCATCCACTTTTTCAAACTCCTGCATATCTTACCCTATTACATTGTATCCTACGTTAACTATTTGGCTCTTTGATTTTGGAAAACCTTTTGGTATTACTAGATTAGCGTTTGATGTGAAATTATAAGCAAACTGATAAAAATCATTGACAATGTGCCTTTTATATTTTATGTTTGCATAAACTACAATTTATATGGCATTTAGCAAATCTATATCAACGTTATACCACAACAACGGCAAGGGACTTTTCGCTTGCTGGATTTGCTGATTCCTATCTCCTCTTACTTCCTTGTTAAATGTATTTTTACCAACAGTGGTAACTATAGTTTATACATTTCACTTTCACTTTTTAAAAATATGTAATTACGTCAAATTATAAAATCAATATTTATGTTTGAAAAAATTATGCCCCATACAACAGAACCCCAACGGTTAGCAAGTTCTGAAGGGAATTTTAATAAAGCATCATCAAATGATTGGGGCGCTGGAATGAATGAACGAATTCAAAAGTTACGCAAGCAAAGTGTTGAAACAGAGCCATCTCTTTCAATTGAAAGGGCGTTGCATGAAACCACCTTCTATAAGGAGAACTATGGAAAGCATTCAATTCCCGTTTTACGAGCCTTGAACTTTTTAGATCATTGCAAACGCAAAACCATATATATTGGTGAGGGCGAGTTGATTGTAGGTGAACGGGGGCCGAAACCTAAAAGCGTTAGTACTTTTCCAGAACTTAACTGCCATAGCGTTGAGGATTTACAAGTGCTTAACACGCGCGAACTCCAGCGATATACAATCAGCCAGAACGATATTGATATTTATGAAAAAGAGGTTATTCCCTATTGGCAAGGTATAACTCAGCGCGATAGAATTTTTAACCACGTTCCCGACGAGTGGAGAGCCGCATACGAAGCTGGGCTCTTTACCGAATTTATGGAGCAGCGAGCACCGGGGCATACTGCGCTCGATGGTAAGATATATCAAAAGGGAATGCTCGATTTTAAGAGGGAAATTGAGGATAATATTGCAAATCTCGACTACTTAAACGATCCCGATGCAACCGATAAGTCCGAGCAATGGAAAGCTATGAGTATCTCATGCGATGCCATTATTGTTTTTGCCCAGCGGCATGCCGAATTGGCCGATGAATTGGCAAAAACAGAGAAAGACCCTCAAAGGGTAGAGGAACTAAAAAAGATTGCCGAAGTGTGCCGCTGGGTTCCGGCTCACGCTCCCCGAAATTTTTGGGAGGCTATTCAAATGTACTGGTTTGTTCACCTAGGAACTATAACCGAGCTAAATGGTTGGGATGCCATGAACCCAGGTCATTTTGACCAGCACCTAGCACCTTTTTACGAGAAACAGATTGCAGAGGGCACCTTAACCCGCAATCATGCAAAAGAGTTGGTATCTTGCTTCTGGATAAAGGTGAATAATCATCCTGCTCCCCCAAAAGTTGGAATTACAGCACGCGAAAGTGGAACATATAACGATTTTACTAATATAAATTTAGGCGGAATAAAACCCGATGGCTCAGATGGTTCAAGTGAGGTTTCATATATTATACTTGAGGTTATTGAGGAGTTACACATATTACAGCCGGGCTCTTCGGTTCACATAAGCGCTAAAACACCCGATAAATTTTTGCATGCTGCAACAAATGTAATTCGTCAGGGGCATGGATACCCCTCGGTATTCAATCCCGATGTTTATACCCTAGAGATGTTACGTCAAGGTAAAGCATTACAGGATGCCCGTGAGGGAGGATGTAGTGGTTGTATTGAGGTGGGTGCATTTGGCAAGGAGGCGTACCTGCTTACAGGTTATCTAAACGTTCCAAAAATTCTTGAGGTAACCCTAAACAATGGGATTGATCCGTTGACTGGTAAAAAGGTAGGCATTGAAACGGGGAATGCTTTAGAATTTAAAAGTTTCGACGAATTATATCAAGCCTTTATTAAACAGCTACAGTATGTAGTTGATCTGAAAATGAGAGTTAGCAACTATATCGATCGAATGTTTGCAAAGTACGCTCCAGCACCATTCCTTTCTGTTGTGATAGAGGATTGTATCAGCAGGGGACGAGACTACTACGATGGTGGCCCTCGGTACAATACTAGTTACATTCAGTGTTGTGGCCTAGGCACAATAACCGATAGTTTGGCAGTTATTAAGAAGTATGTATTTGATGAGAAGACCCATAGTATGGAGCGAATTTTAAATGCGCTGCATAAAAATTTCGAGGGCGAAGAGGTGTTGAGGCAAACCATTATGAACCGCACGCCATTTTTTGGCAACGATGATGATTATGCCGACTCTATTGCGGTTCAAGTGTATAACGACCTGTTTCATACTATTGATGGAAAACCCAATATTAAGCCTGGTGGCAAATATCATATGAATATGCTTTCAACAACTTGCCATGTGTATTTTGGCAAGGTGCTAGGAGCATCACCTAATGGACGCTTGGCTGGCAAATCTATTTCCGATGGAACATCCCCATCACATGGTGCCGATACGCATGGCCCATCGGCAGTAATCAAATCGCTTAGCAAGCTTGATCAAACTAAGTCGGGAGGTACACTGCTGAACCAAAGATTCTTACCTAGTTTAGTAAAGAAAGATGAAGATGTAAAGAAATTAGGACATCTTATAAGAAGTTATTTTACCCTGGGTGGTCATCACATACAGTTTAACATTGTTGATACAGCCACGCTTTTGGCAGCACAGGCTTGTCCAGAGGATTACAAGGATTTAATGGTTCGTATGGCTGGGTACAGCGATTATTTTAACGATATGAATATCGATTTACAGCAAGAGATTATAGAGCGTACCGAAAACGATGCCTTTTAAATACACGAGTTATGCAAAATAGTTTGGTTTTCGATATTAAACGATACGCCATTAACGATGGACCCGGTATTCGTATTGTTATATTCTTCAAAGGGTGTAACCTTCAATGTGCTTGGTGCCATAATCCCGAGAGCGTATCGTCAAAACCTGAAAAAATGTACAGTCCAGCAAAGTGTATAGGCTGTGGTACATGCGTTAAAGCGTGCCCTGAAAATGCCATCACGCTAACATCCAACGGGATTGTTTTTGATAACTCGCTTTGTATACTATGCGGAAAATGTGCCGAGGTTTGCCCTACAAAAGCCATTGAAATGACGGGTCAGTCCATGTCTGTTTCTCAAGTTATGGATATTATCGAAAGGGAGAGACCTTTTTTCGATCAGTCGGGTGGGGGTGTTACGTTTTCTGGTGGCGAGCCGCTTATCCACTCAGAAATGCTTATTAGCTTGCTCGATGAGTGTAGAAAAAGAGAAATTCATACAGCTGTTGATACTGCTGGGAATGTGAGTACCGATATTATTCTTAAAGTTGCCAAAATCACAGACCTTTTTCTATTCGATTTAAAAATGATGGATGATGAGATGCACCGAAAGTGGGTTAACGCGGGCAACCAAAGAATTCTTCAAAATTTGAAGGCCATTTCTGATACAGGAGCAAATGTAATTATTCGAATTCCCGTTGTGGGTGGCGTTAACGATTCGATGCAGAATTTTGAGCAAACGGCAAGGTTCGTTTCCGAATTATCGGGCAATAAAAAACAGGTAAACCTACTGCCATACCATAGTATTGCTAAAAATAAATATTTGAAGTTGGGGCGAAATAACAGCTCCGAAAAAATGGTTGAGCCAGATAGTGGCACTTTAAATATGGCAATAAAAATATTTGCTAAGTATGGTATTAATGCTTCAGTTGGAGGCTAATTTGAATAAATCTAATAACTTAAAAGTATAAAAATGCGAAATTCAGGAGTTTTCATCGTGGTATTTCTTTCGCTAATTCCACTTCTTGTATCTAGTCAGGTTACTGTTGAGGATTATCAGCGTGCCGATAAATTTTTACGGCAAAAATTGGACAAAAACATATACCATAGTT
>JBBACY010000055.1:0-17505 GCA_041656735.1 Bacteroidales bacterium | reverse complement strand
TACTTTCTTGCGTAGGGATGCGTCAAGTGACTTAAATTTAATAATTATATTGATGTCTGACTATAAAATGAGATTTTGTATCGGTATCGAACCTGAACCTGTTAATGTACCGGTCTGTATAATTTTTAAATGCAAGGAGCGGAATATAGCCCAACTAGAGTATAGCATATTTGTTTTGCTTTGCAATTTACAAAAAAAGCCTGCAATTGCAGGCTTTTAAGATTTATTCAGAATCAAATTACCCTATTATTTGCGCACGAACCTCATTCACCTTATCTTCAATACTCTCAAATTGAGTGTCGGTAATATTTTCAGCGTCAACTTCGTCGAAAATATCTTTAAGTGGCTGAAGAGTAACCATAATTTCAGCAATAGCCTTATCATCTGCAGCTAATTCCATTAGCTCGTAAAGTTTGGTTAAGGGCTCTTTCTGGTTTGCAATAACTTTAAGAAAATCCTCGTTATTATCGCTTACCACTGCAATTTGTGTAGTAAGATAAAGGCCTTCAACCCAGCTACCAGCCATAACCAAAAGCGAAACGTTGTCTTTTCCTTCGTTTAACAAAAACTCGTAAGTGTCATAAAACGAGTCGGTTATAATTTGAATAAGTTCATCCTTGTTGTCTAGATTCGCCTCAACTTTTTCGGCAAAATCTTTATTAAACGCAGAGGTTATCTGAAGTTCTTCAATTAACTTCTTAGATACATTGAGATAGTTCATTGTTTCCTGCTTCATTTGGTAAGTACTGGCATAGCTAAGGTTAACACCATATACACCAAGGTTTAAAGCTTTGCTCTTCTCGGTAAAATATTTATCAACATTCTCAATCGGATTGTTTATACTCAAAATATAGCTTGCTCCTGCTTTATTTAAAAGTTTAACAACCTCAAATGCGGTTGGTATTGGGTATTTTGTGGCACTTTTAAATGCTTCTTCTTTTGATTCAACAGCCTGACCATTTTCGGCCTGCTTCGCTCCGCCACCACAGCTAACTGCTGCAAACAGTAATGCGAAACTTGTAAAAAGGAGTAACCCTTTAACTATGTGTAGCCTATTGTATTTCTTTTTCATTTTACCTATGTTTTTAAGTTATTAATTTCAGGATAAAAATTATCGTGCTAATTTATGAAATTTCTCAATAGTTTGGCAACTTATAGAGAATATATTTTTATCATATTTCAATTTTATCTAACAAAACTCTATACAACTTAAGTTTTATTCACTGGTATCTGGGAAATAAATGAATACACTTTTATAGTCCAACGGCTTTAGTTTGCTATAAAATTTTGAATAAATGCTCCTTTATCAGATTTACTATTCAGGTAAAAGCTTTGAGTACTAAAATTATCATTTTTATTGGGCAGCTGAAACGGAATTACTATAGGACTATTCGATCCAATTCTTTTGAAATTTGGGTCTTAAGGTTATTTATGGTCATAATTCGAACTAACAGCTGGTTTACTTCGTCAATTTGATCCTTTGGGTTTAACTTTCGAAGGTCTTCGTGCAGTACTCCCATTACCATTTGTATAATTTTACTTTTGTAAACCAGTATCGATTTGGGGATTGAGTCGTGTAGCGACTGATCCTCATCAATGGGCATAGCTTGATGCTTATTCCAAATTTTGCTAAGCCTATGCTGGTTGGTAAGCAGATTAACAGCAAGTTGGCTAATTTCATAGTCGGGATGATCTGTAAAAGTGCGCTCATCCATATCCTTTCTCAGCTCCATAAGTCGTTTATACTCATCGAAAAGCTTCTTATATACTAAGTTTTTGAACTCAAGGTCATCATTTAAAATCTCCGATATAATGTGTTCGCCTACGGTAACCTGTTTGGTCTCCAGCTCCTCTTCGGCATCATCAGGGGGTGGTATCTCGAAAAACACTTTTTGTCCAAATTTTAGTAGGTAGTAAAGTATCTCCTTCTCCTGTTCCTCACAAAAAACATTCTCAACAAAGCTAGGCAGCGTGGGCGTTTCCTTTGCCATAACTTGAGGTTGGGTAGTGTAGTCCGCTTGAGATTTACCCAAAACTTTCTCAACCCTAGCCCTGCGAAACTTACCTACCTCGGCATAAAGTACGGTTTCGTCAATATCAAGAATTCGACTACATTCCCTAATGTAAACCGAACGAGTAATGCTCTCGGGAATTGATGAGATAGAATTAACAATATCGCGTATTAGGTTGGCCCTTTTTATGGGGTCGTTTTGCGCATCTTTAAGCAGCAGGCTAGCTTTAAAGTTTATAAAATCGGCCTCATTATTCTCAATAAAACTAAGCACTTGGGTTGCGCTATGGCTTTTTGCGTAGCTGTCGGGGTCGTGGCCTTCGGGCAGCAAAACAACCTTTACGTTAAGTCCTTCTTCAAGAATTAAATCAATACCCCGAAGCGAAGCTTTGATGCCAGCAGGGTCGCCATCGTACAGTACAGTTATGTTGGGAGTAAATCGTTTTATTAGCCTTATTTGGTCGGGGGTTAATGCTGTGCCAGAACTTGCCACAACGTTCTCTATTCCAGCCTGATGCATTGATAACACATCGGTATACCCTTCTACCAAAAAGCATTTATCCTGCTGCGTAATGGCCTTTTTTGCAAAGAAGATACCATATAACACGTTGCTTTTGTGGTAAATATCACTTTCGGGGCTATTCAAATACTTAGCCGCCTTGGCATCGGTTTTCATAATTCGACCACCAAAAGCAGTAACTCGCCCACTCATAGAGTGGATTGGAAAAATTACCCGCCCGTAAAACCTATCAAAAGCCGACCCATCGTTACGGGCTATGCTTAGTCCTGTTTTTACTAGGTACTCTTGCCTATACCCTTGTTTTAATGCTTCAACCGTTAGGGCGTCTCGCTGTTCGAGGCCATAACCTAGCTGAAACTTCTCAATAATATCGTCTCTAAACCCACGCTCGCGAAAATAGCTGAGCCCAATACTTTTTCCCTCGCTATGCTTTTGCAAATTATTTGTAAAATAACCCTGAGCCCAAGCGGTAACAACCATAAGGCTATCGCGCTCAGTCCGTTGCTTTATCTCTTCAACGGTTAGCTCCTTCTCCTCAACCTCAATATTATATTTTTTTGCAAGGTATTTTAGCGCTTCAACATAGGTCATTTGTTCGTGCTCCATTATAAAGTTCACGGAATTACCTCCCTTTCCGCATCCAAAGCACTTATATATCCCTTTTGCCGGGCTTACCGTAAACGAGGGCGTTTTCTCGTTATGAAAAGGACAAAGCCCAATGTAATTGACCCCTCGCTTTTTTAGCGATACAAACTCCCTTATTACCTCCACCGCATCGGCTGCCGAAATAATCCTATCTACTGTAAGCTGGTCAATCATTGTATATTACCTAATTTTACTCTTTTCTATTCAACTTGTAAAGGTACAAAAAGATGGTCGGTTTTCTCGGTTGACTTATCAACAATATTTTTTTGTGCCTTTCAACACAATCATTGTGCTTGTATTACGCTAATTTTGATGTTTATTCGTTTCTTAAATATAGTTGCCTTTAAACATAGTAGATTTTGGTAAAGCGAATTAGCATACTTACTGTTTTTGTATCAATATTTCTTGGTTTACAGGGACAAGAACTCAACAATATACGTAATCGAACTATTAATATTACTGCGGACAGCGTGCTGCTTGATTCTCTAAGCATAATACCCAGTAGTTTTATTGCTTTTGATAGCCTTAAAAACAAAATTAATCCCAATCTATATACCGTTAACTATGGCAAATCGCTTTTCTATCCGAGTAAAAAGCTAAAAGAAACGCATACCTCTCTAACCATTGAGTATAGAGTTTTTCCTATGCTTTTCGATAAAACATACTACAAGCGAAACTACGAGCAGCACCTATCACCCGACAGCCTAATGGGCAGAAATATACCTCGGCATAGCTTTAAAAACCCACAGAATACCGATTGGGACGACCAAATACAAACACAGGGTTCCATTATGCGAGGCATCCGTTTTGGCAACAGCCAGAACCTTTCGGTTAACTCGAGTATGAACCTTACCTTTCAGGGCGATTTGGGAAATGACTTTATGGTTGAAGGCGCCATTTCCGATAAAGCAATCCCTCTTCAGCCCGAGGGCACTACTAGGCAGCTGGATGAGTTTGAACGGATTTTTATTAATGTTCATCGGAAAAACTTTTCGGTGCAGGCGGGGGATATTGACCTGCACAGCGGTAAAGAGAATAAGCTGCTTGCGTTTACTAGAAACGTTCAAGGCTTGGCTTATAGCGGAAATTTTTCAACCCCAAAAGATACACTAACAGTTACCACTGCCCTATCGGTGCCCAAAGGGAAATTTGCACGAAACCAGCTACAAGGAAACGAAGGCAACCAAGGGCCATACCGCTTGCACGGCGAAAACGACGAACAGTACATAATTGTACTATCGGGGTCGGAAAACGTGTATGTTAATGGTGAATTACTAATACGTGGCGATGACCAACACTACACTATCGACTATAACGCTGCCGAGGTTACGTTTACACAAAAAATGCCCATAAACCGAAATAGTAGAATTCAGGTTGAATTCGAATACTCCGAACGAAGCTACACCAGATTTACAACCTACGCAAGCGTTTATAACAAGAAGAAAGGATTAACTTGGGGGCTTGACGTATTTTCGGAGCACGACAGCCGAAACCAACCCATAAACCAAGACTTGAACAGTGAGCAAATAGAACACCTCGCCTCCATAGGCGACAACCTATCCGAAGCATACATTGCTCAGGTAGATACCGTTAGCTTCGACTCCGAGCTAATACTTTACCAAAAAATTGATACCACAATTAATGGTAAAACGCATTCGGTTTTTAAATACTCAACCAATCCAGCAAATGCAATTCACAAAGTGTACTTCTCGTTTGTAGGGCAAGGGAAAGGTAATTACGTACCCGACTTTGGTACTGCCAACGGCAGGGTGTATCGCTGGGTTTCTCCTCAAAACGGAACCCCTCAGGGTAGTTACGAGCCTTTTAGAAGGCTGGTTGCCCCTAAAAAGAAACAGATGGTACAAGCATCAATAGGCCATAAATGGACCAACGAATCGTACATTGATGCTAGCTATGCGCTAAGCAACACCGATTTAAACACCTTCTCGTCACTCAATTCTAACGACAATGTGGGTCACGGCATTCAGGTAGCTGCTGCACATCATTTTACACCAACAAAAAGAGATTTAAAATTTGGTGTTGGAGGCAATATAATGAAAACCACAAAGGGCTTTCAGGGTGTTGATAGATTTAAACCTGTTGAATTTGAACGCGATTGGAGCATTGAGTCCTTGCTATCGGGTGCCAACGAGCAGTTAATCTCGGCTTGGACTGAGGTTAGCAAGCCTAAAGTTCTATATGCAAAGGTTACGGGTGAAAAATTAAATATTGGGTCGTGGTATAGCGGCAGCAAATTAGGACTAACCGGCTGGAAAAACACCAAGCTACTAAACGCAAGTTGGAACGCTTCAATGGTATCGGCTTCGGATACTTCAAAAAATGTGGAATTTCTCAAGGCAAAAGTAGGACTTACCCGTGCGCAAGGTTTTATAAATATGCTTGTACAGGCCGAAATGGAGAATAATATGGCCAGCTCAGTGGTAATCAACAATCTGCTAGACAGGAGTTTTAGCTGGTATCATATAAAAGCTTCGGTTTCAACCCCCGATACGCTGCCTGCCAGTGCCAACATACAGTATATTTTTCGTAACGATTACAAGCCAAACAACAATCAGTTTAACCTTTTTGGCTCATCACACGAAGCCTCGGTAAGCGCAAAGGGCAATAGCAACAAAGCCGGAACTATTTCATCATTAATAGGCTATCGGGTTTTTACTCCAAACACCAACGTATTTCCCCAATCGGGTAACGAAGAGAAAACTGCGCTGGCTCGAACCGAATACTCGAACAAACTTTTTAAAGGATTATGGAACGTTGCAGCCAGCTACGAGCTAGGCTCGGGTTTAGAACCCGATATGGAATACTACTTTTTTGAAGTGCCCGCTGGACAAGGAGTTTACACTTGGGTAGACTATAACAACAATGGTATAATGGAAATTGCCGAATTTGAAATAGCCAACTTCCCCGACGAAGCTCGCTATATTCGAATTAACATACCGGGAGCCAAACAAATAAACGTTCGCAACAATGCGCTTACCCTCAGAAGCAACCTAAATCCGAGCGCTATCATTAAAAACACCAAGGGCATACCTGGCCTATTTTCAAAACTTAGCAATCAAACATCCTTTAGAGCCCAACAAAAAAATAGGCTTACAGATTTCTGGGAATCAGCAAATCCAATAGTATCTAACCCTGCCGATTCGCAAATAGTAAATTTAAATAGTAATATTTTAAACTCTATTGCATTCAATAGGCTTAACCAAAAGTTTGGAGCCGAGTACATATACATAAAGGGCGAAAGCAAGGCAATACTTGCAAATGGCTTTGAGCAAAAGCAATTGCAATCGCACAGGGTTATTCTGTGGTTTATGCCTGTGGCTAAAATAACCTCCCGTACCGAAGCGGAAGAGTACAATAAAAACGCCCTGTCGGAATATTTTTCAACTCGAAATTATACAATTACTGGTCGAACAGCCCAGCAAAGCATTAAGTATGTTAGCCTTAGGCAGCATTCCGTTGAGGCCATTTATAAGGCTGCCAAGCTGGCTAACACGCAAGGCGATGAGCAGCTTAAATCGCACCTAATATCAATAAAAACGAACCTTGCCTTTGCTGCCCAAGGCAGTATTATGTTAACCTGTTCGTACGTTGCAAACAATTTTGTTGGAACCCAACAAACCGCTGTAGCCTACGAAATGATGAAGGGGCTACAATCGGGAAAAAATATAGTTTGGGAAATATCGGCACGTAAAAGGCTATCGAAATTTTTTGAACTAGAGCTAGGCTATAATGGCAGATACTTAAACAGTGGCGGCATAGTACATAGCGGCTCAATGCAGGTACGAGCACTTTTTTAGAGTTCTACGCAACATAAAATTTGGTAGCTTACTACAAAGCCAATACCTAAACCCTAGTAAAAAACTGACAACACGCATTGATTGTTGCCTTTAGTATTTATACCTTTATCAAAATTTAAAATTATATTAATTATGAAAAGGAATAGTATATGGTTGATTATGCTAGCGCTTGTTGTTATTTCGTGTAACAAAAGCCAGCAACCAACCGAACCTGTTATTGGTCCAACCAATATTAAGGTCGAAAACGGAATATTAACGCCCGAAGTACTCTGGTCGTTTGGCCGACTAGGCGAGGTAGCTGTATCGCCCAATGGCGAAAAGGTTGCTTACACTGTTTCGTACTACTCTATTGAGCAAAATAGAAGTAACAGCGAGCTGTTTGTAATGAATGCCGATGGCACAAATAACAAGCAAATTACAACAACCAGCGCCAGCGAGTTTAATATTGTGTGGGTTAACGATGGTTCGCTTTCATACATATCCACCGAGGGCGAAACAGCCCAAATATGGACCATTAATCCCGATGGCACAAACCCAAAGAAAATCTCTAATTTCGAGAGTGATATTAACGGGTTCTCCATTTCGCCAAAAGGCGATAAAATCCTTTTTATCAGCGAAGTTAAAGTTGATGATGTGGTTGCCGACATCTATCCAGACCTACCAAAATCGAGTGGCTTAATGTACGAAGACCTGATGTACCGCCACTGGGATACTTGGGAAGATGGCTACTACAGTCATATTTTTGTTGCCGATTTTACAGGCAATAAAGTGCTTAATGCAAAGGATATTATGCCCAATGAGCGATATGATACTCCGCTAAAACCATTTGGAGGGATGGAAGAAATATCGTGGACTACCCACGGAAAAGGCATTGCCTACACCTGCAAAAAGCTAGTTGGTAAGGAGTACGCATTTAGCACAAACTCCGATATTTACCTTTACAAACTTGAAACAGGCGAAACCACAAATCTTACCCAAGGGATGATGGGGTACGATAAACAGCCTGTTTTTGCACCCGATGCCGGAAAAATGATTTGGCTATCGATGGAGCGCGCTGGTTTCGAAGCCGACAAGGAGCGTTTGTTTTTGATGGACATAAAATCGGGCGAGAAAACATACTTAACAGCCGATTTCGATTATTCTCCTTCTGATATGAAATGGTCTGCCGATGGTAAATTCATTTACTTTGTAGCAGGCGTTGAAGGCACGCATCAAATTTACAAGTTGAATATTGAATCGAAAGAAGTTAAGGCAATAACCGAAGGCATTCACGATTACCACTCGGTTGCCTTTGCTGGCAGTAAGCTAATCGGAAATAAGGTGTCAATGACCTCGCCAGCCGAAATATTCAGCATAAACCCCGAGAATGGCGAGCAGGAGCAAATATCATTCATAAATAAGAATATACTTGACCAGCTAACTATGCCCACCGTTGAGCGCCGCTGGATTAAATCGAGCGACGGCAAAATGGTACATACGTGGGTTATTCTTCCCCCAAATTTCGATAAAACAAAAAAATACCCAGCAATACTCTACTGTGAGGGCGGCCCACAAAGTCCGGTTAGCCAGTTTTGGAGCTACCGCTGGAACTTCTCCATTATGGCATCAAACGGATACGTAGTTGTTGCACCAGCACGTAGAGGCTCGCTAACATTCGGGCAAAAATGGACCGATGAAATTAGCAAGGACCACGGCGGACAAGAAATGCGCGACCTACTAGCTGCCATAGATGAGGTTAAGCAAGAGCCTTGGGTTGATGAGAATCGCCTAGGCGCAATAGGCGCTAGCTATGGTGGTTACACCGTATTTTGGCTGGCAGGCAACCACAATAAACGTTTCAAAGCATTCATAGCACACTGCGGCGTATTTAACTCCGATATGGAATATATGACCACCGAGGAGATGTTTTTTGACGATTGGGAAATGGGCGGAGCGCCTTGGGAAACCGATAATAAGGTTGCAGTAAATAGCTACAAGCAGAGCGCCCATAATTTTGTGAAAAATTGGGATACACCTATCCTTGTAATACACGGAGGAAAAGATTTCCGTATCCCTTACCCCCAAGGTATGGCAGCATTTAATTCGGCTCAAATGCTAGGTATACCAAGCAAATTCCTTTTCTTCCCCGATGAAAACCACTGGGTACTAAAACCCCAGAATGGAATTCTTTGGCAAAGGGAGTTTAAAGGATGGCTCGATAAATGGTTAAAAGAATAAGAATTTGAAAAGTAATTTGCTAACCCTGTCAGAATTAAATTTTTGGCAGGGTTAGTTTTTTTAGAAGTCCTCTATATAAAAAACAACTAGTTAAGGGTGCGATAATTTATTTTATCAAATCCCTCACCACCACCGATGCCATCATACATCCAAATATTGGAGGGATATACGACACGGTGCCAATGGTTGTTTTCTTGTTTGGCTCATCGTCGCAAGGAACCATAGCGTGCTCAGGAACCTCTTCGGTAGAGAAAACTACGTTAAACCCTCCCTTAATACCAAATCGATGCAACCGTTTGCGAAGAATGCGTGCCAGAGGGCAAATACGAGTTTCAGAAAAATCGGCTATTTTAATTTGGGTAGGATCCACTTTCCCCCCGCTACCCATTGAACTCACAAGCTTATGCCCCTTTTGGAGTGTGTGATAAATTAAAAAAACTTTTGGAGAAAGGGTATCAATGGCATCCACAACATAATCATACTTATGGTCAAGTATTTCAACCATCCTTTCGTCGCGAATATACTCTTGCAAAATATGCAGCTTTAGGTCAGGGTTTATATCCAAGAGTCTTTCTCCTAAAACAGCAGTTTTTTGCTTACCCAAAGTACCAACCAGAGCAATAAGCTGCCTGTTTCTATTTGTGTCATTTACCGTATCGCCGTCAACAAGTGTAATTTCACCAACCCCTGCGCGGCATATTTGCTCAGCAGCGTATGCCCCTACACCTCCCAAGCCAACAACAAGTACATGCGCATTACCCAGTTTTCTTACACCATCCTCACCCAAAAGTAGTTGTGTTCGCTCAAGCCATTCCATAATTTTTATATAAATTGCAGGTGCAAAAATACTACTTACATTTAAAGAATTCATCTTTAAAGTATGTTGCACAACAATTTGTAATGTGTTCAAAAACTAATTGTATTACTTTAGTATTAATTTGTTAGCCACTACTTTTGTATCAAAATAATAAAAACTCAAATAGCCATGAAGATAACCCACATTGAACACATTGGAATTGCAGTAAAAAGTTTAGATGAAGCTATCCCTTTTTACGAAAACACGTTAGGCCTAAAATGCTATAACATTGAAGAGGTAAAAGAGCAGAAGGTAAAAACCGCCTTTTTTATGGTTGGCCAAACAAAAATTGAACTTCTTGAATCAACTGATGCGGAAGGTCCCATTGGCAAATTCCTTGAAAAAAAGGGCGAAGGCGTACATCATATTGCCTATGCTGTTGAGAAAATTGAAGATCAACTTGCAACAGCTGAAGAGAGAGGCGTAAAGCTAATCGACAAAACACCTCGAAAAGGAGCTGAAGGGTTGGATATAGCATTCCTTCACCCCAAATCAACCTTTGGTGTGCTCACTGAGCTTTGTGAGAAAAAAAATAAGTAAACAAGAAAGATCACATTTAAATAAGACTCAAAGCAATGGATAAGACTCAAAAAGAAAAGATTCAGGATTTAATTGAGCTTAGAGAAAAAGCCAAACTTGGTGGTGGCCAAAAACGTATTGATGCTCAACATAAAAAAGGCAAAAACACGGCTCGCGAGCGTATTGATATGCTGCTCGACGAAGGCAGTTTCGAAGAATTTGATATGTTCGTTTCACATCGCTGCACCGATTTTGGGTTAGAAGAAGAAACCTATCTATCCGATGGAGTTGTGACAGGATACGGTACTATTGACGGACGCATTGTTTATGTTTTCTCTCAAGATTTCACCGTTTTCGGAGGTTCATTATCAGAAATGTTTGCAGAAAAAATCTGCAAAATAATGGATATGGCTATGAAAGTGGGCGCTCCTGTTATTGGAATTAACGATAGCGGCGGGGCACGTATCCAAGAGGGTGTAAAGAGTTTGGGCGGTTATGCTGATATTTTCCAGCGTAATATCCTTGCCTCAGGAGTTATTCCCCAAATTTCAGCCATTTTTGGACCCTGCGCTGGTGGTGCTGTATACTCACCTGCTCTCACCGACTTTATTCTAATGAACCGTAGCACAAGCTACATGTTTGTTACCGGTCCAAAGGTTGTTAAAACTGTTACTGGCGAAACTGTAACAGCAGAGGAACTTGGTGGTGCCGATGTACACGCATCAAAATCGGGCGTTGCACACTTTGTTTCCGAATCGGAGGAGGAAGGAATTCTGATTATTAGAAAACTTTTAAGCTATCTCCCACAAAACAACCTTGAGGATCCTCCAATGGCTCCTTGCGACGACCCAATTAACAGGCTCGAAGATATACTTAACGAGATTATCCCCGAGGAATCAAACAAGGCGTACAATATGCTTGATGTTATTGAGGCGGTTGTTGACTATGGCGAATTCCTTGAGGTACAGCGTCATTATGCCCCTAACATTATTACCGGTTTTGCCCGTTTTAATGGAATGTCGGTTGGAATGGTTGCCAATCAGCCAAAATATATGGCTGGCGTGCTCGATATCAACGCATCACGCAAGGCAGCACGTTTTGTCCGTTTCTGCGACGCATTTAATATTCCAGTAGTTACATTCGTTGATGTTCCCGGTTTCCTTCCTGGTACTGGACAAGAATACAACGCAATTATTCTTAATGGAGCCAAACTTCTATTTGCCTACGGCGAGGCTACTGTTCCTAAGGTAACCATTATTCTTCGCAAGGCTTATGGTGGTGCTTACGACGTGATGAGCTCGAAACATCTTCGTGGCGATATTAACTACGCTTGGCCAGGTGCTGAAATTGCGGTTATGGGTCCAAAGGGAGCTATTGAAGTACTGCATAGCCGTGAGCTAAGTGGCATTGAGGATCAAAAGGAAAGAGCTGAATTCTTGATGAAGAAAGAGAATGAGTACAAGGACAAATTTGCTAACCCCTATGTAGCAGCTAAATTTGGTTACATAGATGACATTATTGAACCCCGCAACACACGATTTAGGGTTATTAGGGCGTTACAATCCTTGCAAACTAAAAAGGATGTTAATCCCCCACGTAAACATTCTAACTTACCACTTTAATATACAGCGCAATGAATATACCCATAACATTACTGAACGCTGCCCAAGCCACTAAAAATGTTGCCGAGGAGTTTGTGAGACAAGACCCTTATGGAGCGGCAATGGCAGCAATATCAATGCTTACAGTACTTACTGTGCTAGCTCTTGTGGCGATAATTTTTCAAAACATCGACAATGTGATTAACCTTTTCAGTAAACTTTTTACTCGAAAGGACAAAGCCCTAAGTGAGGTTGCTGTTCAGGAAAAGGTAAAATCAAGCGGCGATGAAATTGCTGCCATTGCAATGGCACTATACCTGTACAAAAATGAGCTGCACGATTATGAGAGTATGACCCTTACAATGAACAAAATATCAAAGACATACTCGCCTTGGAGCAGTAAGATTTACGGAGTTATGAATAGAGCAGTTTTACGAACCCCATACTCGAAATAACAAGTCAAAACATGAAGAAATTTAATTTTACCATACATGGCAATCAATACGAAGTAAATATTGCTTCGGTTGAAGACAATATTGCCGAAGTTGAGGTTAATGGTACAAACTATAAAGTTGAAGTTGACAAGGTAATTCAGCAAACCAAAACACCAAAAATTGTTCGTCAACCCTCCATACCCTCTACCGATAGCCATCCTGCTATTGCCAAAACTAGTTCTCCATCAGCCCCTAAAGGTGCTGGTCACGTTAAATCACCGCTACCAGGAGTTATTCTTGAATTATATGTAAAGGAGGGTGATATGGTTACAAAAGGACAAAAATTGTTGTGCCTAGAGGCGATGAAAATGGAGAATAACATTGACTCGGATAAGGACGGGAAAATCATCAAAATTAATGCAAATAAGGGTGACACGATTATGGAAGGCGACATCCTAGTAACCATAGGAGAGTAGTATTATGGAAGGAAGTAGTTTTTGGAGTTTTATATCAGGTCAACTCCTCCAATTTTTTAGTGGTACCGGGTTTGCCAACTTTACAATGGCCCATGGAGCAATGATTGCCATTGGACTATTTTTTATATACCTGGCAATTACTAAAGGATGGGAGCCATTGTTACTTATACCCATAGGTTTTGGGATTATTATGGGGAATATTCCATTTGTAGATGGCTTTGAGATTGGAATATACGAGGAGGGTTCTGTACTAAATTACCTTTATTTTGGTGTACGGTATGGGATTTACCCACCCCTAATTTTCTTGGGTATTGGGGCAATGACAGATTTTTCTGCCCTAATATCAAACCCCAAGTTAATTCTTGTGGGCGCTGCAGCGCAGTTTGGTATTTTTGGTGCCTATGCTATTGCTTTAGCATTAGGATTTACTGGTGCCGAGGCAGGTGCCATAGGTATTATTGGAGGTGCCGACGGGCCAACTGCAATTTTTATTAGTTCGAAATTAGCACCACATCTTATGGGTGCAATTGCCATATCGGCATACTCGTACATGGCATTAGTTCCGGTTATTCAACCACCGCTAATGAAACTTCTTACCTCGCCAAAAGAGCGTTTAATAAGAATGAAACCACCACGTACAGTTAGTAAACTAGAGAAAATTCTTTTCCCAATCATTGGTTTCTTACTCACCGCTTTTGTGGTTCCTAGTGGCTTACCTCTTCTTGGTATGCTTTTCTTCGGAAATCTTTTAAAAGAAAGTGGAGTAACCAAGCGCCTTGCCGAAACGGCTCGTGGTCCAATAGTTGATATTGTAACTATTCTTTTAGGGTTAACTGTTGGTGCATCAACTCAAGCCAGCGTTTTTCTTAATACTTCGTCGTTACTAATTTTTGGGCTAGGTGCGATATCATTTGTTATTGCCACAACCGCTGGAATTTCGTTCATTAAATTTATGAACCTGTTCCTTAGCAAGGACAATAAAATAAACCCATTAATTGGTAATGCTGGGGTATCGGCAGTACCTGCCAGTGCCAGAGTATCGCATATGATTGGTTTGGAATACGATAAAACCAACTATCTGCTTATGCATGCCATGGCTCCAAACGTTGCCGGTGTTATTGGTAGCGCTGTTGCAGCAGGTATTCTTCTTAACTTTTTATACTAGCACACGCATATATATTTTAAAAACCGACAGAGTTCTCTGTCGGTTTTTTTATATTTGCATTCTAAAGGTTTATCTTTTTAAGCAGCTACCAAATGACACGTAAAGAACGATACCAAAAGGTAATTGAATATTTTAAAGAGAATATGCCCGTTGCCGAAACCGAGCTAAATTTCACTAACCCGTACGAGCTTATTGTTGCAACAATTCTCTCGGCTCAATGTACCGACAAAAGGGTAAATTTAATTACTCCCGCATTCTTCGACCGGTTTCCTACGCTCGAAGCACTGTCAGTAGCACAGCAAGAAAACGTTTTTGACGTAATCCGATCCTGCTCATACCCCAACAACAAAGCAAAAAACCTGGTGGGTATGGCTAAAGGGGTTATGGAACGTTTTAACGGCGAAATACCTGAGGATTTAAAGGATTTACAAACCCTACCAGGGGTTGGCCGCAAAACAGCCAACGTAGTTGCTTCTGTAGCATTTAACACGCCCGCCATTGCAGTTGATACCCACGTTTTCAGGGTTGCAAAACGAATAGGGTTAAGCTATAATGCAAAAACCCCTCTCGAAACCGAAAAACAATTAATGCAGCACATACCCAAAGAGTTGTGGGCTGTTGCGCACCACTGGCTCATCCTGCACGGCCGCTATACATGCACGGCACGTAACCCAAAATGCTCAAGTTGTGGAATTAGAGACCTATGTAAAGAATATCCGAAAATTCTAGCAAAAAGTAAAAAGAAGTAGCTGCCTAGTGGTACGTAATTTTTCGGGTGGTTTTATTCTCTAACTTCTTCTTTGTAACCCTATTGCCACGACTCAAGTTAACCTGAAATGTGTTTTTCTCAATCCAGTTCCCCTGCGAATCATATTCATACTCATAGTAATATGCTTGGTCGCCACTAACGGCATGAGATAGGGTCTCAATCATTACGTCGCCATTTGGGTTAAGCGTTTGCTTTACAGACTCAAAGGTAAATGACTCCTTATGGTTAATTGGGTAGGTTGATGAGCCGTTAAAAGCACCATTGGCTCTAAACACCATTACCTTTATTATATTCGATGCTTCCATATAGGTAAACCGCTCAGTAAATACATGGTCTCCTTTGCTGTTGAACACCTCGGCCGACTCAAACTTGAGGATCGAATCGGTTATGAACTTAGCGCTCTGCCAAATCTGTCCATTCTTTTTTACCTCAATTTTTTGAGGTATGCTATAGCAATCATCCCACGTAATAAAAACCTCCTCCTCTTGCCAACCTCTATGGTTAACAAAGGATCGTGTTTGCTTTCGAACCAAGTTTTCTCCATTCACGTACTCACAATAAATTTCATTTGTTTTACCACCTGCCGAATTGTAAGTTACGCTCGAAGTAATATTTCCAAATTCATTAAACTTCTTCTCCATTCGGGTTGGGGTAATTGTTAAACCCTTTAAAAATATTTCGGAGGTTTCTTCAATAGATTTAAATGCCCTACCCTTGCTAAGTTCCGATTGGGGAGAAAGAAAATAGCCAACCATTGGCTGGGCTAAAGACATTTGAACAAGTAGAAATGCTGAAATTGTAACAAGAATTCGTGGAAACATTGCAGGCCATTTTTTTATAAAAAACAAATTTACATAATTTTTACGTAGAGACAATTCGCTGGTCAAAAAAGCACTTTAGCTTCACCAGAATTCTTCAGTAGCAGATTAACTGCCATAATTGCTGCCAAACATAGCGTTTTTAGTTTAAATTGACCATTTAGCTTACTTTAAAGGTGAAGTAAAATACGAAAATTGAGAAGCTACAAACGTAAACAAAAAGCAAACATAATGAATGGCTTTACAGCAACCAGAACATTCTGAGCTAGATCATATAGAGGAATTTGAAAGCAAAGATTGTAAAAAAACTTTTTTTACCATCACAACTACTCGATAACAATACTGATTATCAGGACTTATGATATTATAAACAAACGAAACATGTGTTTACCTGCGTATTTCCGATTTTGTTTCATCTAATTAAACCAGATTAATAAGCCAAGTTTTAGGGGAGTAGGAACCATTCAAAAAAATACATTTTACAGGTTTAAACTTTAATATTAAAACCAAAAAGAACCATAGCAGCATAGTAGTTGGTATAGTTTTTGAACCTACTACTTCATAAATAATATTAACATAAACTTGATATCGATGAAAACAAACATTAAAATTTTTGCTATGCTACTTGTAACAGGTATGCTAGCCATATCATCATGTACTAAAGATGACAAAACAGAACCTTTAACGCAGGAGGAAGCAAAAACAGTTCTTACCTCCGCTGGCAAGGAAATGGAAACTACCATGATGGAAGTGATGACAACTCCAGCTACAGGTGCTTTAATGAACCTTATGGTCCTTACCAATTTTGACATTTCTCTTACACCACAAACGCTTCCGTTTGCAAACCTATTACTAAACCCAACGAAGTTTGATGCACAGGTTGTTGTAAAAAATCTAATTGCTCCAACGGTAATTAACACAAAAGAAGGCAACCCTACACCAGAAACAGGAACTTTTACTTGGAATTTTACTGACAAAAAATGGGACTACAACCAAGCACCTAGCGATAAGCTGGTTTACATTTTCCCTTCGAACGAGGAACAAACCACCAATGATGCGGTACTAAAAATATCGGACATTACTGAAGTTTCACAGAATAACGAATCGTTCCCTACCTCGGCATTAATTAGTTTAACAATTGATGAAAAGGATGCGATGCAAGTTAATTACGCAGCAACTTTGAGCAATAAAGGCCTAGAAGACTTAGGAATTGATATTACAATGGGGACTTTTCAACTAGGTGCTAACCTATTAGCAACATCAACAAGCAATTCGGTAAAAGTTACCGTTTCACATTCAATAAAAAAACAGAATGTCTCCATTTCTAGTTCGAATGTCGAGCTGGTTGTCGAAGGTATTACCTCCATTAACCCATTTACAATGGAGAATGTGGATGACGAATTGATACCCAAAACAATAAAAGGATACTTGCAAATGGGTGAAGTTAAGGCACAAATTGACTGTGCTGTTACCGCATACCTTGCTGCAACTATTAATGCAACAGATCCTAACATAGCTGTTTCAGCTGCAAACGAGCACCTGAAAATAGGTTTTTACTCATACCCCAACGGTGCTAAAATGGGTTTAGTTGTTTGGGAATGGGATGTGGCAGAACGTGAGATTACTCCATTCTTTGAATATAACAATGGAACTAAA
>JBBACY010000054.1:0-18143 GCA_041656735.1 Bacteroidales bacterium | reverse complement strand
AGAAAAAACAAAAACTCCTTCAATACGGACAACGAGTATGGGGCATAGAGGTGGGAAGCGAAGACAGAAAGGTTGACGAAGCGATTGATAAAACCGAGAAGTTCTTTCAATCAATGGGAATAAAGACTAAACTCTCCGACTACGGTATTACAAAGGAGCAAATATTGCCAATTGTAGAGAGATTTAAGCAAAGAAAATGGAAGCTGGGCGAAATGAAAACGATAACACCCGAGAGAG
Source organism: Bacteroidales bacterium (assembly GCA_041656735.1). Taxonomy (GTDB): domain Bacteria; phylum Bacteroidota; class Bacteroidia; order Bacteroidales; family Tenuifilaceae; genus Perlabentimonas. The sequence continues at coordinate 17,906 of JBBACY010000054.1, read as the reverse complement.
TTGAAAGTATACTGCTTAACGCCATTTAAGCCATATGCATAGAGGAACCCGATAAATAGGACCTTGTTTCTACTTTAGGGGAGTAATGCTATGACTTTGTATAACAGGCAGTAAGTATTTTGTTTGAAAATATTGTGGTTATTTCTGCTAAAAAATTTGCGATATTAAATTGATTGTATACTTTTGTCATGCTTTTAACGAAAGGCACACTGTTATTAAACCTTGTTTAATGTCCCCTAGGTTTTACTTTCAGAGTTACAAAATTGATTATTGAGGCGTACCAACATTACGTATATTTTTTTAGTTATACGTTGAGGTGTAAACCTGCCAAAAACAGAAATAATTGGCTAAATTCATCCACTTATTAGTGGGTAAGTTAGTGCAACCAGTACCAATAGGCTATTTAGATATTGTTTTGGAGAGGTGGGTGAGTGGCTGAAACCAGCAGTTTGCTAAACTGCCGTACGGGTAACTGTACCGGGGGTTCGAATCCCCCCCTCTCCGCATCAACTTGTTTTGATATTAAAGTGTAGTTGAGAATTTACTAGTATTTCAACTATATAGATTTTTTCGGGGTGTAGCGCAGTCCGGTTAGCGCACCTGGTTTGGGACCAGGGGGTCGCAGGTTCGAATCCTGCCACCCCGACTAGAGTAAAAAAGGTTTGTTTTAAACCTTTAGTTCAAATCATATAAAACCCGCTATTTTAAAAGAATAGCGGGTTTTTTTATTGCTTTATTTTACCCTCCTTCGTTTCATTTAGAATGCTAATGGATTTCGAATCACATTATATAGTTGTGAACTTAATACCTGGCAACTTCTTTGTATTAAATTTTTGATACTACTGTTAATCTAACAGGTAAAGATATGAGCCTCCGTGAAAATCAATAGTATACCTTCTTAAATTTGACATATTAGACACGGTTCAAAAGTACTAGGGAAGTCAGGTGCTTTACCTATGTATTCTATAATACGTCAACTTCTGTTTTAATTTTGGAGCAAACACGTTTAGGCTTCAATCCATTACCAAAGCTCAATGCAAGTTAAATAACTGCCCTGAAAAAACCTTCTTTTTTCTTACTAAAGCAAAACTTCCATTAAATATATGATAAAACCAAAATAACTGAAGAATAAATTTATTACTTTTGAATGTATAAATATGTAGGGAGTAAAAAAATTAACCAAAAAAACAAGGAGGACTATGGATTATCTACTTTATGTTGTAATGGGGCTAGCATTACTAGCACTAATTTATGCATTCTATCTTTATAAGAATGTTATGAAAAACCCTCAGGGGTCCGAAGAGGTTATAAATATTTCAGGGTATATTAAGGAAGGGGCCAATGCATTTTTAAAAAGAGAATACTTTATAATTCTCTTATTCACAATAATAGCTTTCTTTTTAATTTGGATATCGCCATTAGGCATAGCAAGTGCTATTGCATTTGTACTTGGAGCCGTTTTTAGTGCTTTAGCGGGAGTTATAGGTATGGAGGCAGCAACTAATTCTAACTCTAGAACTGCCACTGCGGCGCAAGACCACGGAATGAAAAGAGCTTTGGGTATTGCTTTTAAGGGGGGCGCTGTAATGGGGATGTGTGTTGTTGGTTTTGGTTTATTGGGAGTTGTGTTAGTTTTCTATTTTAGTCATAAGGTTTTCGGTATAGAAGCTTACGATGCTGTTAACATAGCAGCTGGTTACTCACTTGGTGCTTCATCCATTGCTTTGTTCGGGCGTGTAGGCGGCGGTATTTTTACTAAAGCTGCTGATGTTGGAGCCGATTTAGTTGGAAAAATTGAAGCTGGTATTCCTGAAGATGACCCAAGAAACCCCGCCGTTATTGCTGATAATGTGGGCGATAATGTGGGTGATGTTGCCGGGATGGGTAGCGACTTATTAGAATCCTACGTTAGCTCAATTATTGGAGCCGCAACCATTGGTGCTCTATGGTTTAAAACTGAGGGGGTTATTTTTGTTTTAATCGTTGCTGGTTTTGGTGTTTTAGCTTCTATTTTAGGTAGTATGATGGTTAGAGGGAAAGAAAGTTCAAATCCTCATAAAACATTAAAGATGGGAACTTATTCAAGCGCAATTATCTTTTTACTAGTTGCCTTTGTTTTAAATTTCATCTTTGTAAAACAGGGTGTTTTTGATAAAAATACTAGTCAACTAACTATGAATTATGGCCCTTTCTTCGCCATAACAATCGGTCTTGCTATCGGGTTATTAATTGCATTTATTAGCGAGTATTACACTTCAGATAAGTTCAAACATGTTAAAGAAATTGCCAGCCAATCAGAAACTGGACACGCAACCAATATTATTTCTGGAATGTCTATAGGAATGAGAAGTACAGCGCTACCTGTAATCTTTATTGCTATCGGAACAATCTTTGCATACATGACAGGGGGTTTATTTGGTATCGGTTTAGCTGCTGTGGGAATGTTAGGCACGGCTGGTATGACTGTTAGTGTTGATGCTTATGGCCCTATTGCTGATAATGCAGGGGGGATAGCTGAAATGTCGAAGATGGACAAAAGGGTTAGAGCCATTACCGATGAGTTAGATAGCGTTGGCAACACTACTGCTGCTATTGCTAAAGGCTTTGCCATTGGTAGCGCTGCGCTAACTGCTTTAGCTTTATTTAGTGCTTTTACTGAAAAAGCTGGTTTAACTGGAATCGATATTACTCATCCAAAAGTTATTGCTAGCTTAATGGTTGGTGGTATGTTAGCTTTCCTTTTTAGCTCTATGCTAATTCATAGTGTTGGCGTAGCTGCAAATCATATGATTGATGAGGTTAGGAGGCAATTTAGAGAAATGCCAGGCATTATGGCCGGAACCCAAAAGCCCGATTATGCTAAATGTGTTACTATCTCTACAGACGCTGCTCTTAAAGAAATGATTGTTCCCTCACTATTGGCTATAGTTACCCCATTAGTTGTGGGTTTTTTATTTGGCGCCGAAGCCTTAGGAGGTTTATTAGCTGGCACCCTAATTACGGGTATCATGCTGGCTATTTTCATGGCTAATAGTGGTGGCGCATGGGATAATGCCAAGAAACATATTGAGCTGGGAAATAACGGCGGTCGTGGTAGCGATGCTCATAAGGCATCAATTACTGGTGATACTGTTGGAGATCCTTTTAAAGATACGGCAGGTCCTGCAATTGATATTCTAATTAAATTAATGACCACTATCTCATTAGTTTTTGCTACCCTTTTTGGAACAGGTGTGATTTAAATAAACAACGAAATAAAGTGTGCTAAACACTTTTCAATCGTAAATTCATTGTATCACCCTACCAAAGGCGACTATTTTTAATGGTCGTCTTTTTTTTGTGCCAAATTATTTTATATTTGTACAAAGCCATAAACTAGTAGTCAAGATGTTGCAAAGTTGTCCGTTGTGTAACAACGAATCATCATTTTTTCACTCTTACAAAAATCGCGATTATTATAAGTGCATAGGTTGCCAATCGGTTTTTGTTAGCCCCAACTATTTTTTAAACCCCGAAGAGGAAAAAGAACGATATCTTATCCACAATAATGATGTTTACGATTCTGGATATCGAAATTTTGTAAGTCCAATTATTGATTTTGTGGTAAAAGAATTTTCAGTAGAACATTGCGGACTAGATTTTGGAGCAGGAACAGGTCCTGTAATTACCAAAGTTTTAGGCGAGAAGGGATACAATATTTCACCTTACGACCCATTTTTTTGCAATAATATTGAGTTACTCCAAAAGCAGTATGATTTTATTATTTGTTGCGAGGTGATTGAGCACTTTTTTAAACCCCAAGAAGAGTTCGCCCAGCTAAGGTCCATGCTAAAACCAAACGGTAAACTAATATGTATGACCGATTTTTACTCCGAGAATGTAGATTTTATCAAGTGGTATTACAAGAACGATCCTACCCATGTATTTTTTTATCATAAAAGTGCGCTGAGTTATATTGAGAATGCGTTTGGGTTTAGTGAACATTTTGTTAGCGATAGGCTGGTATGGTTTAGTGTAACTGAGCCTAAAAAATAGAGAGAGCAGGGTGTAATTTGTTTCGTTTTACACCTTTTAATGTTTTGCTGAAATTGTAGCCTTCCTCTCATTTAAAAAACCTCGATTCTTTATCCAATCTTTAGAAATTACAATTAACCATTGTCGTTTTTTCGTGCTAAACTGGTTACGCTTAAGTTATTTTTGTTTCTGTAGCGTAAAACCCAGTTTTGATCATTAGATTTGCACCACAAAAAAAAGATTTTATGTTGAAGAGGTTTTTCAATTCCCCATCATTGGTATACGTAGCGCTGATTTTCGGAATTATCTGCATTGGATTTTCGGCAATTTTTGTCAAATTGGCAAACGTACCAGGTTCGGTATCATCTTTTTACCGAATATTGATTGCAGGCGTTGCCATTCTGCCCATTTGGATTTTTAAAGGAATGAAAGTGCCGCCCAAACGCGATTTATGGTTAATATTTATTGGTGCTTTCTTTTTCTCCCTCGATCTGTTTTTATGGAATACGGCCATTCTCTTAACTTCTGCTGCAACAGCTACGCTGCTTGCTAATAATGCACCCGTTTGGGTTGGACTAATCTCGCTGGTGGTTTTCCGTGAGCGACTGGCACCAAAGTTTTGGTATGGTTTGCTGCTGGCTTTAGTTGGGCTTAATGTTCTTATTGGATTGCAATCGTGGGTAACTATGCAATTCAATTTTGGCGATGTGCTTTCAATTGTTGCCGGGTTCTTTTACGCATTATACCTAATATTTACGCTCGATTCGCGTAAACGCGTAGATACCATCACATTTATGACTTTCTCCATACTATTTATGGTGGTCATACTATTTATTACAAATTGGTTATTTGGCAATCCTTTTACTGGGTTTACAAGGCAAACGTGGGTTTCATTGGTAGGATTAGGATTGATTTCCCATTTCGGAGGCTGGGTTTCAATTAACTACGCGTTGGGCCATTTAAAAGGGACAAATGTGTCGGTTACCCTTCTTTCTCAATCGGTTATTACAGCCGTGGTGGCTATTCCCATATTGGGTGAGGCCATAACTACAAACCAAATTATAGGCGGTATATTGGTACTAGGCGGTATTTACATTGTAAACAGACGAAGCAAAAAGGATTAATTTAAATATTTTGTAAGCGCACTAAAAAGTTCTGCTTTCGATATTGGTTTGGTTAAATACTCACTACAACCGGCTTCAGTGGCTTTCTGAAAATCGGATGAGAGCGCATAAGCCGTTTGTGCAATAATAGGCAGGGTTTTGTTAAATGCTCGTATTCTTCTAGTTGCTTCTAACCCATCAATCATAGGTAGCTTTATGTCCATTAAAACAATACTCAGGTCTTTATTTTCTTTGCAAATTCTAACTGCATCTTCGCCGTTGTTAACACATACAATGTTAATTAGGGTTGGCGAGAGTAACTCTTTTATGTATAGCATTGAGTTCTGATCATCTTCAACAAGAAGGAGTGTGTGTGATGCCCAGGTGGTTGCCTGTGTTTCTCCTCTGCTTCCAATTGGTATTACCTCGGCGGAAGGAATATAGGGGATAGAAAAATGAAATTTTGAGCCCTTACCGAGCTCAGATTCTGCCCAAATTTTGCCGTGCATAAGTTCGATAAACCCTTTTGATATTGCCAATCCCAGCCCGGTACCCTTTCTGCTGTCCTTAATTGTTCCTTCAATCTGACTGAAACGTTCAAATATTTGGATTAGTGATTCCTTTGGTATACCTATCCCGGTGTCTTTAACGCTAAATATAAGCATGTTGCTATCGTTTAGTTTACACTCAACCTCAATGCTTCCTTGTTCTGTAAACTTAATGGCATTTACCAACAGGTTGGTTAAAATTTGCCTAATTTTTATTTCATCGCCAATTATTGAACTTTGAGCATCGGTCAATCCTTTTTTATATGTTAGTGATATTTTATGGTTTAATATGGTTGGTTTTAGGGTATGCATCAGGTTATCCAGCATTAGGTTTAAATCGAATTTGCTGTTTAACAAGGTAGCTAAGCCCGACTCAATTTTCGAGATATCAACAATGTCGTTTATAATTCCTAATAGTTGCTGGCTATTGGTATTAATAATATCAATGTAATGGTTTCGTTTTTGCTCTTCAATTGTTTTTCGACCCAGCAACTGCGCAAAGCCGCAAATTGCATTCATTGGGGTGCGTATTTCATGACTCATATTGGCTAGGAAAGCGGATTTCAGCTTGTCACTTTCCTCTGCCTTAGCCTTGGCAATATTTAGCTGTTCGTTTAACTCTTTGTACTCGGCATTTTTAAATCTTAGAAGCTCCTCGTTAATTTTTCGACTGGTCACATCCCTAAAAAATGATTGGTAGGTTCCATCAGGCATCTTTTTCGAATTCATCTCAACATAGATAAGCCTACCATCCTTGGTTTTAATCTGTCTTTCGTTCTGCAGTATCATTCCCTCATTAAGCAAATCGTAGCGTAATGGGTTTTGAAGATGTTCTTCGGAATAAAGTAAAGAATCTAATTTTTTTTTCAGTAACTCTTCTTCACTGAAACCAGTTAGGGAGCAAGCCGCCTTATTTACCATTATTAATTTGCCGGTCGAGTCGCCTTGAAAAAAAGCATCTGTAGCCAGGTCAATCAGTTGTAGGTGCTTTTCTGATTGCAACTTTACCTCTTCGGCTTGTTGTTGAAATAATTTTTCGTTTTGTTTCTGTTCTGTAATATCTGTTATTGTGCCAACGTAGTTTGTTATTACATTCTTATTCCATTCGGGTACAGCGTTAACGAGAATCCAGACTATTTTGCCGTTTAGGTGCATAAAACGAAATTCGGCTTCGGCGGCAACACCTCTGTTGGTTGCTTGTTTCCACTCGTTTATAATTCGTTCTCTATCATCAATATGTATTGCATTTATCCAATTATCGCCTAGTGCTTTGGCGGGGTTTATGCCGGAAAGTGCACACCACCTTGGATTTACATAAGTTGTGTAACCATTGGCGGTTGTTCTAAATATTCCAACTGGCGACATTTTTGCTAGGGTATGAAAAAGTACCTCGTTTTCAATTAATGTTTTTTTCGACTTCTTTTGTTCGGTTATATCCTCAGCATACTCGCAAACAAATTCTTGATCCCCAATTTTAAGGTAGAATGCTTTTATGATTTTGTCCAGTATTCGCCCCCCTTTGGTGTGGTGTATGGTTTCGTACGACGGTATTTCCTTGTTTTTGAGCATTAGGAAGTGCTCGTTGTAACTATCTTTGTGTTTTGGGTCAAAAAGTTTAGCCCCATGGTTTAAAAGTTCATCGGCGGTGTATCCTAGGCTGTTGGTTACCGATTGGTTAACGTAAGCTATCTTCCCATTTGGGTAAAATAGGTATATTTCTTGCCGTGCGTTCTCAACCATAAACCGAAATTTCACTAGCTCTTGTTCGGCAATCTTATAGTTTATAATAAGTTCTTTAAGCTCGCTATTAATCTCCTTAAACTCTTTGTTACGATTTTCTAGCTTCTCTGTTCGCAGTTTTACTTCAATTCTAAGTACTACTAAAAAGAATAGTGTTAGCAAAATAAATACTCCGCCTATAATTAGAATCCACTTTATAAACTTGCCGTGGTTGCTCCTAGGTTTTGGGTTTAACCAGTGTGAAATGGCTTTATAGTAAACCGATTCGGAGTCATTCTTAAGGTCCATTAAATGCGTATCAAAAGCATTAACTATATCCATATTCTGGTCCTTAGGAAATGCGAAAAAAGTGTACGACGGACGAAGAATAATTGGTGATGACCAAACATTTTCGGTTTTGTCTTTTGACAAGAAAAAGAAACGTGAAGCAACAATGGCATCAACAAAACCATTTTCTAGCGAGCTAACCGCACTGGCGTAATCAGGGAAGGGGAGGGCGCTAACAGTTATTTTAAATTCTTCTAAAAGTTCTTTTTTAAAAAAACCCTCTTGAATAGAGCCTTCAAGTACGGCTACTCTTTTGTGATTAAGATCTCTTATGCTCTCTAATCGTGTACCGGTGGGTATGTAAATCTCTAGCCAATCGTCAATTACAAAAATTTTATTCAGCGTAAAACGATTCGCCCTATCGGGAGAGTATGTTAGGTCGAGCAGAACATCAATCTCAAAATTTTCTAGCCGTTTAATGTTCTCATTCCATGTACCGGGTACATAAGTTATTTCCCAGCCTTCGCGATGGGCAATTTCTTCAACAATTTCAACCAGCATCCCTGTCACTTTCCCTTTCGAATCGATAAAAACTTTTGGACCATTTTGGTAAATGCCTACTTTTAGGGAGGTTGCGCTTGTCGTAATCGATACGAATACCAGTATAAACAGAATAATTGCTCGGTTTATTAGGGAGTATCTTGAGTCCTTTATATTGTCAATTTCTTGCGACATGTTGATTTAGAAATATGTTCACAGGTTAAAAGTAGTCAATACAGCAAACTATCCTATAGAACTTTGGGTGATTTTTGTCATTTTAGATTATAGCTAGAAAACAGATACTTAGAGCCATTTAAGTGATGATAGGATTGCGATTTAAAAATAAACGCATCGATAGCGCTATATGTAGTAGATTATATAATTTACTTAGCCCTGGGTATTAAATTCAATGCATCTGATTACTGAAAAACGGTTAGTTTATTCCACCGCTGCTGGGCTGATAAGCATTCGAGATGGTTTCGAATATAAAAAGTGAATCTATATTTATGGGTATATATGAGAAAAGTTGTAACTTGTAAGCAAACAACTAAATTCTGACAGGCATGAAAAAGAAAAAACTTACAAGCAGCTCAGGTGCTCCTGTAGCTGATAATCAAAATGTAATGACAGCGGGGAAAAGAGGCCCAATGTTACTACAGGATATATGGTATTTGGAAAAACTTGCGCACTTCGATAGGGAGGTAATTCCTGAAAGACGGATGCATGCTAAAGGATCAGGTGCATTTGGAACATTCACCGTTACACATGATATTACGAAATACACAAAGGCAAAAATATTTTCCGAGGTTGGTAAGAAAACAGATGTTTTCGCACGATTTTCAACAGTGGCAGGTGAGCGTGGTGCCGCCGATGCAGAAAGAGATATTAGAGGGTTTGCACTTAAGTTTTATACGGAGCAAGGAAATTGGGATTTAGTTGGAAATAATACCCCGGTATTCTTTTTAAAAGATCCGCTTAAGTTTCCAGACCTGAATCACGCTGTTAAGCGCGACCCGAAAACAAACTTAAGAAGCCCAAAAAATAATTGGGATTTTTGGACAAACCTTCCCGAAGCCCTCCATCAGGTAACAATAACCATGAGCGAAAGGGGCATTCCTCTATCATTCCGACATATGAATGGGTACGGCAGCCATACTTTCAGCATGATTAACTCCAGTAATGAAAGAATATGGGTGAAATTTCATCTTAAAACACAGCAAGGCATAAAAAACCTAACCGACCAGGAAGCCGAAGCTGTAGTTGGAAAATGTAGAGAAAGTAATCAAAGAGATTTGTTTGATAGCATCGAAAAGGGTGATTTTCCAAAATGGAGTATGAAAATACAGGTAATGACAGACAAACAGGCTAAGAATCATTACCATAATCCTTTCGATTTAACAAAAGTTTGGCCACATAAAGAGTATCCTTTGATTGATGTTGGTGTTTTAGAACTGAATAAAAATCCCGAAAATTATTTTGTTGATGTGGAGCAAGCGGCTTTTAACCCCGCAAATATAGTTCCCGGAATTGGCTTCTCGCCAGATAAGATGCTGCAAGGCCGATTGTTTTCATATGGAGATGCGCAAAGATACCGATTGGGTGTAAATCACCATTTAATACCTGTTAATAAATCTAAATGTCCATTCGTAAATATGTATCATCGTGATGGGCAAATGAGGACTGACGATAATTATGGCGGAACCTTAGGTTATGAGCCAAATAGCTATGGCGAATGGCAAGAGCAACCCGAGTTTCAAGAGCCTCCTTTGGAAATAGATGGAGCCGCCGACCATTGGAACCATCGGGATGATGATGATGACTATTTTTCGCAGCCTGGCAACCTCTTCCGTATGCTGAGCAAGGAGCAAAAACAAGTTTTGTTTGAAAATACGGCAAGAAATATGGGCGATGCGCCTAAGGAAATAAAAATACGACATATTAAGAATTGTATGCAAGCCGATGAAGCTTATGGAAAAGGAGTTGCAGAGGCGTTAAAGATTAATTTATCTGAAATAAAATAAGGAATACCAGCAATCAATAAGGAACTTAGTGACACTCGAGGGTTTTGTTGAGTTCCTTTACGTTGGTATGTGTAAGGCTTTAGCTTGTTTCAACTTTCTCTTCTAGCTTAAAAACAAATCACCCATAATAGCGAATCGTAATAAATTTGAGAAGATTTTCTCTGCACCACACTATTACGTCAACCTATAAACACAAAATCAGAGTTTACTCGTCAAAGAATTTCCCTTGCCACGTGTTTTTCTCCTCCAGAAGGCTTTCAAACTTCCGCAAAAGTTCGTCGTGCCTAAACTTACCCCAGTAGGGGGCAATCAGCGTGCTAGGTAATGCCTCGCCCGAGAAACGTTCAACAACTATTTCGGGATTTAAACGCTCAACTATTTCAACCATTAGCTCCATATAGTCATCCATAGTAAAAAGGCTAAACGCCTCTTCGTGCTTAGCGTACTCCAAAGCCATATGGGTATTTTTTATTATTTGAAGCTGATGGAACTTTATGCTCGTTAGCGGAAGGCTGTTTATTATTTTAGTTTGAGCAAGTATTTCGCTTTTGCTCTCGCCGGGCAGGCCAATAATAAAGTGTGCTCCCACATTTAACCCACGTTTAGCCGCTTCCGTAATAGCCCATTCCGATTTTTCGAAGGTATGCCCTCTATTTATGCGCAAAAGGGTATCGTTATTGCATGATTCTACCCCAAATTCGATGGAAATATAGTGGGTTTTAGCTAGGTCGCATAAATAGTCTAACTTCTCTATATCAATACAGTCTGGACGAGTCCCAATAACCAGTCCCATAAGATTTGGAAAGGCAAGTGCCTCGCTGTAAAGTTCTTTGAGCTTATCGAGGGTTGCATAGGTATTTGAGTAGGCCTGGAAGTACGCCAAATAGTTTTTGGCTCTTCTGTATCTGAACTGATGAAATTCTGCTCCTTCAGCTAGCTGAACTGTAATTGATTTTTGCGGACTACAGTAGCTCGGATTAAACGAGTCGTTATTGCAGTAAGTACATCCGCCAACACCAAGCGTTCCATCTCGGTTCGGACAAGTAAAGCCTGCATCAATCGTAAGTTTTTGAATTCGCTCCCCAAATTTACGTTTAATATACCCTGTGTAGCTGTTAAACCGCCTGTTATCTCCCCAAATGTACACGTTTGTTTTTTTGCAAAGGTAGCAATTATCTTAGCCCTTAAATATAAATGGTAAAGTAAAACTTTGATTACGGTAAAAGCCAAATCATTTTTTTTGCCTAAAATGCAAATGGTTTGCGCATATTTGCAAGTAGAAATATTATCTTTAGCTAAATTTACCTAGCTAATAAGTTTAGTATAAAACAGAGCCAGTTTGGAAGGAAGAATTACTGGTTTTGTAAACTAAATTTGAATACTTTGTTTTGCTCCTTTATGCTAAAACCCTAAAAAAAACTCTTATATTTGTTTATGGCTTCAATTAATTATTTTAAACACTTATTTAGCGTGGCTGGTAGAGTGCCTTTTTTTGCTATTCTCTTAGTGCTTACCCTCGTAACACCACTTGGATGCTCGAGAGTTGCTGATAAAGATTTTAGCGAAGGTTTTATTGAGTATTGCATTGAATTTGAAGATACAGTTGCTGTTTCAGCGTTTAATGCCAATATGCGCCCTAATCGTATGGTTATTAAGTTTAAAGATAATAATACCATAAACAAGGTTGAGGGGCTATCGGGTGCTTTTTCGTTTGCATTTATTCAGAATAAGATGAATAGTAAGGCGTATACACTAATCAAATTACTTAATAAAAAACTTTACTACGAGGAGACTCTTGAGCAGGATAATTACCCGTTTGCCTACCGCGAAATGCCTGAGTTCTCCATTGTAAAAACCACCGATACCGTTGAGTACCTTGGCTATAATTGCTATGTGGCTAGGGCAACATTTCTCGATACAATTAATGCACCATTTGATATTTACTACACCAACGAGATTAGCATACCAAACCCTAACAGTAATACCCCTTTTAATCAAATTGAGGGTGTTATGCTTAAATTTTCTACCGTACTGTTTAACCAACGAATGAGCGTTTTGGCTACCAGCATTAAATCATCCAAAATTTCGGATGAAGAGTTTGTTATTTCTCCCGATCACGAGGCGATTGGACTTGATGTGCTTAACGAGATTGCCGAGCTGGTAAAGTGATCTTTTGTTGAAATCACTTTTCGTAGAATCGGAATAATTCCCTTACTTTGTAAGGGTTTTTTACTACATATACTTTAGTCTTTATTAAAATTTTATGGCAAAAAAAGGTAATAATGATACAGCCTCAGTAAAGGGGGGAAAGGTAAAAAAAAGTATGTTCTACGATGAGCGTATTAGGTTTACCTTAGGCTTTTTTACTATGCTTTTTGCCCTTTACTTAACAATAGCTTTCGTGTCCTATCTGTTTAGCTGGAAGGTTGATCAGAGCTTCGAATGGCAATCCATATTCTCAAACGCATCGGTTAGGGTCGATAACTGGGCTGGTAAGGTTGGTGCTTCATTCGCATCGCAGTTTATGAATCGTTGGTTCGGATTGGCTGCATTTGTAGTTCCATTTTTAATTGGTTTAGGGGGTTTAAGACTTTTGAAACTTAGGGTGTTGCCATTGCGTAAGTCTATTTTCAGAGGGTTGGTTGGGATGCTTATTTTCTCGCTCCTTCTTGGCTATCTTTTCGAAGAGGCTGGAGGCTACCTTGGCAGTGGGCTAGGGGGGCAGCACGGACTATTCATCTCAAAATGGTTAAACGCTTTTATAGGTAGAACGGGTACTGCGTTTCTTCTGTTGGTTCTGATTTTTTCTTATATGTTTTTTATTAGCGACAGGTTTGTGGCAAGCGTTAAGAGTTTTGCACGTAAGGTTATTGAAGCGCTAAAAAATCGACCAATCCCAGAGCATTCACAAAGTAGAAAAAGTAATTTGCCCTCGGAAGCGGCTGTAATCCAACCAAAAGATGATATTAGTAAACAGGTTAGCTCAAACGATTTACCGTTTGATACGAACGTTCCTGAGGATTTGGTTCCGCAGGAGGAAGAAAAGCCTGAGATTACCCTGTTGGATAGCCCGCTTGTAGAACCTACACACACAACAACAAAAAAATCAACACTTCCCGAGGATAGTGGTATTCAAATTGAGGTACAGCGCATTACAGAGGAAACAGCAGCTGTGCAAAATCAGAATGAGGTTGATTTTTACGATCCAACACTCGAACTCTCATCTTATCAGCGTCCGCTGCTCGAACTGCTTGATGAGCACACAAACAGAGAAGCTCCCGTATCGGATGAGGAGTTACTTAATAATAAGAATAAGATTGTTGAAACGCTTGGTAATTATAACATTCAAATAGCCCGAATTTTAGCTACGGTGGGCCCCACGGTAACGCTCTACGAAATAGTGCCAGCGCCAGGTGTTCGCATTAGTAAAATTAAAAACCTTGAGGATGATATTGCCCTAAGCCTTGCTGCTTTGGGTATTCGAATTATTGCGCCAATTCCGGGCAGGGGAACCATTGGCATTGAAGTGCCCAACCAGCGGCCCGAAGTGGTTTCGATGTCTTCAATACTCCGGTCAACTAAATTTCAGGAAAGTAAGTACGATCTGCCCGTTGCCCTTGGCAAAACTATATCAAACGAAACATTCGTTTTTGACCTCACTAAAATGCCTCACCTTCTAATTGCGGGTGCAACAGGGCAAGGTAAATCGGTTGGGCTAAATGCAGTTATTACATCGTTGCTTTACAAAAAGCATCCGGCACAGCTTAAATTTGTTCTTGTTGACCCCAAAAAGGTTGAACTAACTTTGTATAATAAGCTCGAAAGGCATTTTTTAGCAAAGCTTCCCGATAGCGACGAGGCTATAATAACCGATACACAGAAGGTAATTAATACACTTAACTCGCTTTGCATTGAAATGGATTCGCGATACGATTTGCTTAAAGCGGCCCACGTACGAACCATTAAGGAGTATAACGAGAAATTTGTGGCTCGCCGGTTAAACCCCAATAAAGGGCATAAATTTTTACCCTATATCGTAGTTATTATCGATGAGTTTGCCGACCTAATTATGACCGCTGGCCGCGAAATAGAAAACCCAATTCAGCGCCTAGCTCAGCTTGCTCGGGCAGTCGGATTACACCTAATAATTGCCACCCAGCGCCCTACAACAAATATTATTACGGGCGTAATTAAGGCCAACTTCCCTGCTCGTATTGCATTTAGGGTAACTTCAATGATTGACTCTCGCACCATTCTCGATTCGCCCGGAGCAAATCAACTTATTGGTAAGGGCGATATGTTAATTTCAACAGGTAATGAAATGGTGAGAATACAGTGTGCGTTTGTTGATACCCCCGAAGTTGAACGGGTAACCGATTTTATTGGCAACCAGAAAGGCTACCCTTCGGCATTTCTATTGCCAGAGTATACAGGCGATACTGCCGAAGGCGGTTTGGAAGTTGACCTAACTAAGCGCGACGATTTATTCGAAGAAGCTGCACGGCTTATTGTTGCCAGTCAGCAAGGCTCAACATCGCATATTCAACGTAAATTCTCAATAGGGTATAATAGGGCAGGCCGAATTATTGACCAGCTCGAAGCAGCAGGTATTGTTGGCGCCTTTGAGGGAAGTAAGGCGAGGCAAGTGCTAATACAGGATGAACTTTCGTTGGAGCATATCTTTAATGGGTTAAGTAAACCCTAGTGGAGTAGCAGCATAATGTGTAAACAACCTAAATACTTGGGCTGTGCGTTTAAACAGGCAAATTGTTGTTTGGCGTAGTTATTGTAATAGCAAGCATACATTGCCATTTGGCCGTTTTTAGTGGTCGCTAATTTTAAACTAATGTAAATATTATTCAAATGAAGAGATTTTCACTTTGTGTAGCCATACTATTTTCTGTATCACTTTTTACCTTTGCGCAAACTGCACCTCTCGGAAAAGATTTAATACGTCAGTTTTCCGAAAGAATGCAATCGTATAGTTCTATTGAGGCCGATTTTTCATTTACGCTCGAAAATTTACAGGAAGGTTTTACCGATAGCCACAAGGGGAGTTTACGCTTTATGGGGAAAAAGTATTCGCTCGACCTAATGGGTATGAACGTGTATTTTGACGGGACAACAAAATGGCAGTTTATACCAGAGGTAAACGAGGTTACTATAACAAAACCAACAACTCTCGAAGGTGGTTTTTTTGACGACCCCACAAAAATATTTGGCGATTATGGAGAAGAGTTTAACTCGAAATATATTGGCGAAAAGATAGAAAAAGAGGGAACTCTATACGAGGTTGAACTTTACCCCAAAGATTTATCGGAACCTTACTCGCTAATTAAAGTTCTATTTAAAAAGAAATCGTTCGAACCTGTTCTAATTAAATATCAAGGCAGAGATGGCTTAAACTACATTATTGCTGTTTCTAAGTTTAGCAAAGATGTAAAATTTAAAGATTCCGACTTTGTGTTTAATCCACAGAAACATAACGGAATTGAGGTTGTTGACCTTCGATAATTGTTGCGTAATTACTAGGTTTACCGTACAGAGCAACAGCATTTTTTATTGGTTTACTAGTTGAGTAAAATTAGCAGATGGCTTTGAGGTCAAGTAATTTAAATGGTATGTTTGTATGAGAACAGCATTGTTTTTAATTCTAATTTTTGTTTCCTTAATTTCTTGTCAAGAGAAAAGTTATTACCCAAATACTTCAGCATATCGAGATCCCGATTTAGTTGGAACATGGCGATATGATGTTTCGAACAATGAAGATAGTACGTTTATTGTATACACAGCCGACGGATATACGGGTTGTTCTTACTATGTAAACAATGCTCAAATAGAAGGATTTACAGGGTTACATCAAATTTGGCAAAACATTGAGGAGGTAGGGAATGACGGGTGGGGTAAAATTTATCATGCAGATGATTTTAGTAGCTGGGTAAAATGGAGATCAGAAGATGAGGCTTTCTACCGAATCTCCGAATCAAAAGACACTCTATTTTATTGTTATATCAATTTAAAAACAAAAAAAGCAAATAAAAATAAACCGGAAGTTTATATAAGGAATGCTTTTCAACTTATTTTTGATGGGCCAACTTGGGTTTGTATTGATTCCATTAAAGCTAAATAAAAATTCGTGATTATCAGTTTCTCTTAATTTTTTTAAGGTTCTACTGACAACAAATTTTGGTAGGTTAGTCGAATTCTTTTTGTGTTAATTGCATAGAAGTATCCTGTACCCCCCCTGCTAATATTGCCCTTAGTATTTCCTGATATGGTAGAGAATATTCCCGATTTCCAGTCAGTTTCGTTAAAAACTGTGATTAGGTAATCATAGTAAGCATCGGATATTGTTAGGCAAACAAATTCAATGGAATCTGTGGGTACCCCACAAGCCCCTGTGCTGCCTAACCCTGCAAGGAAAATTCCTTGTGGCAGACTGCCCTTGTGAATGTATATTCTGAAATACTGATTTAGCCTTACAATATCCGAATAAATATTTTTTATGGAATCGGAAACATGGCCTTCGTTAATTCTATCGTTCACAAGCAAAACCATATACTTATCGAAGCCAAAATTGTGTTGGGTCGCATCAAATTCTAACCAGTCATTATTAGGCGGGCGAATGTTCCCGTTATCGTCATACGTTATAGCTCTTTTAAATGGATTTATTGTGTCTGTTACGGAATTGGTTGGCACCCTATCAGATGCAGTATAGAGCCTCCCTTTAACTTCCACTTCAATTGTATATTCTACCCCTGGTATTGCTTGTATGCTGTCAGCAGAGTAGTATGCCCCTTTCTCATCGTTCCACTCGAACGGTTAAATGTTAACCCCATCAGTTAAAACAACAGAAGCATTGCTAATTGGTTTACAACTAATTTCATGGCTAATTGCTACTGGTTTTGTGATAGTTTCCTTGTGTATAGTTTTCTCTGTAGATATAAACCCATTTATGGCAATCTCGTATTTTAGCTCAGCGTTGGAAAAATCAAGTGTGTTTATATCCACAAGGGTCTTATCACATGATAAAAGGCTGAATAGGGCAATAAAACATAAAAGCGATTTTCTCATGGTGTTAAAAGTTATATTTTACAGAAAAGTTTGGCATTATTGAAAAAAGAGAAAATTGGTAAACCTCAATATCCTTTGAACTGGTGATTTCTGAAGCACCTATCCTTCTTGTAAATTCATAGCCTAAAGGATTCTTTCTTGCGTAAGCATTAAAAAGGCCAAAACTAATATCCCATCGGGGCTGACCCTTTGTATTTAGGCTTGAATAGTTGGCAGCAATATCGAGCCGCCAGAGTGTTGGTCTTTAACATAGCCACTAACAGTAAAACTCTGCTGTCCTAGCAATGTTTGACTGATTAGCAGCAGAAGTAGGATAAATATTTGTTTCATTTTTGTTTTAATGTTGATATAACTGTGTTTAGGTGGGGTGTAAAAAATCAGTTTCTCAATTTTTGACTTGATAAAGACGCATAATCCACCAGCAAGGTTATCAAATCAATTTAAAAGTACAATGTTTTTTACAATTCACTTTAAAAAATCATTACCGTCCGATAAAAACTCAAATTTGATTTCAGTTAAATTCAACTATTTGAAAACAAGCGATTTGCATATTGGCATTCTAGGTTTTTAGAAAGTAAGCCCCTCAGAATAATGAGGGC
>JBBACY010000053.1:0-19051 GCA_041656735.1 Bacteroidales bacterium | reverse complement strand
TCCACCACGGCAAAGCTTACGAAGTAAACTCCATCGGGATTATGAAATTTGTAGTTGCGGCTCATAAGGCAAATTTAACTTTTTTTTGCTTGATTACCACACGACAGGAGTCGTGCGGTAGCGGGGGCTTCCCGAACAATTGTTGGCAATTACGAAAGAAATAGCAACGCGCCCTCTATTGAAATACTTTTAAAGATTGCCAAGGTTTTTAATGTTTCAGTGGATTACTTAATTGGCGAAGGGAAGTTGTCCGCTTATGATAAGGAAGTACTAAAACGGATTGAAGATATAGAACAACTTGACCCGGAGACCCGGAAAAATTTATTCTTCCTGATTGATAATGTGATTCAGAACTTTAAAACTAAACAGGCGTTCAGTTAATTGCCAATGTCACCAGATAGATATTAGAGTTTAGACGACGAAGTTACAAACTTCGCCAATCAGGGCTTCTTTCGATTCCTACAAAAAACATTCAATTAATTTAAGAAACGGACACTTAATCTCCTACAATATAAGTTTCTATTATAGATACACAAACCTTAAACTTACCATCCGACTTTTGAAAAGATGTTTCATGCTTATCATATCCTCCAATCATCATGGTATTTATAATTATCTTTTCCCCATTACTAAGGAGCTCGCTATTATCAGATAACTTGGCTGCATCTATTTCTAAAATCCTATCATCAGGCAGTGAAAAAAGGGATGACATTAAATGAGTAGTGCTTATTACTTTATCATAATCAACGCTATCATTATCGAAGACGATAGTTAGCGAAATAGTAATTTCTTTGCATCCCTTAATCTCATAAATTGTTTTAATATTGCCCTTTAGCGCTAACTCATACTTCGCAAATCTCTCCTCTGTATCTTCTAAATTTGAATCTCGAAAAATTTCTTTTATGCATTTATTGTATTCCTCTAATTCCAAACGTTTTTCAATCCACTTGACACCCCCAAATTTACGAAGACAGTCCTGAGGATATAAATGCATGTTTAGTGCTAACACTAAAACTATCACTATGTTATACTTCATAATATGACTGTTTAATTTATTTTTATCTCAACATGAATACAATTAATGTCATTATCTCGCTCATCAATTACTTTGGCAATTTTGTCATTACTATCTAAGGCTTCTACAAACTTGTCTATATCAACATTATGACTACTCAATGTTCTAATTGACACCCCGCTGCCGCACGAGTCCTCTCGTGTGGCTTTGCTACAGCAAAAACACTATCTTGCCACAATAATCCCTTTCAATAATCCTTGCTCTCCCGCATAATCCCTTGCACTACTGTACACATAATCCTGCGGATAGTAAACTAACCCTTCCTCCACCGGGTTGTTATGTACATAGCTAATCTTTTCAAAGATCACCTTATTGCTCCAAATCTCTATAGGTTTGTTATTGTGCTGCCAAAGCTGATAGCTGTTCACGTTTGACGATTCTTCAGCCGCCCTCTTAAACCTCTCGAGCAGCCACTCCTTGCGGCTTTCCCTTTGGTTTTCCCGAATAGCATTCACTACGGCCTTGCTGGTGAACCGTTTAAAGTCGCCCAAAAGCAGCTCCGGTTTTTGTCCGTTTATGCTGCGGAAGACTAAGTGTACATGATTGGTCATTATGCACCATGCAAAGATCTCCATGCCTTTTTCCCTTTGGCAAAATTCAAGGCTCTCGATCAGTATATCCTTGTAGTCATTACGGGTGAATACGTCTATCCATTCCACCACGGCAAAGCTTACGAAGTAAACTCCATCGGGATTATGAAATTTGTAGTTGCGGCTCATAAGGCAAATTTAACTTTTTTTTGCTTGATTACCACACGACAGGAGTCGTGCGGTAGCGGGGGTTCCGCCTATGGGAAGCCCCAAGCTGCGCGA
Source organism: Bacteroidales bacterium (assembly GCA_041656735.1). Taxonomy (GTDB): domain Bacteria; phylum Bacteroidota; class Bacteroidia; order Bacteroidales; family Tenuifilaceae; genus Perlabentimonas. The sequence continues at coordinate 17,164 of JBBACY010000053.1, read as the reverse complement.
GATCATGTAGTACGTTCCACCGGTCTCCACCTTTTTGTCGGTGGCAATGCTGGCCACGCTCAATCCCGTGGAGGCCGATATAAGGTGAGCCACAAGTATAATACCCAGAGTAGCCCACAGGCCAGCCTGCCCAACTATCCAGGGCAAGCGGAGATACATGATAACGCCAAGAATTGTAAGAATTGAAGGGGTGAACACACCCTTAAACGCGCCAAACTTATTCCCTTTGGTAGGCATATTGAAATTGATTTATTAACTTGATGAGTGCAACGAATACCAAATATACGCAGAGGTTACGATATAATGAAGGGATGGGGTGTGAAATTTTGTGAAATAGCACTACGAACCACATAAAAAAAGGAAGGGGGTTGATCGGTGTAATCAACCCCCTTGGTATATTACAAAAACACTTTACTTCCTTACCATCCTAAACGCCTCCTGATAACCTCCTAAAAGCTCAATTTTCACAATGTATAATCCACTAGGCAGATGGCCCATATCAATCTGCTGCTCCCCATTTAGCTTCTGCCTAAGCACCAACTGCCCCGTTACGCTGGTAATACTTACCGCCGCTATGGACTCCTCTGCATCAAAATAGATAAAAGAATTAAACGGGTTGGGGTACGCCCTTACGGTAGCAAGGGTACTATGGTAGGCGCTTGTGGGGGTAATTATGCTGGCGGTGGTGGTGGGTGCCCCCTCCAGGGTGAGCCAGTAGTTGTCCTTATGGTCACCTTCAAGGGCCGCCACGTAGAGCGACACTACTATATCGTTGCCCACCTCGGCCTGGGCAAAGCGGGCGTGCAGATTGAACAGGCTCACGTCCTCCTCGCCAATCACGCCCACCAGGGTGAGGTTGTTCTCGTCAATCTCGGCCACATCGGTGCCATCGTGCTCCTTGTCCTTGGCGGTGAACGACCCGCCGATGGTGAGCTCCTTGGGGGTGATGGTGCCCTTGATCCAGCTGGGGCTCTCCACGGAGTAGTTGGGGGCCTTCTCGCCCTCAAGCGACACGTCAACGTTAACGTCAATCAGGTACCCTGGGGTGCTCTGGGCAAAGCTGGCCTCCACCGAGGCGATGTTTACGCCGTTCTCATCCCCCTCAACAAGCCCATCAAGGGAAGGCTCGCCCTCAAGGGTGGCGGTGGTGGTGCCATCGTAGGCCTTGGGCTCAACGCCAGTAAATCCGTTAATTGATAGCGATTTTGGGGTGATGCTGGCTGTGGTGGTGGGCGCATTACTCAACACAAGATAGTATTTATGGGAATCATCCCCTATTAGAGAAATGCTTTCGATGTGTACTGTTTTATCAATCCCTGTATCCTTGTTTTCAAATGCAATTGTAGGGGTAGTTAGGTGAATATCATGTTGCTCATCAAGAACACCATTAAGGGTTAAGTAGTTATATACTAATGCAGCTTTGGCATTACCATCATACTCCTTGCTGCTCGCAGTAAACTCACCACTTACATTAAGTTCCTGCGATGCTGTAAAACTAACGCTATGGCCGTAATCGGTTCCGTTGCCATTGGTGGCATAGGCCCTAACAAAGTATGATGTGCCCAGCTCAAGGGAAGACAAACTGCTAGAGAAGTTGCCAAGCCCCTCGCCGTTGGTTGTGAGGCCAATATGGTTTGCAAGGGTAGGGTTGGGCTCGGTATTCCATACCACCCCACGAGCACTAACATCGCTCCCTCCAGTGTATGAGACTTCACCACCAGAAGTGGCCGATGTGGGTGTAATATCAGTAACAGGTACAGTAGCAACTGCTGGTAGGTTCGAGATGCCCCCGTCTGTTATTGTCCAGCCGAAGGTGTCAATAATATGCTGGCGGGCATCGCTTGGCTCACCTGGTGAGTATTTGCTGTTACCCCCATGAAATTCAATCCCACTTTTTAAAGTTTGGGCACCCCACCCTTCCAACAGGTGGTTGTAGTTGGCGGTAGAAAGCGTTAATCCATTGAACATATATTCCATATCAGTTACACTGCTCACATCCCAACCCCCAACATCTTGATTGAATAAAGTAGCTTCATTAAACATATAACTCAAATTATTCACCTTGCTAATATTCCAGCAGCTAATATCCTGATTAAAGGAGCTTGCGCTATAAAACATCCATTTCATATTGATCACACTGCTCACATCCCAGTCGCCAATATCGTGGTTGAAGGAGGTGGCGCCAGAGAACATACTGCCCATACTCGTTACGCTGCTTACGTCCCAGCCTCCTATATCCTGGTTAAAGGAGGTGGCATCAGAGAACATAGAGCCCATACTCGTTACGCTGCTCACATCCCAGCTACCAATATCCTGATTGAAGGCGGTGGCATCATAAAACATATTGGACATACCGGTCACGCTGCTCACATCCCAATTTCCTATGGGTTGGTTAAAGACGGTGGCTCGATAAAACATATAGCTCATATCGGTAACATTGCTCACATCCCAATTTCCTATGGGTTGGTTAAAGACGGTGGCATCACGAAACATATAGCTCATATCGGTAACATTGCTCACATCCCAATTTCCTATGGGTTGGTTAAAGACGGTGGCATCACGAAACATCGAACTCATATTGGTTACGCTGCTCACATCCCAATTTCCTATGGGTTGGTTAAAGACGGTGGCTCGATAAAACATATAGCTCATATCGGTAACATTGCTCACATCCCAATTTCCTATGGGTTGGTTAAAGACGGTGGCTCGATAAAACATATAGCTCATATCGGTAACATTGCTCACATCCCAATTCCCAATATGCTGGTCAAAGGAGATAGCGCCATAAAACATACCGCCCATATTGGTTACGCTGCTCACATCCCAACCCCCAACATCTTGATTGAATAAAGTAGCTTCATTAAACATATAACTCAAATTATTCACCTTGCTAATATTCCAGCAGCTAATATCCTGATTGAATAAAGTAGCTTCATTAAACATATAACTCAAATTATTCACCTTGCTAATATTCCAGCAGCTAATATCCTGATTAAAGGAACTTGCGCTATAAAACATCCATCCCATAGTGGTCACACTGCTCACATCCCAACCCCCAATGGGCTGGTTAAAGGCGGTGGCTCGATGAAACATACCGCCCATATTGGTTACGCTGCTCACATCCCAATTTCCTATGGGTTGGTTAAAGACGGTGGCATCACGAAACATATAGCTCATATCGGTAACATTGCTCACATCCCAATTTCCTATGGGTTGGTTAAAGACGGTGGCATCACGAAACATCGAACTCATATTGGTTACGCTGCTTACATCCCAATTTCCTATGGGTTGGTTAAAGGAGGAGGCACCACGAAATAAACATGATAGGTTGGTAACAGTTGTAGGCAAAGCAGCAGGCACCTCAACCAAGTTGCTTGCACCCATAAATGCACCAAATAGGCTGGTTAGTCCTAGGTTGCCGAAAGAGGTTACCCGCACCAGTTTATTGGCACCGAATGCAATCCAGCCGCTCCCAAATTGGGTTAGCGAACCTGTAATGGTAATAGTGTACTCACCATTCGTATCGTAGGTGTGGTCCTTGTTGCCTGCAGTTGTGTAGGTGTCCTCTATTCCATCGCCCCAGTCAACGGTAACATCTACACTGCCATACAAGGGAAGGGTAATGGTAGTGCCATCGGAGAGATATGTATTGAATACCAACACCATTGCAGAATCTAGGGTACTGAAAATGTATTGCTCTCCAAACTCGGTTCCAGCATTGTTAATGGCATACGCTCTAGCGTAGTAGGTAGTTAGGAATTCCAGCCCCTCAACAGTATTCTCGAAGAAACCCACGCCCTCATCAACCTGCTCGTGCCCTGTATTATTGCTAAGGGATGGGTTAGACTGGGTGTGCCAAACAAACCCACGGGCAGTTACATCGCTCTCCCCACTGTTGAGCACCTCTCCTTGCAGCTTAGCAGAGGATGAGCCTAGGACTATTGGCTTAAAGGTGGTCACAGATGGAAGCCCCGAAGTACCCCCATCAACAATAGTCCAACCATAGGTATCGATAATGTGCTGGCGGGCACTAGCGGGATCGCCCAGGGAGTATTTACTATCACCCGCATGCAGGTTGGTGTTGGGTTGTAAAACCTGCTGCGACCAAAGGGTAAGTATCCTGTTATAAACGGCAATGGGCAGCGTTACGCCAAGAAACATATCGTCCATATTGTTAACCTGTGCCACGTCCCAACCGCTGATATCATGGCTAAAGCTGGTTGCCCCCGAGAACATTGCCTCCATATTAGTTACCTTCGAGACATCCCAATTCGAAAGGTCCTGATTAAAACTCACAGCGTCCTTAAAAAGATAAGATAAATCGATTACCAGCGGGGATAGTTGCTTGGGCACACGCTCCAGGTTTATGGCCCCGTTGAAGGCTCCCGAAAGGCTGGTTAGACCAATACAGCCATGTTGGGTAAGCGATACAAGTTTTTCTGCATTGGGAAAGGTGCTGCTCCCATTGCCCAGCTGGGTTAGGGTGCCGTATATGGTTACATGGTAGGTGTCGTCGCTTGCAAAGGTATGGCTCTTAATGCCCGGGGTAGTGAATTCCTCCACAGTGCCATCGCCCCAGCAAACGGACACATTAACTTCACCAAAAAGGGGTAAGGAGACCTCAGTGCCACTTGAAAGCGAGGTGTTAAACTTGAGTACTACAGCTGCTGGGGTGGTAAAAGTAACCTGATCCCCATATCCAACACCCTGGGAGTGTTCTACGTAAGCACGAATATGGTATGTGGTATTGGGCAACAAATTAAACATTGATGATGTGAAGGCATCCTCGTTGTCCTCGGAAATGGAATAGCCAATACACCTGTTTAGGGTAGGGTTGGATTGGGTATGCCACGCTATACCTCGTGCTATAATCTCCTCAGCCCCATTGTTTAAAATAACACCTCCTGATGTTGCCGTTCTAGGGGTAATGTCTGTTGCAGGTGCTGTGGTAACTATAGGGATATAAGAAACACCTCCGTCGGTAATAGTCCACCCGTATGTATCGATAATATGCTGGCGGGCATCACTAGATTCACCTGGTGAGTATTTGCTATTTCCACCGTGGAAGTTTATTCCTTCCTTTAAGGTTTGAGCACTCCATCCCTGGAGAAGGCTATTATAGTTAGCTGTGGAGAGTGTTACTCCATAGAGCATATTGCTCATATTGGTCACGCTACTCACATTCCAGCTGCCAATATCCTGATTGAAGGAGGTGGCCCAATAAAACATACCGCCCATATCCGTTACGCTGCTCACATCCCAGTCGCCAATAACCTGATTGAAGGAGGTGGCCCAATAAAACATCGATGCCATACTAGTTACACTCCCTACGTCCCAACCACCAATATCTTGGTTAAAAGAGGTAGCACTCCAAAACATCCCCCTCATATTGGTCACACTGCTCACATCCCAACCCCCAACATCTTGATTGAATAAAGTAGCTTCATTAAACATATAACTCAAATTATTCACCTTGCTAATATTCCAGCAGCTAATATCCTGATTAAAGGAACTTGCGCTATAAAACATCCATTCCATAGTGGTCACACTGCTCACATCCCAACCCCCAATGGGCTGGTTAAAGACGGTGGCATCACGAAACATCGAACTCATATTGGTAACATTGCTCACATCCCAATTTCCTATGGGTTGGTTAAAGACGGTGGCATCACGAAACATCGAACTCATATTGGTTACGCTGCTTACATCCCAATTTCCTATGGGTTGGTTAAAGACGGTGGCTCGATAAAACATATAGCTCATATCGGTAACATTGCTAACATCCCAATTTCCTATGGGTTGGTTAAAGACGGTGGCATCACGAAACATCGAACTCATATTGGTTACCTTGCTCACATCCCAATTCCCAATATGCTGGTCAAAGGAGATAGCGCCATAAAACATACCGCCCATATTGGTTACGCTGCTCACATCCCAACCCCCAACATCTTGATTGAATAAAGTAGCTTCATTAAACATATAACTCAAATTATTCACCTTGCTAATATTCCAGCAGCTAATATCCTGGTTGAAAGCAGTTGCCCCCCAAAACATCCCTTGCATATTGATCACATTACTCACATTCCAATCCCCAATGGGTTGATTAAAGGAAGATGCATTACCAAATAGGTACGCCAAATCATTAACACTGCCGGGAAGTATTGAAGGTACTTCAATCAGATTAACTGCGCCCATGAATGCCCCGTATAGGCTTGTTAAACCCAGGTTACCAAATGAGGTCACCTTAAGCAATTTATCTGCATTGGGATGACCTAGATAACTAAATTGCCCAAATTGAGTCAGCAATCCCGTAATGGAAACGGTGTATTCACCATTCATACTGTAGGTGTGGTGCATGTAGCCTTCGGTTGTGCAAGTATCCTCACTCCCATCTCCCCAGTTTACAGTTACGTTTACTGTACCGTTTAGAGGAAGGGTTATGGTGGTTCCGTCGGAGAGGTTGGTGTCAAACACTAAAACCATGGGGTCTTGCGCCAGGGTGCTCAGTGTAGTAATGAGGATGGCGGCAAAAAGGGTAACGATTTTTTTCATGAGATAAAAATAAGGTTAGCAGATGGTGTTGGTTTTGGGGTTTTGTTAGAAGTATAACAGTGTGCAAGAAACTAAAAATATTTTAACTAAAAAAAAATATATTGGTATATCCAACGTTTGGTTAACAATTATATGCTCTTGTTTAGTAGGGCTAATGGGGCTTTGCCCCATACCCCACTCACTTTCTTGTCTTGAAACAAGAAAGTGAGCAAAGAAATTCAAGGCTACGTCTGCTTCACTCGAAAAACTACGATTGCAGGCGGAAAAAATCTGAACTCGCTTCTCCTGCGTCGGCGCTCAAACAGCAGATTTTTTTTCTCCGCCTGCTGCTCTTGTTTTTCGGCTCACCAGCCGAGGCCGAGGGCAAACGCATGGACCTCGATAAATCCAACTAGGGTTTGCTTGGTAAGTTTTTCAGCAGACCCTATTTACTTTAATCTCTAGTTCTTCACCATTCGCTTTACAACTCGGCTTCCATCGCTAGCCACCAGCACCACAAGGTACACCCCTTTTTGTAGGTGGTCGGTGCGAATATGGCTAACGCCATGCAGCTGTACGTCCATAACCCTTTGGCCAATTAGGTTGGTGATAATAACCTGGCTAACCCCCTCATGGTTCTTTAGGTTGATGCTCTCGCCAAATGGGTTGGGGAATGCCTCCGCATTACCAAGGATGCTATTCTCTACACCTGTTGACACCTCAAAATTGGCCACCAACGTACGGTCATCAGTGGAGGTAAAGGTGTATTCGGCATCGGTTGATACCTCTGTGCCATCCTCTGTCCAGTTCACAAAGGTGTAGCCAGTGTTGGCGGTGGCGATTAAAGTAACCGATCCATCAAAATTATGATTACCCGTACCAGTAATGGTACCTGAGTTCTCTGGGCTAACGCTAGCTGCAATGGTGAAGTAGTCCACCTCGCCGCCATCGGTAATGGTCCAGCCAAAATTATCGATAATGCTCTGGCGAGCTGCTGCTGAGGTTCCATAGCCATACCTACTACTACCAGCATGAAATGGTACATTATTTTGCAGGATAAGCTGCGACCACCCCGTAAGGATACTGCTGTAGTTCACAGTGCTAAGGGTTACGCCTTCGAACATAATGATCATATTCGTTACGCTGCTTACATCCCAGCCGCCTATATCCTGGTTGAAGGCGGTGGCCCAAGAGAACATAGCACCCATATTCGTTACGCTACTTACATCCCAGCCGCCAATATCCTTGTTGAACGTGCGAGCGTAATAGAACATTCTGTACATATCCGTTACGCTGCTTACCTCCCAGCTGCCAATATCCTGGTTGAAGCCGGTGGCCCAAGAGAACATACTTCTCATATCCGTTACGCTACTTACATCCCAGCTGCCAATATCCTGCCTGAAGCTGCAGTTATAGAACATACTTCTCATATTCGTTACGCTGCTTACATCCCAGCCGCCAATATCCTGGTTAAAGGGGGCGAGACTGAACATATCAGCCATATTCGTTACGCTGCTTACATCCCAGCTGCCAATATCCTGATTGAAGGAGGTGGCCCAATAAAACATACCGCCCATATCCGTTACGCTGCTCACATCCCAGTCGCCAATAACCTGGTTAAAGGAGCGGGCGCTATAGAACATTCTGGACATATTCGTTACGCTGCTTACGTCCCAGCCTCCTATATCCTGGTTAAAGGAGGTGGCATCAGAGAACATAGAGCCCATACTCGTTACGCTGCTCACATCCCAGCTACCAATATCCTGGTTGAACGAGGTAGCATCCCAAAACATCTCATTCATATTGGTCACGTTGCTTACATCCCAGCCGCTAATATCGTGGTTGAAGGAGGTGGCGCCAGAGAACATACTGCCCATACTCGTTACGCTGCTCACATCCCAACCGCCAATATCTTGGTTGAAGAAGGTGGCGCCAAGGAACATAGCGCACATATCCGTTACGCTGCTCACATCCCAGCTGCCAATATCGTGGTTGAAGGAGGTGGCGTCACGGAACATATACGAAAGATTAGTTACCGTTATGGGTAGAGCTGCCGGCACCTCGGTAAGGTTTGCTGCACCATGGAAAGCTCCGGATAAACTTGAAAGCCCCAGGTTTCCAAAGCTGGTTACCTTGGTGAGTTTTTCAGCATTGCTATACGCATCCCAAGTCGAACCATTCCCAAATTGGCCTAAGCTGCCGGTTATGGATACGGTGTCGGTTCCCTCTGCGGCGTAGGTGTGGTTGTGGTTACCTTCGGTTGTAATGGTTTGCGGGGTGGTGCCATCGCCCCAGTCAACAGTAACGTTTACGCTGCCGTAGAGCGGTAGGGTAACGGTGGTGCCGTTGGAGAGGTTGGTGTCAAATACTAATACCATGGGGTCTTGCGCCAGGGTGCTCATTGTAGCAATGAGGATGGCGGCAAAAAGGGTAAAGAATTTTTTCATAGGAAAAAGCTAGGTTGATAACTCGGTTGTGTTTAAAAATATTTTTTGTAGTGGTATGGAGTGTAATACTATGCAAGAAAGTAAAAATATCCTTTTTTAAAAAATCATTAGCAACTAATCAAACTACAAGTGTACAGATTTGCTTTGGGAGGCTGGTCTGAATATATCAGAAGAATAAACTAGGCTTATATATTTATTAAATCAGTGGTTTTTGAAAACAACCTGTCGATTTCTTCAATCTTGCTGATTGTGTACTTTGAGGTTTGCTCAATTGCCCTAAGTATATAAATTATCCAAGGATTCCATCTTCTAAGGGTTGTTACATCTTTTAAAAGCTCATAGTATTCGTCTTTTTCTTTAATAATGAATGCGCTTAAATAGAGGATTGGAACTTCTAATAATTGCTTCTGTATCATTAGAAGAATACTTAAAATTCTTCCTGCTCTTCCGTTCCCATCCCTGAATGGGTGAATGGCTTCAAATTGATAGTGCGAAATTGCAATTTTGAGTAATGGGTCATAGGGATATTTTGTATCATCGTTAACGTATTCTACTAGGTTATTTAATTTCTGTTGAATAATTTGAGCTCCTCTTGGTGGAGTATAAACCACCTCGCTGGTTAGCAGTCCGCTTCCTCGTTTAAGTATTACGGTTTCTGTTTGCGGTGGTCTAATACCATCATTAACCTGCTTAATTTCTTGATAAATATCAACCAGAGCTTCAATTGTTAACGCTTGATTATTCTTAATATCATTATAGCCTTTCCAAAGCGCTTGCCTATATCTTAGAACTTCCTTAGCATTTCCTTTTAGCCCGTATTCGCTAATTGCGAGTGCTTTATAAAGTTCATCGTCAGTTGTAAATATATTTTCAATCTCTGTACTTGCTTTTGCCTCTCTGAGCGCAATGGTGTTTACAAGCATTGATTTATTTGGTAATTTTTTCGCAATTCCTTTCAGCTCGGCAAGGGCTTTGTTCGCATTGTTTAAGGCTTTATAAACTTCTTTTGTTTCAACCTTTTCATCATCTGGCGGAAGTAACGGAAGGCTATTGTATGGCTTATTTCTATCGTATGGTTCAAATGTATTTGGCATATTATTTTGCTTTTGTCAAAATTATGCAAATATTGACAAATACTGCGGTTTCCTGTCAAATTATTCCATTTAATCGATCAACCTATTAAAAACATACGATATTTGACAGATTAGTTTGTATTGTACCTAACGCTCGGGCGATAAGTGCGGTTTTGGCGTACTTTCCAAAAAATAAGCACTTGGAGAATGCCATACCAAGTATGCCAACATCGCATTTATCGTTTGTTGGACACTGTTTCGCTCCGAGTTCGAAGCCTTAAAGTTTGGCATTCTTTCGCCCAACAAGAGGATAACGAGGGGTGCGAGAAACTGAGAAACGTGCAGTTACACTTTTTTGCGTACTTTTTTTGGGCTTAGTTTTTCAATATCTCGGCGAAGCAAGGCCTGAACCATATTCACTTCTTTTAGAACCTCTTTAATGGTTGCGTGAAGCCAGTTTTCATCTACTTCGTGCGGGTTAATGTTCTCGAGCTGTTCAAGTAGGTGGCCTAGCCCATCAACCTTAAGCTGTCTGAAAGCCGATTTCATTCGGTGTGATACTTCGCTTGTGCCTTTCCAGTTTTTTTCTGCAACAAACTTGTTGAGGTACTTAACGTTGGCCATAGAGTTGTCTATAAACGATTGCAGTATTTCGCAGGTCGAATGGTCGTCGCCGTCGGCAAAGCGTTTAATCTCAGTTATGTCGTACCCTTCAATGCGATTGGTTGAAAGCTCCGTATTCTTTACTGTACTTCTGCCAATAGTTGGGGCAATGGCATTATAAAGGCTTATCTCGTTAAAGGGCTTGGTTAGGGCGCAGTAAAACCCTTTGCCTATGTAGTAGTCCTGATTGCCATCGGTGCTGTTGGCGGTTAATGCAATGATAACGGGAGTGTTATGGAGGTTCAGTTTTTTAATTTCTTGCACTAGGTCTATGCCGCTCATCATAGGCATTTGAATATCGGTAAGAATAACTGTTGGAGGTTTATTCTCAATATCGCTAATGGCTTTAAATGGGTCTCCAAAAACTCGAGGCTTAACGCCCAGCGTTTTAAGCATTTCGCCCACTAGCATTTGGCTAATGGGGTCATCGTCAACTACAACAATATGTAGGTCGCTAGGTAGCTTCGGCGCCTCAATATTCTCGCCCAGTAGGGCAGTGGTTGCATCCTGCTCGGCTGCTAGCGGGTAGTTTAGGGTTACGATAAATGTAGTGCCCTCCCCTTCGTGACTACTAACCTCTAGCTTGCCGTTCTGTATCTCAACAAGTTTTTTTACGATGGATAAACCAAGTCCAGTACCACCATATTGTCGGGTTGTGCTGGTGTCAACTTGATTAAATTCTTCAAATATTTTATCGATATTCTCGGGAGCAATACCAATTCCAGTATCGGCAACAATGAATTTAACGGAAGCAGTATCTTCGGCTTTAGAGCTGTGAACGGAAAGCTTAACGTGGCCATTACTGGTAAATTTTATGGCATTACCAATTAGATTAATCAGTATTTGGGTAAGCCTAAACGAATCGCCACGAACGGTTATGGTTTCGTCTCCGTGGCTTTCAAATAGAAGGGCGATATTTTTTTCCTCCGCATTAATTGATAAGTTTTGAATCACGTCGGCAGCAATAGTTTTTGGGTTAAAAGGATTATTTTCGAGACGTAAGAAACCACCTTCAAATTTAGATAAATCGAGAATATCGTTAACAATATTAAGCAAGTGGGCTGATGATTTGTTTAGCGATTCGATAACAAATGGCTTGGTGTTACTATCGGATTTGTTTTTAAGTTGCTTCGATAGTCCTACAATGGCACTTAACGGTGTTCGTATTTCGTGGTTCATATTGGCTAAAAACTCTTGCTTAACTTTTAGCAATTTTTCGGCATATTGTTTAGATCTAATTAGCTCGTTTCGGTAGTACGTAGCCCGTGTAACATCGCGAAAGATAAGGCCCGTAAAGAGGATAAACATAAAGAATGCAACACCCCCTAGAATAAGAAGAAATTCAGTCGATTTTTGTACCGCCAGTTCAACCTCTTCGGCTAGTTCAACTGAGTTCATTAGCTCTTCACGCTCAAGCAGCGATACAATGGTTCTAATCTGATTCATTATCTCCTTGTCGCTTTTCAAAATCTCAAGTTCCTTTTCGCTTATATCATATAGGGCCATCTCTTGCTGTGTCTGTATTTCGGCCAGAATAGCCCTCACCTCATTCAGTAGACTATCGGACGGAGACATAACCGACCGGCTAAGGGTATCTATTTGTGTTTCAACTTCAACAATTAGTTTTGTAATAACACTATCGCTGGGTCCTTTTTTTGAAAGCCAACCAAACATTCGGCTAAATCCACTTTGACTAGCTTCCTCGGACTCTTTCTTTATAATTGAGTCGCGACGTGAGGTTTTAGTTGTGGTTACGCTGGTAATTACCGATGATTCGACTATGGAGTCGAGGTCTATCATCTCAACCTGCTCCATTGCTTTTTGATAAAACCGGGAGGTTTGGTCGCTTCGTTTTAGTACAACTAGCTCGTTTAGCACCCTCCGTTTACGTGAGAGTAGCTCTTGAATGAACTTGATTTTTTCTACCTGTACGGCATTCCCCTGGGTAAGAGTCAAAAGAGAATCAACCTTTACGTTTATGTTTTTCATAAACGACAGGTAAATTGAGAGGTAGCTCTCGTTTTGGGTAAGGGTGTAGGTTCTGATATTGCTTTCGGCCTCGTATATATCGGTTAAGATAGAGTTTAGGTTGATTAATTTTTTGCTTGGTTCCGAAAGGCTTTGTCGTGTTTCGGTAAGTTCAATAAATCCCTTGTAGGTTACAAACAGTGCTGCTGCTGCAATGCTCATAATAATTATAAAACCGAAAAATACTTTTGGTTTAATATATCCCTGCTTTGATTTATTTTTTTTGCTCTTCATTTTTGTAGTTTGATATAGAAAACGCTAAGCGTTTGCACAAGGGGTAGTTCCAAATTTGTACCAAAATAATATTTTTTCAGTAAATGTGTTTAAACCAATTGATACTGTTGACTTTTAGGCGTGGTAACAATTAATGGACAAATGGGTTGGAGTGTGAAAAAAATCAACATAACGAGATACCTCACTACAGAAAATCAGGTCTTTATGGTGCTTTAGTTGTAAAGTGATAGGTTTTGCCTAATTCCCTTCCTTTCACAATTAGTGAATTAGCCAATAAAATTGGCAACTGTTCGCAAAAACTCATCCGGATCAATTGGTTTAGGAATGTATTCGTCACACCCTGCTTTTAAGCATTTGTCCCTGTCGTAGCCCATAGCATTGGCGGTTTGGGCAACAATAGGCACATTGGGTTTAATTTTTTTTATTGCTTGCGTAGCCTCATACCCATCAATAAAAGGGAGCCGCATATCCATTATAATTAGATTGATATCTTTTTTGAGTTTGGCTATCTCAATGGCATCCTCTCCATTTTTTGCATGTATTAGCCTGGCCCCAGTGTTTTTGAGCATAGCCTCAATAAGCTGAAAACTTATTAGGTCATCTTCAACCACCAGAATGAGCTTATTGCTAAACGAAAGATTTTGAACCGCTAAGCGCGATATATACGATTTTGTTTCCTGCTTACCCGGAATATAGGGAACAGAAAAGGAGACGGTGGTACCCTTGGGAGTTGTTTCAATATTCATTTTGCCACCAAACAGGTCGGTAAGACCTTTGCAAATAGGCAACCCAAGACCTAGCCCATGGTTCTGATTCTGTAAATTATGATTAACCCGTTTCGCATTGCTAAAAACCTGCTCTTTTACCGCTTGCGATATGCCTACGCCTGTGTCTTTAACAAAAAGCTTAATGCGGTTGGAGGGTGTTAACTCGTAACCAAGTTCAATAGTTCCTTGGTTGGTGTAGTTAAAAGCGTTGGTTAATAGATTGTTAAGAACTTGTTCTACCTTACCAGGATCCGATATTATTATTGAACGTGAGTCGTTTAAGGCAACGGTTAGTTTAAATTCAATTTGTGGGTGTTTTCGAAAAAGACTGTTTGAACTAAACATTTTGTATAGGTCGTACAAAAGTTGGTTTAGGTTAAATGGTTCGGTTTTGAGGTAAACCATTCCCGCATCAATAAGCGAAAGGTTAATAATATCATTTACAATTTGCTGAAGATTTTTCCCTCTGCGCATAATAAGCTCAACGTACTGTTTCCGTTCGGTTTTGTTGAGGTTATCGTCGTTTAAAAACTTGCTAAATCCTAAGATAGCGTTTAAGGGAGTGCGAATTTCATGGCTTATATTTGCCAAAAAAGCCGATTTTTGCTTACTGTTTTCCTGTGCTTTTTTTTGAGTTTCAAGTAAATCTTGGGTGCGTAACTCAACAATTGTTTCCAAGTGTGAATTTATGTGTTTAGTTTCATCGTTTATCTTTTTTAACTCTCGAATTTTATTCCTGTATTGTATAATAAATAGTAATGAAACGGCTAAAAGGACTAAAAAAGCGAGTGATACGATAACTATTATGTGTTTAAGTGTGGGTGTACTGTAAAGCCAATTCTTTTCGAGGGTTTGTGCTTGCTGATGGGTATTTGTATTCTCGTAATTAGAATAAGTTGGCCTGGACTCAGGTATGCTTTCGGGTTTTACAGATTCAGCAGTATTGGCTTTGGGTGCAACCAATACGAGAAGATTTGCTACGCTTGAAAACTGTAGGGTTAAAAAAACGAATAATATTATAGCAGATCGTACCATATGATGTAAGATTGCTACAAAAATAAACAAATATTGTAATTAAGCTTAAATACCTTACTCTATTTCTGGGATTAGATGTGTTTGCCCTACCTTATATGTGTTTGGTTACGCATTTGCTAGCAATGTTTCGGCTAAGGTTAAATCAAAAGGAGTTGTGATTTTGATATTCTGGCGTTCGCCCTCAACAAGGCTTATTTTTATACCGTAGTTCTCGGCAACTGATGCATCATCGGTAAAATGTGGTTGCCAGCTATTTTGATAAAGCGGCTTAATTTGCTCAATGGTAAAAACCTGAGGGGTTTGAACTAACCAGCACTCGTCGCGATTGCCTGTTTTACTGTGGGCTGCCAAACCCAAACGAATTGACTCAACAGGTTTTACTGCAGGTATTGCATTGCCTTGGGCAGTAGCATGATCGAAGCATTTGTTTATTAGATTCATAGAGACCAGAGGCCGCACCCCGTCATGAATGGCTACTAAGCCGTTGTCATGAATGGCTGCTAGGCCATTTTTTACCGAATGATATCGGGTTTCTCCACCATTAATGAGAGTATGCTTAATGTTAAAGGAGTATTGCTCGCAAAGTTGCTGCCATCTGAGGTGCTCGGACTGAGGAAGTACGGTAATTATGCTGTGGAGATTTTCGACTAATGAAAAGGTCCTAATTGTATACATTAGGATGGGCAACCCATTTATGGTTAAAAATTGCTTAGGAACACTTCCTCCCATTCGGGTACCTGAACCTCCGGCAACAATTATTGCATATTTATTAAGTAGTTTCAACCCCTTGTTCCTCTTTTTGAAAAAGTTGTTTACGTTGAAATAATAGTAGGTAAAATACGCCAACAGTTATTGCCGAGTCGGCAATGTTAAAAACAGGCCTAAAAAATATAAAACCTTGACCACCTACCCAAGGTATCCATTGAGGCCATGTAGCGTTAATTATTGGGAAGTAAAACATATCAACAACCCTGCCGTGTAAAAATGATGCATAGCCTCCTGCTGAGGGCAAAAAAGTGGCGGGCGAGGTATATCCCGACTCGCTGAATAGTAAACCGTAAAAGGCGCTATCAATTATGTTACCAATGGCGCCAGCCATGATAAGAGACATACCAAGAACCAAGCCTGTTGGCATTTTCTTTTTAATTAGCGAGGCAATGTAAAAGCCAATGAGTATAACGGCACCAATACGAAAAAGGCTAAGTGAAAGTTTACCAAACTCACCCCAAAACTGCAGGCCAAAAGCCATTCCGTAGTTCTCGGTAAAATGTATTATAAACCAGTTGCCAATTACATTAAAACTTTGTCCCAACGACATATTTAATTTAATCCACACCTTTAGTGACTGGTCAATAATAATAACGCTGGAGATTAGGGCAATAACTTTGCTTCGAAGAGACATTTTCATAGTGTAAAAATCTTGCAATAATACAGAAAAGTGGCATACTAAATGCCACTTTTCAAATATTTAGGGTTAAAAAATGCTACCTCTGGTTGTTCTTTGCCTCAATACTAAGGGTAGCGTGTGGCACTACACGCAATCTCTCTTTGCTAATCAGTTTGCCCGTTTCGCGGCAAACGCCATAGGTTTTATTCTCAATGCGCACTAGGGCTGCTTCGAGGTGCTGAATAAACTTTATTTGGCGTTGTGCTAACTTACCTGCTTCCTCTTTTGAGAGCGTTGCGGCTCCCTCCTCTAGTACTTTAAAGGTTGGTGAAGTATCTTGAGTGTCGTTACTTCCACTCATAGTAATAGCGCTTTTAAGGGTGTCGTAATCATTGCGAGCCTTATCAAGTTTCTGCAAAATTATTTCTTTAAATTCTGCTAACTCTTCTTCGTTAAACCTATTCTTTTCTTCCATGGCTTAAAAATTTTCTAAATATAGCAAATTGTCATAATATCCCAAGCACTAAGCATCAATTTTTTCAACTTTAATTGAAATGGTTAGGTCGGTATCGAGTTCAATACTCGATGCGCTTCCGCTTGGCATTGAATCAACAAGCAATATTTCGCGGGCCAGTGTTTGGCTGGCAATATACTCCTTATAATTCTCAATGGCTTGCGATAGTAAATCGTGCTTCAATATACTAATCTTTATTTTATCGGTTACATCAAAACCGGAGTCTTTGCGTAAATTTTGAATCCTGTTTACAAGTTCACGTGCAATTCCTTCCTCTAGAAGTTCGTTGGTTAACGTAACATCGAGCGCAACGGTTAGCTTGTCGTCGTTGGCAACTAACCAGCCCGGGATATCCTCTGATACTATTTCAACATCTTGTAAGTTAATGTTTTGGGGTTCATTGTTAATGCTAATTTCAAACGAATCTTCGCGTTCAATTTGGCTAATATCTTTTTGAGACATACCCATGATGGCCGAAGAAACCT
>JBBACY010000052.1:0-20311 GCA_041656735.1 Bacteroidales bacterium | reverse complement strand
GCAGCCCTCATTATTCTGAGGGGCTTACTTTCTAAAAACCTAGAATGCCAATATGCAAATCGCTTGTTTTCAAATAGTTGAATTTAACTGAAATCAAATTTGAGTTTTTATCGGACGGTAATGATTTCAAATAAATACAAATGGAATAATTCTCTTTTTTTAATTCTCCTTTGGCCATTTCTCTAAAAAAAATAAACCCATAGTTGGCAGTACCCAACGAGTATACCATAAAACTTAACACCCTTAACTATCTCTAATATAAAGAGATAAAAGTGAGGTGGGAAATTTAAAAAATAAAATAAAAAAAGCGCAAGTTTTCAAATAAATTGTAGTCATATAGGCAAAACAACCTCAATTACATTACTTATTCAAACATCTATGAAATCGAAACTCATTACAATAGCAATTTCGCTCTCCTTAATAGTATCAGCAACTTATGCTCAAAATCGTATGGGCGGTGGACAGGGTATGAGCAGTAATTTCACGGGCACTGTTAAAGGAAAGGTTATGGATAAAGTCCATAATATTCCGGTTGAATACGCCAGTATCGCCTTTTACAGTTTACGCGACTCAAGCCTGGTAACGGGAGGAATTACCAACGAGAATGGCGAATTTACCATTGAAAAAGTACCTGGCGGAAGGTATTACAGCGAAATAAAATTTATTGGTTACACAACCCTTAAACTCGAACCTTTTGCTGTAAATCCTAAAAACATAGAGGTTACATTGGGTACAATACTTCTTGAGCCATCATCGGAAAACATTGAGAGCGTTGTGGTTACTGGTCAGAGGCAAATGCTTACCCATAACCTCGATAAAAAGGTTTTTAATGTTGAAAAGAATATAAACTCCGAGGGAGGTAGCGCGCTAGAGCTGATGGAAAGCATTCCGTCGGTTCAGGTTGATATGGAAGGAAACGTAAGCCTTCGAGGCAGCCAGAATGTAACCATACTGGTTGATGGCAAACCCTCAACCTATACAAGTATAGAAGAAATTCCAGCAGGCATTATTGAAAGCATTGAGGTAATAACAAATCCCTCGGCCCGATATGATCCAGATGGGCTGTCGGGAATTATCAACATAGTTCTTAAAAAGAAGAGAGATCCAGGATATCATGCCATGGTAATGCTGAATGCAGGCACAGGCGATAAGTACAATGGCACACTAAATGTTAACTATCGACAAGACAAAATTAATGCTTTTACCAACATTAGCTACAGACAGCAAAAAATGATGGGACAAACGCTTTCGGACAGGATAACCACCATGGGCAATAACAACCAAAGCACCTTGCTTCAAGATCAGGACTTTAAAAGACAAGGCCAGTTTGTAACCCTAAGAGGTGGATTAGATTATTTTATTAACAACTCCAATACTCTAACCCTATCGGGCGGCTACAACTCACGTGGTTTTAATATTTGGGATATTACACAAACGGACCTAAAGATGCCGTTGCAACCCACTCAATATCAACGCGAAAACGTTGGTAGTATGGGCGGTTCTTCATATAATTTAGCACTAAACTATAAGCTAAATGGCAAGCAAAAAGGGCAAGAGCTAACCGCCGATGTTTTTTTCAACTCTATGCTGGGTTTAAACAATAACGATATGTCGCAAGTGTGGAATATTGGTTCTTTTGCAAATTTATATGAACAGAGCGAAACTGATTTTAATGGTAATGTTTTTACTATGCAAACAGATTTAGTTCAGCCCGTTGGTAATGGCGGACGAATTGAAACTGGGCTAAAAGCAATGACCCGCTCTCAAGATAATGACTACGTTTTCCGCAGCTTAATAAGCAATACTTGGACGCCTGATCTTATGCGAAACAATAATTTTATTTACAGTGAGCAACAGTTCTCGGCTTATGCAATTTACTCAAACACATTTGCCGATGGTAAGTTTAGTTACCAGGGTGGAATAAGGGCCGAGCAGGCTTTTACCAATGCCGACCAGAAAGCGACCAACGATGCCCCTATTAAACGAGATTTTTTAAACTTTTTCCCTAGCGCTCATATAAAATGGGAAATAAACGAAAAAAATTCAGCACAAGTAGCCTATAGTAAAAGGGTAAACCGACCAAATACACGGTTTTTGAACCCATTTATTGACTACACCGACCCGCTTAACTTAAGCATGGGTAACCCTTGGCTTAATCCGGAGCTAACAAACAGCTTTGAAATTAGCTACTACTACAATTTACCTAAAACTAAACTAAATGCAACAGTTTACCAACGCTACACAACTGATATAGCCACTAGAATTGTTGAGGTTGACAACGAAGGCATTGCTTTGTCAACCTTTCAAAACATTGACAAAAGCAACATTACTGGCTTTGAGGGCGTGGTATCGCAAACTATAGCACCCTGGTGGAAAGTAAATGGTAACTTTAATTACTCCCAAATTAAGCTTACCTCAAGTTTTCTTGATGAAAAATCGAGCAAAGGCGATAGCTGGAGCGTTAGAGGAACATCATCGTGGAGCATTGGCAAAAATGTTGAGTTGCAGGCTACAGGGAACTACCGCTCGCCATCGGTTTCAGTTGGTGGAAGTATGCGCTTTTGGCAATCGGGAGGTGGCCAAGGCACTACTGAATCGATGTACTGGTTCGATTTGGGGATGAGAATAAACGTGCTTAAAAATAAGGGTTCAATAAACATTAGGGTTAGTGACATACTCAACTCTATGAATTTTAAATCGCAAACCTGGGGCGATAACTTTACCAGTAGCATACAGCGCACGCGCGAAAGCAGAATTATATTTGTTGGCTTTTCATACAGAATTAACGAGTACAAAGCGCGTAAAGATAAGCAAGGTGCCGAGGCGTTGGATATGGATATGGAATAAATCCGAAAGTCTTACTGGAGAATAATCCTAATATCATAAAAAAGTAACGAGGTCTAGACCCCGTTACTTTTTTTATTTAAACACTTTGCTAGTTAATCGCTGTTTTAGTATAACACAACAACTGAAAGTAGTTTTACTCCGTCCATAAATTCCCCGTTGAATAGGTTCTGGCCTTACCGCTTATAATTACCCTGTCATTTTCATTCTTACATTTTAGTAAACCTACCCTATCGGAAATTTGCATTGCATTAAGTTCACTTTTATTAAGTTTTTCTGACCAAAATGGAATTAACGAGCAATGGGCTGAGCCCGTTACGGGATCCTCTAAAATTGATGCTTGTGGAGTAAAAAATCTCGATACGAAATCGCAACTATTCCCTTTTGCTGTAACAATTACTCCACCAGGGTTAAGGTTTATTTGATCGAAAATTTGTCGGTCTATTTTGATGTTTTTAACTTCCTCCTCTGTGTCGTAAACCAGCATATAATCTCTTGCTTTATAAACCTCTTTAGGTTGTATACTCAATGCCTTTCGAATTACTTCGGGCAATTCAGAAGCAATTGGCATTCGGGAAGGAAAGTTTAAACTATACAAATCGTTTTCAACTGAAACGGTCAAATCTCCACTCAAAGTTTCAAAAACTATTGTGTCTTTAGGGTATTTTAGAATTGACTTTAAGCAATGAGCCGTAGCAAGTGTGGCGTGACCGCATAAATCCATTTCAATATCTGGGGTAAACCATCGCAAGTGCACTTTGTCGCCTTTATCAACAAAAAAAGCAGTTTCGGCAACTGCATTCTCTTTGGCTATATTCAACAGCAAATCATCTGCTAACCAATTGCTTAACGGAACAACGCAAGCAGGATTTCCTCCAAATATTTTATCAGTAAATGCATCTATTTGATAAAGTTCAAGTTTCATATTATTGGTTTATTCTAGTAATATTCATACTGTGGTGCAGCATAAATTTTTCTGTTTCGCTCAACTAAAAATTAGCACGAGTTCGGGCTCTTGCACAGAGCATTAATTCAATAAATCAATTGAGCCAGCGTATTTACTTCTCTGTTTTATATAAATCTATTGCTATCAAATAATTCTGTGCCCCCTCAACTGACTGGGTGCTTACAAACCCTGCTAATTCGGGATGATTTTCGTTAATCCAGTTAGTTAAATTATCGCGCCTTGGTCGCCACTTTAAAAAATCGAGGAACACGTATTCAGTCGTCTGAATTTCTGATATTTTGTCCCCATCAAAATCAATCAATACATTATAAACCAAGGCTGAGTCCTGCAAAAACGCAATCCGTTTGCAAATTTTCGAAATGGTAACTTCTGCCGAATTACCCTTGATTTTTAAATCAACCAAACTGTATTTAGGACTGAAGACAGAGTCCCACTGAAATTGCCGTTGTAGTTCGTTACGAGTGCGAGTTAAAATGTACTCCTTTTCAGTAATTTTAATGCTATCACAAACCGTATTTGAGATAAGTCCATAATCTCCCGTATTAAATCCGTTATAATAATCTCTAACAAGCTCCTCACGCTCCCTGTTTTTCTGATTCAAATTACACGATAACAGTATGGTAATCAGTCCGAATAGTATAAATAGAAGGTTTATTTTTGCTCTCATTTTTGTGCTTTTTATGTGAAAAATATTGGTTTAAAATTGAGGTTAACTAAAAATTTAGTTTTTTAATTGCTGCTCAAGTTCTTTTACTCTCTCTTCAAGAGCACTATTTCTCTTTTTTAAGTATGTAGTATTAAGATGGCTGCCAAATCCGCCCACTACAACACCTGAAAACAATACGAATAAACCATACTCAATAAAATTCAATTTCATATAAGTGCCAATAATTACCAAAATAGTGCCAACAACATAAGTAGCGTTTGCAAAATTATTTTTCATAATAATTACCAATTATTTTTTTGTTAAAATACTTAAAGAGTGGATATAAAACAATAGTTTCTCTATATTCTCATCTTGATTAAAATACATAATTGGCAAGAGTTGAGCCGAATAAATGCCCTGAGTCATTGGCTTGCAGTCTATATATCTTAAGTTTTCAAGTAGTAAAATAAATTGCATATAGAATATACTCATTTATCCAACATTAAAACGATCTGTTAACTAATGACTTAATCTCATCTACCCAAAATTTCCTCTATTTACCCTACTTTAAATCAGCCTAGCAGTGGGGCTTGATGCCAGGTATTGGCAACCGTAGTATATCGTCATTCATTAATCAATATCCAATATGAGCCTCCATGTTTATCTACTCCTTTAATGTTTTCATGTTTCCATATTGGCAAAACTAAATTAGACAATTCATTGTCCTCAGATATGAAATAATTAGGTAATATCGTTTTATACTTTTGGGGGTTTGCCAATAAATACATTGCTAATCCATATTGTTCCGAATAGAACCTATCACACATAAATTGGGGATAATCATAAGGTAAATAAATATCATGAACATGAACAATTACACCTTTTTTTAGTTTTGGAAAAATCTCCAGAAAGAAAACCATTGAATCTGAATTTGGCAAAATTCTGTGAGAATTATCTACGAATAGAATATCATTTTCATTGAGTTCCTCAAAAAAATTAAAATCAATTTCCTCAAATGGTTTTCTTATTACTTTGTTGGCAAGGCTATCAATTTCAACTCGAGGCATTGGGTCAATCGAAATAATTTCAGTATTCAAGTTTTGTTCAAGTTTTGCCTTGTAGGCAACCTTTGTGGAGTTTCCAGAACCTATCTCGATGTACTTTTGAGGTTTATACTCTGTTAGCAAAGTATAAATTCCAATAATATCCAGCGCAGGTAGAAAACCATTATTCCAGGTTGGTTGTGTTGCATCGTTCTCCCTTTTTGAACTTTTAATTGTCCAAATGAAATCCTTTAGCAATAATGATTTGTTAATTAATTGCTTATAAGTTTCTCTATTTGAATCAATAATTTGATATAAGTCATGATGTGCAGGTTTTCCATGACCATATCTTGGTTTTAAATCTACTTTATACTCAAGAAATAAATTTTGAAATTTTGGGTTCAAAAATCTATAAATCTGTTTTACCATATTTAAAGTTTAATATGTTGCTGCATCGCCTTCTGCTAGGACTATAACCTAAAAGCAAACCTATATCAATTTTTATTCCCCTATGGCTTCTCATCACACATAGCGGAGTTGAAAAGTAAATATAGACCGTTGCATCATGTAAAAGAAGTGTCTAGTATCCCTTTAAGTAAACTTAAAAAACTAACTGATGGTAACTTACACCTTATCAGAAAGAGATATAACAGAATTACACAATCGTAGTATCCCATCGTATAAAACGAACAAGGAGTTTGCCCACAATCAAGAATAAAATAATAATAGCTGCCCAAAGATTTGTTGCGTTGCTCTGCTGCGAGGCAATTAGTTTGGCTACCAAATTACCTTCGAAAAACTCGGGCTCGGGTATATTTTTATAATGCCATTTACCAATTATTGTTCCCTGCTTAAGCAATATTACTCCAGGGTTTGCTCTTACCGTTGTTTTAAGCATAATCTCATCGGCCTGTAAAAAGGGGAAAGCCACACCTGTTGCGCTAACAAAACTATCAATATCATCAACTGGCGAAGATGTTACGCAAGCAAAGTTCATCCCCATTTCCTGAGCCTTGAAGTATAGCTCATTAAGGCGTGAAAAAGTTTCCTTATTCGTTGCGCTGAGTCTGTATGCAACCACAAGCATGGTTTGCCCTGAATAATTCAAAATACTATCGGTTACATCCCAGCCATACAAATCGGTTAGTACAAAATTTGAGATTGGAGGATGGTACCCTTCCTTTAACAGAACAGACTTACTTTCGACAAAAGACCAGGTTGTATCTTGCCAAGGAAAGTTTTCTTGAGTAAACTCTTTAACCACATCGTCCTTTTGATAGTAAAGCAATGTTTTAAACTCATCGAGGGGTGCGCCTTCGGGTATTTCCATTGCACTTGGAATGTGTGTACCTATACTATACGGGCGAAAATCAATTAACGGCAAATTTCGGTAGCCGTGCGCTGGAGGCATAAACGAAATAATGGCAAGCAGTATTGTTATGCCCAACTCGGGGGCAAGTGAAAGTTTAGGCCGAATATACTTACGATTATAAACCAAAAGTATTGAACCGCCTAGCAAGGGTAAATTTTTGAAAAACGTTTCCCAGTTTGTAAGAATAATTGCATCACCAAAGCAGCCACAATCCGATACGGGATTATAAATTGCCAGGGCTAGTGTTAGCGGTGTAAAAACCAGCATGAATAGGAATGCGCCCCATGATGCTAACACGGTTCGCACATTAAAAAGCAAGAGTAAGCCAATTAGAAGTTCGGCAGCACAAAGCACAAACGATAAGGCCAGGGCAAAAGGCATTAAAAAATCGAGCCCAAAAGCCATAAAGTAGTCGCCAAATTTATATGCAGAGCCCAAAGGGTCGACACCCTTAACAAAACCCGAGAAAATAAAAGTAAACGCTAGTACATAGCGTGATATCCACATTAAAAGCTTCAACATCTTACCCTATATTTATTGTTAATCTTCAATTAAGCTAACTATTCTTTTAAAAATATCATTCTTACTGGCCATCAGCCCGCTACTATCGGTGCAGGGAACAACGCTGAACAACGAATCGAAATTTGGCTGCTGAAGGTAAACACGCCTTACCCTCTGCTGAAAACCCAGGTCATCTTCGTGTATGTCAACACTTCCCTTTAAATAATCCCTATCGTCGCCTATTCGATTACTTTTAAGGCGCGATTCGGTAAAGTTAAACGGAACATCGAGGAAGATACTAGCTGTTGGTTTAGGAATTTTAAAATAATCGAATTCTAAATTGTAAATCCAGTCGCGCAACTGTTTTTGTCCCTCCTCATTTTCAATTTTAGCACACTGAAATGCGATATTTGAATACACATACCTATCGAGCAGGATAGTTTTCCCCTCATCAAGCCACTTATTTAGTATACCCGAGGCGTCTCTCCTATCGCCAGCATAAAGCATTGCCACAACGTACGGGTCAACCTGATTAAGGCTTCCCAATTCACCACGTAGGAAACGAGCAATAAGTTCTCCAAAAAACGGAGAGTCGGTTCTAGGGAAATGGAGGGTTTCGCAAGCTACCCCTTTATTTTGATACCATTCGGCCAACATTTTAAGTTGTGTCGATTTTCCCGCTCCATCGAGCCCCTCAATTACTATAAAACTCATAAACTTACTGTATAATTTACGAAAGTTACAAAGTTATACTTTTTGGCAAAATTCCGAGTAATTATTAACATACAAAATACAATGAGGCCGAAAGCAGGCTGTTAATTGCTAAATATCAACAAAATAAAATTAAACAGAGTACAATAAGTGGTTAAAATACAGGTTAAGTTTAAAATATTACTAAAACCCATTAAGTTTCATTGTAACCGTTGGGATAAGGAGTAAGAAACCTAATACTACTAGGCTTAAAATAAGCGGCCAAACCCATTTTACCCATTTATGATAGGGCACGCGAGCCACGCCTAGCACTGCAATTAGCACACCCGATGTTGGGGTAATCATATTGGTAAAACCATCGCCAAACTGGAAAGCCACAACGGTTGCCTGCCGTGAAATGCCAATTAAATCGCTAAAAGGAGCCATTATAGGCATGGTAATAGCTGCCTTGGCCGACCCCGACGGAATAACAACATTAATTACGGTTTGTATTAAATACATAACCCCCACTGATGCTATATTTCCAAAATTTCCCATTGCTTTCGAAAGACCATACAGAATTGAATCGATAATTCCACCATCATCGAGCACAACGATGATACCCCCAGCCAACCCAACAATAATTGCTGCCGAAAGGATATCCTTAACCCCTTCGAGAAATAGTTTCGCAATACTATCGGCTGATTTGTTAATGGCCAAGCCGCTAGCAACGCCCATAGCCATAAAAAGGGTTGCAATTTCCATTACGTACCACCCGTAGCCCATAACTCCAATTATTAAAAAGACAATGGTATAGGCCAGCAGCAACAGGATGAAATAATGTACCGACTTACGTAACGACACAACACCAAGCAACGCAAACAGCGCGGTAAAAACAGGTATTACAAATAACGTGTAGTTAGACGTTCCGATGGTTAAGGTTGTATATGGATACAAAAATGAGAATATTACCAGTGATATTAGTATGGCTCCATAAACGAACCATGCAATCTTCGGAGTGTAATATTTCACCTCGTCGGTTTTATTCTGCTCTCGCTTTCGCCAGTACTCGTCCTCGTCATAAACAACCGACAGCTTTGGGTTTCGTTTAATTTTACGAGCATAAAAAAGCACAAAGCCAATACCAAACACATTCAGCACAAGCCAGCAAAACATTCTATACTCAATACCCGAGAAGAGCGGAATGTCGGCTAAACCCTGAGCAATACCTATTGTAAACGGGTTAAGGATAGCCCCAGCAAACCCTATATGGGCAGCAACGTAAACCATACAAACCCCCAGTATGGAGTCGTACCCCATTGAAATGGCCAGCGGCACAAGAATAATAACAAAAGCAATGGTTTCCTCGCTCATACCGAATACTGCACCAAAAACACTAAACATCAGCATTATCAATACAATAACAATATTATCAACCCCCACCGATTTCATTACCCTGTTGCCCTCAATTTTACGGGTTAGCCTTAAAAATGCCATTATACCAATGTCAATGGCTTTGCTCTCATTCATAATCCAAAAAGCACCGCCAATCATCAAAATAAAAATTATGATGTTACTTTGTTTAACAAAACCCTTAAAAAGAGCCGAGAAAATTTGCCATGTTTGAGGTTGTGGTTGCACCTCTTGCTGATATTCTTGCGGTATGTTTTTCTGGTAATAAAAAACCATCTCCTTTTTACTAATGCCATCAACTTCTTTTTCAACCTCAATATACTTACCCGAGGGAATAAACCAGGTCATTATTGCAGCAATTACAATAATAGCAAAAACAATTACGTAAGTATGGGGTACTCTTTTTAGCATAGTTGACAGATTCTTGAAATGAACTTTTTAATAGTCTACAAAAATGTAAAAAATAATCGACTGATTACAGTAAAATATACATGCTATGCATCATTTTTTTTATATTGTTCTGTAAATGTTTAAATTGTGCTGTAAAACAGTGAGTGCGCTAGATTGCAAATGAACTTAAGGTTATTAAAATTGTTAATAATGAAGTTATTTACCCTAATTTTGCAACCTACTTTAATATACTTTTATGATTAAACCTCTTATTCGGGTAAAGTCTTCGTCAATTCTAATTGGTTCACTCACATACCTACTGAGTGCCTTTGTCTCCATATTTCTTTTCCGATTTTTTGATAACAACTACACTGTTTGGCTACCAATTGGTGTGGGCTTAGGTTTACTGGTAATATATGGCAAATCGGTTTTGCCCTCATTATTCTTGGCAATGCTAGCCTCGCACTTTTTCGCTTATAATATCCCTCTCGATACCCATAAAGTTTACCTGCTTCAACCAACCGTATCGGCGGCTTTTGAACTAATGGTAATTTTCAGTATGAGTAAGCTTATATCAGCCTTTAATGTGGTTCGCAAGTCAAATGGTAGCATCCAGAAACTGGGGCAAATGGCCCTTATCTACCTCTCTTCGGCCTTAGTGTTAGCATTGTTTCTCACCTTTTTAAATTATAAAAATAGTCAGATAAACTCTGCTAGCTTTTTTGCCCTATCATATGTGGGTTTCGTGTTTTCGCTTTTAGCCATTACACCCTTAATTTTATCAACACAAAGCACCAGTAAGGTTTTAAAAGATGCAAAGAAAGGTTTATTGGTAATTTTAGCATCCGTACTCCTTGGTTTGGTGCCACTTTTGCCTGCTTATTCCGAGCATTTACAAATTGCCTACATTGTTACCCTAATAATTTTTGGGGTTTACCTAATTGCAGAAGCAAGCATCTTCGTATTTTCAGTGGCGTTAGCCATAATTTCGATTAGCTCATTAGCTGCATACATAAATACTAACCAAATTACATCTATAGCAATGCTGTGGCAAATCACAGCATTCTATTCAATGGCTTTATTTATAAGTTATTATCTTCATAAAAAAGTTACCACCATCAGTTTAACCAGCAGTTCACTAATTTCTCCGCTTACACAAAACAACGAAGCCAACCGACAGGCCAACGAGTATAAAAAACTTACTGACCAACTATTTATTGAAGTAGAGAAGCGTGCCAAAGCCGAAAGAGAAGCGGAAGACAGCAAAACACTACTAGCCGAAGCTCAGGGCTACAGCGGAATTGCCACGTGGGAATACTCACCTCAAACAGAACGAATTAGTTGGGTTTCTCACAATCCGAATGTTCCCGTGCTAGATTTCAACATTGAGCACGAGAACATTGAGTCAATTGCCTTAAAATTGCACCCAGCCGACCTTAACATAATTACTGAGCATATTAAACGAAACTGGCACACTGACAGCGATTTTGACCTAGAAATACGCATTCGCAACAATAGTAACCGTTACGGTTACTATATGCTAAAAGGACGCAGCTTTGTGGACGACAAGAAAAAAACCAGAGTAGTTGGACTGGTAATGAACATTACGCAACGTAAGAAGGATGAGCAGAAACTCATTGAAAATGAAGAGAAGTTTAGGGTATTATTCGAATCGAATATTGATGCGGTTTGCATTATTGATGCACAAACGCATTTAGTGAAAGATGTAAACAACGCCTTTTTAAAGACTTACGGGTATGCGGCTTCCGAAATAATTGGACAACCGTACTTAAAACTATCGGCTCAACCCGAATATTCACGCACATCATTAGAAATTGCAAAAAAACAAGGGCACTCCCATATAGCGCATAGGCTGCATACGAAGAAAAACAACGAGGTAATTTCAGTAGAAGCCAATTTTATTTCGCAAAAGATTAACGATGAGGAAATGCTGTTTATCATTGCCCATGACATAACTGATCGTAAACGATATGAGCAACAACTTACAGAGAATAGGGCACAGCTCAAACAAGCTCAAGCCGTTGCAAAACTAGGTAGCATTAGGTATAACCCCGAAAACGAGCTTATTACATTATCGAACGAGGCGCTTGAAATATTTGGATTTGATACCCAGCCACCACAGCTAACCCGAAAGGATATTCTGTCGATGGTGCTACCCGGTGCATCTCTTAACTTTAATGAAATTTTAACGAAATTAGAGTTAGGAGATGGCGTAAATGGTAGTCATGAAATTGCGATAACAAGCAACCTTGGTGAAGTTATCTACCTTTCGTTAAATTTTGGAACCACCCTACTACCAAACGGTAAGTTAAAAGAAGTGCTTATTACACTGGCCGACATATCAAAAATAAAACAAACCGAAATCGCTTTGCAAGAAGCAAACGCTCTTAAAGATCAACTATTCTCAATAATTAGCCACGATTTGCGCTCGCCCATAAGTTCTATAAACCAACTTATTGAAATGCTTCAAAGCCAATGGCATGAGTACGACAAGGAAACCATTGTCAGTATTTTGCAAACCCTTAGCACCACGAGTAGTGAAACCTATAAATTACTGGAAAATTTACTCCAGTGGTCGCACTCGCAACGTATGGAAAGTTTTAACCCTAAGCAAATTGACCTAAACACAATTATTGATGAAGTAATTACCCTTAAAACAGTATTAGCCAGTAACAAGGATATTTTAATTGAAAAGGAAGTAGTGCCGAACGCATTCGTTTTTATTGATGCTGATATGATGAAGACAGTACTAAGAAACCTTGTTAGCAACAGCATTAAATTTACACCAAACAAAGGCAAAATCATTATCCAATTAAAAGAGGTAGCAAGCGACTACATAATATCAGTTATTGATAGTGGGATTGGTATTTCACACGAAGTACTTTCCACACTTTTTGATGGCATTACAACCATCAGCACACCTGGAACCAACAGCGAGAAGGGAACCGGGCTAGGGCTTAAGTTGGTAAAGAAATTTGTTGATAAAAACAATGGAAAAATATCGGCAAACTCTACAGCAGGCAAGGGATCCACATTCTCGTTTACACTCCCGCGTATTTCTGCATAAACCAATACACATAGGTTCGAAGACTTGTTACACACAATTCTACACTATTGCGCGAAGTGTTAACTCAAATATTTATATCAGCCCCCTTTTTCTCATTTCCCAAAAACATTTTACAGTTGCATTAACATCTACCATAGCGTCATGCGCGTCCTCAAAGTCAACTCCGAAAAGTTTTATATGTAATTCCGATAATTTAGGCCATTTGTAACCATATGGTCCAGGTATTTTACAATAGTTTGTGGATGATTGCATTGTACAAAGTTTTCTCTTACTATTAAAATCACTTTGTATTCTTTTTCTTAATAATTCTGCACCTAAAATTTTTTCATCAAAACTAATGTTGTGGGCAACAATAAAATTAGCCTGTGCAACAAGTTCATTAAATTTATTTAGAACAGTTTCAAGGGCTACGCCTTCATTCATAGCTCTTTCGGTAGATATTCCATGTACCCTGGATGCATCGAGCGGAATTTCAAAGTTTTCGGGTTTTATAATAAAACCTTCAGATTCGATACCATTGCCTTTTTCATCAAATAAAGCCCATGCAATTTGAATCATACGTGGCCAATTATTCAAATCGGTTACAGGAGCTTTCCAGTTTCGAGGCAACCCGGTTGTTTCTGTATCAAAAAATAAGTACATAAATATTTGATTAATTGGTTAATAGTGCAAATTATGATGTTATACTCGAACTATTTAATTTTGCTGCTTTTATGAATGTTTCGCATATGATTATATACAAATTGAAACAGATATTACCCTTAAAACTTCGCCGTTGAGATCCAAAACTGGCGAGTACCATTCTTTTAACAACACTTTTTGATTACCAAGCATACCTTTAAATTCGCGTTCAAAAACTTTTCCGTTTTTTAGAATATCCCACAAATCTTTGGTTCCCTTGGCTGGCTTAGTATTTGAAACAAATAATTCGGAGTGGTGCATACCCTCCACCTCAGCCGATGATTTTTCAATTAGTGCCTCAAGAGACTTGCTTAACCTAACTATTCGCCCATCGATACTATACTCGGCAATGTATGCCGTTTTACCTATTGCGTCTATTATCGAGTCGAAACTATGCTGCTGCAATTCTAGCTCGCCCCTCATCTTCTCAACCTCTTCGGTCATAGCTGCCTGCAATTGCTGTTGCTCATAGCCCTTACGTTCCATCTCCTCCTGTGTTGCTTGCAACTCCTCCATATTCTGGCGCATTTCCTCTTCCTGAGCCAACATTTCCTCGGCTTGCTGTTGCGATTGTTCAAGCAGCTGCTTGGTTGTTACGTTAATTTTAACCGACTGAATGGTAGAGGCAATACTATCGGCAATACGTTCAAGAAACTCAACCTCAAATTCTTCGAAAATTGTAAACGAAGCCATCTCAATTACTCCCTGCACAATTCCCTCATGCTTTAACGGAACCAGCACAATATATTTTGGATTGGCTTTACCTAACCCTGATGTAATCTCAATATAGTCTTCGGGAATCTCGGTAAGCTGAATCGTTTCCTTTTCCATAGCACAAGCGCCCACCAAGCCCTCGCTTACATCAATTCGTTTATTCAAATACTTTCTTCTGTCCCATGCGTATGCCGAGAAAAGTTCGAAGAAAGCATCATTTGGGTCATTCTCGTTAAGCAAAAACATTACCGCCTGGTTTGTACCCATATACTTCACAAGATTTTTTACAATCTCATCAGCTAATCGATTAATATTGTCGTTGTTACTGCGTAAAATATCGGCAAATTTTGCAACCCCCTCATTATCCCATGATCTTTTACGCTCCTCCTCTTTCCTCTTTAATTCTTCTTGCTTAGCAACCATTAGGCTGTTACGCATATCGAGTAACGATTTACCTAATATATCGTCCTCGCTCAGCATTTCGAGCTTACTGTCGAGTTCTCCCTTGCCAATATTGTGTGCAAAAGAAGTTTTACTGTTTAACCCTTCAATTGAACGATTAAAGGCTTTGGCCATCTCCTCTATCTCGTCATTTGAGTTTATTGTAAGCTCCAAATCATTTGAGATATGCCCTAATGCCATTTTGTTTAACGACTGCGTAATTGCTGCTACAGGACGGGTAATGTTGTTTGAAACCAGAATAAGCAGAACAACAATAATGAGTAGGGCAATTAAACCCACAACCAGTGATATGTAAACCGACCGGTTAGCAGTTTCCAGAACCTTTTTATAGGGAATTGAAATGGCCAATGACCAATTCTTACTAACCCCATCAACAGTAATGGGTGCAAAAAACATGTAGTGCGAATTGCCATTATCATCCCGAACAAAGGAAAACTTTTCACCCTTTTGTATTCGCTCAACAAGATGCTCTCGTTGCGTTTCGTTGGGATAAAGGTCTACTATATTCTTGTTAATTTTATCGCTATCGGGGTGACCAGCAATTATTCCAGTATATGACGTAATAAAAGCGAATCCGCCCTCAACCACATCAACGCTGCTCACAAGATCTTGTAAAAATGTAAGTTCAACATCGACCCCAACCATACCCACAAACTTATTGTCAATTTGCACGGGCGAAGCTATGGTTGTAAGCATTCTAGCCTCGCGTTTTGTTCCTTCTACCACATCTAGGTAGGGTTCCCAAATATCGTCGACATTACCCTGCTTAAATGTTCCATAAATTTCGGGATCCCCATCCATACTTCTCTCTTCAACATCCCTCTCAAAACTCCCATCCTCCTCTCTAAGCACAAACATTAGAATCCTACCAAAATCTTTTGTGTAATTGGGTTTATAGCTAGAATACTCCCAACTATCCCAAATTATGTATATGTCGGGGTTCGCCTTAATAACTGGAGAATACATATCCAGAAACAGGGAAGTCCACTGCTCCTCGGGCATCTGTTTATAAGTTGTAAAAGCTTGCGACAGGGTGCGTGTAATGGTAATATTCTTCTCAAAAAGTCGGCTAATTTCCGAAGCATAATTGGCTGCAAGCAGTTCTGTTTTTGCCTTCGTTTCAACCAGTATTGATTTCCGCGCATTTAAAGTAATGTAGCCAATGCTTATCAAATAAAATATCACAAAAACGGAGAGGATGTAGAGTAAAATTTTTTGACGAATTGAACTTTTACGTTTCATCTGTATATTTTTTAAAGGAATATATAGAACATTAATAGAGCGGTAATTCTCTTATTTGTTGACGATGCTTTTACGTATGCTCCATTGCCACAATTATTTTATGTAGGTAAATGTAGAAATAAAATTTTAAACACCATACAATTATGCAATGAGTTGACCAAGGTACAAATAATGCGATAGAATACCCGTTTATAGAATTTACTCGAAATCGCTCGTATAAAATTCTTTGGCAAAATTCACCAAGAATACTTTTTCGGTTGCTCGGGTAAAAGCTGTGTATAACCAGCGTAAATATTCCTTATTAAGCATATCATCCTTAAAGAAACCCTGATCAATGTACACGTGTTTCCACTGCCCACCCTGCGCCTTATGGCATGTTACAGCATAAGCATACTTAACTTGTAACGCATTAAAATATGGGTCCTCCTTCACTTTTTTAAACCTACTACGCTTACTAATAACATCGGCATAATCAAGGCTAACACTTTCGTACAGATGATTTGACCTCTCATTCGGAAGCGACGGTCCATCAACCGAAAGGGTATCGAGCATTATTACTACATCAATTTCCTGCTGTTGGTAATCGACTAACCTCACGGTTACCTCGGCAAACCTGAAGCTATGTAATTCCTTTATCCCTTTAATGCGAACTACTTCAACAATATCGCCGTTGGCAATAAAATTTATGTCTGAATTTTTCTCAACCCAAAAGTAGTTGTTTCGAACAACCATAAGCAAATCGCCTATGGATAACTCCTCCTCATACCACAAAATTTGGTTCCGAATACCCTGGTTGTACTTGTTTGCCCGTTTATTTGAATAGCTAATCACTATGGTTTCGTTTATCCCAACTTTTGAGTAGCTACTCTCCAGGGTTTCCACTAATTCGGTGCCCGAAAGCCTAACAACATCGTCGAAACCTACTAGCTTAAATTTTGGTATAACACATTGGTTGTTAGCAATCATTGCTCTAAGTTCGGTTGCGTTGGTAAGAATGCCAGAATCAGCAGCCTGCCTAACCACCTCCAAGAGAGTAATATCGGTAACCTCGTAGCCATAGCTTTCAATTACTCCCTTATCGAGGGCCGGGCTTCTGTCGAGTCTCACCGGAGGAAGTTGAGCTTCATCGCCTACAAGCATAAGCCTACAATTGTCGCCACTATCAACAAACTGCATTAAATCTTCTAAAACATTTCCCGAACCAAAAACCGAACTCTCGGCAGATGAAGCGCTAATCATAGAGGCTTCGTCGACTATATAAATGGTATTACTGCCCGTATTTTTATTTAGTATAAACTTTCCTAGGGCGTCTTTTTGTGATTGCTTTCTGTATATCCACTTATGAATTGTAAAGGCCGAATAGCCCGAATACTGTGCAATAACCTTAGCCGCTCTTCCCGTAGGGGCTAAAAGCACCACCTTAACCCCTAATGAGAGCAACGTTTTAACACAAGCAGCTATAAGAGTAGTTTTTCCCGTACCTGCATACCCCTTAAGTAAAAATACTTGTTGCTCTTTTTTACTTACGAAGAACTCTGAGAGCAAAGACGATGTAACCTCCTGACTCTTCGTGAGTTCATATCCAACATGATGTACTAGAGTTGTTAAAATATTGCTGCTTTTCATTTTATGTTTAAAATAAATTCACTTTGGGTATGTAATTTTACATATATGTTTTTAAATTTGCACACAAACTTAAATTAAATTGAGCAAAATGAAAACCGTTTATCAAATTCTGCTTCTAATTCTTATAGTAGTTTTATCCTACTTTATCTTCGAGAGTATAATGAATCCTATCCGTTTTAAGAGTGACAAGGATAAAAGGTATGAAAAAACTATTGAACGTTTAAAGGACATTAGAACTGCACAGTTAGCTTTCCGTTCTGAGAATGCTAAGTTTACTAGTAGTTTCGACACCCTTATAAACTTTGTACGATTTGACTCATTTAAAATAGTAAGGCAAATCGGTTCGTACGATGACTCTATTGCAGTTGCCAAGGGGTTAGTTAGCCGTGACACCGTAAGGGTTTGTGTACTTGACAGTATTTTCAGAAAAAATTACCCTGTTGATTCACTTCGCTTTGCGCCGTTTACCGGAGGAGCTGAATTTGAAATGGCTGCAGGTGAACTAAAAACAGGATCTGGACTTGTAATTAAGGTTTTTGAAGCTAAAATTCATAACGACATATTACTAAAAGGGCTAGATCGTCAACTTATTGTAAACGAGAACGATTTACGAAACAAGCTTGAACGTTTCCCTGGCCTAAAAGTAGGCTCGATAACGGAAGCGACAAATAATGCAGGAAACTGGGAATAGGGATGGGGTAACTATGCAAAAGTTTGATCTATTTGACGAAACCTTCGATCCTTTCCGCACCGAATCATATGAATTATCCATTCAGGTTAACCTGAATGGATTTTCTTTTTGCGTAAAGGATACTAATCGCAATATGTTTATTGCCTTAGGAAGTATTCCATTTGAAAAGAATGTGGTTTATACCGACGATTGGCTCCAGGAGGTTTCATGGATCACCAGCCAGTACGATTGGCTCGAAAACCAGTTCCGAAGGGTATTTATAAACTACGAGTCGCCTGAATTTATCGTTGTTCCAACGAAATATTTTGAGCCCACTAAGGCAAAACAACTCTTGGCACTGTCGTACCCCCTTCACGAGCTAAACGAAATTAGGTTTGGCAATGTTGACGACGACAGAGTTTGCATCTACAGCATTCCCTCTACCCTTGCAAATGCATTTATTGGGAAATACAAAAATGCAAAATTTGTGTGCAGCGGGTACTTTGCACTAAAAAATGCCCTAACCGAAGGAGTGAAAAAAGGGAAACCGCAAGTGCAGGTTTCGTTTTTTAATTCGTTTGCCATAATTAACTTCCTAAAAGAGGGTAACCTTTTCCACTCAGGCACAATTCAGACCCTTAGTAGCGAGGATACAACATACCATTTAGCCAATATATCTAAGCAATTGGGTATAAAGCCAGCCGATATTGACATTACCTTATTTGGAAAAGTAGATTACCACAATGAGCTGCTTACGCTACTCACCCGATTTTTTGGCAACGTCAAATCAAATAGCACAATTTTTAACTCGCACCTAAGCTACATACTAAGCCCACATAAGGAGAAATACTCTACACTTTTCAATATATCGCAATGCGAATAGTTAGCGGAAAGTTTAAAGGCCATATTTTCAATCCGCCTAAAACTATAAAAGCCCGTCCAACAACCGATATTGCCAAAGAAGGGTTATTTAATATACTCTCAAACAGATACGATTTTGATGACATTGCCGTGCTTGATCTTTTTGCAGGCACGGGAAGCATAAGCCTTGAATTTGCCTCGCGGGGTTGCGCTAGCATTCACCTGGTTGAAATGGATTTTAAGCACTTTGCTTTTATTCGTAAGGTAATTGCAGAGCTAGGAATAAATGCAATAACCCCAATAAGGCACGATGCGTATAAATTTATAAAGAATTGCACCATACAATTCGACGTTATTTTTGCAGACCCACCCTACGACATAAAAGGCTTTGAAAGTATACCCGATCTAATTTTCTCTAATAATTTACTGAAAAACAATGGGTTACTTATTGTTGAACATTCTAAAAGAACTATTATGCCAGAGAACTCTCATTATACAGAAACCCGGAACTACGGAAATGTGCATTTTAGTTTTTATAAATCGTAAATTTCTCTAAAAAAGTATTGCAGATATAAAAAGAAAAGATATCTTTGCACCGTCAAATACAGAAACACGCTCCTTACAATATTGGTCCGGTAGTTCAGTTGGTTAGAATACATGCCTGTCACGCATGGGGTCGCGAGTTCGAGTCTCGTCCGGACCGCTTAAAAGCCCCTTAACACATTGAGTGTTAAGGGGCTTTTGCTTTTTGTGTTGCATATACCCATCTTTCCCCCCATTATTCCATTTTCTTTTACCCTGATTTTTACTTGCAAAGTGATTAATTAGAATATATTATCTACATTTAAGGAGTGAAAAGTAGATTTTTAAGGTATGGGTATACACTAGTTGGGCTATATTCCGCTCCTTGCATTTAAAAATTATACAGACCGGTACATTAACCGGTTCAGGTTCGATACCGATACAAAATCTCGTTTTATAGTCAGACATCAATATAATTATTAAATTTAAGTCACTTGACGCATCCCTACGCAAGAAAGTACGCTTGCTCTCGGTATGCTAATATAGCCCAACGCTCGGGCGAAAGAATGCCAAACTTTA